>CAZLMM010000046.1:0-50234 GCA_964560495.1 uncultured Caldilineaceae bacterium
AATGATTCGCTCAAGATCGGCCTGTACGCCACTTCATGAAAATCGCAGAAATCAGAGAACAAGATCTTTGATGTTCTGAAGTTCTGTTTTATCTCTGCCAGGTGACAATCACCGCTTTCTCTGCCTCGATACGCACCTTCTCCGCCAGCCGCACACTGCCGCCGACTTGCTCGAAGGCGACGGTGCGCCCCGCCAATGTAACCCCACTCACCGCATCTCCTTCTCGCAGCGGCAGATCGATGGTCTGCACATCCAGATGACCGACCAGCAGACGCACCTGCGCCGCGCCGGGGAAGAGGGCGAAATCGCCCCAACCCGTGCCCAATGACCAAAAAGTACGGAAATGATCCTTGGCCAACTGCACCGGCTTGAAGCCGACGCGCCCTTCGACCAGGTCGAACTGGAAGCCAGAGAAGGCGTTGAGCAGCGCATAGGCCGCCATGGAACGGGCGTAGTTGCTGCCGCACTCGAACTCGTTCCACGGGTTGCGCCGCTCGCCGTCATAGCGCCGGCGAATGGCTTCGATGCAGGTCATGCCCTCATCCACCATGCCGGTCATGATCATATGGATGGCGGCAGAATACTCAAAGCCATTCATGGTCTCCTGCGAGTAGGGCGCAGGGATGACCGGCTTGTGCGTCCCCGGCGGCCAGGCGCAGATGATCAGCCCGCCTTCATCGTTGAGGCAGTAGATGCGACAGGGATTGTAAACCGCGCCCATCTCGGGGATGAAGTTGTACTTGTAGATGGCGGCATTGGCTGCGGCCACCTGCGCCGGGTCGAAGATTTCGCCCAGGCCATAAAGACTGGCGTGCCACTGACCTAACACCTGGTCGATGCTCGACCCTGCGCCGATCTGATATTTGATCTCCTGATGCTCCTCATCCCAATAGGCTTCCAACGTGGAGCCGCCTATGAGCACGCTTTCGTCTCTGGAAAAGGCTTCGACGATGCTGCGGTCGTTCAGGTCAATGCGCTGGATGTAGTACTCGCCGTCGAAAAGGTTTTCGTCCGCCCATTGTTTGCCCCGGACAAAGATGTCACGATAGGCCGCAGCTGTCTCATGGTCGCCCAGGTGTTCCGCCATCTCCGCCCCAGCCTTGAGCGCGCCCAGGTACATCCCGGTGAGCCAGGAGTTGGGGCCGAAGAGTTCCATGTCCAGGGTGTGATGCTGCCGTCCCCAGAGGACGCCGGTTTTGTCCGGATCCCAGCGGTCTTCGTTTTCAGGACTCCAGGCAAACTCGATTGACTTCTTTACTGCGGGCCACACGTTGCGCAACCACTCGCTGTCGCCGCAAATCTTCCAATCGCGATAGGTTTTGAGCACGCCGCCGAACTGCCCATCGGCGCACGGTCGGAACTTCCACTGACCGACGCCCAAAGGCAGTTGAATACGGAAGGGCATCCCGCCGTCGGGTCGCAGGTTGTACTTGTAATCGGCCTCGCGCATGGAACGTTCCAGAGCCGGGAAGAGGAAGGGCAACGTCTGCTGATAATTCCACACGTGGGTGCAGCTCCCCTCGCAGCAGCCAGCGTCCGGGTGCAGCCCCTCCCAACCATAAAACGTGCCATCCTCTAGTCGCAGACAGGTGGGTGACTTGAGGATCGCCAGGTTGCCAGCAATGGCGTCCAGCGCAGCAAGAGGAATCTCCGACGCAAAGAGCGTCTCTTTAAAGCGTTTTGTCTCGCCATAGAGTCGATCCCACTCGCCCATGACATAGCGGGCGCTGACAAGGGAATCGAGCCAGAGAGATGCGTAATAGTTCTTCCAAACTGGATTGAACCCGGCTGCCAGCACTTCATCGCGCTTCCAATAGTTCTCACAATTGGGGAAATTCCACGTGATAGCAAATCGGACATGTCGGGTCTCGCCCGGAGCAAGGTCGAAATGAACGGCCAGCAACCCCTCGTTGTGATTGCCTGCCTTTTCCAGCGGATAGGTGCGGTTGTGGAACGCACCCGGCGTCGTCATGTCCTTCCAATAGACCTCCAGGCTGTCGAACCAGACGCCGCGAAACCAGTACTCCTGCCAACTGACTTCGGCGCCTGTTGCAACGCCAGCGTCAGTTGTCAGCGTCAGGTCGCCAAAGGCCGGCGAGTCGGACTGTACGCCGTCGGAGCGCAGATGCAGCGCATGTCCCCAGGGCAGCGCCTGCGCCTGGTTGAGATTGTTGGCTGGCAAAGGATTGCTCAGGACGCCAACCAGGGTGTAGCGCACAGGCCGGGCGGTGGAGTTTTCAACAGTGAATTCGAACATGGCTGCCGGGATGCTCGAATCGTCGTCGTTGAGGGGAATGAAGGGGTTGAAAGCCAGCAACTTCACCTGACCGGGGAAACGTTCATCGTTGAACGCCAGCTCGGCCAGGGGGAACTCGCCACGAAAGTCGACGCTGCGAAAGTGAGGCAGTCCGGTCAGATACTCGCGCCGGGGTCCCCAGCCAAAGCTAGTAAAGCGCGCCCCATGCATCTCACCCTGAAACGGCGCCGCCAGATCGCCATTGAGCACGCGGGCGTCCAGCACTTCGCCCTCCGCCTCAGCGCGAATGGCAAAATGAGAAAAGCCGTTGACGCTGCCTTTGTTGGGGCGGTTGAAGATCTCCCAATCCACAAGGCGGCCGTTGCCGGCCAGCCCGATGCAGCCCGCACCGATGCCGCCCAGGGGAAAGCTGATCTGGCTGGTTTTGGCGCCCTGATAGAGAAACCGATCTGCTTTGTGATCCATTTTACGCTCCTGACAGTTACTCGTGACGAGATGAGTGAATATTGACAGATTCAGGTTTGCTGAAGGACGGCTTCACAATTGCCAATGACAAACAGGCCAAAGACGGCGGGCAGAACAAACAACAGGCCCAGGCTGACATATTCAATTGCAAGACCGAAAAGGATAGTCATCGCCATCAGGCCGATAGTGTTCATAGGGCGGCGACCAACCAAAATCCAGGCATTGCGCAGGGTTGTCCCCAGGCCCAGGTCATTGCGCACCATGAGTGGAAACGCGTAGAGCAACAGAGAGACAATCACCGCCGCGGCCAGAAAGTCTGCGGCGAAACTCAGCCATAGAACAACCGGGACTTCCTCTTGGTCGAGGAGTGGAAGTTTGACGTAGGCTGTCAGGAAAGGCAGTGCTGCCATCCCGCCCAGGAGGACGCTACGTCGCCAATAGCGCAAAAATGAATCCCAATACAATCGCCAATTCGTCGCTCGATCAGCGTAAATGGGAAACTCATAGGCGAGCAAACCCGCCCAGGCAGGCGCAATGGTCAAGACCCCGATCACGAACGACAACGCCAATCGTCCAATGCTGAAGAGCGAAAAAGCGGGCGCAGAAAACAAGCTGAATGCGATTGCTCCCACAAGCACACCTGGCAGATTTTCCCATAGTTGCGTAAAAACCCGTCGAACATAATGATCTGGCTGTGCCGTGACGGGTTCATCAGATGACATCAGGGCTATCCCTTCATTCCCGTAATGGCTGCACCTTGTACGATGTAGCGTTGGCCGATCAAGAAGATTACCAAAATGGGAAAGATAGAAATCATGATGCCAGCCAGCACCTCGGATTGGTTGCCGGAACCCATATAGCCCCGCAATGTAGCAATGGCGATTGGGAAGGTGTAGTTTTCCCAACTGCGCAAGAAGAGCAGGGGTCCAACGAAATTGTTCCATGAGGCCAGAAAAGTGAAAATTCCCAGAGCGGAAAGCGCCGGGCCGGTCAACGGCAACAGAATTTGCCAGTAGATGCGAAAGTAGCCCGCTCCATCTATCTTTGCAGCGTCGATCAACTCTTGGGGCAACGACTTGAAGTGCTGGCGCAAGAGGAAGACGCCGAACGCGCTCGTGATTCCTGGCAGGATGAGCGCCCAATGGGTATCCATCAACTGAAGCTGGCGGATCAAGATGAACGACGGAATCAATGTGACGGTGGCTGGAACCATCAGCGAAGCAAGAAAGACGCCAAACAACAGGTCGCGACCCTTGAATCGCAAACGCCCAAAGGCAAAACCCGCCATTGAACAGGTGATCAACTGAGCAGTGGTCACAATAATCGCAATCTTCAGGCTGTTCCAGAAGAAGCGCAGGAATTCGATGTCAGGTGAAGTAATGACGGCTTGGTAGTTTTGCCAATGAAAGGCTGTCGGCAGAAAGTCTGGAGGGAGATCGAAGGAGTTCTTCGGGTCGCGCAGCGATGTCGAAATCATCCAGGTGATTGGGGCGATTTCGATCAGTGCAACGCTGAGCAATAGACCCCAAAGCAGAATCTCGATGACATAATACCAAACTGATCGAGAACTTTTCTTGATCGCTTTCTGTTGGAGCGCAGGTTGATCTATCGTCGTTGCCATGATGCCTCCTTTTGATCAGTCGCCAGTCTACTCGTCGTGTCACTCATAGTGAACCCATCGCCGTGCGCCGAAAAACTGAATGGAGGTCATGACGACGAGAATGGCAAAGAGGGTGAGCGAAACCGCCGCCGCATAGCCCATCTCAAATCTCTTGAATGCTACTTCGTAGATATACATGGCGATGACGCGCGACGCATCGCCGGGTCCCCCCTCTGTCAATATCCAGACATTATCGAAAATCTGAAACGCCCCAATCAGAGAGATGACGATGGCAAAAAAGGCAGTCGGCGATATGAGAGGAAGGGTGATATGGCGAAAGAGCTGCCAGCGATTCGCTCCGTCAATCTCAGCCGCTTCGTAGTATGTTTGTGAGATGCCCTGGAGCCCAGCCAGGTAAATCACCATCAAATAGCCACAGCTTTTCCAGACATCGTAAATGATGGCAGAGACGAGGGCCCAAGAGGAGCTGCTCAGCCACGGCACAGGATCAATGCCAATCTGACCCAACAGATAGTTGACGACGCCGCGATCTTGTGTCAGCAAGAAACGCCAGACAACAGCCAATGAAGCCGTGGTGGTGAGGACCGGAAAGAAGATTGAAGTGCGCAGAAAATAACGCATGGACCAGTGCATGGCGCGATTAACGCCGACGGCCAATAGCAGACCGAGCACATTGTTGAGCAAGGTAGCCCCAATGACAAGGCGCAACGTGTTCCAATAAATGGTAAACATTCGCGTGTCGCCGAAAAGTCGGAAGATGTTGTCGGGTCCTGCCCAGGATGGCGGCGTCAGCAGGTCGTAATTCAAGAAGACCAGGATAAAAGAGGCAAGAATCGGCAAAGCAGTGAATGTCAACAACCCAATGAATGCCGGCGTAATAAACAGATAGCCGGCTATCGTCTCCTGGCGCGTCAAGGTGCTTTTGCGGCGGCGCCAACTGGAGCTATCTTGCCGGCCTTGAGCGCGGAGTACGGTATCGCTCATGGAAGTTTCCTCGTCCGAATACAGGAGCAGAACGCAGAGGTTGGGGCGCTTTGATGCCAAAGGAAAGAAATGCCAGCGATGCCAACTGCCAGCCCAAAGGCCGCGACGCGCCTTCCTCTGTTACTGCGATACTTCGCTCTGTTTGAAACCAGGAGTTTTGAACTGTGACGACCCCTGGTTTCAAAGCAACCGCAGTTTTACGCGGAGAGACGGCATAGTTCACCTCCACAAGATGAGCCATCGGCGAGGTCAAAGCCGCTGACAGATGTCATCGTTCATCATCGCCTCTCGGCGAACCATGCCGTCATCGGGAATCAGCTGTTCTGTAGTTTCTCCATCTCGGGCTGGAGCTCGTCGTGTGCAGCCTGCAGAGCTTCTTCCACGGTCTTTTCACCGTTCCAGATCGATGCATAGTGACGATTCAGGATTGGCTCGATGACATTGAAGTTGGTAGGTGAGGGAACGGTGGCCGCGTAATCCAGAGACTCGTAGAAAAGTTTTGTGTTCGAAGGGCCAAACTCAGCAAACTCTGGCATCTCGGCCACGGACCGCAAGGCCGGGATGTTGCCGCCGAGCTTCACCATGTCCAACGATGCTTCAGGACCGGACAGCAACTTGACGATCTCCCACGCCTCTGGCGGCGCTTTGCTCGAGGTGGAGATGCCCCAACCATCGGTGCCGGCGACTGTCTTCAGCGGCCCAGCTCGATGTGGTTGATATTGGAGATCGTAGGTCTCGAAATTGGCTTCCAGCGAGCCGCTGATGCACCAACGCCCACAGGTGCGCATGACAAGATTGCCGGCATGGAATTGCGCCCATTCATCCCACCCTTCTGGATTTGGCGCAACTTTGTGCTTCAGGATCAAGTCGGCCAGGAATTGCAGGGTTTCAGCCACCTTCGGGTCGAGAAGATTCGATGCTGTCCAGTCAGCGGTCAAAGGAGAGGTGTCATTGTTGAAATACCATGCCGCCATGCCAAACATGCCGGACCCCCAGAATGAGTAGGCAAAGCGGTCATCAGCGCCACCGGTGACGCGCGCCACCTTCATGCATACTTCCAGAAAGTCATCCCAGGTCCATTCCGTAGACGGCGGCTCGATTCCTTCTTCTTCGAAGACGGCTGTGTTGTAGTACATCACCATGTTGTTCCAGGAGAAGGGGTACTCCATCTGCTTGCCATTCACCTGCAACATCTCGCGCAAGGTCTTGTGCACATCTGTCTGTAGCACCTCTGCGGCAACCGTATCAGTCGCCAGGAACTCATCCAGCGGCGCCAGTACATTCTTGGCTGACAACAGCCCGAGTCCTTCGATCGCTATCATGATCACATCGATCTGCTCACCGCCGGCGATGCGAGTCAGCAATGTGTCCGAATAGCCATCCCAACCGCCGTTGCCCCAGCCGTTGGCGTTGACCTCCAAGTCAATGTTGGGCAGACGTTCCTGAGCGCGTTTGAGGCTCTCATCAAAAGTGTTGACCGGCATCGACGTTGTGGCGATAACCTTGACTGGCTCACTGGCAGGCGCGCTCTGTTCGGCGCCCCCACCCGCCGATGGCGCAGCAACCGGGGCCGCACATGCAGCCACCAATGCGCCGGCTGCAGTCATTGTCGTCAGTCGCAGAAAATCTCGACGACTGAGTGTGTGTTGTATTTTCGACATCGTTCCTTGCTCCTTTTTTGTGAAATCAACATCCGAACAGTTGCACAAAAACATCGGCTACCGCAACGAAAATTCGCAATGCGGGAACACCACCCACTAAGATTGCCACCCTGCGTCGGAGGCTGCTGTCATTCGATAGGTTGGCTGTGGAGGACTTGGACTGAAACATTCAAAATGCTCGAACCTGTATTGGAGGTCAGGTGCAGGCGTCACTTCGGCAAAGATGCGGCGCACTGTCTGCTCCAGAATGAGCGGTTCCGTATGCACGCGTGCGTTGAGAATAAACCGCAATTGCTGACAGAACGCGCTTGCGGTCGATGTATCCCAACTTGGCGGCGCGGCGCTCGTGACAAGACTTGCCTTCAGATAGTCGTCGCCGGCGATTGCTTGCAGCTTGACATGGGCAATCTCCGCTCCTCGATGACTCAAGGCTTCATCGAGCATGCGCAAGGTCTGCGCTACCCAATTAGCTGGCGAAAAAGCAGTTATCGCCTGCACGTCCCCTTGTGCGTTGAGCCAACTGAGCGCCGCTTCCGCCATTGCGTAATGGTCATAGTCGATCTGCAAGTTGCATGTCGCTCGACTTGTGTTGGACATCACGGCATCCAACCAATCAGCCACCCCATCGCCAGTGTGAGCCGATAGCCTGTACACAGAAACCGGCGAGTAGAGCCGTTCTATCCTTTGGGCGGCGGCCTCTGCTTGCTCTGGAGTGAGCAGGTCGCATTTGCTCAAAGCAATGATTTCGGCTTCGGCAATCTGAAGTGAGTAGAGATATTCAATCGAATGGGCATGACCGCTGGTTGATCTGGCGCCGTCGCTAACTACTGTCAGCGGCGCCAATTCAAAACCGCTGTGATGAAGCGCCATCAGCGGGCGTACGACAGTCGCAATCAGGTCGGTGCAGCTGCCCACTGGCTCAGCCAAGATCACATCGGGAGCGACTGTGCGCTGAAGATGGCGCAGACCTCCGATCAGATCAGGGAAACGGCAGCAAAAACAACCACCGGCCACTTCCACCACGGGTAGCTTTTGCCTGCTCGCCAGCGAGGTGTCGACCAATTCACGGCCCTGGTCGTTCGTCACCAACCCCACCCGCAACCCACGTTTTGCCAGCAGTTGCGCAGCTTGCAGCAATAACGTCGTCTTGCCGGCGCCCAAAAAGCCGCCAACAATAATCACGCGCACGCTCACTGCCCACCGCCTCTCTTGTCTGCAATGGACAACGGAGCGGTCGACGAGCGCACAACCAACTCGGTGTGAATGCAGGTGCGCGTGGGGCGGTCGCGCTTGCCCTCCATCATTTCCAGAAGCGTAGCGAGCGCCAGGACGCCCATCTGTGCACGCGCATAGTGGATGGTGGTGAGGGGCGGGGCGCTGTGTTCTGCATCGACGGCGTCGTCGAAGCCCACCACCGAGATGTCTTCTGGCACGCGCAGCCCGGCTTCCTTGATGGCTTCCATTGCACCCAGCGCGGCCCGGTCGCTCACAGCAAAGACCGCGGTGGGCGGCTCCGACAGAGAGAGCAGTTCTTTCATCTCACGGTAGCCCTTTTTCGGAAAACCGCTGGAGATGGATGGCTGGCGATATTCAGGACGGAGGGGGATGCCCAGTTCTTCGGCGGCGCGCAGCGCGCCCCAGCGCCGATCCACAAGAGTCTTGTATTTTGAGGGGCCTTCAATCAGACCGATGCGCCGATGTCCCAATTCCACCAGATGCTTGTAGGCCGCATAGCCGCCCCATTCGTTGTCGGGTACAACAGAACTGACAGGCAAGTCGAAGATGTACGTATCCACCAATACCAGAGGGACGCCGCGGGCGGACAGCTCCGTGGACAGCGCATCATTCGCCGGGCAGCCGCCCAGAATGATTGCACCCTGCACCTGATTTTCAATGATCGATTGGGGCAGCCGCCCTTCTTCCACCGTCGCCAACAACATGCCAAGATTTTGTTGGCGTGCCTGAGCTTCCAGGCTGCGAATGATCGCGCCGTAGATTGCCTCCGGAAAGGCAGTCAGCGAAAGCTCTTCCATGAACAAGGCAAAGAGCAGCGAACGGCGCCCATTGCCCGCCCGCGAGCGCGGCACATAGTGCAACCTCTCCACTGCCTCGGCAATGCGCTGACTGGTCTCCGCCGCCACGCCTGGCTTCCCTTGCATGAAGAGAGAGACAGTGGCGATGGAGACCTGCGCCTCCGACGCTACGTCGCGAATTGTCGCTCGACGCAATCTGCTCTCGCCAGCCATGACCATGCCCGTCCATTACGCGCAAGTGAGCGGTGATCGAACAAATCGAAATTTAACTGTAAATTTATGGAATTCTTCAGTAGTTTAGATCAATTTCGAGGAACTGTCAAGAGTCAATTTTGTGCTGTTCACCAAGTATCTGCTTAATAACCTGGGAAACGCCAACTGTATGGACACGAAATTTCGTGTCCATACCCTGATTCGTTCAACCGGGATGCGGATCGAGAAAACACCCTCACGAATTCCAAACACGTAACACGTGATACGTGACACGTGACGTGTCACGTATCACGTGTCACATTCTATCGCCCGTTCGCCCGTGCGCGGCGTAGAAATGCTGGAATATCCAGATCGTCGCGATCAAAAGTGCGCACGAGAACGTCGTTGACACTCGTCTTGGCCGGTTCGTTGCGATGTTGGGGTGCGCCCGGTTTCGGCTCGAAGATGCTGCGGGCAAAGTCGATTGGCTCTTGGGCCTTGGGGCGCTCGAAGCCCGTGGCGATAACCGTCAACTGAATGTCGCCATTCATGGTGGGGTCGACGACCGCGCCAAAGATGATGTTGGCCTCTGGGTGCGTGTTGGCGCGCACCACTTCCGCGGCCTCGTTCACCTCGAACAGACTCATCTCGTCGCCGCCGCGGATATTGAGAATGATGGAACGCGCACCGTCGATGGAGACATCCAACAGCGCGCTGTGAATAGCGCGCTCGGCCGCCTCTTTAGCCCGATTGTCGCCGCTGCCGCGACCGATCGCCATGAGCGCCGGCCCGCCATCCTGCATGATGGAACGCACGTCGGCAAAGTCCAGGTTGATCAGGCCGGGAATGGTGATCAACTCGCTGATGCCCTGGATGCCCTGGCGCAACACATCGTCGGCCACACTGAACGCCTTGTTCAGACCGACCTTCTTATCAACGATCTGCAGGAGACGGTCATTGGGGATGGTGATGAGCGTATCCACATTCTTCACCATCTGCTCAATGGCAGCTTCGGCTGAGCGGCGACGCTGCGCCCCTTCGAAAGTGAAGGGCTTCGTGACAACACCAATGGTCAGCGCGCCGGTTTCACGAGCGATGCCGGCAATGACCGGCGCTGCGCCAGAGCCTGTACCGCCGCCCATGCCTGCGGTGATGAAGACCATGTCGGCGCCTTTCACCATTTCGGCGATCTCGTCCCGGCTCTCTTCGGCGGCGCGTTGCCCTGTCTCAGGGTTGCCGCCGGAGCCAAGCCCTTTGGTCAGTTTTTCCCCGATGCGCAATCGCTGCGGCGCGCTGGAAAGCATCAACGCCTGGGCATCGGTGTTGACGGCAATGAACTCGACTCCTTGAATACCCTCTTCGATCATACGGTTGACGGCATTTTGGCCGCCGCCGCCCACACCCATGACTTTGATCTGGGCAAAATTCTCAGTAAAACTCGGCATTGTGCTCTTGCGTGTCATCGGTTCGGCTCCTTTTGACAAAATAAAACTGTACTCTGAGAAAGACCTTGGTTGTTGAACACAAATGAAAACTGACTATACTGCGGTTGCTTTGAGACCAGGAGTTTTTGGCCTGCGAAAACTCCTGGTCTCAAACAGAGCAAAGTATAACTGCGTTAACCCGGCAGAAAATGACGTAGCCAATCCACCGCCTTGCCCATCCAATCCGGCCGGTTGCTTGCCGGGTCGTTCTGAAAGCGGCGATGCACCGCACGCGCATCTTCGCGCATTCCCCACAGCAGCAAGCCAACGCTGGTTGCGTATGTTGGCGTCTGCTTTGCACGACTCAATCCTTCGATGGGAAGCCCTGGCAAAGGGGCGCCGATTCGCACAGGCATCCTGAGCAAGTTGCGCCCCACCTCAGCCATCCCAGGCAGCTGACTCGACCCGCCAGTGAGCACGACGCCCGCCGGCAAGCGGTCAAACTGCTCGCCCTCTCGCAGCTTCTCTTCGATGAAGGCAAACATGTCCTCGGCGCGCGCCTGTAACACTTCGCAGATGTAACGACGGCTAAAGCTGCGCTCGGACTTCTCGCCAAAGACCTGCGTCCACACCGCTTCGTCCGCCGCCACCCGTTCGGGGATCGCATGACCGTAACGTAGCTTGATGGCTTCCGCCGCCTCGAAGGGCGTATGCAGGGCCACAGCCACGTCATTGGTCAGATGGTTGCCGCCCAGGTCGAGCACCTGGGTGAAGCACAGGCCATCTTCGCGAAAGACCGCGATGTCGGTGGTGCCGCCACCCATATCCACGACTGCGACGCCCATCCGCCTTTCTTCAGAGCGCAATACAGCTTCGTTGCTCGCCAGCGGCTCCAACACAAGCTCGTCCACATCCACTTCGTGCTCTGTCACACATTGCACCAGATTGTTGACTGCGCTGCTGCTGCCGGTGACGATGTGAGCGTCCACCTCCAGCCGATAGGCGTTCATGCCCAGGGGCTGCTGCACTTCGTTTTGACCGTCCACCGTCCAGTGGCGCGCAATCGTATGGATCACCTCCTTGTTTTGGGGTAGTGCAACGGCGCGGGCGCCATCCAGCGCGCGCTGCATGTCTTGGTTTGTCACTCCCTGCCGTCTATCCACTGGGCTGACGCCGGTGCTGTTGAATGTGCCGATGTGGCTGCCAGCGATGCCCACATAGGCGCTGAGCATGTTGCGCCCAGCGCTCTTTTCACACTTTTCCACCGCTTCGCCAATCGCCGCGGTCGCTTCCTGAACGTTGAAGACAACCCCACGACGAATGCCGCGGCTGGGAACTTCACCCTCGCCAATGATCTCCAGCGCCAGGTTGCCCAGGCTGTCATGGGTCAGCGCAGCCATGAGCGCGCAGATCTTGGTTGTGCCTACATCAATAGCTGAGATGATCTCTTGCACACGTCACCTCTGTAACAAACAGGTGTGTTCTATCGCGAACGGATTTCCAACCACCCAACGAAAAGTTTGTACTGCGCCAATCAGTCATTGGGATCATTAGCGAATGAGTGGTTTTTCTGGATAGCGCACATCAATGACTGCGCCTCGCACATCGCCGCTGGCAATCAACTTACGCCCCAAGGCGATGTTTTTGAGCTTCTGTTCCACTGCGTGTCCATCTCCCCAATAAACCCACGGCCCGTTGTCCGGCAGCCCAAAGTTCAGCCCAATCTCCGGGCTATAGCGCACTTCGGAAAGCCCGGGCGTCAGCCGGATGAGCGCCAGCGCGCTCTCGATTACGCCCGTCTGCACCGTCGCCTCATTCGCTGTTCCAGGCTGATCGCTGAATGAGCGCGCATACTGCTGCGGGTCGATGATGCGCGGCAGAGCCGAATTCTGCCCTTCAGCCATTGGCAGGGTCGCGCCGCTTGCTGCCACCCAATAGCTTCCGGCTTCTGTCACCCAAACAGCAAGAGGCGCCGACTCGACGATCTTGACGGCGACCTGCGTCGGCAGTTCGACGCTCACCTCTGCATTGGTCACCCAGGGTTGCGCCAGGAGCTTCCCCCGCACTTCTTCCTTTTGCAGCCAAAAAAGATTCCAGCCATCGACGTCCATTTGCCCAAAGAGATCATCAGGGTTGAGCAGCCTGGCCCCGGTCACCGAAACGTTCTCGCGATAGACAAACCAGGTCGCGTCCATGTGCAGCCAAACCAGGAGCGAGATGGCTCCAGCCAGGCACGCAAGGCTGAACAGCTTGCTCCACCGCCAACCGCTAAAACCGAGCAGAGAGAGAGACATGGCTGGCGCCTGAAAACGGATACCCGCCAGCCGTCGCAGCGGCAGGGCGCCGTCGAAGCGCAACAACCGGCGCGACAACGCCTGTCTCCGTTTCGCCTGCCGTCTTTGGGCAGGCGATGACGCACCTGCCTTGTTCGTCTTTCTTCGCAATGCGCCCGTCATCACCCTATCGCCCGTTCCTCGTCGTCACATTGCGCTGGCGGTCTGCGTAGCGATCCAGCCCCAGCTTCACCAGCCGATCCACCAATTCGGGATAGCTGACGCCGCTGGCCTCCCACAGCTTGGGATACATGCTGATGCGCGTGAAGCCAGGCATGGTGTTGACTTCGTTGAGAAAGATCTCATTGGTCTTGCCATTCACCAGAAAATCCACGCGCGCCAGTCCACTGCCGTCGATGGCCCTGAACGCCTGCACCGCCATGCGCCGAATGCGCCCGGCCAGCTCTTCATCCAGCGGCGCGGGGATCAGCAACTGGCTGTTGTCGTCCAGGTACTTGGCCGCGTAGTCGTAGAACTCTGCCCCCGGCACGATCTCGCCCACCGCGCTGGCGATTGGCTCATCGTTGCCCAACACGCTCACTTCGATCTCCCTCGCGTGGAGCACAGCCTGCTCTACAACCAGCTTGCGGTCAAAGCGCGCCGCGTCATCCAGCGCAGCCGCTAGCTCGCGACGGTCATGGGCCTTGGCGACGCCCACGCTACTCCCCAGATTGGCCGGCTTGACAAATAGGGGATAGGTCAGGTCGCGCTCCATGCGCTCGATTGCCTCTTCCGGCGCGGCCTCCCAAACTGAGCGCAGCAAAACGCAGTAATCCACTTGCGGCAGCCCGGCGTCGGCAAAGATGCGCTTGGCGACAGCCTTGTCCATGGCCAGCGCGCTCGCCAGCACGCCGCAGCCCACATAGGGCAGATTCGCCATCTCGAGCAAGCCCTGCACTGTGCCATCTTCGCCATAGGGGCCGTGCAACACCGGAAAGATGACATCCACCGCTGGCAGCGATCCTCCGCTGGCGGCGCGAGGCAAAAGTCCCCAGGCATCTCGCTCGCGCAATGCGCCGTTTTCTGGTTGCGCACCCTGCGCCGTCAGCGCCGCCAGGGCGTTGCCGTTGGTCAGCCATCGTCCCTGGGGCGTGATGCCGATGGGCGTCACCTGATAGCCGGCCTGGTGAAGAGCGTCCATCACATTGCGTGCGCTGGCTAGTGACACTTCGTGTTCGCTGCTCCTGCCGCCGAAGACCACGCCCACTCGAACAGCATGATGTTCATTCATGCGATTTCACCCACCTCTTGAAAAATTAATGCTCGCCAAGTTAACAATTCACGAGTCACAAGTCATGCGTCACTCGTGACTCGTGACGACATGAGTGGTCAGTCTAGAGATCAGCAATGAGCAACAGCAACTGGTGAATGAGCATGACTTGCCGCTTCTCCCCACTCGCCAGCGAACTGCACTTCCAGTTCCAGCTCCACCCCCATTCGACGCAGGACAGTCTCGCGCACGTGGTCCATGAGTCGCATGACATCGCTGGCGGTTGCGCCGCCAACGCCGCCCGGGTTGATCAGGAAGTTTGCGTGCAGCCGGCTCACTTCTGCGCCGCCCATGTGCGCCCCTTTCAGCCCGGCGGCTTCGATCAGTCGCCCGGCGAAGTCGCCCGGCGGATTGACGAAGGTGCTGCCCAGGCTCGGCTCAGTCGGTTGGGTGCGCCGCCGATGCTGCAAAAAGAGCTCGGCCCGCTCTCGAATGACCTGCGGGTCGTCCCGCGTCAGGCGAAAATTGGCGCTCAGCACCACGGGTTTGAATCCAGCTTGCAGCGGCTTCATGCGTTTGAGCGCACTGTTGCGATATGCAAAGCCAAAATCGCAAATGCCCATCTCCACGACATCGCCCGCTGCGTCCAACACCCAGGCATATTCCAGCGAATCTTTGATCTCGCCGCCATGTGCGCCGGCGTTCCCCACCACAGCGCCGCCGATAACGCCGGGCACGCTGATAGCCCACTCAAAACCGGTCAGGCCAGCATTGACGCTGATACGCGCTGCGCCGGCCGTTGGCGCGCCGCTCTCGGCAAAGAGATAGGGTCGTTCATCCTGCGGATAGACGCAGCAGGGCGGTTCATCGATGCGCACTGCGCGGCAGCGGTTGTGGATCACCAGCCCACGGACGCCAGCGTCGCTGATGAGGATGTTGCTGCCGCCGCCCAGAATGAAGTAGGGCAGCTCCACCCCTCGCGCCCAACGCACAATCTTGAGCAATTGATCCGTCGTCGCTGCGACAACCAGATATTCCGCTGGGCCGCCCACTTTCATGGTGGTGAAGGGCGCCAGGGGAACCTGCTCCCGCACAGTCAGGCCCAACCCGACCAGCGGCGCAAAGTCAAGGGTAGTCATGGCGATCATTGGCTCAGCCCCTCCAACAGCCATTCGCCCACCTTGTAGCCGTCTCCTGCCCCCAGAGTGATGACCACATCCCCAGGGCGAACCAGTTCGATGAGCAGGCACGCCACCTTGCTGAGATCCGCCAGATAGACCATCTGCGGGTGATTGCTCGCCGCCACCAAATTCAAACCGGACACAGCGCCGTCGTCATGTTCGCGCGCGGCAAAAATGTCAGTCACGATCACCCGGTCGGCGTCGCCGAAACACGCGGCCATCTCTTGCAGCAAGGCGCGTGTACGGCTGAATGTGTGGGGCTGGAAGATCGCCCAGATGCGCCGTTCGGGAAAGCGCCGTCGAGCGGCAGCCAGGGTCGCTCCAATCTCAGTCGGATGATGGGCATAGTCGTCGATGACCGTCACCCCTTTGACTTCGCCTTTCAGCTCGAAGCGCCGCCCCACGCCTGCATAGCTCGTTAGGCTTGCCAACGCCTGGGACGCTGGAATTCCGCGCCATGATGCTGCGGCCAGGGCAGCCAGCCCATTGCGCACATTATGCAGACCCGGCGTGGTCAAGGTCAGCTTGCCCAGGGCAACGCCTTGCAGAAACAGGTCGGCAGTTGAACCGCCGCCGGCGATGCTCATCACATTCACAGCCTGAAGGTTGGCGTGCTGCGACGTGCCATAAGTCAGCCATTGGGGACCGCGCGATGCGCCATAAAGCCGCACCTGTTCTGCGCCGGCGTCGTCGGCGCAGGAGATGACCAGTCCGTCGCGCTGCACCCGGTCGACAAAACGCATGAAAGCGCGGCGAAAGCTGGCCGGCGTGGGGTAGCAGTCTGGGTGATCCCACTCCACGTTGGTGATGACGGCTACGGTCGGTTGCAGCCCCAGGAACATATGGTCGTATTCATCGGCCTCGATGACGAAGGTGGGCGCGCTGCCGGCCGAACCGCTGCCAAAGCCGGGCAGGTGGGCGCCGATGATGTAGCCGGCGTCCACGCCGGACTCACGCAGCGTTTTGACGATCATGGCGGTGGTGGTGCTCTTGCCATGGGAACCGGCCACGGCGATGACGGCGCGGCGAGCCAGAAGCGCGGGCAGGAACTGGTCGCGCTTGACCAGCGGAATACCCAACGTCTCTGCCGCCTGCCGTTCCGGGTTGCTGGCGTCCACTGCGCTGGAAATCAACGCCAGGTCGGGGCGTTCGTCGGGCGGCAGGTCAGTGAGATTGGCAGCGCGCTGTTGGGCATAGATGGTTGCGCCCTGGGCAGCCAATCGAGCAGCCGCGTCGCTGACCTGACGGTCGCTGCCGCTCACGCGCATGCCCAATTCGATGAGCACTTGGGCGATGGCGCTTAGCCCCGCGCCGCCGATGCCCACCAGATGGACGCGCAGGCTGGGATCCGCCGCCGCCAACCGTTCTTGCCAACTCGACTGTCCTGCTTTCGCCTCATTCATACTTTGCGTATCTGCCTAATAGATAACACGAATAGACTTCGTACATTGCGTAGGTGCGGTTTGTAACCGCACGTCTCTGGTCAACCACGACTGTGCGGTTTGTAACCGCACCTAGGGTTGTATGATCTTTATTTGTCGCGTCTACTAAGTTGTCACGCTTGCAGCGTGACCTACGGTTTTTCGTCCGTCCGATTGTCACGCTGCAAGTCCATTTGTCACGCTGCAAGCGTGACCTACGGTGTCTCATTCGTCCATTTGTCACGCTTGCAGCGTGACCTACGGTTTTTCGTCCGTCCGGTTGTCACTGCAAGCGTGACCTACAAAATTAGCCATTCACAATCCACCATTGACCATTCACCATTATTCAGTCTTTGACCCGCAGAATCATCAACACCGTGGGCGGGATCACCCAATAGACCGGGTTGGGGAAAAGATTCTGAGGAAGCAGCGCGATCATTGCATTGGCTGTTTCCGACAGACCGCCTTCCATCGACACGAAAGGATAGCCAAAGGCGTTGGCGTAATACCAGAGCGAACCGGCCAGGAGATAGCCGTTGAACAAGCCGACGCCAAAGCTGATGGCTCCGCCCAGAAGTCCCCCTTTGGGCTTGCCGCCAAAAACGAAGGTCGTGCCGCTGTAGCTGGCAAAAGCCACGATGATCAGCGTCACCGTGTAAAAGAGCATCAGGAAGGTGTCTGTATTCTGGACGCCGAAGATCTGCACGCCGATTTCCTTCAATCGGTCTTCAAAGTTGTTGCCGATGAAACCCAGCGCGGCAATGGTGAACATGAAAATGATCGAATTGCCCAATTCCTGGTGATAGCCGCGCGCCAAACCGATCAGCGCAATCACCAAACCTATTGCAATGAAAAGATACTCGACAGGACCCATGATAGATTCACGAATTACGCTTTACTGATGCCAGCACTGCGCATTGCCGGTTGTCCACCTGCCACTTGCTACCCCTTGGCTCGCGCGCCGCTGCGCAGCGTAATGGCGACGAGAGCCAGTAGGAGTGTGATCAGAACCAAGATCGTCACCGGGCTGAGCGGCTGCACCCACTCCCACAGCGCCTGTAATCCATCGAGGATGAATTGCAGTGTGTAGACGATCAGGTTGACAAAGGTTTGAAGCGGCGCCTCACTGATTGCCCCGCCGCTCAATGCATATAATTGGCTAAACTTTGGCAGCAGCACAGCCAAGAATAGATAACCGTTCAGCACGCCCACCAGCGCCGCAAATGCGTTGTGCCTGCTCTTGCTGGCAATGGACGGTCGGCTTGAAATGAGATAGGCAAGAAACACCACCACGATCCAGGCGAGAAAGAGAAAACCATCTTCAGAGCCTTCCGGGATGAATGCCCCGTTGGTGGCGGTCGGGTCTGCCGGCGCATCGCCCCCTCCCAGGGCGCTGGCAAAGATGCCAAAGAAACGGACAGCCATATTGGTCATGCGCACGAAGATGTTGCCTCGCTCCTGAAGCAACACCCAGCTCACCAGCGCAGTGATGAAGACAATCAGCTCGCTGCGCAACCCGCGCCGCCAGCCGATCCAGGCAAAGAAGGCAAGATAGAGCAGGATGGCAAGCAGGATTTGGACTTCGGCGCTCATAAGATTTCGTCTGACTCTTCTTTCATACCGGCCACGAAACTCCGAACTTTGTGGATGGTGGAATGCAGCGTTCTATTCGGGCGGCAAGGTCTTGGAGCGCGTCACCCAAACGTCCCCAAGACCTCGCAACCCACAACCTTACATCTCCGTCAATCCCACAATCTCTTCCCCAATCCGCAGCGCCGCGTGGGGCTGCGCCAGTTGTTCCAGTGCATCTTCCATGGCCCGCCGCTTGGGTTCATCGGTCAGCAGGGCTATCAAAGTCGGCGCCAGCTTGACCTGCACCTCGGCGTCTGCCACCACGATCGCTGCGCCATGTTTGGCCAGGACCTCAGCGTTCTCGTGCTGATTCACGCTGAGCAGTGGAATCAGGATCGAAGGCAGTCGCGCAACCGGAAACTCGCCCAACGTGCTTGCGCCAGCGCGGGCAACGCTTACATCCGCCGCTGCCAACGCCAGGGCCATCTCGTCGTGGAGATAGGCCACGGGGTGGTAGCGTCGCTCCAGTTCCGGCGGCAAACCCAACGCCTGCTCCAGATAGAGCGACCAGTCGCGCTCGCCAACCACATGCAGCAGATGACCGTGCGGCAGCGCCTGGGGCAGCATGGCCCAGGTCGCCTGGTTGATGCTGCGCGACCCTTGACTGCCCCCCCATACCAACGTCAACGGCAGTTCGTCCGCCAGCGGTCGCTGTAATCGCTGCGCCAATCCTACTCGCGCCGCCTTTCGGTCTCGGGCATAGTCCAACAACTCCTGGCGCACGGGATAGCCCGTGACGACCGCCTTGCCTTGCGGCGCAACCCCGCCAAAGGCGGCAGCAGCCTCGGGAAAAGTCACCGCCACCTTTGCCGCAATCTTGCTCATCCAGCGGATCATCCAGCCCGGCGACATGTCGGGCAGATAGATGAGCACGGGTGTGCGGGTCAGGCTGCACGCCAACACCACCGGTGCGCAGACATAGCCGCCAGTGACGAAGCATGCGTCTGGGCGAAAGTTGCGCAAGAGTGCATGGCTCTCCTGGACGCCGCGCCCCATGTGCAGCGCGGTGCGGGCCAGGCGGATCGGATTTGCCCCGCGCACCTTGCCTGTGTGCACCCCACGAAACGGGATGCCGGCTCGTTCCACCAGCGCCTGCTCCATGCCCCCGATGCTGCCGATCCACAGCAATTCGACCAGACAGGGCTGTCTATGGACGACGGCTGGCGCGGCGGCTGCTGGCATAGCGACTGGTTGGCGCGCTCGTCGGGCGACCGCCCGTTCGAGCTGTGCTGCGACTGCCAGAGCCGGATAGACGTGACCGCCGGTTCCCCCACCCGAAATGATAACTCGCATTGGTTGCCTGTCCTGCTCCACCCGTTGATCGCCCCCCCGACGCGCCGGACGTTGCCGCCCGGCTGTTCTTTCTGTTCCTGCTCACACTCAACAAGATGCCCACAGCTGCCAGCGCAGTCACCAGCGAGCTGCCGCCGTAGCTGAAAAAGGGCAACGTGACGCCGGTTGGCGGTACGACCGCCACCACGACTGCCACATTCAGCAACGCCTGCATGACCAGCATGGCCGTAAGACCCGTTGCCAACAACATGCCAAAGGGGTCGCGGCAGGTCAAGGCGATGCGCAACCCCCGATAGGCCAACAAGGCGAACAATAAGATCACCAGCAATGCGCCCAATAACCCAAGTTCTTCACCGACGACTGCGTAGATATTGTCCGTCCAGGACAGGGGCACAAAACCAACATGCTGGGCCAATCCCTGGCCTACGCCCACGCCCACAGGCCCGCCCCGACTGAGCGCCTGCACGCTCTGCGACACCTGGTGCTCCTGGCTGAGCATGGGATTCCAGATGGATTCCATGTAACGCTCCAACCGGCTGCCGGCGTAGGTGAAATAGCGGATGATGACCAGGAAAGTGGCGGCTGCGCCCACGGCCACCACCAGCAGCTGACGTAGCGTTGCGCCGGCGATGAAGAACATGATGGACGCCGTCACCACGATCAAGATGGCAGTGCTGATGGAAGGCTGCAAGACCATCAACAGGGTGATGAAGCCCAACAAGATACTGAAGGGCACCAAGCCGGCGCGCACGTTGCGGATGCGATTGCCTTTGCTGGCCAACCACGTGGCAATATAAATGATAATGATGATCTTGAATGGCTCGCTGGGCTGGACGCTGCCGCCAAAGAAGGTGCGCGTCGAGCCAAAGCGTTCGCTGCCCACGAACATGAGAATGACCAGTGCGGCCAACGCCAGACCCATCATCAGCACGCTCCAGCGTTCTAGAAAGGTATAGGGAATGCGCGCCATGACCACCATCCCCGTGACGCCTATGGCCAGCCAGGTGAGCTGGCGCAGGATGAAGTAGTAGGGATGGTCGTCGCCCAGCACGCTCCACGGATAGCTGGCGCTGAAGACCATGACCAACCCAAAGACGAGCATGGCAGCTACGACTGAGACCAGGCCCCAGTCTACGCTGCTGCCCCACGGTTGGGTATTGGTTGCCGATGGTTGTGTGTTGTTTTTCATTGGTTGTCGCGTCACATAATTTACGTAATGTCAGTGTAGACATGAAACTCATATTGCTATGCTAGTTCTCTTGTCAGCCGGAACAACTGAACGCCGTCCCGCCCCGGTTGCCGCCAAACGGGTAGAAGTAATTCCGACTGTTGACTGTCCCATTCTGGTTGATCAATGTACTGCTCGATTTCAGATGGTCTTGCAGCAGGTAGAACACGCCGTTGTCGCTGGCGTAGCCGCTACGGCGCAGAGCAAGGATTTCTCTTATTCGATTGTCAAAGTGCAAACTGAATCCTGAAATCTTTCAACTATGTACTGGGTGTTCGCTCATTTTCCGGCCATAAACCTGAATTTGGCCCCGATATGGGGATTCATAGTCAAGTTGAGCGGCGTTTCGCTGTAAATCGCACTCCGCATAGATGATGCGCTCTCAATCGCTCGTAATGGACGATCTGCATATTGCGCCAGATCGAACAGAATAACCAACATATAGTGGTTAGCAATTCTGTCTTTTGCTTTGAAAAATGAGCGAACGTCGAGCATGTATGAACCATAACTTCTACAAGGCACTCACGACTCTGAATCACTCACAAATCTTCTCTCACCGCATAACCCAGAGACGATACAGAGAGTTTTCGAGATGATCTGCTCTTTGGGTCCGTCATAAAACAAGCATCGCTCATTCCACGCCTATTCAGGGAGTAAAATGCGTCGCTCATTGCGTCAGTTATTCTGTGGTGTTCTCTGCGACAGATAATGTATGCCCGTCAACGCACTCACGCCTCGTAATACTTGTCATCGCTCACGTCCATCTCAACCTCGCGCAATGGGGTGAATCTCACATTGACAATCTTGTGCTTCTTGAACAACCGATAGACCTTCTCTGTGACCACCCGACCGCCAGGCGAAACCCAGAACATGTCACTGCCATCCCACTGGCTCTCGACAAAATAGAGCCCTTTGTACACCAGGTAGGGTTTTCCAGTAGGCACGACGGGAGGGTTCTCGACGATCTGGCTGCGACTGCGATCACGCTTGCACACAGCTCCGGTGATAGCGAGACCATGATAGCCGGTCAGAGGTTCGCCTTTGCGGTCGAACAGTTCAACTGGATAGGTTGACCAGCCAATGACCTGATGTTGCATGAGAAGGTCCATTAGCCGTGTCGAGATGAAAAATGGCATGACTGAGCTACTCCAAAGAATGTCGGTTGCTTGTACGCCGCTTTCGGCATCGAATTGCAGCGGCGCCGATGGATAAAAGTTGCCTTTTGCAAGATTCCTTTGTTGTTCCAATGTCGGCCAGTTGGGCGTACGGCGACGTTCCATACGGAACGGGCGGGTCGCCAACGGATCATCGAATTGATAGAGTCTTGTGAAGTCAAGGGGCGTCAAAGTAGACAGGAAGATCATATTTCTTTGCCAATTCCCTTGCCTTTTGGAACAGCATGTCCATGTCAAGATCAGCTTTTGAGACTAACCGAGATCATGAATCACTTTTTGTGTCGCAGGCGTTCCGCAGTGTGCGGGGAGAAAGGAGAACAGACATCCCCGCACACCACGAAACACACAGACACACTACGCTTCACGTCTCAGGCAAAGTTCACTCGTTTGCGCAGCCAGCCGGCGGAAATGTTCCCCCCGCTCCTCGAAGTCACGATAGGCGTCGTAGCTTGTGCCGCCTGGCGAGAGCAACACCACTGTTGCGGGTTGGGCGCTGCGCGCTGCCAGTTCCACCGCTTCATCCAGGCGCTGCACCACTGCGCACGACGGCGCGCGGCGGCGACTGTAGTTGGCCTGTTCGTGCACCTTCTCGATGATCATGGGACCGGCCTGGCCAAAGCCGATGAGCAGGCTGACCCGATTTAGCACCTCTTCGGCGAAGGCGTCCCAGGGCAGATTCTTGTCCTTGCCGCCGGCCAAGAGGATGATGGCCTGCTGACTGGGGTCGAAACTGCGCAGACCGGCCACAGCTCGCTCAGGCGAAGTGGCGATGCTGTCGTTGACCCAGGTCACGCCGCCCACATCAGCAACCACCTCCAGACGATGCATCACGCCGGTGAAGGCGCGCGCCGTTTCGGCCATATCATCCAGGGTTGCGCCGGCCGCCCCGCTGATGACCATGGCCGCCAGCAGGTTGCTGATGTTGTGGTCGCCCGGCAGCTTCACCTCGGAGCGGCGGCAGACAAACATGCCGTCGTAGAGCAGCTCGTCGCCATCCAGCCAGGCGCCGCTCGCCAGTCGCTGCTCTCG
This sequence comes from uncultured Caldilineaceae bacterium, assembly GCA_964560495.1. Classification (GTDB taxonomy): domain Bacteria; phylum Chloroflexota; class Anaerolineae; order Caldilineales; family Caldilineaceae; genus UBA5069. The sequence continues at coordinate 23,140 of CAZLMM010000046.1, forward strand.
GCTGAAACAACGCACCGTCAATTCCAGCTTTTCGATGACGTCGCGCACATCGTGGAGCAATCCCGTCATCTTCCAGGTCGCCATGAGGGGCTGGTCTGCAAACGGCAGAATGGGCCAGGCCACCCGTTGGGTGACAAGGTCGTCGGCGCTCATGACCGCGATTGCACCCGGCGGCAGGCAGCGGATCAGGTTGAACTTGGCGTCGGCATAGGCCGCCATGCTGGGATGGCGATCCAGATGATTGGGCGTGATGTTAAGGATCGCCGCCACGTCGGGGCCGACGCCCGCCAGGTCGCCGTAGGCCAGCAACGGGTCGAACAGTTCCAATTGAAAACTGCTCAACTCCAACACAAGCGGTTGGCCTGGCTGAATCGTATCCAGGCGGTCGATGAGGGGCAGGCCGATGTTGCCGCCCACGTGAACCACGCGACCGCCGGCGCTGAGCATCTTGCCCACCAGCGTCGTGGTGGTGGTTTTGCCGCTGCTGCCGGTGATGGCGACCAGAGGGCCAAGCCCCCTGCGCCGCGCCAGTTGCAGGGTGAGCAGGCTGTCGTTGCTCAGGGGGATCTCACGCACGATGGCGGCCTGGACGATCTCGATCTGCGGCGGCACGCCCCCGCTGAGACAGAGCAAATCGCAACCGTCTAGCAGCCCCAGGGGATGGCCGCCCAGGGCCAGCGTGACCGGCAGGTCGGCAATGGCGGCCATCTCTCTGCCCAACTTTTCTCCTGGCGCAGCGTCGCTCACGGTCACTTGCGCACCCTGGCGAACGAAAAAGCGCGCCAGAGCTGCGCCTTGGCGGGCCAGCCCCAGGATGACGATCTTTTTGTTCGCAAAGTTGTAGTCGTTCATCATTCTTGATACGGTTCAGACATCGGTTGACCGGCATCGGTTGAAACCGATGCCTGACAGGCAAAGCCTGCTGAAGCAGGCTGGCGCTACACCAGCGCCAGCGCGACGCCCAACATGCCGCTCAACACGCTGGCGATCCAGAAGCGTTCTTTGACGTGCATCTCGCTCCAACCCAACAGCTCGAAGTGGTGGTGGAGCGGCGTCATCTTGAAAATACGCCGACCCTCGCCGTACATACGCTTGGTGAGCTTGAAATAACTCACCTGAATGATGACGCTTAGGGCAACGGCTACGAAGACCAAACCCACCACAGGCAACAGCAGCCATTGGCCGGTCATGACCGCGACCAGGGCCAATGTGGCGCCTAACGGCAGACTGCCGGCGTCGCCCATGAACACCTGCGCCGGGTGGGCGTTGAACCAGAGAAACGCCAACAGCGCGCCCACAATGGTAAAACAGAAAGCCGTCAGGTAAATCTGATCTTGAAGATAGGCAATCGCGCCATAACAGGCGAAAGAGATGCTGGCAATGCTACCGGCCAGGCTGTCCAGCCCATCGGTCAGATTGACGGCATTGCTAAAGCCGACGATCAAAAAGACTGTCACTGGGATGATCCACGGGCCAATACGAAAGAAATCTGGAAAGCCAGGCACGCCCACAAAATCCCAGTTAGGTGGGCCATAATAGAGCACCAACGCGATGATGGTGGCGAAGAGCAACTGAAAACCGCTCTTCATACGGGCGCTCATGCCTTCGCCCTTGCCCCGCAGCCCCCGCACGCCCTGCCAATCGTCAATGATGCCCAGGATGAGATGCGAACCCATGCAGAAGAAGAGAATCAGCGTACTCTGGCCGATAAGATTCAAACCCCACAGGTTGACGACATTGAGGACGCCGGTGACGACCAGCACACTCGCCACAAACAGAATGCCTCCCATGGTCGGCGTTCCTGTTTTGTATTGATGACTGGACGGTCCCTCGATGCGGATTTGCTTGCCAATGCGCCATCGCTTGAGTTGGTTGATCAACCATTTTCCCCAAGCAACAGTGATGGCAAAACTGATCGCACCCAACGTCAACGCATAAGCCATAAACGCGCTGCTCTCCAGTAATCAAAAAACGTTCGACGGCGTGAGAACCGCATTTCCAACCTGCAAGTTACCCTTCGCTGTGCTGCGCTTTGCGCCCATTCACACCGCTGGTGATCTGGGCGACGATCCAGTCCATGCCTACCGCTCGGCTTCCTTTGACCAAAATGATGTCGCTCTTGGTAGCCATCTCCCGCACCAGCGCCACGGCTTCTCGATCTACCGGAAGCCTGCGGATGCGCCTCGCATCCAATCCCACATTTTCTGCTTCATCGCCGATGGTGCGCCCCAGTTTGCCCACAGTGATCAACACATCCGCCACATCTGCGGCGCGGCGTCCCACCAGTTTATGCCCCTCATCGCTGTAGCTGCCCAGCTCCAACATGTCGCCCAGGACAGCGATCCGGCGTCCTCCTACGCCTGGTTCCAGGTCTGCCAAGAGGTTGAGCGCGGCTACTGTGCTGGCTGGGCTGGCGTTGTAGGTGTCATCGATGACGGTGCAACCATTGACTCCTGTCACCGTCACCAGACGAAGCTGGGCGGGCATATCCTGCATCCCCGCAACAATCTCATCCCAACCCATCCCCATCACCAGACCGGCTGCCGCAGCGCGCAAGGCCGTGTGGACGCTGTGCCTCCCCAAGAGGGGCACGCGCGCTTGCAGGCTCTCGATGCGGCCACTGTCGGGTTGGCGATGATGAAAACGAAAACGAATGCCTGCCATGCCCGCGCTCTCGATGGCGTCCGCCCACAGATCGGCTTCGGGCGTCAAACCGTAGCGAAAGATACGCGCCCGCGTCACGCCGGCCATGGCGACCACACGCTCGTCATCCCAGTTCAAGATGGCGACGCCTCCTTCATCGGCTGGCGGCAGGCTGGCAGGCAGTTCCGCCTTGGCCTGGGCGATGCGCTCGATGGAGCCAAGACGCTCCAGGTGCACAGGCCCAACATTCGTGACGATGCCCACCTGGGGGCGTCCCAATTGGCACAGGCGCTCGATCTCGCCCTGGGCGTACATGCCCATTTCCAACACCGCGCATTCATGGCTGAAGTCCAGGGTCATCAACGCCAGAGGCAGCCCTTGCTCGCTGTTGAGATTGCCCTGGGAGTACATCGTAGAGTAGCGTTGGCGCATGACCGCGGCTGTGAGCTCTTTCGTGCTGGTCTTGCCGATGCTGCCTGTGACGCCGATGACGCGCAGGTCCGGTTGGGTGCGATGGAGTCGCTGAAATGCACCAACATTCTGCAAGGCGATGACCGAGTTATCCACAACATAGACCAGCGGAACGCCAGTGTGATATTCAGGCGGCAGGCTCGCCTGCGTCTCCCAACGCCCCAGAGTGCAATCGACGATCACGGCAGCGTTCTCTAGCGCATGGCGGCGACCGCGCTCTTCACAGATGACCGCCTGCGCACCGCTCTGGATGGCTGCGCCGACATAATCATGCCCGTCAGCGTTGGGCCCCTGTACGGCAATAAATAGATCGCCCGATTGGATGTCGCGGTTGTCCAACGCTGCCTGTTTGATGGGCAGGGCGAGCAGCGCCATCGGCGGCGTCTGACCCACAAGGGCTTGCCAGAGCGTATGTTGTGTGATGCGAGTTGAGACAACTGGTCGGGCCATAATGATTTGCTGTTTACGAACCTGCTTGCCGCTGGCAACCCAGAGCTTACGGTTTCACCGAAATGAGCTGCGTCGTCATCTGTCTGCCCAGGCGAATGTCGTCCGGAGGGATGTTTGCGTATTCCAAAAGTCGCGTCATCACCTGCGCAAAGATGGGCGCGGCATTGTACGACGCCCACTGACTGATCTTCGGGTCTGGCCGCTTCAGCATGACGATAATGGCGAAGGCTGGGTCATCCGCAGGCGCAAAACCCACGAAGCTGGCGTTCACTGCGTCCTCCAGATAGCGCCCCCCTTCGGGGATCTGTGCAGTGCCGCTCTTGCCCGCAACTTTGTAGCCCTCGATGATGGCCGCCTGGTTGCCGATCTCGACCACATCCACCATCATGGCCGCCATCTCGCGCGCTTTGTCTGGCTTCATGGTTGTGTGGATCACGGTCGGTTCCGTCTCCAACACCATGCCATCGTGCAGACGCGCCTGAACGACATAGGGGCGCATGAGCACGCCGCCATTGGCGATGGAGGCAACAGCATTGATCATCTGCAACGGCGTGACAGCCAACCCTTGGCCAAAGCTGTTGGTGCCCAGATCCGACAGACTCCAATTCTCGTTGCCCGGCATCTTGAGCGAACCAGGCACCTCGCCGGCCAGATCGACTTCGGTCGGCGCGCCAAAGCCAAAGCGCCGCACATAGTCATAGAAATCGAGCGCCCCCACCTGTTGTGCAACTTCAGCCGTCACCACGTTGAGTGAGCGGGCGAAGGCGTCGACCGCAGTGATGCGGCCATAGCCGACGCGCTGGCTGTTAAAGATAATGCGCCCCCCCACTGTGATGGAGCCAGGGTCAGTCATGATTCTTGTCGGTGTAATGACCCCGGTATCCAATCCGGCGGCGAATGTGACGATCTTGAAGACAGACCCCGGTTCGTACTGCTCGCTCAGCGCCGGGTCGAGAAACTGCTCGAACTTGGCGTCGGCGTAGCGGTTGGGGTCGTAATCGGGCAGACTCGCCATCCCCAGAATGGCGCCGCTCTTGGGCTCGATGACGATGATGGTGCCGCCTTCAGCCTTGAACTTCTCCAGACCACGGCGCAGTTCGTCCTCGACGATCCATTGGATGGCGCTGTCAATTGTCAGCACCAGGTCTTTATTGGCTGGCGATGGCAGATAGCGCAGGGCCAACGGAGACAGGGACTCCAGGGATTTCTGGGGTTTGAGGGTGTACGCCACGGCCTGATCTGCCGCAAGCCACGTGTCGTAATAGCTCTCCAACCCATAAAATCCTTGACGCTCGCGGTTGACAAAACCTATGAGATGGCTGGCAAGTTGCTCCTGTGGGTAGTATCGCTGCGGTGCAGGCGTGATAAAGACATATTGAAGCGGGAAGACTTCTCGTTCTTCGGCCAGACGTGCTTGCAGCGCAAGAATCTTCTCACCCTGTTCCAGCGGCGCCGTCTTTGCCAACTCCACAAAGTATGCGTCGGCGTAGGTTGTCAACAATGACAGCGTGCGATTCGCTGGCAAACCAATGAGGCTCTCCAGTTGTTCAGCGACTTCTCTGCGGTCATCTTCAGTCTTGATCTCTCTAGCGGTGGCCGCCACCTGATAGTAGAAATGATCGGCAGCAAGCAGCATGCCATTGCGATCCACGATGGAACCGCGCGCCACCGCTCCTTGATGGGCTTTTCCTGTCGGCAGCTCCTGACCCCACTGAAACAATTGCTGTGTAGTCAAGCGCAGCAGAATGATGAGCGAAAACAGGCCAAATGCAAGGGCGACGATCCAGAAACGCCAGCGTTGTCGTTCTTGCGCTGCCTCTGCTGGATGCGCTTGTGCGTTCTCTTGCGCTGGTGCGCCCTCTGGTGGACGCCCTTGGGATGACGCTGCAATCATTGTGGCGCCTGGCCTGAATAGTCACCGAAAATCATTTGTCGCCAGCCTTCCACGTCCAACAGATTCCCAAACCGTGTCCGCCACTCTTCCACCCAGCCAGGCGAGGGATTTTGCTGCGTCGCGGCGGGATCAGGTGTATCGATCATCGGGTCACGGCTCGCCGGTGAATCGGCTGTCGAGAATGCAGAGGCTTTGGTCGTATCGAACACATAGATAGGCTTCTCAATCGGCTTGTAGCCCAGCGTCACAGCCTCCTCAAAAAGGGTCTGTATATCTGCACGACGCGAAATCTGCCATAAGAGATTAGCGTTCTGGCGCTCGATGCGCGCCTCCACTTCTTTCAGCTCATCCAGCTGCAATTGCAAGCGCATCATTTCCGCCGAGAGCATCACATGAATCGACATTGCGCCCGCCAGGACGAGAAGGCCAAGCACGAATGCCAGGAAACCGCGCGCTGTCGTCGGTAACTGAAACGCTTCAAGCCAGCTGCGCCAACGGATGCCTGACAGCGGCGCTGTCGGAGTCGACTGCAGGCCACCTGCGATATTCTGAGAGAAGGGAGTTCGATTCAACATGGCGCATCCATTTCATGATGTGCGTTCTGCCACTCGCAGCTTGGCTGAACGGCTGCGAGGGTTGGCTGCGATCTGTTCCGGCGATGCGACCACCGGCTTCTTTGTAACAATGGTCAATGTCGGCTGACGCAGGCGCCCACCCGTGGGAAGCATGGAGTCGGCGATCCACTCCGCTGCTTCCTGCTGCATCCACCGCTTGACGATGCGGTCTTCCAGACTATGAAAGCTGATGATGGCAAGCCGCCCGCCGGGCTTCAGCAAATCAAGCGCCTGGGGCAGTGCACCTGAAATCTGTTCCAGCTCACGATTGACGACAACACGCAATGCCTGAAAAGTCTTTGTGGCTGGATGGATGCGGCTACCTCGCCGCCCACCTACTGCCTTCTCCACAACCGCCGCCAAGGCGCTTGTGGTCGTGATCGGGCGCTGCTTCACCACAAGCCGAGCGATCTGACGACTGTGCGTTTCCTCGCCGTATTTGTAGATCAGGTCTGCCAGTTCGGTCTCTGGCCAGGTGTTGACAATCTCTGCCGCGCTCACACCCTGTGTCGGGTCGAAGCGCATATCCAGCGGGCCATCCTGACCGAAGGAAAACCCCCTGGCTGCTGTGGCTAGTTGGAAACTGCTCACGCCCAAGTCGAGCAGGATGGCGTCGACCATCTCAAAACCGTAATGCTGCGCTGTGGTACGAAGGTTGCCAAAGTTCGCCTGGACGACAGCAAGCCGCCCGGCGCTGATTTCGGCGGGAAATCGGGCTGTGACGCGTCGCACGGCCGCCGGGTCAGCGTCCATCGCCAAAACTCGACCGCCTGGTCCTGTGCGTTCGAGAAAATGGGCTGTATGCCCACCGCCGCCCGTCGTTCCGTCGATGGCTGTACCCCCGGGCGACAGCCTCAACAGATCCAAGACAGGTTCCAGAAGCACCGGAATGTGACTGCTGGCTTCGGGGTCGGACGCAATGGTCATGTGTGGTGCGCTTCCGGTTTGCGGCGATGAGTCGAAACAATTGTTCTACGAAATAATCAGTTGCTCTCAGACAGGCGGATAAATACGTGATCGGGTCGTCTCGGCACCTTGCCCACTGTCATCGCATTGGCGATGCGGTATAGAGGCAGGCTGCACGCGCGCTCCATTGTTTTCTTCAGATCCCCAAAGCCGATAGCTGGGTATTGAGTGCGCCATTGTCAACGGCAGCCGTCACACGTTCTTCCCAACAAACTGGATTCCATAGCTCCAAATAGGTGTTGACGCCGGCGATGAGCACGTCAGTCTCGATCTGAGCATATGTGCGTAGCGGCTGGCTGATAAGAATGCGTCCCTGGTTGTCTGCTCGCAGGTCCTCTGCGCTGCTGAATATCACACGCTTGAGCAGGCTGGAGACGGGATCCATCATGGATAGGCTGCTGACTTTCTGGGAGAGCTGCGTCCATTCTGCAAGAGGCAGCACCAGCAGATAGGGTTCCGATGGGCTGCGCGTGATCACCATGGTCGGCGACAAAAACTCTCGATACTTGGCCGGGATGGTCAAGCGAGACTTACTATCGAGACTATAGACCTGTCTGCCAAGAAACATGGAAAGTCACCAAGAATGATGCAATGTACCCATCAAAAACGCCTCCGCCCGATTACTATGCGTAGGCGGCGCTCCCATATATGTCACAATCATCTGAAATCCATGACAATTAGGGAAAAATTGGGAAAATCACCCACTTTATCCCAAAATTTCCCACATCATACATGATTCTTTGGCGCTTGTAAACTCCTCAAAATCGCAAAATCTCTAACTTCTGCCGTCTTTTCTCTACAATCACCTTACGAATGTCGTGCGCAGGGAGATCTGACTCTGCAATTCTTTCGCATAGGGCGAATGGACGCCAGCAGCGTTGGGTCCTTCTCTCGACAATTCCAACTGCTTTTTCGGATAGTGAGCGAAACGTGCAGCCAGCCAGCCTTTTTGCATTCTGTCTTGCATATAATTCATGTGTTTTCATGAATAGTTGTGATTTGTAGCGCAGCACGCAGAGCCTTTATATTCGTTTTTCATCAAACATTCATTTGACGAATCAGTGAGGCTGTGTTACTATTATTCGATGCACTGGACTTTGATTGTCGTGGGTCCAGATTGAAATGAACTGAGGCAAGCAGTCGTGTGAATTTCAGGTGCAGATGCGGGTTGTGGACCGTTTTTCCTCGTGGTGATACAAACCTGTTGCTGTAACCTGATTTTTTTTTCGTCTGGGCTGACCTTGCACCTGTTCGCCATGTCAATAACAGAGACACAACGATGTAGATGGAAACTGACCGGCTATGACGCTGGTCAACCCACCTGTCGGGGTGTCTTATTGTTGTTTATGCGGGAGACGGAGGAGGCAGATTGGGTTGATGCTGAAATGGGGTTTGTCCAGCATACCTCCCAGTCGATCCTCCGTTTTGTTTTGGTTATTGCTATCGCCGTGAAATTCTATCGTGATGTCTTTTGTGTATGGATTGGATGAGGAGTTGAATCTACATGACACTCGCTGCAAATGGGGGCTTTCATGCCAATGGGCTGCGGCCAGAACGCAAGAGCTATGCCCGCACGCCAACTATCTTGGATTTGCCGCGCCTGACTGAGGTGCAGCTGCGCAGCTTTGAGTGGTTCAAAACGGAGGGATTGCGCGAACTCTTCGATGAGATTTCGCCCATCACAAGTTTCAACAGAAATCTGGAGTTACACTTTGGCGACTTTCACTTTGGCGAACCCAAATATCCCGAAGATGAATGTCGCGAGCGCGACATCACTTTCTCTGCACCCTTATGGGTGAAGGTGAAGTTGGTGAACCGCGATACGGGCGAAATCAGCGAGCAGTCGGTCTTTATGGGGGATTTCCCCCTGATGACGGATTCTGCGACCTTTATCGTCAACGGCAGCGAACGAGTGGTGGTCAGCCAATTGATCCGCTCACCGGGCGTCTATTTTACAGTGGAGGAAGATCGCAGCACCGGTCGCGATCTGGCCGGCGGTAAGCTGATTCCCAGTCGCGGCGCCTGGTTGGAATTTGAGACGAGCAAACGCGACATCATCAGCGTCAAAGTGGACCGCAAACGCAAATTGCCCGTCACCATTTTGTTGCGCGCGATTGGCTTTGGCACAGACGACGAGATTCGAGCGCTCTTTGCCGACACCGATGTGAATATCGATCACCCATTCATCGAATCGACCCTGGAGCGCGACACGACGGCGAACCCCACGACGGACAGCGAGAAGGGCGTCAATGACGCGCTCTTGGAGTTCTATAAGAAACTGCGACCAGGCGACCCACCCACACTGGACAATGCGCGCAGCTTTGTGCAGAATCTGCTCTTTCAGTCCAGGCGCTATGACCTGGGCAAGGTGGGCCGCTATAAGCTCAATCGTCGCCTTGGGCTGAAGATCGAGGAACGTATTCTCACCAAAGAAGATTTGGTGGCAGTGATCAAACGCATCATCAACATCAATAACGGCCACGGTCGCGCCGACGACATCGACCATCTGGGCAATCGACGGATTAAAACAGTAGGCGAGTTGATCCAGAATCAACTGCGCATTGGGCTATTGCGCATGGAGCGCGTTGTGCGCGAGCGCATGTCTATCCGCGACCCAGACCAGATGACGCCCCTGGGCCTGATCAACATCCGACCGGTTGTGGCGGCGACCCGGGAATTCTTTGGCGGCAGCCAGCTCAGTCAATTCATGGACCAGACCAACCCCCTGGCCGAGCTGACCCACAAACGCCGCCTCAGCGCCCTTGGCCCGGGTGGGCTGCGGCGTGAACGCGCTGGCTTCGATGTGCGCGATGTACACTTCAGCCACTACGGGCGCATCTGTCCGGTGGAAACGCCCGAAGGCCCGAACATTGGTCTGATCGGCTGCATGGCGAGCTATGCGCGTGTCAATGACTATGGCTTCATCGAGACTCCTTATCGCCGCGTCTACAAGAGCGTTGCGCCGGTTGTCGAAGAACTGATCAGCCGCACCTTGGACGAGAAGATCATTGACCCGACGAGCGGTCAGGTCATTGCCGAAGGCGGCGCCTATGTAGACGAGATACTGGCTAGACGGATTGTGGAGACTCCTGGAGTGGAGTCGGTGCGGGTCAAGCCTTTTGCCAGCCGCGATGTCGTCTATCTGACAGCCGACGAAGATGAAGTGTCATCCATCGCCCAGGCGTCATCCGCCCTCAACGCGGCGGGCGAGTTCCGCAACCCGCGGCCATCTGCGCGACAGGCCGAGAACTTTCTCTTTGCCCAGTCGGATCAGATTACTTACATGGATGTGTCGCCCAAGCAGATCGTTGGCGTCTCTGCTGCGCTGATTCCCTTTCTGGAGCACGACGATGCTAATCGCGCGCTCATGGGGTCAAATATGCAGCGCCAGGCCGTGCCACTCATTCGCCCTGACGCCCCGGTGGTGGGCACCGGCATGGAATGGCAGGCGGCCATCGATTCGGGCCAGGTTGTCGTTGCCCGCAATTCCGGCGAAGTGGTCAGCGTGACAGGCAGAGAAATCGTCGTGCAAGAAGAGGATGGCACCAGACGCAGCTACCACCTGCGCAAATATAATCGCAGCAATCAAAGCACCTGCATCGATCAGCGGCCTTCGGTCTTCAAGGGTGACCGGGTGGAGACCGGCGCGGTGTTGGCCGACAGCTCCAGCACCGATGGCGGAGAATTGGCCTTGGGTCAAAATGTTGTGGTGGCCTATATGTCATGGGAGGGCGGCAACTTCGAAGACGCCATCCTGGTGAGCGAACGTCTGGTGCAGGATGACAAATACACCTCGATCCACATTGAGAAACACGAAGTGGATGCGCGCGAGACCAAACTCGGGCCAGAAGAGATCACCCGCGACATCCCTAATGTGGGCGAAGACGCACTGAAAGATCTGGACGAAGACGGCATCATCCGCATCGGCGCAGAGGTGACGCCGGGCGACATTCTGGTGGGCAAAATCACCCCCAAGGGAGAAACCGAGCTGACTCCAGAGGAAAAACTGCTGCGCGCCATCTTTGGCGAAAAGGCGCGTGAAGTCAGGGATTCATCGCTGCGTCTACCCCACGGCGAACGAGGCAAAGTTGTCGACGTAAAGGTCTTCGACCGAGACGAGCATCGCGACCTGGCTGCTGGCGTGGAGAAGATCGTGCGCGTCAGTGTGGCGCAGCGCAGACGCCTGACCGAAGGCGACAAGATGGCCGGTCGGCATGGCAACAAGGGCGTCATCTCCAAGGTGGTGCGCGTCGAAGACATGCCATTCCTGGAAGACGGCACCCCGGTCGACCTCATCCTCAATCCGTTGGGTGTGCCGGGGCGCATGAACATTGGTCAGATTCTGGAGGCGCACCTGGGATGGGCTGCCGCTCGCCTGGGCTTCAAAGCAGAGACGCCCGTCTTTGATGGCGCAAAGGAAGATGAAATCGAGGCGGAACTGGCTCGCGCCTGGCTGATCGACGTCGCCTGGTGGGATGCTGGCAGGCAAGCCTGGGAAAAAACGAAACAAGAGGGCATCGCAGCAAGCGAACTGCGCGATGACAACGACGCACGCTTGATCTATTTGTTGGACTGGCTGGAGCCTTTGGGTTACAGCGGCGAAACGATCTTCCGCGATGAAACCTACGCCCGCCATGCTTGCCTGCGCGAATGGCTGGCGCAGCAAGGAGTCAATCCTGACGACTTGCTGCCCGATTACACCACCTATGTGGAACGACGCACCACAAGCGACCAAGACCGCGCTGCCATCGACGTAGCGTTGCGCGTCTGGTTGGCCCATCGCGGCAACGATGTCGGCGACTTGAGGGGTGTTGCACTTCGCCAACTGGCCGAACAAGTGAGTCTGAAGTCGGGTTGGCCTTTGCCTACCACTGGCAAGCAGCGCCTCTACGATGGCAAGACAGGCGAGCCGTATGACTCGCCCGTAACCATCGGCGTCGTGCAGATGCTCAAGTTGCACCATCTCGTCGAAGACAAAGTGCACGCTCGCAGCACGGGGCCTTACAGCCTGGTGACACAGCAGCCATTGGGTGGCAAGGCCCAGTTCGGAGGTCAGCGCTTTGGGGAAATGGAAGTGTGGGCGCTGGAAGCCTATGGCGCGGCTCACATTTTGCAGGAAATGCTCACCGTAAAATCAGATGACGTGAGCGGTCGCGTCAAGACCTATGAAGCGATCGTCAAGGGTGAGGAGATTCAAAGCCCTGGCGTGCCAGAATCTTTCAGGGTATTGGTCAAGGAGCTGCAAAGCCTGGCGCTCTCTGTTGAAGTGATCAACGAGAAAAACGAAGTCATCCAATTTGGCAAGGAAGAAAGTGTAGAAAACCTGCCAAGACTGGGCTTCAGCCTGAACGTTCCCGGCCCCATGAGCCGCATCACGGAGTAAGGTCAGACATGGAGAATCATCGATAATGGAAGTTCAAACATTTGACGCCATTCGCATTTCGTTGGCCTCACCGGAGCAGATCCGTGAATGGTCCTATGGCGAAGTGACCAAACCGGAGACGATCAACTATCGCACGCTGCGTCCAGAGCGTGACGGTCTTTTCTGTGAACGCATCTTTGGCCCGACGCGTGATTGGGAATGCGCCTGCGGCAAGTACAAACGCGTGCGCTACAAGGGCATTGTCTGTGACAAGTGCGGCGTGGAAGTGGCCCCCAGCCGTGTGCGGCGTGAACGTATGGGGCACATTGAGCTGGCCTCGCCCGTCAGCCACATCTGGTATGTCAAGGGTGTGCCCAGTCGCCTGGGTTTGCTGCTCAACATCAGCCCGCGCCACTTGGAACGGGTGCTTTACTTTGCCCAATTCATCGTGACAAACATCAATGAAGATGCGCGTAGCCGGGCTATTCAGCGTCATGAGCGAGATTTGCAGGGGCGGCTCGCCAAGGTGGACGCGGAAGTGGCGGACCGCATGACGGGGCTTGACACCCAATTGGAAACGGCGCTGACCGAACTGGAGCGCGAGGAAAGCGCAGGCGTTTCATCGCTCGATGAAGACATCACCAGTCGCACATCCAAAGTCATCAATGAGGCGCAGGATTTGCAGTCATGGGTGCAACGCAACCTGGGCAAACAGGCCCCGGAGCCAAAGCGCCTCTCCTGGGCCGAAGCGCCAGTGCTCAAGGCCGGAGCGGTCGTTTCGGCTGACTACGACATGATCATTAACGATCTGGTGCAAGTGGAACTGGACAAGCTGCAAGGTGAATCGGACCGCAAGAAATCGGATATTCGCGAGCTTGTTGCGGCCAAACGCGATCATGTGCGCAACAATCTAGGCGCGGAGATCGAAAAGCTGCGCAATGAAGTGGAAGGCAAGAAGGATCGCATCCGCGCCAGCATGGAGCGTGATCTGGACGAGCTGAAATCGCTGGAAGAACAGATGTTGCTCACCGAGACCCGTTATCGAGAACTGGCGGATAAGTGGGGCAACGTCTTTCAGGCGGGCATGGGCGCGGAAGCAATCCGGGACATTGTGGCCAAGATCGACCTGGACAAGATGACGAAGGAACTGCGCAAAGAGATTCGCACGACCAAGAGCAAACAGCGCCGCAAGAAAGCAGCCAAACGCCTGCGCGTCGTAGAAAATTTCCGCAAGAGCGGCAATCGTCCAGAGTGGATGATCATGACAGCCCTGCCCGTCATCCCGCCGGACTTGCGCCCCATGGTGCAACTCGACGGTGGACGCTTCGCCACATCGGATCTCAACGACCTCTATCGCCGCGTCATCAATCGCAACAACCGTTTGCAACGCCTGATGGAACTGGGCGCGCCGGATGTGATTGTGCGCAATGAAAAGCGCATGCTCCAAGAAGCAGTCGACAGCCTGGTGGACAATGGACGTCGCGGGCGGGCGGTAAGCCGCAGCGGCAAGCGCAAACTGAAAAGCCTGAGCGACCTGCTCAAGGGCAAGCAGGGGCGTTTCCGACGCAACCTGTTGGGCAAGCGCGTCGACTATTCGGGACGCTCAGTCATCGTCATTGGGCCGACGCTCAAACTGCACCAATGCGGTCTGCCCAAGAAGATGGCGCTGGAACTTTTTAAGCCCTTTGCCATGCGGCGCCTGGTGGAATACAACTTTGCCCACAACATCAAGAGCGCCAAGCGCATGGTGGATCGCAGCACCCCGGAAGTGTGGGATGTGCTTGAGGAGATCTGCAAAGAACGGCCAGTGCTGCTCAATCGCGCGCCCACCCTGCACCGACTCGGCATTCAGGCGTTTGAGGTAGTGCTCATCGAGGGCAGCGCCATTCAGCTCCATCCGCTGACGTGTGCAGCCTTCAACGCAGACTTCGATGGCGATCAGATGGCTGTCCATGTGCCGCTCAGCGATATGGCTGTGCAAGAAGCACGCGATCTCATGTTGGCTGCCCAGAACTTGCTCAAGCCAAGCAGCGGCGACCCCATCGTCGGTCCATCCAAAGACATGGTCATGGGCGTTTACTACCTGACCGTGGAAGAGGCCGCCGCAGAAGGTGAACGGCTACCTGCCTTTGCCAACATGGACGAGGCCGAATATGCCTATGATATGGGCTGGATCCGCTTGCGCCAACCGATCCAGGTGCTCTTCACCAGTGTGTTCGACACCATCTCCATCGATACACTACAGTTGAGCGAACGGGTGCAGCGCGCCCTGCATGAGCATGGCGTGTCGACAGTTGGTCAACTCATGGATAAGTATGCGGCGGGCGAGAACAAAATGGTGGCCGAGATTCCCCACTATGGGACGGCGGCCATGGATGAAACCCGCGAAGCATTACGCCAATTGGGCTTGCTCGGCTCCAGTTGGCCCAAAGAACGCCTGCTGCGCACCACGGTGGGCCGCGTGATTTTCAATCGCTCCCTGCCAGAGGAACTCTGGTACATCAACGATACGCTAGATCGCAAAGGCGTCGATGCCGTGGTGGCGCGCTGTTATAAGCACCTGGGGCGCGACAAAACCGCCGGGCTGGTCGACAACATCAAAGACATGGGCTTCCAGTTCGCCACTCGCTCTGGCATCACCATTGCCGTCAGCGACATTCGCGTGCCCGACGAGAAAGCCGTCATCCTCGAGCAGACTTCCAAAGCAGTGGATGATGCGGAACGTCAACACCGGCGCGGCCTGATTACGGACGATGAACTCTACAGCAAACGCGTGGAACTGTGGCAGCGCGCCACGGACGATGTGGCAGAGGCTGTGAAGAAGCTGCTTGACCCAAGCGACGGCCTTGGCGCAATGGCGCGTTCCGGCGCCACCAAAGGCGGCATCAACCCCATTCGCCAACTGGCCGGGATGCGTGGGCTGATGACGGACCCCAATGGCCGTATCATCGCCATGCCCATTCGTTCCAACTTCCGCGAGGGGCTAACCGCTCTCGAATACTTCTTGAGCACCCACGGCGCGCGCAAAGGTCTGGCCGACACCGCTCTGCGCACCGCGGACGCCGGCTATCTGACCCGCCGCCTGGTGGATGTGGCCCAGGACGTCATCATCACGGAACATGACTGCCGCACGCGCGCTGGCATCTGGGTTGACGCTGCCGAATCGGCTACATGGGGTGAAACGTTTGTAGAGCGGATCGGCGGACGCTTCCTGGCGGGCGATGTGTTCGACCCGGCGACCGGCGAGCTGCTGTTGCCAAACGGCTCCCTTTTGGATGAAGCTGCGCTTTCGACCGTGCAGCGCCATAAGGTCAGCCGCGCTTTTGTCCGCACACCGCTGACCTGCGAATCACGTTTTGGCTTGTGCGCCAAGTGTTACGGCGAAGACCTGGCGCGTGGCGGCCTCATCGGTCTTGGCGAAGCAGTGGGCATCGTAGCCGCCCAATCCATTGGCGAGCCGGGCACCCAGCTCACCTTGCGCACCTTCCACACGGGCGGCGTGGCTGGCGGCGAAGACATCACCCAGGGGTTGCCGCGCATTGAAGAGCTCTTCGAAGCGCGTAATCCCAAGGGCGAAGCGGTCATCGCCGAGATCGACGGCATCTTGGATGAGCAGTGGGAAGGCGAATTGCGCATCTTGAAAATCAGCCGCACCGAACTCAAGCGACGTGAGATTGATATTCCATCGGGCTACACGCTCCTGGTTGCCGATACGGACCGGGTGCAGGAAGACACGATTATTGCGCGCGCAGGAAACGGCGAGGAGCAAGAGACGATTGCCGCCGGCATGGCGGGCAATGTCTTCATCGAAACGACCGACGATGGTCGGATTCAGGTCATCGTGCGTCGTGAAGACACTGATACATGGGAGAAGGACATTCCGGTCAACGCCCGCTTGCGCGTGCCCAAGGGTGCAGATGTGACCATGGGATTGCAGCTCACCGAGGGACCGAAGAACCCCAAAGAAGTATTACGCATCCAGGGGCGCGAAGCCTGTCAGCTCTATCTCTTGGAGCAGGTGCAGCAGGTCTATCGCAGCCAGGGTGTACCGATCCACGACAAGCACATCGAAGTGATCTTGCGTCAACTGCTCCGTCGGGTCATGGTGCGCGCCACCGGCGACACCGATTTGTTGCCGGGCGAACTGCTGGATCGCTTCCGCTTCGAAGACATCAACAATGCCGTCGTTGCAAAGGGCGGCAAACCTGCGCGCGCCGAACCCATTGTCCTGGGATTGACCAAAGCTGCTCTCAACACCGAGTCGTTCCTGGCCGCGGCTTCGTTCCAGGAAACAACACGTGTGCTCACCGAAGCGGCCATCCGCGGCCAGAAGGACGATCTGCGCGGCCTGAAAGAAAATGTGATCATCGGAAAGCTCATCCCCGTGGGCACCGGCTTCATGTCCCGTCGCCAAAAGGCGTTGGAGGCTGAGTCAAAGGCCGCGTTGTTGGAGCACGTGGACACGGAGGCTGGCGAAATCGAGCTGGAGATGAGCGAGCTCGATCTGGTTGATCTGGAAGTCTCCGAGTTGACGGGTGTTCTGGAACTGGGCATGGAGCCGCTAGGTGCAGGAGCGCCGTTGCTCCTCGACGAAGACGCCGACGAAGACATCGATTTGGAGTCGCTTGAAGAGGATGAAAGTGAGGGCGAGGAAACCCAGGAGGAAGAAA
This sequence comes from uncultured Caldilineaceae bacterium, assembly GCA_964560495.1. Taxonomy (GTDB): domain Bacteria; phylum Chloroflexota; class Anaerolineae; order Caldilineales; family Caldilineaceae; genus UBA5069. The sequence goes on from CAZLMM010000046.1 coordinate 40,210, forward strand.
CCGACCTGGACAACGATCTTGAGATCGACATCGACCTGGACTGAGGAAACAAGACAGGGCGGCCCGATGGCCGCCCTGTTCACTTCTGTAATACCCGAGTCAATTGGGTGCATTCAAAGTTCGTTTGCTGTAGGGGGATGAGCCCTGTAACTGATTTTGAACACACCCGAATCAATTGGCTTGCTCCACTGCTGCGCTGCTCTGGAGAAAGCAAAGAATTGCATCAGCCACACCTTGCGCCGCAATCTGTGGGCGATCTTCCAACAGATCACGGTCGCCGCCAAGAAAACCAAGCTCCAGGATGGCGCCAGGCGTGTTGGGCGCAAGCTTCCGGAATGCGTGATATTCTGTCATGTTGTGGGTGACCGTGTTTGGATGGTGTGGCAGTTGGGTCACAACTGAATAGACCCGGTCGATGCAAGACAACAGCCGGGCGTCTGCTGCCTGACTGACGCTAAATTGATAGGTTGCCGCCTTGTAGCCACTGGCGTCGATACAGCTATCGGCATGAATGCTCAAAAAAACGTCCGCCTCCAAGCCGTTCAGGCGAGGATCATACTCCTTCAGAATTTCCACGTCGGCGCCCGCCCGACGCAGCCGCGCCGCAGCCAGTTCTGCAACGCGTGCATTTACGTCAGCTTCGGTCAGGGTCGCTTCGCCCTCGTCGTCCAGGCAAACTGCACCCGAGTCGTTCCCAGCGTGACCGCTCACCAGATAGATTTGCCGGTTGAACGCCGCTGGGTCGAAGCCCTGGGGCAGGACGCCGTTTGTGTCGGGCAGGCCGAAGCCAGCCACGCGGGCGCCGATGAGCACAATGCCTGCCAGCGACACAACACCGATAAACAGGAGCGCTCGCTGCGCACGAACCAGTGGTGGTTTGCGCATCTGTCAAACTATCCCGTTGAACTTTGGTCTAATGCTCAAGAAAGTCTCCATGCTCCAAATTCGCTACTCACGTCGCCACCCGCCACGTGTCATGCATGAATTGTTACCCCGACGAGCATCAGAGGCGATCGCACCAGCCGATCGCAGATCAATCATCAGCAAACAGTCCGCCGACAGTATTGTAGTCAACGTCTGAAAGGTCAGCAAATAGTCACCCATAACCAATGATCGGATACACCCCACATCTGGCGGAAAACCCGGAAATTGACAAGAACCCCTGTGCAGGCTACACTTGCAGGTTGAAAGGAATGGTTGCACGATAGGTTGAACATGGTCAATGTAAATCAGAAGAGCGCCTCGAACCGCGGCGACAAGGGAGAAGAGAAACGAGGACGCACCCCTGCCCCCAGCTCAACGGTAGGGTCTCTCCTGCGTGAGCGCCGTGAAGCCATGGGCGCTTCCCTCGCTGAAGTCGAATCCGCCACGAAAATCCGCCAGAAATATCTCTCCGCATTGGAAGCCGATGAATGGCAGCTCCTGCCGGGTGAGGTCGTTGGCCGTGGTTTCTTACGCAACTATGCGACCTATCTCGGCGTCGAACCTACCGAAATGATCGAGCGCCGTCGTGCAATCGCCGATCCTAACTTGGCGACGGTGCTGGCAGACACCAGCGCTGGAACGCCCTTGCCTCCCATGCGCGAGGTCGACTATCGCCCCAAAGCTGTTGACTTGCGGGACGAGCCGGAAGGAATCGAAGAAAGGCAGCCCCTGCGCTTAGGGCCGATTCTGGCTGTCGTGGGGGTCATCTTGATCGGCCTTCTGCTGTGGTGGAGTGCGAGTCGTTTTGGCAACCAAATCGTGGATGGCGTTGCGGCGGCATCGAGCGCCGCCGCCACACGCGTCGCCCTGGCCTTCATAGAACCGACCGCCACACCGACAACCGAGGCGCCGCCCACTGCGACGCCAGCAGCGCCCACACCACCCCTCGCTCCCTCCCAACCGGGACAAACCGTTCCCTCGGATGCGGCTGCAACGCCAACAGAAAGCAGTATCCTGCTGCTGCCCACTGCAACGCCAAAGCCCGTAGAGCCGACGCTTCCCGCCGAGCCAACGCCCACACCCGTTCCGCCGACGCCCACGCCAGCGCCCCAACCCGCCACGGTGAGCACTCTGGCCAATCTGCGCAGCGGGCCAGGCACCGAATTCGAGTTAGTCGGCGGTGTACAGCCAGGTGAGCAGATCAACATCGTTGGCCGCACCGAAGACGGGTTGTGGTTCTTGTTGGACAGTGGCGCCTGGATCTTTGCCCAATTGATTGAGAATTCGCCCGGGAACGTACCTGTGGCTGGAACAACGCCAGGCGCTACGCCGCTCTCGGAAGAGCCAACGCCAACCCTCACGCCGACTGAAATACCAACGGAGGCGCCGCAAGCCATCGTGGCGCCCGCAATCTGCGCCGACCCACGGGCGCAGATCAGCTCGCCTGGTCAAGGACAGGTGGTGTCAGGCGTGACCACTGTAACCGGTACAGCGGTTCACGAAGCCTTTTCCTCATACAAGATCGAAGCGGCTCCGGCTGGCGCTGGTTTTGTCTTTCTGGTATCGGGGGGCGCTCCGGTGGAGGGTGGGGTGTTGGGGGCGTTCGACAGCAGCTCCGTGCCAAATGGTCAGTACACACTCCGCCTGACCGTGGTGGATCAGACCGGCAATTTCCCGCCGCCATGCGATGTGACAGTCACCGTTCAGAACTGATCAGGCGACTTTGCGGCGCAAGGTGTTCTCGATGGGGATTGCTTCGTATTCTTCCTCGTTCTTTTTGACCACTCGATAGAGTTGCTCTGCGCGATCGGTCATGAGCACGCCCATCACGTGGTCGATCTCGTGCTGGAAGATGCGCGCCAGCCAGTCATATGCCTTGATGCGGAACTCTCGGCCGTAACGATCCTGGGCGCGCACCAGGACAAAGGTGGCGCGTTTGACGTCGGCGGCCAGACCCGGCAAGCTCAAACATCCTTCCTGATCCGTGCCATTGCCCTTCGACTTGATGATTTCCGGGTTGATCAATTCGTAAAGCCGCATGGTGTTGTCCGGGTCTTCCTCATCTTCCGGGTATTCGACGACTGCGATGCGCTGAGAAATCCCTACTTGCGGCGCAGCCAAACCAACGCCCGGCGCAACTCGCATGGTTTCCACCATATCATCGAGGAGTCTGTGGAGCGCGGGCCCGAACTCACGAACACGGCTTGCGGGGCGATGGAGAACTTCTTCGGACGAGCTGCCCACGACGACGACATCTAGCACTGCCATGCAACAATCCTGATCCACCACTCTGACAATGTGAAAAGCCGAAACGACTGGACGACAACGAAATAGGACAACGCCGATCAATTGCCTCTTGACAATGGAAAGACGAGGGGTCAGAAACGCCGACCGACCTCGTCTTTCGTTGCAATTCACATAGTCTATCAGATAGGCGGGGCAAAAACCAAATGGGTGCATTCAAAGTTCGTTTGCTGTGCTGACTTCACGCACCATGGCCCCTTCCCCCAAATCGTCTGCGCTACTGAGGCGCGGACCCGGAGGGGCAGGCGGTGGAGTGTCTCTGAACGCTGTGATCTTACACAATGAATACGACTCTTTTCAATATGGTTCCACTCCGAATTCTGTTTGTAAACATTGATGGCGTTGGCCGGTCACGACAATCCATTCAATTGAGGTCTGGCCACATCATGCGCGAGCCGATACAGCATGTCAAGAAGACCCCGTGCGGCCTCCGAGTTTGCCCCAACCATTGCTCTCTGCTATTCTTATGTCGGTTGCTACTTGGTTCACATCCTTGCGTACAGACCCTCGTCTTCGCATCGTGTGGTGCTTCTAGCCACCGGACAACCGTTGACTTTCCAACCATACCGCAAAAAGTAGGGTGGGTGATCACAATGCAGCGTCTCGCGTATGCGTTCAGAGTGTTCGTGCGTTTCTTGGTCCTGTGGTTGGTTGATGGCGTTTCACTTATGGTAACGGCGTCCCTGGTCCGCGGTTTCACCATCGCCGGCGACACCGTGTGGGAGCGGCTGATCGTCAGCCTTTCGGCAGCCTTCGTCCTGGGCATCGTCAACCTCTTGGTGCGCCCATTGATTCTCCTCATCGCCCGTCCCTTGGGATTCATCGTCCTCTTTATCGTGGGCTTTTTCGTCAACGCCATTGCGCTGCTCCTCACCGCCAGGTTGATGCCAACCTTCGACATCGACAGCATCATCAGCGCCATCGTCGGCGGCCTGATCTTCTCGGCTATCAATATCCTGCTCACGGGATTGCTGGAAGTGGATGAGGAAGGCTCCTTCTATCAGGGCGTCATCGAGCGCAACGCCCGGCGCACCCCGCTGCCAGGCGCACAGGAGCCGGGACGCGGCCTGGTCATGCTGGAGATCGATGGGTTGAGTTTCCACCACATCAAGAAGTCGCTGGCCGAAGGTCGTATGCCCGAAACGCAGCGGCTCATAGACGAGGCAGGCTATCTTCTGACGCGCACCGACTGCGGTCTGCCATCCCAGACGTCAGCCTGCCAGGCCGGCATCATGTTTGGCGATAATTACGACATCCCTGCCTTTCGCTGGTTCGACAAAGACGCGCAAAAACTCATCGTCTCCAGTTCGGATGCGACGCTGCTCAACGCCCGCTACGCTCACGGCGCCGGCCTCATGCGCGGCGGCTCCAGCATCAACAACATGCTCAACGGCGATGCAGAGAAGTCTCTGCTCACCCTGGCCGATTTGCGCACCGCCACGCCGGAACAAAAGAAACAGCGCGCCGCCGACATCTACTTGCTCTTATTGAACCCCTATTTTTTCACCCGCACCCTGGTCTTCTTTTTCGTGGACGTGGTGCGCGAACTGTGGCAGGCGTGGCAACAGCAACGCAAGGACGTGCAACCCCGGCTCAACCGCTTCAAGCACGGCTATCCCTTCATCCGCGCCGCCACCACGGTGCTCATGCGCGACATTGCCGCCAACCTCGCCATTATGGACATCATCCGCGGCGCGCCGTCCATCTACACCACCTGGCCGGGCTACGACGAAGTGGCGCACCATTCCGGCCCATGGACGACCGACGCGCTGAGCGTGCTCTCCCACTATGACAAGGTCATCGGCCGCGTCTATCGCGCAGCCCAAACCAAAGCGCCGCGACCCTACGATTTCGTCGTACTGTCGGATCACGGGCAGGCCTTCGGGCCGACCTTCAAACAGCGCTATGGTCTGAGCCTGAAGGAGTTCATCGAACAGAAGTTGCCCCAGGGCGTGACCGTGGCCCAGGGTCTGGGCGGCGACACCGGCGTCGGGTCGCTTACGGCTGTCTCTGGCGAGCTGGAAAACATCCAGGATCAAGGCGTGGGCGGGTCGGCAGGCCGCGCTGTGGTCAAGCAGACCCAGAAGCTGGTGGATAAGGGCGTCGAGGGACGAAAAAAGGCGGAAGGCGGCAGCGAGCAGTCCGCCCAGGTGACAGCCTATGGCAGCGGCAACCTGGCCCAGGTCTATTTTGACCTCTATCCGCGCAAGATCACCTTGAGCGAGCTGAACACCGCCTATCCCGGCATGGTTGATGCCCTCTTGCAGCACGAAGGCATCGGTCTGGTGTGCGGCTACGAGGACGACGGGACGCCCGTGGTCCTGGGCAAACAAGGTAGGCGCAATTTGCACACCGACGAGGTGACCGGCGCAGACCCCCTTGCACCCTATGCACCCAGCGACCCGAACGCCTATGGCGCGGCCAGCATCGAGACGCGCGCCTGGCAGGTGCGGCGCGTCATGGACTTCCCCCATGCCGGCGACCTGATGGTCATCAGCGCCATCTATCCCGATGGCACAGTGGCTGCGTTGGAGGAGCTGATCGGCAGCCACGGCGGTTTGGGCGGCGAGCAGACCGACGCCTTTGTCTTGCACCCGCCAGAGATGAATGTCCCTCCCACGCGCAATTCCATCGATGTCTTTCACATCCTCAACGCCCGCCGCGGTCTATGGGTTGATCAGGCAGTGCAACCCGCGGACGCCGGCCCAGCTGGATTGGCAGAGGAGTGGTCATCGTTCAACCTCACGACAGGGCTGAAGGATGTGAGAGTGTGGCTGGAGCGCGCCTTGCGCTGCTTGATCCTGGACGCTTCGGCCTATCGTTCCGTCGCCAATGATCAACGCATGATGGCGCCCGGTCTGCTCCTGGGCGTTGTGTTCGTCAGCCTCATGGGGATTTCCAGGGCAGTGCCTGGCGAAACCCTTTCGAGCATCATCTATTCGTTGATCGGATGGTTCATTGCCGTCATCGCGGCATTCATTGCCGGCAAGTTGTTGACCAAGAAGGGGTACTTTTCCCGCACGTTGCGCACCATGGGCTTTGCCAACGTGACCTATGTTCTCTATCTGTTTGCCTGGCTCCCCCAGATCGGCGCACTGATTCCGCTGGTGGAGCCGGTCTTCCGCTTTGTCGCCACGTGGATCGCAGTGGCCGAGGCGCATGAGACATCTGGCTGGCGCACGCTCATCCTGCCTGTGGTCGCGCTTGCGGCTTCGGCCATCGTCGTGCTACTTCTGAATCTCCTTTTCGGCAGCGCGGTCCTGGGCATCGACGCGCTTATCCAACAGCTACGCGTCGGACAATAGGCGGAATCTGGCAAGTGCAAGTCACATTGGGAACGCAAAATCAGGAAGAATGAGCCATGGCAAAAGAACACTACTTCATCAGCGATATGCACATGGGCGGCGATGGTCAGTTGCAGCAGTGCGACTACACGGAAGAGTTCGTTGCATTCCTCAAGGAGCTGGAGCAGAAAGACAAAGAGACCGAGCTGATCATCATGGGCGATACCTTCGGCCTGTGGGAATCGACCGAGCTGCATGGCGTGGCCGCCATGGAGGAGATCATCCGCCGCCACCAGGCCATCTTCGACCAATTGGCGCGCACAGGCGAAAAGATCACCGTGACCATGATGGTGGGCAACCACGATTACGATCTGGCGTGCGACCCCGCCTACGAAGAGGTTCTGAAGAGATACAACATCACCCTCGATAAATCGCTCTCCCTGGTGCGCGAGGTGGGCGGGCGCAAAATCTGGATCGAACACGGGATGCAGTCCGATCTCTTCAACGCAGCCGTGGATTATGGCAACCGCTACGCCCTGCCCATCGGCTATTTCATCACCGAAACGGTGGTGAGCGGCGCCAGCCGCTATTCCATCTTTGGCCGCGGCAACTGGCTCAAGGACATCCGCTCCGTCGGCACCATGGAGATTCCTGAATGGTTGCTCTCCAACTACTTCTACCGCGAGATGAATGGCCCCATTCGTTGGTTTTTGATCCCGATTCTGATCTTCCTGAGCCTTGCCGTCTTCGTGCTGATCGGCGCAGTGTTGCGCTGGCTGGGCATCTTCGAGGTGAACATCTTCCTCCAGAATCCCATCATGGACCGCCTGGGCATCATCGGCGACCTGCTGACGCTCATCCTGATCATCGACGCGATCATCCTTCTCGTCATGATCATCATCGGCGTTCCTCTCTCCATCATCCTCAAGGATGTGCGCGCCACGCTGGAACGCTTCAAGCTGCTGAATCGAGAAGGCGGCGAGATCAATCTGGACTCAAACGAGCCATATCTGCGCACGGCGCGCAAGGTTTTCGAGGAGCACCCGGACGTGGCGGCATATCTCTTTGGCCACACCCACGCGGCCTTCTTGCAGGAGGAGAACGGGCGGGTGATCATCAACACGGGAAGCTGGCTCAAATTGCTCAATCGCGTCTCCGTGCGCTTCGGCTATCTGCCGGCCGTCTTCTATCCCTCCTTTCGCCTGAGCTATTTCCGCATCTCTGGCGAGGGCGACAAGGTGGTCATCGACTACGCCGAAAAGCCCAAGAACCCGCAAAAAGAGATGACCTGGGTGCAGAGGTTCATGCTGGCCGGCAAGAAGCCGGCGCCGCCGCGCGCCATCCCCGCCCGCACGGTGATTTAGCCTGGCGTGCATCTCCCCCATATTTCGGGGGGCGGACACGATATGGCGATATAGCGGTGGCGGGTAGCCTGGTCCAGATCGCCCGCCGGGTGCGACATATTGGAGCGCCGTTGCTCGTGGAAGAATCTCGCTGCACGTCCGGCTCTCCATTGCAAAACCGGACGTGCAGCCAAGTCACCGTTCCGCCGAGATGACCTGCGTTGGGTCGAACAACAGGATTTCTGGGTCTGCTTGCGCACGGTCAAGAACGGGTTGGGTGAAACCGCTGCGACTGAAAAGAGCGTAGTAGATGCGCCAGCCGCGCTCATCCCCTTGCCAGCGCCTGCCTTTCTCCTGCAGGGCCTCTAGATCCGCCATGCTCATGGGTTGGTTGCGCCAGCGCGCTTCGCCCAACCAGGCAATCCGCTGCTGGTAACTTACCGCAACCACATCAATCTGATCTTGCGCGTGCCACCACGAGCCAACTGCCTCCGGCCAGAACCCTGGCGTGCGCTGGTGGGCCAAAGTGTAGACGCTGTCGCGCGCCAGGTCTTCCCAGACAGCGGCCACGAATTGCTCCCAGGTAGGTCGCAAAACCTGTTCGACCAATCCGCTGCCTTGACCTTTCTCGATGGCTCCCGTGTAGGGCAAAATATAGCGCCCCCAGAAGCGAATGTACGAATCGGCAATGTGCCATGTCCCTCGTTGTTGTTGGCTGCTGCGCGCAATCCCAATCGGCGTGCGTCGTTCGACATATCCCGCGCCGGCCAGTGTGGTCAAATAGCCTGGTAGACTGCTCCGTTCGAGTCCGGCTTCGCGCGCAATGACAGTCAGCGAATGCGCGCCATTGGCGATGGCGCGCAAGACTGCGACGTAATGGCGCGGGTCGCGCAACTCTTCATGCAACAGCGTCAGGCCATCATGATAGAGGATGTTCGCCGGGTCGAAAGCAGTCTGAGCCAGGTTTGTCCACCACGAGAGGTTGGGACGCAATTGGGCCAGGTAGGCCGGCATGCCCCCGGTCAAAGCATGGATTTCAATCAGTTCGAGCGCAGACCGCTCCGGCAGAAATGCTGCGGACTGCTGAACTGTGAGCGGTCGAACAGTCAATTGCGCCGTCCGCCGCCCATAAAGCGGGGCGTCCCGATTCAGGACATCACGCTCCATGACAGACATGTATGAGCTGCACAGCACGAAAAAGAGTTTGGTGTGCTGTAGGCGCTCATCCCACATCTTCTGAATCACCGAGGCCAGGTGACTGGTGGCGCCGGCCAGATATGGATATTCATCCAGAATGAAAACAAAGCGATTCTCTTGGGACAACCGTTGGATGGCCTGGAATAACCCCAACCAGGAGCCATAGGAAACGGGCGTCGATTCCGCTCCATGCTCAGCGCGCCACACCGCGGCCGAGAGGCTGCGCAACAAGGCGTCGGCCGAGTCGATATAGGCCAGAAAATAGACCCCTGCTTTGGCTGTGGCAAACTCGTTGAGCAAAGCCGTCTTGCCCACGCGCCGCCTGCCTGTCAGAATCACAAATTCGGCCTGATCCGATACATAACGTTGGGTAAGCCACTGCAACTCTTGGACGCGGTTGAGAAACATCCCCTATCCCTCCTCATCTTTAATGGATACAAAAATTATAGTTATAACCATTAAATATGGCAATTCGGGGCGGGTTCGCTCAATCAAAGGTGCGCAGATCGCTGTTCATCATGTATAATCTGTCACAAAGCCTATGTTCAGTGTTGCGCAGACAGGGAATCAGAGGATGGAGCAAAATGAGTCCACTAGATCGCATCACCGTGAACCCAGAGATATGCCTGGGGCAACCCACTATTCGCGGGCTACGCATCACCGTGAGCGTCATTTTGAGGATGTTGGCCGGCGGCAAGTCAACAGAGGATGTGTTGGCGGCCTATCCTGAGCTCGAGATGGAGGATATCCGCCAAGCCATCCAGTATGCCGCCTGGGTCGTCTCGGATCAGGTGCAGATGATCCCCGCATAGTGTCATGACGACCGCGCTACGTTTTCTGGCCGATATGAATCTCTCCCCACTCACGGTCGCTGACCTGCGCGGCGAAGGGTGGGACATCATCCGTGTGTCAAGCCTGATGACTGCCAATACCCCTGACGCCGAGATTCTGTCCTTTGCTCGCCAGCATAGCT
>CAZLMM010000047.1:0-50196 GCA_964560495.1 uncultured Caldilineaceae bacterium
CAGGTCCATCGGCTTTCCCCGGCGATGCCCCTGCACAATACGCGTATAGACATTCTCCAGCCGGTCGATGTAGCCATCGAAGCTCCAGCGCGAACGCACGTCCTGGCCGGCCTGGTCGCCCACACGCTCGTAAAGCGCTGGATCGGTCATGAGACGGGCCGCAGCGTCGGCCAGCGCTTGTGCATCATCCGGCGGGACAAGGAGGCCGTTGCGCTCGTGCTCCACAGCCTCCGGCGTGCCGCCGGCTGTGGTGGCGATGGTGGGGATGCCTGTGGCCATGGCTTCTAGCAACCCGCCTGAAAACGGTTCATCCCAGATGGAACAGAAAAGGTTGAGGTCATGGCTGTAGTAGGCGGCGGCCAGCTCGCGCTGTGGGACAAAGCCATGGAGCCGCACGGCGCGGCTCAACCCCGCCTGGTCGATCAGCCTGGACAAATGGCCCACAAAGTGATCTGTCCCGCTGCCGTAGATGTCAAGCGTCACATCAGGCAGGTCGCGGCGTTGACGCAGCAGACGCACCGCCTCCACTGCCACCTGCGGCCCCTTCCCCCACCACAACTGACTTGTGAAGATGAGCCGCCACGGTCGGCCTTTGGGCGAACTGCCAGGAAACCGGTGGGTCTTGCGGGCAAAGGTCGCGGTGTGGACGCCCAGATGCGTCGCCAGGCTTTGGCTTGCCGGATACCCGGCCCGCGTGTGCAGCCCCCGAATAAACTCTGAGACGGCCAGGATGTAATCAGGCCGCGCCCGACGCCTGAGCACGGGCTGCACCCAACGCTGCAGCTGCCGCATGGCGAAACGGCTGGTCGTCGTCGAGCCGGGAACCAGCGCGGTCAGGTTGTTCAGGCTGTAGAGCAACCACTTGTCTGCCGGGTGGGCGACGACTGGCGCAGAGAAGCGACGGGCGGCGATCAACGGCGCAGCAGAGGCCATGTAGAGATTCCAGGCGATGGTCAGATCGGGCTGCAGGCGCTCCAGGGCAAAGCGCACACCCCGATAGCTGGCGCGATTGAAGAGATGCCAGCGCACGACCCGTCCAATGGTCAGGGGCAGACCGCCAAGAAAGGTGTCTTCCTTGCGCTCCAGGTCGATGTCCAGCACGCCGTGGGTGAAGCCGTCGGTGGGCAGGTCGCGCCCACGTCCGGTCAGCACATGTACCATATGGCCGCGCTCGCGCAGGGCGCAGGCGACGTCGCGCGCCAGGATCTCGTTGCCGCCCACAATATAGGGCGGGTAGAGATTGACGATGAGGGCGATGTTCAACGGCGGCACAATGGTGAATGGTGAATAGTAAATGGTGAATGGCTATCGCGCTGTAGCCATAGGTCACGCTGTAAGTGTGACATGCCCGCCGCCATCCCCATCCCCAGGAGAGAGCGCCTGCTCCAGAACTTCATCCATGGTGTCCACGAGAATGAATTGCATCCCCTCGCGCACGTTTTCCGGCACGTCGTCCAGGTCGGCTTCATTGCGCTTGGGCAGGATGACCGTTGTCAGCCCAAAACGAGCCGCAGCCAATACCTTTTCTTTGACGCCGCCGATGGGCAAAACCTTGCCGCGCAGGGTGATCTCGCCCGTCATGCCTAAGTTGGGGCGCACGAGCCGCCCGGTCAACAGGCTCGCCAGCGCAGTCGCCATGGTGATGCCGGCGCTGGGCCCATCCTTGGGGATGGCGCCGGCAGGGATGTGCAGGTGCAGATCGGACTTGGCGAAGAACTCCGGATCGATATCAAGGCGACTGGCGCGGTTGCGCACAAAGCTCAGCGCGGCCTGAGCGCTTTCTTTCATCACGTCGCCCAATTGTCCGGTCAGGGTGAAGCCTTTCGAGCCAGGCGCGCGCGTCGCTTCGAAGAACATGACATCCCCGCCCACAGCCGTCCACGCCAACCCGATGGCGACGCCTGGAATCTGGGTGCGCTCGGTGACGTCCTCGGCGTGAACTGTGTGCTTGCCCAAAAAGGCGACAACCGACCCTGTGTCCAGATGGGCGTCCACGGTTTCGCCCGCGGCTACCTTCGCCGCAATTTTGCGACAAATCTTGCCCATGTTGCGCTCCAGGCTACGCACGCCCGCTTCGCGTGTATAGCCCTGGATGATCTCGCGCACTGCGCCGTCGGTGAAGCTGACTTCGCCGCTGCGCAAGCCGTTCTCCTTGATCTGACGGGGGATGAGATAGCCCTGGGCGATCTGCACCTTCTCGTCTTCGGTGTAGCTGTTCAGCTCGATGATCTCCATGCGGTCGCGCAGGGCCGGCGGGATAGTGTCCAGCACGTTGGCCGTTGTAATGAAGAAGACCTGACTCAGATCGAAGGGTACGTCCAGATAGTGGTCGCGGAACTCGCGATTCTGCTCAGGGTCCAGCACTTCCAGGAGCGCGCTGCTGGGGTCGCCGCGAAAATCCCGGCCCAGCTTGTCCACCTCATCCAGCATGAACACCGGGTTCTTGGTTTCGATGCGGTGGAGGCTCTGGATGATGCGCCCCGGCATGGAGCCGATGTAGGTGCGCCGGAAGCCACGAATGTCGGCCTCGTCGCGGATGCCGCCCAGGGCCAGGCGCACGAATTTGCGGTCCATGGCGCGGGCGATGCTGATGCCCAGGCTGGTCTTGCCCACACCGGGCGGGCCGACGAAGCAGAGAACCACGCCTTCGCGCTCGCGACGAATCTTGTCGCGCAGGTCATCTTCCACGCCTTCGGCCTTGCGCTCGGCGCGCAGCTTGCGTACGGCCAGGAACTCCAGGATGCGCTCCTTGATCTCCTTGAGTCCATAGTGATCCTCGTCCAGCACGGTGCGCGCATGGGGAATCTCCAGGTTATCGGCCGTGATCTTCTGCCAGGGCAGGTTGACCATCAAGTCGAGATAGGTCTTGATGACGCTGTATTCGGCAGCCTGGATGGGCATCCGTTTCATGCGCCCCAGCTCGCGCCGCGCTTCTTTCTCGGCTTCTTCGGTCATGCCGGCAGCGGCGATGCGTTCTTCCAGGTCGCGCAGATCGGCGGCTTGTTCATCCTCCTCGCCCAGCTCTTTTTGGATGGCTTTCATCTGCTCGCGCAGATAGTACTCGCGCTGCATCTTCTCCATCTCGCCCTGGGCTTCCACCTGGATTTTGCGACTCATCTCCAACACCTCCACCTCTTTCTTGAGGAGTTCGGTGAGGCGATAGAGCTTGTCGCGCACGCTGTCCATCTCCAGGATGCGTTGGGCGTCGTCGAGCTTCAGGCGCATGCTGCTGGCGACCAGATAGGCAAGCTGTCTGCCGTCGTCCACGTTGATGGCCATGACTGCCAGCTCGTCGGGCATCTGCGGCTCCAATTCCACCAGGCGGCGGAAGAGTTGTTGCACCGCGCGCATATGGGCCTCCATCTCGATGTTTTCCTCGATGACCTCGGGGATGATCTCGATGCGGGCGCGCAGATAGGGCTGTTCTTGCACATATTCGGTGATGCGGATGCGCTCCAGCCCCTGCACGAGCAGACGCATGGTGCCGTCGGGCGTCTTGAGCACCCGGTGCACCTGTGCCGCAGTGCCCACTCTGCGAATCTCTTCTGGCGGCGGTTCCTCTACTTGCTCATTGCTGCTTGTCACCAAGGCAATAATTCGGTTGTTTGGCAGGTTGCTTTCCACCAGGCGGATGCTTCGATCCTGGCCGATGGGCAGCGGCAACCACATCATGGGGTAGACGACGACTCCCCGCAGCGGTAGAACTGGCAGGTCGTCAGAGATGATCGAGTCGCGCGATGGCTCTTCTGGCATGGTCTGCGCGGTGAACTCCTCTGATTCGTAGAGTACTTCATCACCGTCTCCGTCGTCCCACTCATCAGGGTCGGAACTGAACATATAATCTTTCATGGTCCACTTTGACTCAGTCTGATTGAATCACTTTTCCACTACTCATTGAACAACGATATGCCGGGCAGTCGAGTAGTGGCGCTCATTTTGCGCTACGATCATAAGATGGTAACACATGTCGCTCAAAACCCTCTGTTGCTGATCTGCCAAATGCTCATTGTCTCCGTCAATATGGTATAGTGACCCAGTCTAGTTTATTGATCGACAGAGGAGTTTCTTTATGACGACAACAGCAGAACTCACCCTCCAGGCATTTGGTGACGCACTGGCCGCGCAGACCTCAACGCCAGGCGGCGGCGGCGCAGCGGCTGTCGCAGGCAGCCTGGCCGCGGCCCTGGTGAGCATGGTGATCAACTTCACCATCGGCAAGAAGAAGTACGCCCATGTGGAAGAGGAGTTTCACTCCTATCTGGCAGAGAGCGAGCAATTGCGCGCAGAATTGCTGGCCCTGGCCGACCGCGATGTGGAGGCATTCACCGCTGTGGCTGCCACCTATGCCATGCCCAAGGAGAGCGAGGCCGATAGGGCGGCGCGCAGCGCTGCACTGCAAGAGGCGTTGAAAGGCGCCGCCCTCGTACCTTTCACTGTGGCCGAGAAGTGTCTCGAAGTCATTCGCCTGGTGGAGCTGGTGGGCGCAAAAGGCAATGCAAATGTGGTGAGCGATGCAGCAACGGCTATCTATCTGGCGCAGGCCGGCTTGATGTCGGCCATCGTCAATGTAAATATCAACCTCAAAAGCATCAAGGACGCCAATTTTGTCCTCGATTGGTCGGTGCGGCGCGACGACCTGCTAGCGCGGGCCGCCACCAGCGTCGACGCGGCAAAGCGGGCGTGTGCGGCAACCCTGGGAGTGACCCTATGACAGCCCAACTGCTGGATGGGAACGCGCTCAGTCGCGCCATCAAGAGCCGGCTCAAGGAAGAAGTGAGTGGATTTCAAGCTGCCCACATGCGCACGCCCACGTTGGCCGTTCTGCGCGTGGGAGATGACGATTCTGCGGCTGGGTACGCACGCGCCATTGAAAAGAACTGCAAAAGCGTGGGAGTCGGGTATCGGGCTGTGGAGCTTGGCGGCGACGTTGATCAGGCTACGGTTGCCGGCGCCCTGCTTCAGCTCAACAGCGACCCCAACGTCCACGGCGTCATGATCCTGGAGCCCCTGCCCACTCACATCAACGCCGACGCGGTGGTCATGCTGCTCGATCCGAACAAAGATGTGGATGGCGTGCATCCGCTCAACGCTGGGCGGCTTGCCCAACAGAAGACGCCCTGTTTCATTCCCGCCACGCCGGCTGGCGGGTTGCGCTTGCTCGAAGAAGCTGGCGTCGATTTCAAAGGAAAGTATGCAGTCATCGTCGGGCGCAGCGACATTGTGGGCAAGCCCATGGCCATGCTCCTCTTGCACCGCCACTGCACCGTCACCATCGCTCACAGCCGCACGGTCGACCTGGCGGGCGTCTGCCGCAGCGCCGACATTCTCTGCCTGGCGGTTGGTCGCCCTGAAATGGTCAGGGCTGAGTGGGTGAAGCCTGGCGCAGTGGTGGTGGATTTTGGCACGACCTACACTGAAGCTGGTCTCAAAGGCGATTGCGACCAGGCGGGCGTTGCCGAGGTTGCGGGCATGTTGACGCCGGTCCCAGGCGGAACCGGTCCCATGACCAATGTGATGCTCATGGTCAACGTTGTGCAGGCGGCCCGGCTGGCGGTTGGGGGATAGGCGCGTGGCGCAGGACCAATTGGTCAGCCCGGCAGCAGGGCAGACCGGGCCGGTGGCGCGCCGCCCTGGGCCAATCTGGCATGTGGGCGTTCTCGCTGCCTATCTCGTGCTCACTCTGGCCATGACTTGGCCGCTGGTTGCAAACTGGACGACGGCCATTCCAGGCGACAGTTTCGACGGCTGGCAGAATTATTGGAATCTGTGGTGGACGAAGATCGCGCTGGTCGATGGGGTGAGCAGCCCGTTCGCCACAGACCTTCTCTACTTTCCCACCGGCGTCAATCTCTACTTTCACACTCTCAACCTCTTCAATGGCCTCTGGTCTTTGCCAATTCAGCTCGCCTGGGGGCTGATTCCGGCGTATAATGGAGTAGTGGTTTTCAGCTTCACCCTGGCTGGCTATGGCGCTTTCTTGCTCGCCCGCTGGGTGATCGGAGAGGCAAGCGCATGGGCATGGTGCGCCGCGTTTGTGGCGGGGCTGGTCTTCACCTTTGCGCCCTTTCACATGGCGCATCTCTTGGGTCACATGCAGGTGCTCAGCTATGAGTGGCTGCCATTCTATGCGCTCTTTCTGCTGCGCGCCATGAGCCAGCGACAGGCCGGGCGCGCCTGGCTGCGCGCCGCCCTCCTGGCTACCCTGTGCCTTGTCCTGACCGGGCTGTGCGACTGGTATTTCGTCCTCTATCTGGCATTCTTCACCGCAGCGGCCATGCTTTTTTGGCGGCGCGCTCGGCCAGACGCTCCCTTGCTGTGGACAAAACGCCTTCTTGCGAATGCGACGGTCACACTTGTCGTGGCCGGCGGATTCATACTGGCGCTCAGCCCGGTGCTCATTCCCATGATGCGAGAGGCTGTTGCGTTCAGCTTCATGGTGCGTCCGGCCCACGACCTCTATATTCTCAGCGCCAGCGCTGCGGACTTCCTCATCCCAAACCGGATGCACGCGTTCTTTCGCCCGGAGAGCTTCACCTGGCCGGGCAACCAGATCGCGCCGGTGAGCGAGCGCACGCTCTCGGTCGGTTTCCTCGCGCTGGCGCTGGCCGTCGTTGCGGTGATTGGGCTGCGCCGCCAGGCGTTTTTCTGGGCTGGCTGTGCGGTCTTCTTTTTCTTCATGGCCTTGGGTCCGGTCATCCATTGGGGGAATATCACCTGGGAATCCATTCCCACCAGCCCAGCGCTGGCCGAGTGGACGCCGTATACCGTGGTCAACTGGCTGACGCCCTTCATGCGTATCAGCCGCAGCGTGAGCCGCTTTGCGCTCATGGTGCAGCTTTGTGCGGCTGTTCTGGCAGGACTGGGCGCCTATTGGCTGTTGACAACGGTCGAGCGCAAATGGCGGCTACGAACATCCTCATCTGCTCCCGTGCCGATCCGCTATTTTCTAGCTTCCGTTTTCTTTCTTTCTTTGCTCCTGTTCTTCGAATACTGGGTTGCGCCTTATCCCCTTAGCCCGCCAGATACACCGAGTTACTATCAGACGCTCGCCGGGCAGCCTGTCGATGGCGCACGCCCGGCTGTGCTCAACCTACCCATGAACTACGACCGGCCCGGCTATCTGCTTTATCAAACAGTCCATGGCCGGCCACTGACAGTGGCTTACATTAGCCGCGACGACCCGCGCACACTGACCGAGCGCGCTCCTCTCCTTCAGCACTTGCGTCATCTGGGGCCAGATATCCTTGACGTGGACCCCGGTTTCGTCGGGCAGACGGTGCTGGCTGATCTGGGCGTGGGCGTCGTTGTGTTGGATCGCTACAAGATGCCCGGCGGCGAAGAGCGAGAATACACCGAGCGCCTGGCGCGACAGGTCTTCGCCAACCGGCAGCCCGACTACGAGGATGAGCGCATCACGGTGTATCGAGTCGCTGCGCCAGAACAGCCCCACCCCTATCCGTTGTTGGGGCCGCTCCACTGGGGGCCGCTTCAGATTGCCGAGGATGGCGCTGTCATTGGGCGCAGGGTCGGTAGGGAGCCGGCCGGGCTGTCACTGCGCCACGCTGTGGGAGACGTCGCGCTACGTGTGCGCTATCGCAGCGCCGGCGAGGTGGATGTGCTGGATGTGAGTGGTGAGATGGTCGCTCGCTTGCCCGCAGAGCCGCAGGGCGGCGAGGCGATAATCCCACTTGGCGCGCTGCGGGAGATCAGCTTTTCAACAAGCGTCATCGATGGGGCAATCATCGAGAAAGTTGGCGTCTCTACATACGAATAGCATCGTCTGGTCCATAACTCCAGGCTGTGCTTTGGCTGTTCAGACGATGTGACGTAAGATTTGGGCTGACTCCGTTTACACAACGTTCAGTGGGCGCGCCCACATGCGCTCCACCTGTACATGGGCGTGCAGACTCGACGATTTCAAAGAATAAAGAATCCAGTGGTCAAGGCGCTGGAGATCAACCACCTAAACAAAACGAAGGAAAAGAGGTAGTATCCATGTATCAGTTTCTCGTGATGGCCCACTCTGGTTGGCGCTATATTGTCCTTCTTGCATTGATCATTGCGATCATCAAGTATCTGATCGGCTGGATCGGCAACTCCAAATGGGCCAGCTTCGATGCGACCATGAATCGGCTCACTCCCATAGCCGTGGACATCCAGTGGTTGCTCGGCCTGATCATCTGGATCATGGGTTCGTGGTGGCAGAACTCACTCCGTCAGATCGCCTGGGAACATCCATTCACCATGACGCTGGCGCTGGTTGCGGCGCATCTCACGGCGCGCTTCATCAAGCGCTCCGACGATGACCGGCGCAAGTTCATGATTGGAACACTAGGCTACCTGGCAACTGGTGTGCTGATCGCCGCCGGGGTCTATCTGGTAGTGGGCGGGTTGTTCGGCTCCCGCGTGTGATCTAAACTGCATTTATTCGTTCAAAGCCAACGGGAGAAAAACGTTGCGGTCAAGTTCATAGAAGGCAAGTTCATATTGAGTCTCCCGCCCAAAGAGGCCCGTGGCATAGGAATGCATCTGCACATACATCGTGCTGCTGTATGGCGCCGTCCACATGATGCGCGAGCCGAAGTCTGCGCCTGGCTTGTCATCGTTGACCAAGAGCGGGCTGAAGCCATCCGCCTTGCGCAGCCAAAGCACCGTGTCTGAACGGACGCCCAATGTAGTGGACTCGATCCAGTAGGTTGTCCCTGGCTTCGCCACGAAGCGCAGCCAGTCGGAGTCGGCGGGAATGTGAAAACTCTGACGCAAGAGAAGCGAGCTGGAATCGACAAGCGTGGCTGATTCGGGGCCGTTGTCAGGCTCAGACGCGTCTGGCACAGCGCCCTCGCCGCGGCACTGCACCGAACCCGGCGTCGACAGACAGCCCGCGATCCATGCGCGGGCTGTGGAGATGCGCGAAAAGACTGCATAACTGCCAGGCACGTTGCAGCCGATCGGCCCCCAACTGACAATTCCGATCTGCACCCACGCGCTGTCGTCTCCATTGCGCACAACCAACGGTCCGCCGCTATCGCCATAGCAGGGGCTTTCGCCGGCATCCTCATCGCCCGCGCAAAGCATGTTTTCCGTCACCCAATCTCCCCACACATCCAGGCTCTGACAGACGCTGCTTGGGCGTAGAGGAATCTGGACTTCCATCAGCGGATCGCTGCCCAGGTAGAGATCTTCTGAATAGACGCCCCAGCCGATGACCGTCGCCGTTGCCCGCTGTTCTTCCAAAGCCACATCATCGACCCCATCCAGCGAAACCGTTGGCTGGGTGGATGCCTTGACCAGATGCACCAAAGCATAGTCACGGTCAAGGGTGAACTCGTTGTAGAGCGGGTGGACGATGAAGTCATCGACGCCGATGCGTTCGCCTTCCGACGACGAGAGGCGATGACGCCCGGCCACCACATCCAGCTCGCCGGGGGCAACGCCCCAATCGACGCAATGGGCGGCGGTCAACACCCAATCGGGCATGATCAATGTACCGCCGCAGAACTGACCATCAAAGGCATTCGGTTCCTTTGACAAAACAAGAGCAACCTGCCAGGGATAGACGCCAGGCGCCGCTTCGTTGCCGCCGATGATCATGGTTTCGGCGCTGCGCACAGGCGCTTCCGGCGCTGCATCGCCGGCATAGAGGACGAGTGGCTGGCCTTGCTTGACAGGGATGCCAGAAGGCGCGGCAGGGCGCGGCATGTGGCGCACGGGCCGCGGCGATTGACTCGCGCGTGCTGGCATGGCTGCGCCGGTGCGGACAACGCTGCCTGCCGACGGCTCGGCGTGCGCCTCGAACCAAAGTCCACGTGCAGCCAGATAACCGAAGAATAAGGCCACAACGACAGACAGGACAATCAACTGGAACGTGCGCCGGGTTGTGTTCATCATGTCCCTCCTCGGGAGAACAGAGCGCAAAAGACAAGAAAAGGATTTACTCTTCGACTTTGGCCAGAATCGCCACCACATTTTGCCCGCCAAAGCCAAAGGCGTTGACGATGGCGATGCGGCCGTTTGCGGGCTGGGAGTGGTTGCCTACAATCGGCAGGTCGAGTTCTGGGTCGGGCGTGTAGTTGATGGTAGGCGGAACGACGCCTTCGCGTAGGGATAGAACCGCAGCTACCGCCGACTGGGCGCCAGCCGCGCCGAGGGCATGACCAACCATGCTCTTGATGCTCGTCACCTTCATGTCATAGACGTGCTCGCCAAAAACGCGCTTCAGCGCCTTGGTCTCCCCCATGTCGTTGAGCACAGTGCCTGTTCCGTGGGCAAAGACCAGGTCCACGTCCTTGGGTTGCAAGCCTGCGTTTTTGAGCGCGCCAGACAGAGCGCGCGCGGCGCCATCTCCATCCGGGTCGGGTGCGGTGATGTGATAGGCGTCTGCGGTCAGGCGACCACCCAACACTTCGCCATAGATTCTGGCGCCGCGCTTGCGGGCGTGTTCTTCGGATTCCAGCACCATGGCCGCTGCGCCTTCACCGGCGACAAAGCCGTCACGATCCACCGAAAAGGGACGACAGGCATGTTCTGGGTCATCCATGCGGCTCGAGAGCGGTCCCATGCGACCAAAGGCCGACATGGTGAGCAGACTCATGGTCGATTCACTACCGCCGGCAATGATCACATCCGCCTCGCCGCGCTGGATAAAGTGATAGCCCTCGATGATGGAATAGTGGCCGCTGGCGCAGGCGGCAGTGCTTGTCATCACAGGCCCGCGCGCGCCCAATTCAATAGAGGCGACACAGCTCACAGCATTGGGCATCACTTTGGGCACAGCGAACGGCCCCACGGTGCGCCACCCGCGCTTGTCCATGTCGATGGAGCCGTTCTCCATTTCGGTGATGCCGCCCCCGCCAGTCGCCATCATCACGCCGACCATATCACGGTTGCGCTCGTCGATGACCAGCCCGGAGTCGGCCAGCGCCTGCTTGGCCACAGCCAACGCAAAGAGCGTCGAGCGTGCATAACGCCGGGCAGTCTGCCGATCGGCAACAGTCAGGGGATCAAAGTCTTTGACTTCACAGGCGATGTTGTGGGGCATGTCCTTTGTGTCAAAGAGCGTAATCCGACCTGCGCCAGACTTTCCCGCCAGGAGATTGCGCCAAAAAGTCTCGACATCATTGCCGATGGGCGTCAACGCGCCGAGGCCGGTAATGAAAACTCGCGTCATCGAAACAGTCTCACTTTCTGTAATCGCATTTCATTCGTTCCAATTGATTCTGATGTATTCAAAATTGACCTGCCCAAACTATCGTCGGACAAGCTCCGCCATCCATCATTCTCGTCCCTCTTGGGAGATAAATCTCTCTGAGGTTTTGAGGGATGATGTTTGCATTTTCCTGATAGATTTGTCATGATGGGCGTCTGCGCCGTGACCAGATACAACCTGTCTAAAGTTTGCTGATTATATGATTGCACTTTGGCGGCGTCAAAATAAGCCACATAGCGCAGAGTCCAGGTTGACCGATAGGTCATCTCCCACTACTATATCGATGCGATTAGCGATCGGCTACTCTATCAACGGCGCGTCCAGGCAGCTGACCCTCGGTCGTTTGCACGATTGATCTCTTATGGAGTATACAACACTCCATAGTCAATCTGGTTTCTGTTCAGTCATCGTTCCAGTCCCGTTGGGACTATTTCTTGTCCACAACCATCCCATGGATGTTACGCCAACCCATGAGCCTTTAGCAATCTTGCAGAGGTTCAACCTGGATCGCAAACTGCTCCCTCAACTGCCGCCAGACCTGCGCGACTCTCTACTGGAGTATTGCCATACCTGGGGCGACCCGCAGGACACGCTTGCCCTGGTGGATCTGCTGCGCGAAGTTCATGGCCCGCTGCTTTTCCTCCTCGATTACCAGACCACCGCCTGCCTCAAACTAGGGAGGCTGGAGCAAGCCATCGAGAGCAACGAACGTCGGCAGCGCCGTAGCCAGACAATCGGCAGCCAGGGCAACGAAGCGCGCATTCTGCTGGCTATGGGGCGTAGCGACCAGGCGCTGGTCGTGGTAGATGACCTCGTAAACGTTTTTCCCAATCAACTCGTCGCGCTCCATGCCGCCGCGGATGTCTATGCCGCATGTGGTCGGCCCGACGAAGCGGCCGTGCGGCTTGTGGCGTTTCTCGCGACCCATCCCGGCAACCTCAGCGCCATCTTGCTGCTCGCCCGTCTGACCTACAACGCTGGCAAGACCGAGCAGGCAGATGAATATGTACAACTGGTCGGATCGGGCATGTCGCCGAACCTCGATGAGGAAGAGCTGCGCGTCTTGGCGGGTCTGTTGGAGCAACTGGGAAAACAAGAGAGCGCGCGAGCGGTGCAGATCGAACTGGCTCGACGGCAGGAGATGCAGTGGGCTGCCCTCCATACAGCGCTGCAACCCTACACGCTGAACGCCGCAGATGCTCAACTGACAGGCGATGAGATCTTTCGACGCATGAGCGGCCCGGAGAGCGCGCCGGCGACTCGTGAGGAAATCAGGAAGATCGAGCTGGCGGCGGCGCGTCACTTTGGCTTCTCCCGGCTGCGACCGGGTCAGGCAGAAACGATCGCCTGCGTCCTGCGCGGCGAATCCCTGCTGGCTGTCATGCCTACAGGGGCAGGGAAGTCCTTGTGCTACCAGGTGCCTGCGCTCATGTCGCCTCGCACTTCCCTGGTGATCAGCCCGCTCATCGCCCTCATGAAAGATCAGGTCGATAGCCTGCCGCCGGCCGCCCAGGCGCGCGCCACGTTCATCAACAGCACCCTCAGCGACAAGGAACTGGCTGATCGGATTGCGGGCATCAACGCGGGTGATTACAAACTTGTCTACGCTGCGCCCGAACGGCTGCGCCAGCGCGATTTCTTGCGCAGTCTGCGCCAGGCGGGCGTCGATCTCTTCATCATCGACGAGGCCCATTGTGTGAGCCTGTGGGGTCATGACTTTCGCCCCGATTACCTCTTTCTGCAGGAAGCGCGCCGCGAATTGGACAACCCGATCACCCTGGCGATGACCGCAACGGCGCCGCCGCGGGTGCGAGATGAGATTCTCGACTACATGCGCGATGAGGCCGACCAGGCCGTGCAGACGACGCCTCGTATGTCGCCACGCGTCATCACGCTGGACATCTTTCGACCCAATCTCCATCTTTCGGCGCTGCGTTTTGGCAACGAAGAAGAGAAACTATCTGCGGTGCTCAAATTCGTGACAGAGACGACGGGGAGTGGGATTGTCTATGTCAATACACGTCACAAGGCGGAGGCGCTGGCTTTCGCTCTGCGCCAGGCAGGAGTGGCTGCCGAAGCCTATCATGCCGGGCTGGAGAACCGCGCTCCAGTGCAGGATCGCTTTATGGCAAACGAGACCCGGGTCGTGGTGGCGACGGTGGCCTTTGGCATGGGCATCGACAAATCCGATATTCGCTTCATCGTTCACTTCCACCCATCGCGTAGCCTGGCTGGTTACTATCAAGAGGTGGGCCGCGCCGGGCGCGATGGAGCGCTGAGTCAGGGTGTTCTTTTTTACAGCAACAATGACTGGGCCAATCTGCGTCGTTGGGCCAAAGCAGACGAATACTCCGTCGACTTCTTGGAGAAGATCTATTGGGGGGTGGCCGCACAACTGGGCGTCAGCAGCGAGAACACCCACGCATCCAGCGGCGGACTGGTGGATGCCCGACGCCTGCAGCAAGTTGTCAACGCCGAAGAAACTGCCGTGCGTGTGGTGATCAGCATCCTGGAGCGGGCGGACCTCCTGACCCGAAGTTTCGATATTGCTCAGGAAGTCGTCATCACGTTGTCGCGCTCCCTACCGGCTGCTGCTCGCAACGATCACGACTTTCGTGATTTGCTGGCCGGTCTGAAACTGGCGCCTGGTCAAAGCGCTGCGTTTCGATTGGTGGATATTGCCCGTTTCATGGGATGGAGTCCACCCGATTGCGAGAGCGTCCTGGTGGATTGGCATCTGGCTGGCTACCTCCAGACCGAGTGGCGTCACCGCGCGATGTACATTGCCCTGCCCACGCCGCCATCGGACCGCAGCCAGCGTCTCGAACGGTTGCTGGCCCAGGCCGCAGGGCTGGCCCAACGCCGCATCGACGAGATGGTTGGCTATGCAACCACCGATAGCTGTCGTCATGGATATATCAGCGCCCACTTTGGCAGCCCGCCGCGCACGCGCTGCACAGTCTGCGACAATTGCACGGGTGTGCGCCCCGATCTGCCTGTTCCCCACGAGACGCCTCACCTGCTCCCAGATGACGCCGATATTGAACCGATGATCATCGATTGCCTCATCAGTCTGCCGCGTCCCGTGGGGCGCAGCGGGTTGGCGCGCATCTTGGTTGGTCATCTGCGCGCTGGCGTCACTCCCGACCAGGCGCGTCACCACGGCAGCCTGCGGCCCCTTGGCGAGGGCGGGGTGATGGAGTACATCGACGACCTGCTGGAGCAGGGGCGTCTGCGCCAGTATGAGCGACAGGGATTCCTGGTGCTGGCGCCAACCATGAGCGGGCGCAGCGAGGCCGAGGTCTGGCTGGATGAGCATCCAGAGATGGGAGAATATGGCCCGCCGCCGTCCGACGCGGATGCACCCAAAGAGGTCGATGCACCCGAGGCAGAAACCTACACGGAATTGCAGAAAGCCCTGTGGCTGTGGCGACGACGCACGGCAGGGGAGCTGAACCAGCCGCCCTATATGGTGATGAGCAACGAGCTGATGCTGCAAATTGCAGAGACGCGTCCGCAAAGCCTCGATGAATTGTCCAGGCTTCAGGGAATGGGTGAACATCGCTTGCGCTATTACGGGCCAACCATACTGGACATTGTCAAGCTACATCCGATTGGCGCGGACGACGCTGCACTGCTGGCGGCGCAACGGGCCAATCCGCCTGCCGCGCCGGCGGTTGTACGCAACAGACGCGTCACGCCGGCCGTGGAGAAGCGCATCTTTATGAAATTGCAGGAACTGCGCCAGCAGCAGGCCGTCAGCAGCCGGCGCAGAAGCCACGAGGTGGCAAGCAACACGCTGCTGAAGGAGATTGCCCGCCAGGCGCCGGTTGCCTTGGCCGAGCTGGAAGCCATTCCCGGTTTTCGCACCAGCGGATTCGTCACACAAGGAACGCAGATCGTCACCTTCATTGCATTACTGCAAGCCCAGGAAAAGTAGAATTTCATCGTTATTGTCTTGCACTTTTTTCCACGCACAAGAGCAAAGGATGAGACACCCATGAGGATCGCAAACGATATCACCGAACTAATTGGCAACACCCCGTTGGTGCGCATCAACAAGATCGCCGACGGCGCTGTGGCAACAGTCACCGCCAAGCTGGAATTTTTCAACCCGGCGGGCAGCGTCAAAGACCGCATTGGGTTGAGCATGATCGAGGCGGCGGAGCAAGCCGGGTTGATTGGCCCAGAGACGATCATCCTGGAGCCGACGAGCGGCAATACAGGCATTGGCCTGGCCTTTGTCGCTGCGGCCAAAGGCTACAAATGCACGCTGGTCATGCCAGAGACCATGAGCATGGAGCGCCGGCTGCTGCTGCGGGGGTATGGCGCAGATCTCGTGTTGACCCCAGGCCCAGAAGGGATGCGTGGGGCGATCCGCAAGGCCGAGGAGATGGCTGCGGCTGACCCGCGCTACTTCATCCCCCAGCAGTTCATGAATCCGGCCAACCCGGAGGTGCACCGCCGCACCACCGCCGAAGAGATTTGGAATGACACCGATGGGCAGGTTGACATTTTGGTCTCGGGCGTGGGCACCGGCGGCACGATCACCGGCGTGAGTGAGGTGATCAAACCGCGCAAGCCCTCATTCAAGGCCATCGCCGTGGAGCCGGCTGCATCGCCGGTGCTCTCCGGCGGCAGTCCTGGCCCCCACAAGATTCAGGGCATCGGCGCTGGCTTCGTGCCGGGAGTGCTCAATACGAGCATCGTCGACGAAGTCATCCAGGTGACCAATGATGAGGCTTTTGCCATGGCCCGGCGCGCGGCCAAGGAAGAGGGGCTGTTGGTGGGCATCTCTTCGGGCGCCATGCTCCATGCCGCCATCCAGGTGGCGCGGCGACCGGAAAATGCAGGCAAGCTCATCGTCGCCATCGTCCCCTCCTATGGCGAACGTTATTTGAGCACGGATCTCTTTGCCGACCTGCGCGGATAGTGAATCAAGCTCGGTTTGCACAACGGCAATAGGCAGGGGTTGCAGGATTCATGTTCACCCTGTAATCCCGTCTCAATTGTTCTGCCTTGAGAGGTAGCGCCATGTTTCGCCGACTTCGCAGTGACATCCAGGCTGTATTCGACCGCGACCCGGCGGCGCGTTCGAGTTGGGAGATCATCTTCTGTTATCCAGGTCTGCACGCCATCTGGTTTCATCGTCTTTCACACTGGTTGTGGAAGCGGCGCATGTATTTTCTGGGACGTCTAATATCACACTTGGGGCGATTCTTCACCGGCATCGAGATCCATCCGGGCGCAACCATTGGACCAGGATTTTTCATCGACCATGGCATGGGCGTCGTCATTGGTGAGACTGCGGAAATTGGCGAGAACGTCACACTCTATCATGGCGTCACCCTGGGCGGCGTCTCCTGGCGCAAGGAGAAGCGCCATCCCACCGTAGGCGATCATGTGGTGATTGGCGCCGGCGCCAAGGTGCTGGGGCCAATCACCATCGGCGAGCACTCACGCGTCGGGGCCAATTCAGTGATTGTCAAAGATGTTCCGGCCCATTCGGTGGTGGTTGGAGTGCCAGGACGGGCGCGCTCGCGCCAGGGCGCGTTGAACGAAGAAGCCGGCCACGAAGACTTGCAGCACAATCGGCTTCACGACACCACCATGGAGACGATGCAGCAGATTATGGCGCGGCTGTCTGTGTTGGAAGCAGATCGAGCGCACGTTGACGCACATTTCGCCGCTGCAGCGCAGGCAGAAAACGATGGCTATTATGGGCCGTGGGGGATTTAGCGGGAGATGGGTTCAACTCTTGCATCCGCAACCGAACGACAATTCCTACGTATTGTTCCATCGAGTATAATCAGAAGGCAGCGTTGCACAGCACCAGTGAATTGAGTTTAGGAGGAAGTGAAATGGCATCTCTTTTGGAAAAAGTATCTACGCTAATTTCGGCAAATCTGCACTATCTTGTCGACCAGGCGTTGAAGAGCAACAGCCTGGCAGTCATCGACCAGTACATCCGCGAGGTGGAGGATAACCTGGATGACCTCAAAGAGGCGGCGGCGACAGTGGGCGGCGACGTCAAGTCGATTCAACGCAGGCTGCTCGAACAGCAACAGAAAGCCCAGGAGCTTGACCGCGCCATCGACGCTTTCCTGATGGAAGGCAACGAAGCCGCAGCGGTTGCGGCGCAGAGCAAGCTCAACAGTGTCCAGCGCCTGGTCGAGACCTACAAGCAGCAGGTGGAACGGCAGGAAGCTGAGTTCCAGAAGCTGCTCGACGCCAAAGTCAAGCTCGATGCGCGCCTCTCCACCATGAAACAGGAGCGTGAAGAGCTCCAGGTGCTCCTTGACCTGGCCAAGAGCAAGGAAACCACGGTCAAAGCCATGCGCAGTCTGGACGACCTGATGGGTTCCGGCGACGCAGACATCAAGCGCATCGCTGACAGCATCTATTCCCGCCTGGACAAAGCCAGCGCAGCCAGCGAAATACAGGCGACCAGCCTGGACGAGCAGATGGACCAGGTCCTGGAGCGCGGTGTGCTCGATGCGCAGCTCAGCGAACGCAAAAAGAAACTGGGCATCAACTAAGACGTACAGGGTCAATTAGCGCACACTTCCAGGAAACTCAAAGTTTCCTGGAAGTGTGGAAACGGTCAGTTTACGAGACACTTTCATGAACCGCACACGCTGGATTTTTGCGGGCATTCTTGTCGCCACGCTGCTCATCATCGGTGTTTCGTTGCTTCTCAGCAGGTCGGGCGGCGACAGTCAGGGCGGCCTGACTGTGGACAAACCACAAACTGTGACGGTGCGCGTGCTGACGGCGCTGCCTGTGGAGCCGTGGGTGCGCAGCGCTGCCGAGGCGTTCAACGCCGAACAGCGCATGGTGGATGGCGCAACTGTGCAGGTGGAGATCGTGGCCATGGATGGCCTCGCTGCCCTGGGGCGTTGGGATCGCAACGCCTTTGGCGCGCTACCGGCCGATACGACTGTGGAAAATTTGAGCGCGGAAGACCAAGCCGCGCTGGATGAGTTTCCCACCGCCTGGATTCCCGACAGCCGCTATCTGGTGGAGTTGGCAAACGCCTCATACAAAGAGCGTCTGGGGCGCGATGTTTTCCTCACCGACGGCGAGTACCGTGCTCGTCCCATAGCTCTGAGCCTTTTTACGTGGGGGCTTTATCAGAGCCGCGCTGACGTGCTGGAACAGAAGTTCGGCGAGATCGATTGGGGCGCCATCCACGACGCTGCCATTGCGCCAGGCGGCTGGCCGGAACTGGGCGGCGAGCGCAACTGGGGGTACTTCAAGCTGGTTTCGCCCGACCCACGCAAGAACGTGGGCGGCTTGGCCGCCATGATTGCCGCAGCAGGCGAGTATTTCGACCGCAACGACATTTCGGTCGCGGATGTCACCGACCCGGCTTTTCAGGAATGGCTTGGCGAGCTGATGGGCGCGGTGACCGATGTGAGCGGCGGCAGCGCCTATACAGCCGAGGATTTCGCCCTCTTTGGCTATAGCCAAGGCGACGGCGGCCAGCTTTTGGAGAGCGACCTGCTTCAGAACATGAAAGGCATCCTCACCCGCTGGGAAGACCCGCTGCGCATGTATTATCCCCAATACGTCACATGGTTCGATTTTCCTTTCAGCGTGTGGGTGGGGCCGGAGACGAGCGCGCTGGAAAAAAACGCAGCCCTGGAGTTTCAGCGCTATCTCTTGGGAGAGGAGCAGCAGAAAGCAGCCCTGGCCTACGGTCTGCGTCCCGCCAATCCCAACGTGCCGGTGGATGCCAGCGAAGATAGCCTCTTTGTGGAGTGGAAAGACCAGGGCGTCCAGCCTGTGGTGCCCCGCACCACCGCCATGCGCAGCCCAGACCGCGACGTACTCCTGGCTCTGCTGCGTTGGTTCGATCTCAATGTTGCCCAGTGAGGTGATGAATGTCTAAGCGCGATCGCACCAAGACGTCATCATCCAGTGGACGCGGCGTCCTGATCGCCGTGGGCGTGATCGTGGGGGCGCTGCTCCTCTGCTCAGTAACGATGGCGCTGGCCGGGGTGTGGCTCTTTCCCTTTTTTTCAGACAACGACGCAGAAACGCCTCAAGGGCAGAGCGCCGGTTGGTCGCCCACCAGCGCCGAGCTGACTATTGCTGCGTCGCCGCTCATGGCCCAAACCCTGAGCCAGCTCGCCGACGACTTCAACCGCCAGGGCGCAAAGACTCCAGATGGCCAAACCATGCGCGTGGTCGTCTCTCCTCTCGATCCGCGCGCCATGGTGGAAGAGGCGTTGCGCGCCCCGACCTTTCAGGCCATGTCTCCTGATAGCGGCATTTGGCTGGACCGGCTGGAACAACAGTGGGCCGAGCGAACCGGCGGCGCGAGCACAGACGGTCAGATGCCCATTGCCCAGGCGCGCACCAGCGAGCAGTTGCGCTACGCTGTCAGCCCAATTGTCATTGCGGCCTGGGAGAGCGTGGCCAAAGAACTGGGATGGCCCGACGAAGAAATCGGCTGGCAGGACATCCAGGAACTGGGCATTCAAGATTCCGACTTCAAGTGGAGCCATCCGAGCACACAACATGCCAGCGGTTTGTTGGCGACGCTGGCTGAATTCTACGCCGGCGCCGGCGTGACGCGTGGCCTGACCGTGGAAACTGCGACAGACCCAAAGACGCTGGAATACGTGCAAGGCATCGAATCCACTGTGCGATTCTACGGTGAAGGCGAGGATGTGGTGGTGGAGCGGCTAGCCCGTGAGGGCGACAGCTTTCTCGATGCCTTCGTCGCCCAAGAACGCGTCGTGCTCGACTGGAATCGTAGCCAGTCGGGCGACCGTCTGGTGGCGATCTACCCCAAAGAAGGCTCTTTCTGGGCAGACCATCCTCTTGCACTCCTTGAATTGGGGCGCGGCGGCGATGAAGTGGCTGTGACCAACAACCAGCGGCTCACCTATCGTGCATTCGCCGACTTTCTCGGCAGTGCGGACGCCCAGCAGCAGCTTCTCGCCAGCGGCTATCGCCCAGCCGACCTGACCATCCCCCTGGAAACGCCTGGCAGCCCCTTTGCCGCAACCGATGCAGTGGATTGGCGACAGCCCCAGACAACATTGCAGATCCCATCGCCGGCGGTGGTGGAGATCGTTCTCGACGCCTGGTATTACACCAAGCGCCCGACCAATGTCTATCTGGTGGTGGATACCAGCGGCAGCATGGAGGGGAGCAAGTTGGAACGAGCCAAAGAGGCGTTGACGGCTTTCATCGAACAGATTCGGGGCGAACGCGACCAGGTCGGATTGGTGGAGTTTGGCGCAGGCATCAAAGATGCGGTCACTCTGCGCCCGATGAACGACGCCAACCGCAACGATCTGGCAGGGCGGATTCAGAACATGGAGGCCAATGGCGGCACTGCGCTCTTCGATGCAGTGTACGTCGCCGCACGCGACTTGTTAGGGCGAGACGACGCCGGCGCCATCGACGCCCTGGTGGTCATGACCGATGGCCTGGAAAACCAGAGCGAGACCGATCTGGGCGACCTGCAAAGCCTTTTGGCCCAGGCCCGTCCCGCGCCAGTGATCTTCACCATCGCTTTTGGCGAAGATGCCGATGAAAGTGCGCTGACCCAGATCGCCGATATCGGCGGCGGTCAGTTCCGTCGCGCCAGCGAGACCAATCTGGAAGAACTGTATCGGATCATTTCGACCTATTTCTGATGACAGCTCAAACAACGAACGTCCGCACGGACCTGCAAAAACAGGCGCAGAGCCTCATCATCCAGCACGCCATCTTCCGTTGGGAAAGCGCAGTGATTCTGGCCGCGGCGATTTTGCTGCAATTCTTCCTGCGTCGGCCCTTTCCCTGGTGGCCGCCTTTCGGGTGGATCATCCTCGGCGTTGCGGCGTTTATCGTCGTTGTCTATTCCAGCCTCACCGACGCCGACACCAACGCGCGCGTCTTGTTGGAGATGTTTCAGCGACAGTTCAATCCCCGCGCCCTGCGCGACCCAGATTTGCGCCAGAGTATGGAGAACGCGTTGGAATATCAACGGCGCATCGAAACCCAGATTCGCCAACAGAGGTCCGGCCTCATGCGCGACCGCCTGGAAGAAACAGCCAACCAGATCGGCGAGTGGATCAGCAATATGTATCGGCTGGCCCAACGGCTGGACGCCTATCGGGTGGATGACCTGTTGGCCCGAGAGCGACTCGAGCTGCCGCGCGATATCGAACAGTTGAGCGCCCAACGTCGGGTCGAAACCAATCCCGAGGTGCAAAAGCAGATCGACTCAGTGTTGGCCGCAAAAGCGAACCAGTGGCAAAGCCTGCGCGCCCTGGATGCCCGCATGAAGCAAGCAAAGCTCCAGATGGATCAAAGCCTGACCGCGCTGGCGACCATCTACAGTCAGGTGCAGCTCGTCGATGCGCAAAGCGCCGCCAGCGGTCGGGCGGAACGCCTGCAAACCGACATCCAGGAGCAGGTGGCGCGCCTGAACGATCTGATCGCCAGCATCAACGAAGTCTACAACTACCAGTCCAAAGGCGTCGCCTAGAGATGTTCCCTCTGTCTTGGGCGCGCGTAATTGACTTAATGGTCAAGAGAGACCTATGAAGCCTGTTCAAGTCGTTGCACTTTCTATCATTCTTGCCCTGCTCCTGTCTGCCTGCGGGGGCGATCAGCCCACAGCAGGCGATGCTGTTGTCTATGTGGCCGTGCCGCTCAGCGGCTTTCAGGCCAATGGCGGCCAGACTGTGCTTGGGGGCGTGCGTCTGGCCGCGGAGGAAATCAACCGCGCGGGCGGGCTGCTCGGCCATCGACTGGTGGTGCGCCCCCTGGATGACGAGTCGGACAGCGACGTTGCCCTGGCCCAGGTGGAACAGATTGAGGAAGCCCTCAACCAGAAAGAGCAGGTCATCGGCGTCATCGGCCACCTGAACAGTGGGCAGACTTTGGCTGCCATGGAACGCTATCGGGAAATGCCCTTTCTGGTGATCACCCCAACCGCATCGGAGCAAAGCCTGACCGAGCGCGGCTGGCCCAATTTCTTCCGCGTCAACGCCAACGACGCGGTGCAGGCGCGCGTCGATGCTGATTTCCTGGTGAACAAACTCAACGCTCGCCGCGTAGCGGTCGTCCACAACGACACCGATTACGGAAAGGGGTTGGCTGATTCTCTGGTGCGAGAGCTGGAACAACGGGGGGCGCAGGCGGCTGTGCGCATCCAAGTGGCGGAAGGACAGAGCCGTTTCGCAGATGAGATCACCCGCATCAAGACCGCCGCTCCCGACGCTATCTTCTACGCCGGCTACGAGATCGAAGCGCCCTATCTGCGGGCAGAACTCATCGCTGCCGACGTGACTGCGCCCATGCTCGCCAGCGATGGCGCCTTTCTGGCCGCCACCATCGACGAGGCGGCCGGCGCAGCCGAGGGCATGTATGTAAGCGCGTTTGCACCCAGCCCACGCTCAGTGGCCGATGATCGCTGGTTCGAGGCCTATCAAGCCGTGGAATATCGCAACCCGGACACATACTCGGTCAACGGCTATGTGGCCATGCAGGTGCTGGCCGAAGGGGCGCGCCAGGCCAACAGCTTTGACCGAAACGCGATGGGCGCGGCTCTGCGCGATTCCAGCGTCTCGACCCTGCTCGATGGTCTGCGCTTCGACGCGAAGGGCGACTTGCAGGAGCCAAGAATCTGGATCTATCAGGTGGTGGATAACGAATTCCAGCAGGTGCAGTGAGGTGGGGATGATTGGGTCTTGGCGTAGTGGGGTTATGAGAGAGTGAGGCTTTGGGGCGACTCCCCCAAAACCTCAAAACCCCACTTTTATTTCACCCTCATCCCCGCCTTGCCGGTAATGCACCTCGCTCAGGCTGCGCAAGCGCGCCGCCGCCTGCTCTGGCGTGATGTCGCGCTGGGCATTGGCCAGCAATTCATACCCTACCATGAACTTTTTCACTGTGGCCGAACGCAGCAGCGGTGGGTAGAAATGGGCGTGCAGCTGCCAGTGGGGATGGCTCCGCCCATCGGTCGGTTGACCGTGCCAGCCCATGCTGTAGGGGAAACTCGTCTCGAAGAGGTTGTCGTAGCGCGTGGTCAGTCGCTTGAGGATGTCGGCCAGGGCGTCTCGTTCCTCGCCCGTCAGGTCAGGCAGCTGGAAGACGTGACGCCGGGGCAGGAGCATGGTCTCGAAGGGCCACACGGCCCAAAAGGGAGAGAGGGCAACCCAATGCTGGTTCTCCACCACCACGCGCTCGCCAGCAGCCGTCTCCGCCGCGAGATAGTCCACCAGCAGCGGTGCGCCGTGTTCGGCGAAGTACGCTCGTTGGCGGTTGTCTTCCTTTTCCGCCTCTTGGGGAACGCTGTAATTGGACCAGATCTGGCCGTGGGGATGTGGGTTGGAACAGCCCATCACCTCGCCCTTGTTCTCGAAGATCTGGATATAGTTGATTTCGGGGCGCTGCCCCAGATCGATGATCTGCTCCGCCCACACATCCACCACGCGACGGATGTCGGTCAGTTCCATCTGGGGTAGGGTGAGATCGTGACGGGGACTAAAACAGATCACCCGGCAGACCCCTGTCTCTGCCTGCACCTCGAAGAAGCCGCTGCTGACTGCGCCGCGCGGCCCATCCGGCAACAACGCGGCAAAGTCATTGTCGAAGACGAAGGTGCTCGTGTAGGGTGGATTCTGTTTGCCGCCGGCGCGACCGTTGCCGGGGCAGAGATAGCATGTCGGGTCATAGGCCGGCCGATTCTCGTCGGGCGTGCGTTCCACCTGGCCTTGCCACGGTCGCTTGGTGCGGTGGGGCGAGACCAGCACCCACTCGCCCGTGAGCAGGTTGCGTCGCCGATGAGGATGGTCGGTCGGGGAAAATGATTCCGCGGTTGTGGTGGTCATGGATAGCTCCATTCATTCGCCAATGGGTGTTTGTACAACGAAACGTAGAGGCGTAATGGAGATTGTATCATTTGCGGCGCCAGAAGGGATAACGCACGTATGTCAGATCATTCGCTGCCGGCTGGGCGTCAAACCGAAATCTTGATCGTCGGCGCAGGGCTGACCGGCTTGATGGCTGCTGTCACCCTGGTCGAGAGCGGGCGCACGATCACCCTGCTGGACAAAGGACCCAGTGTGGGCGGTCGCCTGGCCACGCGCCGTATCGGCCCCGGGCGCGCTGACCACGGCGCACAGTTCTTCACCGTGCGCAGCCCCCAGTTCAACCGCTGTGTGCGGGAGTGGCTGACTGCCGGGTTGGTCTATCAGTGGGCCACGGGCTGGGGCGATGGCAGCCTGAACGCCGCGCCCACCGATGGCTATCCACGCTATGCGGTGCGGGGCGGCATGAACGCGTTGGCGAAACATCTGGCCGATCAGGTGATGGCGGCTGGCGCAACCATCCATACTGGAGCGCGAGCGCTGACGGCGTCGCCCGTCGGCGACGGCTGGCGCGTGGTTGTGGAAAATGGACCAGAGCTGCACGCCAGTCAGTTGGTGCTCACCAGCCCGGCGCCCCAGTCGCTTGCGTTATTGGCGGCAGGCGAAACGATGCTTGCGCCGGATGATCGCGCCTATCTGGATCGCATTCGTTATGCGCCCTGTTTGTGCGGGCTGTTCTGGCTGGAGGGCGATGTGCATCTTCCCGAACCAGGCGCAATCCAGCGTCCCGACTCTCCGATTGCATGGATCGCCGATAATCAGCGCAAGGGGATTTCGCCCGAAGCCAGGCTGATCACGGCGCATGGCGGGCCGGAGTGGAGCCAGGAACATTACGACGCCGGCGACGAGACCATTCTGTCTACCATGCACGAGGCGCTTTTGCCCTGGCTCGGCGCAGATGCAATTGTGGTGGAGAGTCAGGTCAAACGCTGGCGCTACGCCCTTCCCACAGCGATCCATCCTCATCCCTATCTGAAAGCCGCCGGGCTGCCGGCCCTCTACTTCGCTGGCGACGCTTTTGGCGGCCCGCGCATGGAAGGCGCCGCGCTTTCGGGCATGGCGACGGCTGAGGCGATTCTTGGCCCAGGGCAGCTCTGATGCAGCGGCGCACAGGAACCCGATATGGAACGCGGGTGGATTGGAATCCCTACGTTGCGCGGGCATCATTGATTACACCCAGAGTCCACCGCCGCCCCTTTCCCCGGACGATTCTGCTTAGGTCGAATTGCTCCTCGCGCCGCTGCGCCGGGCATAGGCGCGTCAGCGAATATCCTTGAGCACGACCCCGTCCTTGATCACCACCTTGATGTTGGCCGGGTTCTCCAGACTGCGAATGTCCGCCAGTAGGTCTGCCGAGGTCACGACCACATCCGCCAACTTGCCCGCCTCGAGCGTGCCCAGCCGGTCGTCCCAACCCAGGCATTGGGCAGCCGTCCTGGTTGTCGCAACGATGGCCTCCATGGGCGACATGCCGATCTTCACCATCAGCCCCAATTCGCGCAGATTCGTGCCATGGGGCATAACGCCGGCGTCAGTGCCCATGGCAATTGTCACGCCCGCCTTGTAGGCGCGGGCGATGCTTTCGCTGTGGATCTCGATGGTTTCGCGCGCCTTGCGCACGCCGTATTCGGGCATGGTTCCGCTCTGCTCGGCAATCTCCAGCACTGCCAGAGGCGCCAGCAACGTGGGCACAAGATACGCGCCCTTCTCCAAGAAGAGGTCGATGGCCTCGTCATCGAGAAAGATGCCGTGCTCGATGGAGTGGATGCCGGCGCGCAGCGCGTTCTTGACGCCCTCGACGCCCTGGGCATGCGCCATCACCTTGACGCCCCGCCGATAGGCTGCCTCTTGCACCATCACGCGCAGCTCCTCCTCGGTGAACTGGGTGAACTCCGGATGGTCGGTGGGGCTGAGAACGCCCCCGGTGGAACAGACCTTGACGACTTCGGCGCCGGCGCGCAACACCTCGCGCACCTTCTTGCGCACGCCCTCTACGCCGTCGCAGATGTTGTCGGGCTTGCCTGGGTAGGCTGGGAAGATGTCGAGGCTCATGCCAGAGGGCATCCAGCCGTCGCCATGCCCGCCGGTGATGGAAAGTCCGGTGATGCTGATCTGCATACGCGGGCCGACCACCAGGCCATCCTCCACCGCCTGTTTGACGCCCCGATCTGCGCCGCCGGCGTCGCGCACGCTGGTGACGCCGGCGTCCACGGTGCGACGCATATGCTGGATCGCCTGGTAGAAGTTGTAGGAAAAGGGCGTGGTCATCAACTTGGGGATGTTGACGCCTTCGAGCATGAGATGCACGTGTGTGTCGATGAGCCCGGGCAGAACAAAGCCGCCGCCGGCGTCGAGCATCTGCACAGCGCCTGCGGGCTGGGGCGCGCCTTGCCAATGTCCGGCGTAGCGAATGTGATTGTCCTGGATCAACAGCGCGGCGTTGGGCATTGCCGGTCCGCCCCGGCCGTCGATCAGTGTGGCGTTATGGATGAGTGTAGTGGTCATGACAAGTCTCCTTTTGATGAGATTTTGATGGATAACCAGAACGGCTCAACAGGATCTCATGTGGCTGAAAACCGAGAGAATTATGGTAGGTGCGGTTTCCATACCGCACAAACCCGGTTTACACAAAGAACGTGCAGTATGGAAATCGCACCTACTTCCTGTCAACCACACGAATCCCGAAAGAACCAACATGACTACTGAAAGGGCTGGGGTTTGTTTGCTCGGGTTTACGTTGCGCGCCAGGAAAAACAGTGCTACAATCCGCTTTCGCCGTTGAGAGTCGTCCGTATTGCTGAGCGAATTCCGCGAGGGCAGCGATGAATGCACGTCGGTCGTTCCTCTCCATTCAGAAGCTCGACAGCCGATTGTTGCGCGACTTCTTGTCAGGTCTGGCCGTGACTGTGGTTGGCGGGCTGGTTCTGGCCGTAGTCTTGGGTCAGTGGCCGAACTCCGGTTCGCCATCTGGGAGCGTAACGCTTGCGCCCGCCACTCCTCTACCCACGCCTGCCGCGCCGCGTATCGTTGACATTCAGTTTTGCCCCGGTGAATGCAACGGGAGCAATTCCACTCGCACGTTTCCTGTCGGGACAACCAAAATCTATCTCCAGTGGCGCTACGAGCACATTCCCGTGGGTGCGACCTATGAGCGAATTTGGAGCAACGACGGCAAAGAGTGGGTGCATTATCTGTGCGTCTGGCCAGGCCCCGAAAGCGGGGTCGTGCGCTTTCCCGTCCAATCACCCCTGAGCGAGCCGGCCGGACTTCACTCCGGCGTCTGGACTGTCACGATGCTGGTCGATGGGCAAGCGATTCTGAGCGAGCAAGTGACCATCGAAGGCAACGTCACTGTATGGAAACCGGCTGGCGTCATTGAACGCTGTTTTGGCAAAGCATCATCTTGGACCCAGGTGTGGGCGAAGGTGAGCTAAAGCGTTCAGCGGCGACGGATACGTATAGAGTGTGGCGCAATGACAGTAAACGCGCCTGGAATCTCCGCACTTCGCTCCGCCATGATGCGACTCACCAACTCCGCTTTGACGCCTGCGGCAAGTCCTGCCAGGCGGAGCAGGACAATGCCCTCATGGGCGCGCTTCAGGCGAAAGACTAACTCGCCGAAATCTTTGTCTTCAGTCAATAGCGGCGCATGGTGCGTATTCGCCAGCGATAGAACGGTGTCGTCATCGACGCCGGGAGACATCTCGACGACGGCCCAAACTGTGTGACCATGCTTGTGCAGGGCCGCGATGATGGGAAAATCGACGCTCTCGTCGGCAACGAGATTCATGCCGGGAGTGGGGGAGCAGGGTAGATGACGTCGGCGCGCAGGGCGTCGGCGGCGAAGGCCAACGCGCACGAGACATCATCCGCTGTGAGTCGGGGATAGGCCTCCAGAAGTTGCGGAATACTCTCACCTTGCGCCAGTTTCTCCAGGATCAGCTCCACCGGGATGCGCGTGCCGGCGATGACCGGTTTGCCCATCATGATGTGAGGGTCCGACACGACCCGCATTTGCCATCCGTTTGGCATGTTCATTGAGCCTCCTTTCTCCACCGGCAAGTATAGAGCAGCGCCAGGCGCCGGTCAATTCCACCCAATTGGGGTTTCTATCATCCCTTCATTGTCATTTTGAACGTGTTGGCTGGGGTGGTGGAGATTTCACAGTAATGGGCTGGGTTCACCCGCGCCTGGCATCACAAAGAGGCCGAACGCTGGTTCCGCATGAGCGCCGCCCTCAGTGGCGATGCCGATCGAATTGTGCTATCATTGGCGTATGACTGACGAATTGTTAAGGCATTGCTCTCTTCTGTCGCGAGCTGGAAGAAGAGGATGAAGTGATTTGCAACCGCGCTGCGCGCCATCTCTCCCCGGTCTTCATCGTCATGGAATGCGGCTGTTGGTGCACTGTCTGATTGTCTCTCGCATTTCTCGTTGAAAGGGGTAATCCCGTGGACGCACCCGTGTCATTTGGCTCATGGATTCGTCAACGGCGGCGCAGCATGGATTTGACCCAAGAGCAGCTGGCAGAAAAGGTGGCGTGCTCGCCGTCGGCCATTCGCAAGATCGAAGCGGATGAGCGGCGTCCTTCCCGCGAGGTGGCCGCGTTGTTGGCCGATGCGTTGGAGATTCCCGAGAACAACCGCGCGCTATTCCTGCGCATCGCTCGCAGCGAAGTGCGCTATGAACGGCTGGCCGAAATCTCGACTGCCAGGCCGATCACGTTGGCCATGGAATCTCTTCTTCCTTCACTTCATCCCGTGGCGCCGATGGCCCCTGTGCGGGCGCGGCCGAGTAGCGCAGCCCCCCGCCTGCCCACTTACCCGACGCCCCTGGTCGGTCGCAGCGCTGAGCTCTCCCAGATCGTCCACTTGCTGAGCGATCCGGCCTGCCGCTTGTTGACGCTGGCCGGCGCGGGCGGCATCGGCAAGACGCGTCTCGCCGTCGCTGCGGCCGAACGCCTGACTGGCGCCTTTGCCGACGGCGTCTATTTTGCGCCGTTGACGACCGTCGAAGGGCCGGCGCTGCTCCCATCGGCAATTGCCCAGGCCATGAACATCCATCTGCACGGCAGCGGCGACCCGATGCAGCAGTTGTTCGCCTCGCTCCAGGCAAAGCGCGCCCTGTTGGTGGTGGATAGCGTCGAGCATCTGCTGGATGGTGGGGATGTCCTTCTGTCCCAGCTTCTACAGCGGGCGGGGGGCGTCAAAATTCTGGCGACATCGCGCGAGCAGCTCAGCCTGCAAGGAGAGTGGGTTTTCTTTGTCCAAGGCCTGCCGGTGGCGGCCAGCGAAGAGGGTTGGGATGAATCCAGCGCCATGAACCTTTTTGTCCAGAGCGCACGTCGGGCGTTGATCGGCTTTGCGCCGTCGCCGGAAGAACGCATCGCCATCGCACGCATCTGTCTCCTGGTGGATGGTATTCCCCTGGCCATCGAGTTGGCCGCGTCCTGGGTGCGCACCCTGACCTGCCAGGAGATCGCGGCGGAAATCGAACGCGATTGGGCCTTCCTGACCGGCGT
Organism: uncultured Caldilineaceae bacterium; assembly: GCA_964560495.1. Classification (GTDB taxonomy): domain Bacteria; phylum Chloroflexota; class Anaerolineae; order Caldilineales; family Caldilineaceae; genus UBA5069. Next base: position 29,609 of record CAZLMM010000047.1, read on the forward strand.
GCTGCGCGACATGCCCGAACGCCACCGCTCGCTCAAGGCCGTCTTCGACCAATCCTGGGCCTTGCTCTCTCAAGAGGAGCGCCGGGTCATGAGTCGCCTGTCGGTCTTCCGCGGCAGTTTTCGCCGGGAGCTGGCCGCCAGGGTGGCTGACGCCGCCATCTCCCATCTCTCATCGCTGACCGCGAAATCGCTGTTGAGCCGGGCCGGCGAGGGGCGCTTCGAGCTCCACGATCTGGTGCGTCAGTACGCAGCAGAGCAATTGGCGACCAGCGGCGATGAGCAGATCGTCCGTCAGCGCCACGCTGTCGCATTCCTGGCGCTGGCCGAAGAAGCCGCTCTCGAACTCCACCGGCAAAAACAGATCGAGTGGCTGGACCGGCTCGACCGGGAACATGACAACATTCGGGCGGCCCTGCGCTGGATGTCCGAATTTGACCCGGTTGGTGGATTGCGTCTGAGCAGCGCCATCTGGTGGTTCAGCTTTATGCGGGGTCATTGGCGCGAGTGTCGTGAATGGCTGGCTACATTTCTGGCCAAAACGACGGACCAGGTCAGCGCTGCCCGCGCCGGCGCTCTTGCCCGCGCCGCCAATATGGCGTGGCTCTACGGCGATTCGGCGCAGGCCCTGCGACAAGCCGCTGAAGCGCAGGAGATGGCTGCCGCGGTCGGAGATGACGCCAATCTGTCGCTGGCGCTCTATGTGGAGGGCCAGACGACGATCCATCATGACATGGCCCACTCCAATGATTGCTTTCTGCGCAGCCTGGCCGTCAGCCGCTCCATCGGCGACGGCTGGGGCGAAGGGCGCGCGCTCTACCGCCTGGGGCTCAACGCCTATGTGGCGGATGATCTCCCCACGGCTCGCGCCTATTTTGATGAAGGGCTGGCTGTCTTTCGCGCTGTGGGCGACAAGTGGGGCGTCTACGCCATTTTGAGCGACATGGGCGGTCTGGCCCGGCGCATGGGCGATCTGGAGACAGCGCAACAATTGGGTGAAGAGTGTCTACGTCTCTGTCGCGAGCTGGGCTTTCGTCAGGGTCTGGCCATGGAGATGCTCGGCTTAGGGGTCAATGCCTGGGGCAGCGGCAACTTCGACCAGGCCCGGCAGTGGCTGCGTGAGAGTCTGCGCATCTTCAGCGAGCTGGACAACCAACGCGGCGTAGCTGACGTCTATTTCCACCTGGGCAATACGGCGCGCTGGCAGGGCGATTACGCTGCGGCGCAACAGCACTATGAACTTGCCTTGATCTTGAGCCGCGCGTCCGACTTTGCGCCTGCCGTGGTCATCATTCTGCGCGGCCTGGCAGAGGTCAAGCGCCTGCAACGGGATCATATCCAGGCCCTGGCGCTGGCCAACGAGGCCTTGACCATCGAACGCCGCCAAACGGGTCTTCACTTCGGTCTGCCCAACATCCTGGAGACCTTCGCCGCCCTGGCGCAAGAGATGGGACAGCTGGTCAGCGCCGCACGCATCCTGGGCGCGGCGGACCGCCTGCGTGGAGAATACTCAGTGGCGCCCATGCCAGTGGAGGCGGCCAATCACACAGAATTTTGTCAGAACCTGCGCGACGCCCTGGGCGAAAGCGACTCACATCTGGAATGGACAACTGGACGAAACCTCTCTCTGGATGACGTGCTCGCTCTATGCACAACCCTCAACGCATGAACCTGGCGTGACCCCAACAACACGAACCCTGGACATCTCAACCAACCTCATCACCTGACACAGACTCGCGGAAACAAAGAAATGAACAACCCACAACTCTGGAAGACACCCATGTCCGCCTTACGCGACCTCTTTATGATCAGCCGGGACATCACCTTTCTCAACCACGGGAGCTTTGGCGCCTGCCCGCGCCCCGTTTTCGAGAGCTATCAACACTGGCAGCGCGAACTGGAAGCCAATCCGGTTGGGTTTCTTGGCCTGCGCCTGCCCGAATTGCTGAAATCGGCGCGCAGTCAGTTGGCGACCTATGTCGGCGCGCAAGCCAATGACCTCGTCTTTGTGCCCAATGCCACCTACGGCGTCAACATCGTGGCCCGTTCCATCAAGCTGAGGCCGGGCGATGAAGTACTGGCGTCGGATCACGAATACGGGGCAGTGGATCGCACCTGGCGGTTCAACTGCGAACGGCAAGGCGCAACCTATCTCAACCAACCCGTGGCGATTCCTGCGGCCGACAGCCAGACAATGGCAGACGAGCTCTGGGCCGGCGTGACGGAGCGCACGCGGGTCATCGTCTTGAGCCACATCACTTCGCCGACGGCGCTCATCATGCCCGTTGCAGAGATCTGCCGCCGCGCCCGTAGCGCCGGTATTCTCACCGTGATCGATGGGGCGCATGCGCCAGGACAGATCGACCTGGATATGAAGGCGTTGGGCGCCGATTTTTATGCCGGCAACTGTCACAAATGGTTGTGCAGCCCAAAGGGAGCGGGCTTTCTCTACGCCCGACCCGAATGCCAGGAGATGCTCGAACCGCTGGTCGTGAGCCACGGCTGGCGCAGTCGCACCCCGGGCGAATCCCAATTCCTCGACTATTTCACCTGGGTGGGCACCGACGACCCGGCGGCCTATCTCAGCGTGCCGGCTGCAATTGACTTTCAGGCCAGGCACAATTGGTCGGAGGTGCGCCAGGCATGTCATACTTTGGCGTTGAATGCCCAAGAACGTCTCGCCGCCTGGACAGGGTTGCCCGCCATAAGCAGCGACGACCTGTGGGCGCAGATGCGCGCTGCGCCCCTGCCCGGCGCGGCGGCTGACTACAAGGGTCTGTGGGAGGAGCATCGCATCGTTGCGCCGGTTTTCGAGTGGGGCGGCAGAACACTGCTGCGCTACTCGATCCAGGCTTACAACGGGCCAGGCGACATCGACCATCTCCTGTCTGCGCTCCAATCCCTGCACAATGGCGCATGACAGGTCATCAAGGTCTTTTGATTTGGGTGTGTTCAAAATCAGTTACGGGTGGTCATTCCGTAGGGGCTTGAACGGCGGCGAAGTTATCCTTCCCTAACCGCGAAGCTTTGCCGCCGACATTCAAGCCCCTACAGCTTCGTGGTCTTCCTGGCAGATCCCCAGCTTCCAGGAAGCTGTCGGACATGAATCATCCGGCGACGATCAACCGCTCAAGAGGAGTTTCCAATTGTTTCGGCGATTATTTGGCAAAAAAGAAGAGAAGGATCAGGACGAGATCAAGCTGGAAGAGAGCCTGCAAAAGACTCGTTCTGGCTTCCTGGGCAAGATCACGACCCTCTTCCAGCAGAACGAGATCACGGACGAGCTGTGGGAAGAGTTGGAAGAAATGCTGGTGATGGGTGATGTAGGTCTGGCGACATCCGAGGAATTGGTGAGGCGCACGCGCGAACGTGTGCGCCAGGAGAACATCAAGGCGACGCGTGACGCCTACATCGTCCTCAAGCAAGAGATGGTGCGGCTGCTGGTGAGCGCCGAACCGTTGCACATCGATGAGCCGCGCATCCTGACCGTGGTGCTGGTGGTGGGCGTCAACGGGGCAGGCAAGACGACCAGCATCGGCAAAATGGCGGCGTGGTACAAGGCGCGCGGTCGCAAAGTGCTCATAGGCGCAGCAGACACCTTTCGCGCGGCGGCCATCGACCAGCTCAAGGTGTGGGGCCAGCGGGCCAATGTGGAGGTCATCGCCCACGAGCCAGGCGCAGACCCAGGCGCGGTCATTTTTGACGCCATCCGCGCCAGCCAGGAAAGCCGCCAGGCTGACCTGCTCATCGTGGATACGGCTGGTCGTTTGCAGACCAAGTTCAATCTCATGAAAGAACTGGAAAAGATCAAGCGAGTGGCGGCCAAGCAGGTCCATCGTGCGCCCCACGAAGTGCTGCTGGTTCTCGACGCCTCCACCGGCCAGAACGCCATCTTGCAGGCCAAAGCCTTCCAGGAGAGCGCAGGAGTGACCGGCTTGATCCTCACCAAGCTGGATGGCACAAGCAAAGGCGGCGCAGTGCTCAACATCCAGAAGGAGTTGGGCGTGCCGGTGCGCTTTGTCGGCACGGGCGAAAAGATTGGCGATTTTGCGCTCTTCGACCCGGTGTCCTTCGTCGAAGGTCTGGTGGGAGAGTAGCCGCAGTTGTGAGCGCCCGCCTTGCCAGTCGCCTGACCTTTGCCTCCACACTACTCTTCTTTGTCGCCTTCTATGCCCTGTTGGTGCCCCTGCCGCGCTATCTGGCTGGCGCGGGCTTGCAAGACTGGCAGATTGGGCTGGTCTTGGGTGCGTTCGGCGTCGCGGCCCTCTTTGGTCGCCCGTGGGCCGGCCTGGCCGCAGATTGGCTGGGCCGGCGCAAAGTGATGGCGGCTGGCGCCGCGGTCTTCATTGTCGGCGTCATCGGCATCCTCCTCACGACGAACGTTGCGTTCCTCATGGGGGCGCGGGCGCTGCAAGCGTTGGGCTATGTGGCGCTGACCACCGCGGCCACTGCTCGCATTGCCGATCTGACGCCGCCCGGACAGCGAGGCGCGGCCATCGCTCGCTTTGGCATTGCAGCCAATCTGGCCATGGTGACGACGCCGGCGATCATCGACCTCTGCCTGGATTGGTTAGGTCTCTTGGGCGCGTTGGCTGTCGCTGTGCTCTTTGCCGCCATCAGCGGCGCGCTGGCGCTCGTGGTGCGCGACCGGACGCAGCCCAAGGTCGAGGGCTCGACCCATCGGCTTTGGTCGTTGCCTGGCCCGATCATGCGTCCGTGGCTGGCTGCTGTCATGTTGGGGGTGGGCTTTGGCGTCTGGCTGCAATACTTGCCGTTGCTGACGGAACGTCGCCAGGCGGGTCCCACCGGCCTTCTCTATGCGCTTTATGGCGTCGCCATCATCCTCACGCGCTTGGCGACCGGGCCGTTGCAGGACAAAGGTAGAGACCGAACGTTGCTCGCTGTTGGCTTTGCAGCCATGCTCATTGGGTTGTGTCTCTTTGCCTTCACTGCGCGGATGACGACCTACATCCCCGCAACGATGCTGATCGCCGTCGGCGGCGGCATTCTCCACCCCTTGCTCATGGCGCAGCACGTCACTCTCATGCCCGACGAGATGCGCGGGCGCGCTGTCTCCACGTTCTACCTGGGCTTCGATCTGGGCAATGGGCTGGGCGTGTGGGTATTGGGCTTCGCCCTGCAGGGCTGGGGGTTTAGTGCGCTCTTTGGTCTTGCGGCCCTGGCAGCTCTGGCTGGATTGGCCATCAGCCGCCGCCAGGCGTCCCCACAGCGCGAGCGCGCCTGACTCAAACGCTGGCTGAGGCGCCACGGGGCGTCAGTCCCGCAGCGTGATAGACCGCGTCGATGACGGCCATGTTCGCCAGCGCGTCGCGCCCATCGGTGAGCGCCTGTGCGCCATCCCGCGCACAGGCGACAAAGGCGCGCAGTTGATGAGTGTAGGTGGATTCACCTGGGAATCGCTCGCGGCGGCGGCCCTGGGGCGTACGCACACTGAAACGATGAAAGAGATGTGGCAGCCACGGATTGAGGATGCGGATTTCACCGCGTGCGCCGACGATTGCGGCGCTGAAACCCAGCAGCGTCGATGAGAACATGGAGCAAGTCATGGAAGCCGTCACGCCGTTGTCGAAGTGAAAGCGGGCATCCATGCGGCGATCCACCTGCGGCGAACGCAGCCGCGCCCGCGCCGCAAGCACGTACGGCTCGCTCCCGCCGAGAGAGCGAATCAGATGGATGGTATAGCAGCCCACGTCCATCGTGGCGCCGCCGGCCAGCTTCGAACTCCAGCGAATATCGCGCGGCTTGATGAGGGGAATGCAGAAGCTGGCGTCGATGTGACGCAGCGCGCCGATCTCTCCGCTCTCTATGATCTCTTTGGCGCGCGTCATCAGCGGATGATAGCGATAGTGAAAGGCCTCCATGAGCGCGAGGCCTCGTTCTTCGGCCAGTTCGACAAGCTGCGCGGCCTCGGCTGCGTTGGCAGTGAAGGGCTTCTCGCACAACACATGTTTGCCTGCCAGCAACGCTTGTTCTGTCCAGGCTGCATGGAGCGAATTCGGCAACGGAATGTACACCGCGTCCAGGGATGGATCGGTCACCAGGCTGGCATAGTCGTTGTGGACGCGGGGAATAGCGTGAGTGGCGGCGAATCGGCGCGCCCGGTCGGGGTCACGCGCGGCGACCGCGCTCACTTCGACGCCAGGCACGCGCCGCGCCGGCGCGATGATTGCGGCCGGCGCAATCCTGGCCGCGCCCAACACGCCGATGCGAAAGGTCGTGAGCATCGAGAAATCCACGCGGCTACGCCAGCTCGCCGATGTAAACGCCAAAGGGTGCGACAGCGATGTTCGCCGGATCATCGAGCGCGGGCTGGCCGTCCGATCCGGGATGCAGGCGACGAATTCGTTGCGCCGCCAACTCGAAACGCACCGTGAGTGGTTGGTCCGAGAAGTTCAGAACGACCAGGCAGCCACTCCCGTCAGCCAGGGTGCGCAGGAAAGCCAGATACTCTTCGACGTCTTCGTGGAGTGGTGTATAGTCGCCAGCGATGAGCGCTGGCGTCTCTTTGCGCAGCCGCAACATGCGTCGATAGAAATTGAGCATGGATGCAGGGTCGGCTTGCTGCTCGGCCACGTTGACGCCCTGGGCGTAGTTGGGGTTGACCGGCAGCCATGACTGAACGCCCGCCGGACTAAAGCCGCCGTTGGCTGCATTCTCCCACTGCATAGGCGTGCGATTCTTGTCGCGCGCCACCTCGCCGGCGCGCTTGAGGGCGTACTCCTCTGGCGCGTGAAAAACCTCGCGCGCGGTGTGATAGGCCCAGACGCCCAGCATGTCGCGGAACTGTTCTACGTCTGTCAAAAAGAGATCCGTCATGCCGATCTCTTCGCCGTTGTAGAGGAAGGGCGTGCCGCGCAGAGTGAGCAAGAGCGCCAGGTGCAGCCGCGCCAGCTCGTCATCGTGTGCGCCGTCGCCAAAACGGCTCTTGATACGAGGAGAGTCGTGGTTGCCCAGCGTGTTGCAGGGCCAGGCGTCGGGCGAGACGGCTGCCAACTCGGCCAGGCGCTGGCGCTGATTGGCGCGAATCCACGCCGGCGTCAGTCGCTCCGTTTGCATGAGGGGGAAGTTGAAGACCATATGCAGCTCGTCGTCGCCGCGACCGTGGTAGGCGATCTGGTCGGCCTCGCCGACCAACATGCGGTCGTCGTATGCGTTGACGACGGAGCGCAGCTCTTTCATCAGTTCGTGCATCCCCGGCTGCTCTGTTTGATGGGCGAAGAGCGCCTGAAAGTCGGCGGCCAGGTCGGCGTCGGCGAGGGGTCCAGCGGCGATCTCCCTGGCCGCCGCCAGCTCCAGGAGCGTCTTGCCGGCTGTATGGTCGGCTAGATCGGGACGCTCGAAGATCGTGCCGATGGCATCCAGGCGTAGGCCATCCACCCCCATGTCCAGCCAGAAGCGCGCAGCGTTCCACATGACTTCTTTTACTTCAGGGTTGCGCCAGTTCAGGTCGGGCTGCTGCTTAAAAAAGAAGTGGTAGTAGAATTGACCCGTGGCTGCGTCAGGCTCCCAGGCTGACCCGCCAAAGACGGATTCCCAGTTATTGGGCGGCCCGTCGCCGCGGCCATCCCGCCATACATACCAGTCGCGCTTGGGATTGTCGCGACTGGCGCGCGATTCGATAAACCATGGGTGTTGATCCGATGTGTGATTGAGCACAAAGTCGAGAATCACCCGCAGGCCGCGGTTATGGGCCTGGTTCAAGAATGTGCGGAAGTCATGGAGATCGCCGTATTCGGGCGCCACGCCGGTGTAGTCCGAGATGTCATAGCCACAGTCGAAAAGGGGCGACGGGTAGTGAGGCGAGAGCCAGATGGCATTGACGCCCAGGTCGACCAGGTAGTCGAGCCGCTGGGTCATGCCGGCCAAGTCGCCGATGCCATCGCCGTTTCCATCAGCGAAACTGCGCGGATAGATTTGATAGAAGACCGCGGTTTGCCACCATTTGAGTTCGCTCATGTCTGATTCCTCTTTGTATTGTTGATGCGATTCTCAATCGGGTGTATTCAAAAGAGTGTGTTCAAGATCGGTCAAAGTCGGTCAAAAGAGTGCATTCACAGTTCGTTTGTTGTAGAAATCGCCGCCCATCACTGACGTTGAACACGCCCTTCTCAACCGTACACCGCAACGATAGGGTCAGTATGCAGCACGACGGCGGATCGGCAAAATCGCCGGCCTCACTCCGCCGCGATGGTGACACGCAGCGCAGCGCCGTCGACCACGATGATCATCTCCGGCGACAGGGCAAGCCAGCGCGCCATGCGTTCGTCCTGCACCAAGTCGAAGTAGCGTTCGCTGGCAAAGGGGACAGTTTCGACGGTCATTCCCTCACTGTACTCGCCATCGACCCACAATTCCAGGGTCTCGCCGCCTGCGCCGGTCACAAAGCCCTGGCGCACGAAGGTCTTGCCTTCCACAAAACGTATCTCACTGTGCTCCTGGACAGCGCTCGCCTGGACAAGCTGGGCGCGTTCCTCGGCCGCAGCGACGGCGGCGCTGCCGCTGGGCGCGATCTCGGAAAGCTGCCGGAGTCTCGATGAGATGTCAGCGTCGAGCCGCTGCATCGGCGCGGCGACTTGCACTTCCGCTGCTGGCATGGCGGCTTCAGCTTCGCCCGGCTCCACGACGAGATAGGAGGTGTAGGGGGTGACGATGCCATATTCCAACGAGAGATCCTTGATGGTCTCGATGAGTTCCTCGCTCGGCCCATCCCGACGCACTTGTTCGAGGAGCGCGCCGATCTTGCGTGTGGCCCACAGTCGGCCAGCGAAGGACTCTCCTCCGCGATCCACCAATTCCTGGCCGGGATAGACGAAGATCGTCTCTTTGCCGTTGACTTCGCCGCGAATGGTCACGTCGACCAGGGCGCCGTCGCGATAGCGTCCCGTGATTACCATCTGCTCACCAGCGAAGAGATCCGGCAATGGATAGGGAAAAATCTCGTCGATCACAACATCGTCGCCCAGGGTCGTGCTGACGTTGGCCAATACAGGCTTGCCGATCTGGTTGTAGAATGCGCTCACTGCCTCGTCGATTTCCTCAGTTGGCTTGACGTAGGTCGTGCGCCCACCCATCTGTTGGCTCAGCTCGCCCAAAAGATCAGTGTTGACGTCGTAGCCCACGCCAAAGGTGAAGAGGCGTAGATTGGATTCTGTCGGGCGATTCTGTACTGCGTTGTCGATGATGCGTTGTGGATCGGTCTCGCCCTGAGTGGGTAGTCCATCGGTGAGAAAGAGCAGATAGGCTGGATGGTCGCTCTCCTCGTCGAATTGGGCCAGCCCCTCCAGGAGAGCGCGATTGATGTCGGTGGATCCGCTCGCAGAGATGCCGTCAATCCAGCGATTGGCCTCTTGGACAGTGCGGGATGTGAAAGGCTGGAGTCTGTTCTTCCACAGGCGCACCCCGGTGCTAAAGGTGATGAGGTTGAAGCGATCATCTGGATTGAGACTCTCGACTACGTAGCGTACAGCCTCGCGCGCCTGCTCGATCTTTTCGCCTTGCATGGAGCCGGAAGTGTCCAGCACAAGGACCACATCACGCGCCACGATTTCATCATCGCTGGCGTTCACACTGGGCGTCACCAATAATACGAAGTAGCCATCTTCGCCGGCGGGCTTGTAACTCAGGAGATTGGCGCCGATGGCGCTGTCGTGGGTGGCGAAATAGAGGACGAAGTTGCTGCGAATTTGGTCGCCGGACGACTCGAAGGCGACCTCTGCGCCCTTATCGCTCGAACGCGTCACATCCACTGCAAAGTTGGGCGCATAGACCGTGCGCAGCCCCGGCTGATCCACCAGGTCGACGTGTACGGCAATGGATTCGGGCGAACTGATGCCGGGGACAGCCACCCGCAGAGGCATTTCCAGGCGGTAGAGACCGTTTTCCTGGCCGACGGTCTGCTCGTAGGTCAGCTCCACAACGCGCCGCTCGCCAGGAGGGATGGGGAAGACGCTGATCTGAAACAGTCCTTGGCCGATGTATTCGAGCAGGGCAGGGTCTCGCTGACGCCGCACGATGCCCTCGTAGATGGAGCGAGCTTCGTCCTTGTCGTAGAGCATCCCTTCGACAACCTGACCGTCGATCCTCATTTGCAGGCTGGCCGGCGCCACGTCCGCCGGCAAGGGAAAGAGGTAAGTCGCCTCGACGGTCTGCATGGAGTCGTTGCGAAAGACCTGCTTTACAGTGACGCCGGCAACCGGGCCTTTGACCTGTGCGTCGATGCTGTGCAGTTCCACCGCCGCGCGCCAGGGTGAGACTTGCGGCGTCGGCAAAGGGAGGGGCAGTTGGGTTGGGTTGACGGTCACCTGTCCAGCGGCAACGGATGTATGGAGAAAAATGACAAAGCAGACAAGCAGCCAGAGATGTGGGGATTTCAGTCGGGTGTTCATGTGTCTCCTCCTGGTGTTAGAAAGCGCAGTGGTCGGTCCGCAGCGCGCATCTGTGACGAGGAGTCATCCCTCATTGTTCCGGCGGGATCGGCTCGACAGGTTCAGGGCCGGCTGGTTGGGCGGAGTCGATAGTCTGACCCATCATGCGCACCTTGGTCATCTCGGCGCCGATGTAGAAGATCAGGCCGCCGAAATACATATAGACCAACAGCACAAGGAGGGCGCCGAATACGCCGTAGGGAGTTGCTGGGGCAATGTAGCCCAAGTAGATTCCCACAGAGAAGCGCAAAATTGCATAGGCAATACTGGCGGCGAGGGCGCCCGGCGCAATCATACTGAACGACAGTGTGATCGGCGGCAAAAAACGGTAGAGGATGCTCAAAGTCACCATGACAAGCGCAAAAGCCAGTATGAAGTCGATAATCTGGTAGAACGAGCGCGCACTCGTTGAAATGTTCAAGTACGCCATGACGATTTGTGCGATTGCCATGAGGAAGACAGAAGCGACGAAGAGAACTCCAAATCGCGCCAACCGTTGCCACCTGCTCGTCGACCAAGTCGGCTAGTGCGGCGAACCATTCAACAGAGAGGCTCAAGAGCGCTAACAGAAAGAGGAGCAAAGGAATGCTCGAGAGCGCGGCATAGTAGACAAAGGCAGCGCTCAGGATGATGATTTCATCTCTTTGAAATTCGACGAAAACGCGTTCGATGAAAGATCGCGTTGCCTTCATGGCCGGCGCCACAAACTTTTGACTTGACAAATTCATTACATCGGATTATACTGCACAACAGTTCAGCGGGCGTAGTTCAGTGGCAGAACGTCAGCTTCCCAAGTTGAATGTCGAGAGTTCGAATCTCTTCGCCCGCTCTGAATTTACACCCTGTAGTCAGGAATGCTCACATTGCAACCCATAAGTTGAATGTGAGCGTTTTGTTTTGGCGCACAAAGCTGATTGGGGCTACCCCATGTCACAACATCAAGCTACCCATCATTCCCAAGACCATCCTCAGGGCGCTGACGCCCGACGAAGACCGCGCACTTCTGCGGGCTGCAACCCTGCGCAATCGGGCGCTTCTGCTGTTCGCTTTGCGGTCTGGGGTGCGAGCGGAAGAACTCTGCTCACTAAGTGTTGGCGACGTGGACATGACAAGCGGCGCAGGCTGCCATCCGGGTTGACACCGGCGCAGCCAGCCGGGGCAGCGGCAACAAGGGGCGCAACGCCGAGCGCGACATCCGCAAGCAGTTCGTGGAGCAGGACGCCATCGAGAGCGTGATTCTGCTGCCCGAAAACCTGTTCTTCAACACCTCTGCGCCCGGCATCATCGTGGTGGCGACCAAGGCGGCGCCGGGCCAGCCGCGGCCCCACGCCGGCGAGATGCTGCTCATCAACGCCAGCAAGTTCTTCGTGAAGGGCCGTCCCAAAAACGAGATGACCGACGCACAGGTGGCGCAGGTCGGCGCGTTGTTCCTCGACTGGCGCGCCGAGCCGGATGTGAGCATCGTCGTCAGCCAGGCCGAAGTTGTGCGCAACGACTACAACTTGAGTCCCAGCCGCTATGTGGCCAGCAACGATGCGGACGCGCCGCTGCCGCTGGAGGATGCGTTGGTGCTGCTCGACGAGGCAGAGGAAGCCCGCGCCGCCGCCGATGGCCGGCTAGGGCAGGTGTTGGCCGCGCTGGGGCTGCGCGACAAACCTGGTTTCTCTGAGAAACCAGGTTTGTGAGTGACTGGTCATACCAAAGTGTTCGGCTATGCACTTCTGCGCATGGTATACTGATTCCGTATATGTGATTGGCCAGTTGTCTAGAAACAGGAGTTCCACGAATGGTGCAGGTGACAATGCAACTACCCGACCAGCTTGCGGCGGAACTTTTGCCCGCCCAGCGGTGGCTGCCGCTTGTGCTTGAGGTGAGTCTTGCCCGGCTGACCACGCCAGCCGTTGCGACTGCCAACGAAATCATCGATTTCTTGTTGCGCAACCCGACGCCCGCTGAAATGCTCGGTTATCATGTGTCCGACCGGGCGCAGGCGCGGGTGCAGCGTCTGCTTGCCCTGGCATCAACTGGCATGTTGGACGATGCCGAGCGGCAGGAACTGGATGAGTTGCAGCGCATCGAGCACGTTCTCGTCATGGGCAAGGCGCAGATTGCCGCTCGCCAGGTTGCTGAGCAATGAGCAATGAAGTATCCCCCGAACTGCGTCGTTTGATCGCGGAACGGGCCGGTCTCTGCTGTGAGTACTGCCAGCTGCACCAAGACCTGGCTGCCCACCGCCACGAACCGGACCATATTGTGCCCGTCCAACATGGCGGCGCCACCGTAGCAGACAATCTCGCACTGGCTTGTCTGCGCTGCAACCGCTATAAAGGGCCAAATGTCGGTTCTTATGACCCGCTGACGGGAAGGCTGGTTCCTTTCTTCAATCCGCGTACCCAGCGCTGGCATGAGCATTTTCATCTGGTTGGGGCGATCATCGAGGGAGTCACGCCCGAGGGACGCGTGACAGTTCGCATATTGCGGCTGAATGATGAAGACCGTGTGGCAGAACGGCGGCTGCTGATCCAGGCAGGGCTGTATCCATGAGTCTGATGCCTGCCCCACCGTTCACCGAATATGACTCGTTACCGGCCGAATGGCGCATGGCGACACTTGCAGATGTAGCGACACTGAGCAGACGCATCTTTCAGCCCAATAATGACGACATTCTCCTGCCATATGTCGGACTTGAGCACATCTCCCCTGGCAACCCGAGACTGTCGAATTGGGGCAGTAGTGTAGATGTGCAGAGCAGCAAGAACTGGTTTGTGGCGGGTCAGGTACTATACGGAAAGCTACGACCCTACCTTGACAAAGCCGTGATCGCAGAATTTGAGGGCGTGTGTTCCACCGATATTCTAGTCATTGATGCAACAGACGTAGCCACTGCCGCTTTCCTGGTCTATCTGCTGCATACACCCAATTTCGTCGCCCACGCTATCGCAACGACTGGCGGCGTAAACCTTCCAAGAACAAATTGGGCCTCGTTGACTGACTTTGTATTCCCCCTCCCGCCCCTGCCCGAACAGCGGCGCATCGCCGCGGTGCTCAACGCCATCCAGGACGCCATCGCCAGCCAGGAGGATGTCATCGCGGCGGCCAGGGCGTTCAAGCGCAGCCTCATGCAGCGGCTCTTTATCTATGGGCCGGGCTGGGAGCCAGCGCCGACGAAGGAGACGGAGATTAGCGAGATTCCGGCGCATTGGGAGGTGGTGCCGATAGCTGATATCTGCACGCTTATGCAGTACGGCACCTCGCAGCGCTGTGACACTCGGCCCGAGGGAGTGCCAGTGCTGCGGATACCAAATGTTGACAACGGTGCAGTCGACTTGACTGACCTCAAATATGCAGAATTCTCGCAAAGGGATACAGAACACCTTCAGCTTCACCGTGGCGACTTGTTATTCGTGCGAACAAATGGCCGACGTGAGAATGCCGGCCGATGCGCCGTGTATGAGGGCTCGCCTGAACGGGCACTTTTCGCTTCCTACTTGATTCGTGTGAGATTTCCGCATGAGTCAGTCGCGCCACAGTTCGTCCAAGCGTTTGCCTCGATGCAGGCTGGTGCACGGCAGTTGAGTGGCAGAGCGATAGAGACGGCTGACGGCAAGTTCAACATCAATACAGAGACTATTCGTACGACAGTTGTGCCGTTGCCGGGTATAGATGAGCAGGAAACAGTCGTCGCGCAGATTCGAGCCGCCGACGCCAAAATTGCCGCCGAGGAAGACCGCAAGACCGCCCTGGCAGCCCTGTTCAAGTCCATGCTGCACCAACTCATGACCGGGCAGATGCGCCTGTTGACGGATGAAGGGCTGCCCATTGCCCCAGACTTGCCGTCGCTTTCTGATTGACATATCATGTAGATGGAAGGAGATAGCCCATGAAAACCATCACATTGAGCGCTATTCTTGAGGACTTGCAGGCTGCAGATCAGGTTCTGCGCCGCTTTGAGCAGCGCTACTGGTTAAGCAGCCGTCAGTTCTACGAACTCTATACGGAGGGCGCGCTGGACGACGGCGAGCACAGCGAAGACTTTGCCGAATGGTCTGGTTTCTACAAGCTCAAACTCAAGCGGGAACAGGCGCTCGAGCAACTGTCGCGTGAGCGGGTTGCGCGTCTCCCGCGCAAGGTCGGCACGAATCTGATCGAGATTGCGCCTTCTGAACCCGCCTTGCAACTTCCATGACGGCGTCCTTTTCGCGTATCAGCTACGAACACTATCTGTACAGTCTGCCGGAGACGAACACTCAGATTGTGTCTGCTTCCCTGCGCCTCTTTACGGTTGGTCGTAGTATTGGCACAGTCAAGGGCAGCATCTGGTTCGTAAGTGGGATTGAGTTGCGCGTTCTGGAGTTAGTCGACCTGACCGATGGTGAGATTCTCGAATATAGCTACACAGTTTTCTATCAGGGTAACCGTATTCGCTGGTATGACCCACAACCGCACCCAGAGAATGAAGCACTGCGGGCGACATTCCCTCATCACCGGCATGAACCGCCTGACATTAAGCACAATCGCCGGCCCGCTCCTGGCATCTCGTTTCAGGCGCCCAATCTGCCGAGATTGATCGAGGACTGCATTGCGTTGGGCGCCGCGCTGCCGGACGCTGCCGATTTGTGATTGTGTTGAATCTTGGTATTTGTCTTCAGCGCGGCCGACGCCAAAATCGCCGCCGAGGAAGACCGCAAGACCGCCTTGGCAGCCCTGTTCAAGTCCATGCTGCACCAACTCATGACCGGGCAGATTCGCCTGTTGTCGGATGAGGGGCTGCCATTGTGATACAATGGCACGGGTCGCTATTCGTCAGGACGCTGGATCTGGTTGGAGCTTGTGATATGTTTGATATCGCAACAATGACACCCATGGGCACGCTAGAACTGCCGGCTGCAATTGCGTCTCGTTTCCATCTTCATGATCGCTTCATTGTCTGGATGCAAGGCGACACGCTGCATCTCAAGCGCATCGAGACTGCCTCCCCCTTGCAGGCAGTCGCTGACGCGCCAGACGAAGAGCCAATGTCGCTGGATGAAAGTGATGCCATCATCCATGCGGTGCGACAGCGCGGACATCCAGATCGTGAAGAGATTGTGCAATGGATCGGCTGACTGAGTATCGCAGCATTGTCAAACACCTGCTCGCCCAGAACGCAGAACAGATTCCCAGCATCGGGCAAGTAGGCACCGCCACCGTATTTGACGATCAGAGCGACAATTATGCACTGGTCGATTATGGTTGGGATCCCGCAGGCCGCGTGCATGCGGTGGTGATTCATGTGCGCTTGCACCGCAGTAAGGTTTGGATTGAGGTTGACAATACCGAAGATGGGATTGCACAGGAACTGGTCGAAGCCGGTATTCCAGCCCACGATATCGTACTGGCCTTCTACCGACCGGAGCGACGAAAACTGACCGAATTCGCTGTCGCCTAGTGGGGTTGGGGCGCTGGTCCATGCTGCACCAGCTCATGACCGGGCAGATGCGCCTGCTGGCGGGCGCGGGTTACTATTCGTCAGGACGCTTGAGACACAGACGAAACTGAGTGAGTTGATATGAAGAATCCATTCAAACGCAAACCCGCCCCAAAACCGACTGTGCCCGGCGTCTTTGCTGTGGGCGACACCGTGCGCGTCAAGGCCGGCGTCCTCTATCCGGACGTTCCTGACCTTGACATCAGCGGCTGGCAGGGACGGATCACCGACATCAGCCAGATGAACGATGACCCGCCGATAGCTGGCCTGGCGTGGGACAGCCTGGCTCTGCGCAGCTTGCCGGCGTGGCTGATCGAAGAGTCCGCCGAACAAGGCCTGGACTGGCCCGAAATCTATCTTGAAGCGACCGACCTGGAACACGCGTCTGCGCGCGACACCGAAGATGACGCCGAGGAAACTCTGGACGAACTGGAGAATCTGTATCGGTACAGCTTTCTCGGCGAGGAGGGGAGGCGCATGAACGCGGTGTTGCGCGGCGTCGACGGCGACGACGCGATGGAACAATTCCGGGCATGGGCGCGCCATCTGCAGCAGACACTCAAGTTCCCCTTCGACGCTGAGGTTGTGGAGTTTCAGGAGCGGGGCCGGTTGCGCACGGGCGACATCCTCCAGGTGCTGCGCATCGAAATGGTCGATGATCTTTACGGCGTCATCGTTCACTGCCGGCGCCGGCGCGAGGAGATCGATGCGCCGCTGGCAGATCTGGAATGTACGAATCAACGGTCGGCCAACTATGACCCGGTGAAAGATTACGCGGTCTGGTTCGCCAACCGTTGACCGATGGCAACCAAACCTGGTTTGTGACACCGCGAGCAAACATTCATGTCCCGCATCTCCGAAAAACGTGACGTACAAGACCGGCTCATCCACTACCTCCAGGGGCAAGTTGGACTTTCATCCCGCGCTTCGACTTGCCCGCCTGGCGCAACCATGACGAGCACGAGCCGTTCCTGGTGGATGTGCTGCGCGGCCAACTCGCCAAACTCAACGGCTGGCCGCCGGGCGACGCCCGCATCGACGGGCTGCTGCGCCGCCTGCGCCTGCTCCCTGCAGACCTGGCGGGCAATTGCGCCTGCTCCCGGCGGACCTGGCGGGCAATGAGACGTTCCTCAAGGCGCTGCGCAACGAGTGGACTGCCTACGACCCGGCCCAGCAGCGCGAGTTCAACGTCACCTTCATCGACTACGACAACTTGGCCGCCAACCAGTTCCACTTCACCGAGGAAATGTGGGTGATGGACAAGGACCATCGGCGGCTGGACATGGCGCTCTTTGTCAACGGGCTGCCCGTCACGCTGATCGAGAACAAGTCGCCCAAGCTGGAAGACCCCGGCAAGGAAGGCTTCGACCAGGTGCAGCAGACCTACACCACCTGGATACCCAGCTTCATGCGCTACCCGGTTCCCTTCGTGGTGGCCGCCAGCCGCCTGGAGTATGGCCCGACCTGGAACCCCAGCATCAAGGCGTTCTACAAGTGGAAGACGGACGGGAAGGATTTCGGGCTGGAAGGGCTGGCGAGCGCCTTTTTCAACCGCTCCGCTCATCTGCGCCTGTTGCGCGACTACACCATCTTCTACCGCATTGACGACGCCACGCAGAAGTACATCCTGCGCCCGCACCAGATGCGCACGGTCGAGAAGCTGGTGCAGCGCGTGGTGGAGGGGATCGCGATAGCAAACAAACCTGGTTTCTCCAAGAAACCAGGTTTGTCCGAGTACCCGGACCGCGGGCTGGAGTGGCACACGCAAGGCTCCGGCAAGACGCTGACCATGATTGTGGCCGCGCATCTGCTGCGCCGCCAGCCCACGCTGGACAACCCTACTATCCTCATCGTGGTGGACCGCATCGACCTGGAGTCGCAGATGCTCCAGAACTGCGAAGCGTTCGGCCTGCCTGCGGTGCGCGCCACGAGCAAGAAGCATCTGGAAGAGTTGCTCAAGCGCAACACGCGCGGCGTCATCGTCACCACCATCCACAAGTTCGACGGCATCCGCCCGCGCGTCATGGCGCGGCGCAACGTCATCGTGCTGGTGGACGAGGCGCACCGCTCGCAGGAGGGCGACCTGGGCATCGACATGCGCGCCGGCCTGCCGGGCGCGTTCTTCTTTGGCTTCACCGGCACGCCGGTAGACCGCAGCAAAGTGGGCAAAGGCACCTTCAAGACCTTTGGCAGCCCGGCTGACCCGGAAGGCTACCACGACAAGTATTCCATCAACGAGAGTATCGAAGACGGCGCAACCGTTCCGCTCTACTACACCCTCGTCTCGACCCAGTTGTGGCTCGACCGGGTCACGCTCGACCAGCAGTTCAGCGCGTTGCTGGCCGAGTTCTACGCCACGGTGGACGAAGAAGGCGCGGCCAGCCAGGAGGCGTTGAGCCGCCTGCTCCAGCGGGCCGACAAGCTGATGGCCGTGCTCAAGTCGCCCGACCGCATCGACGCCATTGCCCAGCACATCGCCCAGCATTTCTTCGACCATGTGCTGCCGCTGGGCTTCAAGGGCATCGTCGTCACGCCCGACCGCGAGGCGTGTATGCTCTACAAGTTGGCGCTGGACAAGTACCTGCCCGCTGCCTGGGCAGTCGTGGTCTACTCCGACAACCCCAAGAAGGACAGCGCGGCCATGCGCGCGCTCTATCTCGACGCCGAAAAGGAGAAGATGGTGCGCAAGGCGTACCGCGACCGCGACAAGCTGCCCAAGCTGCTCATCGTCACCGAGAAGCTGCTCACCGGCTACGATGCGCCCATCGGCTATTGCATGTATCTGGACAAGCCGCTCAAAGACCACACCTTGTTGCAGGCCATCGCGCGCGTCAACCGGCCCTATCCCGGCAAGCACAACGGGCTGATTGTGGACTACATCGGCGTCTTCGAGGACTTGCAGCGCGCGCTGGCCTTCGACCAGCAGAGCTACAGCGCGGGCGTGCTCGACCTGGAACTGCTCAGGCAGCGCTACCTTGACCTGCAAAGCGCCGCCGAGGCCGCGCTGGAGCCGATCAATGTGGACCAGGCAGAAGGGCGAATCGAGCGCATCATCGAACACTTCTTTGAGGAGACGGTGCGCGCGCCATTCCTGCGTCTCACCGACGAACTGGCCGATGTGTACATGGTGCTCTCGCCTGACCCGTTCCTGGCCGATTACAAGCAGCGCTTTCATGCGGTGATGGACGTGGCGGCCACGGTGCACGCCTACTTCAATCCCAAGACCGACGAGCAGCGCGCCATCGATGAGTTCCTGACGCGCACCGAGAAGCTCATCAAAGAGAACGTGGCGACCTACGAGATTGCCGCGCCGCTGCCGCTCTATCCCATCAACCGCAACCTGGCCGACGCCATCCGCAACGACCAGATGTCCGAGCGGGTCAAGGTCATCAACTTGCAGCGCAGCCTGGTGGCTTTCGTCGAGCAGCACCGGGCGAGCAACCCGTACCTGGAGAGCATCGTCGTCGCCGTGGATGCGGTCATCGAGCAACTGCACCAGCGGCAAATCAGCGCCGCCACTGCGCTGGAGCAGCTTCAGACGCAGGCCGAGCGCGCCGTCACGGCTCAGGACGAACGGCAAGCCAGCCCGCTGGACAACCTGGCCTTCTCGCTGCGCATGGCGTTGGCCGCACATCTGCCCGCTGCGGTGCAGCAAGACAACAACGTCGAACAGATGGCCGAGGAGATCGCCGCCTATCTGCGGGCGAACGACGGCTGGCGGCACAGTAAGCCGGTGGAGAGCCGGGTGCGCACAGAACTCTATCGCCGAGTGCTGGCGGTGCTGCCCAAGCCGGTGGCGCCGAACGATGCGAAGGCGATGGTGGACGACATCTTGCAGATGCACGTCATCGCCGCATGAACACGACCAGCGCGGCGACCCAGCCAATCAAGTACGTGCGCCAGCGGCGCAAGAGCCTGGCGTTGCAGGTCACGCCAGTGGGCATCGTGGTGCGCATTCCGGCCAACCTGGAGCCGGAGAGCGCCGAGGTGCAGCGCTTCGTCGCCGCATCTCTGGCCCGCCTGCCGCAGCCGGAGCCGGTGGACGAATCGCTCACCGTGGAACAGGTGCACGAGCTTGTCGCGTGCTGGGCTGCGCGGCTGCACGTCGCTGTGAAGCGGGTGCAGGTGCGGGCCATGCGCAGCAAGTGGGGGTCCATCTCCACGGCGGGCACGCTCACCCTGGCCGACGACATCCAGCGACTGCCGCCCGCCCTGGCCGAGTACGTGGGTCGTACATGAGTTGCTGCATCTGCGCTATCCCGACCATCGGCGCGAGTGGTGGGTGAGCATGGGCATGTACCTGCCGGATTGGCGGGAGCGGGCGGAGATGTTGGGGGCGCATCTAACACAAACTCTGACCGGAAGGTAGTTATGCGCCAATTCCTTCATCGTATCCTCACCACCGCCGGTTACGCCCTGACCTTCATCGGCGCGCTGCTGCTCGTCGCCTGATTTCTACTTCAGCCCCAGCACATCACACGGCGCGCTTGTCAGGTCTTGCGAGACGCCAAGATAGCGTCCTGTGGTCTGCGTCGATGAATCTCCAAGCGATAGTTGAATCTGGTCAATCGGCGCATTGCCTTTGTAGGCGAGCATGCGGCGCAAGTCGTGCGGGTGGACATCGCATGATTGCATGTGGGCGTTTTGATTTTGCGCACCAAAGCCATATTCCGATTCAC
>CAZLMM010000048.1:0-48544 GCA_964560495.1 uncultured Caldilineaceae bacterium
AGCATCTACGTAGTGAAGCATCTGCGTGCCGGCGAGAGTTTCTAGGGAGCGCCAGTGAAGCATTTTGCCCTTGTGCGAGGAATGTTCGCTGCGCTCAGCATGACCATGAGAAATCGAAAGTGACGAAAGGACAGAAAAATGTCCACGGATATCGAAAAAGTTATAGGGCCGCGGGTGCCCGCAGACGAATTCAAAGCGCACCGGGCGCGCTATCTCCTGCCCACTATCCTGTTCACGGCAGCCGCCATCTTGTTGCTCATCTCGCTTTTTATGCCGTGGTGGCAATTGAAACTGGAAGCGCCCCAATATCCCAAAGGCCTGTATGTGCAGGCTTACGTCAACCAATTGCAGGGCGATGTTGGCGAGATCGACGGTCTGAACCACTATATTGGCATGCGCCCTTTGAATGAGGCCGCAGAATTCGAACGCACTATCTCCATCATCGGCATCATCGGCCTGACTATGCTGATTCTGGCCGCGGTCTTTGTCCACAACCGTTGGGCGGCGCTGCTCACCCTGCCCGCGCTCTTGCTGCCAGCCATTTTTCTCATTGACCTTCAGTATTGGCTGGCGAACTTTGGTCAAAACCTGGACCCGACTGCACCTTTGTCCAGCAGCGTCAAACCCTTTGTCCCGCGCGTCTTGGGTCGCAGCAAAATCGCCCAGTTCGGCACCATCGCCACGCCGGGGCCTGGTCTGTGGCTGGCGATTGCCGCGTCCGTGCTAATCCTCATTGGGCTGTTCTTCCATCGTCGGGCCTACAAACCTTTGGTGGATGCCCAGCAACCGTGAAATGGACGCCCATTATGCTGCGCTTTGATTCCACCTTCCTGGGAGCGCGGGCGTCTCGCCCGCTATCATCAAAAATGACAATCCATGCCTTGTGTGCGCCCTGCCCACAACTCACTCTTGTCGTCTTTCTGGCGGCGCTGCTGGGGCTGCTCGCGTCGTCGCCTGGCGGCTCTGCGTGGGGACAGGCCGCCGGCTTCGATCTGAACGCGGCGCTGGCAGCCGCCCAGCCCGGCGACACGATCACCGTGCCCGCCGGCGTCTATCCTGGCCCGCTGGTCATCGACAAAGCCATCACTCTGGTGGGCCAAGACATGCCCGTCATTCAGGGAACAGGCAGCGGCGACGTAGTGCAAATCACTGCGCCCAATGTAACGCTGCGGGGCTTTGTGGTGCGCAACAGCGGCATTTCGCTTGACCAGGAAAACGCCGCCATTGTGGTGACCGCCGACCATGTGATCCTGGAAAACAACCACATCGAGGACGCTCTCTTCGGCGTCTATCTGGCCAATGCGCCCTTTGGCGTCGTGCGCGGCAACGTTATCAGCGGCAAAGACCTGCCGGTTTCGCGCATGGGGGATGGGCTGAAGGTTTGGTACAGCGCCGACAGCCTCATCGAGAACAACACCGTGCGCTATTCACGGGATTCGGTCATCTGGTTCTCCCCGCGCACGGTGGTGCGCAACAACATGCTGGAGCACAGCCGCTATGGCCTCCACTTCATGTCATCATCCGACCATCTTATCGAGAACAACGTACTGCGTTACAACTCGGTGGGCGTCTATTTGATGTATGGCGGCAACTACACGCTGCGCCAGAACCTTCTGTTTCACAACCGGGGTCCCAGCGGCTACGGGATTGGGATGAAGGAAATCAACGATGCTCTCATCGAGGGCAATCGTATCGTCAGCAATCGGGTGGGCGTCTATAGCGACGCCTCTCCTCTCCTGCCCGAATCCACAGTGGAGTTTCGGCGCAATCTATTCGCCTACAATGAGATCGGCTTCGTCTTTTTGCCCAATGTCAAACGCAACCACTTCACTGACAACGCATTTCTGGACAACGCCGAGCAGATCAACATCGCCGGCAACGGCGAGCTGACCGAAAACGAGTGGGCGGTAGGGGAGCGGGGCAACTATTGGAGCGACTATAACGGCTTCGACGCCGATGGCGATTCCATCGGCGACCTGCCCCACCAGTCTCGCAGTCTCTATGAAAGCCTGACTGCAAACTACCCGGAGCTGCGACTCTTCCAGCTGGGGCCGGCAGCCGATGCGCTGGACCTTGCTGCCAAAGCCTTTCCCATTTTTCAACCACGTCCGCTGATGGCTGATCCCTATCCGCTCATGACGCCGCCGCAGCTTCCGCCCGTACCTGGCTTGCCCGAAGGTTCTTTTTGGCTGAACCTGGCTCTTGCCCTGGGCATGGTGATCGGCGCGCTGGCGTTGATGGTTTGGGGCGCTCGTTCATTCATTCGCGGCTAGGGGAGGTCCATTCCCAATGATCACCATCACTAACCTGACCAAACGATTTGGCGCATACACCGCCGTAGACAATCTCACGTTCGACGTGGCGGCCTCACAAGCAATTGCCCTCTGGGGACCAAACGGCGCCGGCAAGACGACGGTGATCAAATGCCTGTTGGGGCTGCTGCGCTACGAGGGACGTATTCAGGTGGGCGGCTTCGACGCTCACAAGCAGGGACAGGCGGCGCGGGCGCTCCTGGGCTATGTACCCCAAGAGCTGGCCTTCTACGACGATATGTCCACGCTGGAAATGGCCCATTACTTCGCCCGCCTCAAACGCGCTTCCGCCAAACGCGTGCCCGAAGTTTTGGAGCAGGTGGGGCTGGCGGAACATGGCGGCAAACTGGTGCGCGCGTTGTCCGGCGGCATGAAGCAGCGGCTGGCTCTGGGATTGGCCATGTTGGCCGACCCGCCGGTTCTGGTGCTCGATGAGCCGACCTCCAGCCTGGACACCGCGGCCCGCAGTCAGTTCCTCTCTCTGCTCACACAGGTGAAGGGCGCGGGCAAGACCATCATCTTCACATCGCATCGCATCGAAGAAGTGGAGGCATTGGGAGATCAGGCGTTGGTGATGGAACGCGGCCGCTTGCTACAAAGTTGCCCTGCCTCCCAACTGGCGGAGCGCGTGGGGCTGCGCACACAGGTCAAGCTCATGATGGCGCCGCATCTACTCGATCTGGCGTTAGGCGCGCTTCAGGCTGATGGCTTTGCCGCGCGGCGCAACGGCACAGGCGTCCTGGTGGATGTACCGCCGCGAGAGAAGGCGCTGCCTATCCACACGCTGACGCGCGCCAATATCCCCGTGACCGACTTCGAGATGGAATAAAATGGAGTATTGGCAAATGAGCTTCTCGACCGTCTGGACAATTGCTGAAAAAGAGATGCGCGATGCGCTCCACAATCGCTGGTTTATCCTCTACACCATCGCCTTCGTCGTCCTGGCGCTGGGTCTCTCCTACCTGGCCCTGGCCGGGGCAGGCATCGCCGGGTTCGCCGGCTTTGGGCGCACAGCCGCCAGCCTGATCAATCTGGTGTTGCTCATCGTGCCCCTCATGGCGCTGACGGTGGGCAGCCAGAGCCTGGCCGGCGAGCAGGAACGCAAGACCCTGGCCTACTTGCTGGCGCAGCCCGTCACCCGATTGGAAGTCTATCTGGGGAAATATCTGGGTTTGACCTTGAGCCTGTTGGCGTCGTTGGCCTTGGGCTTTGGCATTTCGGGGTTGGTCATGGCCGTGGCCGGCGGCGTCAACAATCCCTCTGCCTATGCAATCCTTGGCTTGCTGGCCTTTCTCCTCAGCCTGGTCATGCTGGGCGTGGGTTTCCTGGTGTCGTCGTTGACGCGCCGCGCCGGGGTGGCTGTGGGCATCGGCTTGTTCCTCTGGTTGGTCTTCGTTTTCTTGGGCGACCTAGGCATGATGGGCGCGGCGCTCTCCCTGCGTATGCCCATCCAGAATCTCTTCTGGGCGTCGCTGGTCAATCCACTCCAGGTCTTCAAAATGGCGGCCATCCTCAACATCAACACCTCTTTGGACGTGCTGGGGCCGGCGGGCATCTACGCCGTGCAGCGTTATGGCGATGCGCTGTCGGCGATCTTCATCATTGTGTTGGCAATTTGGATCTTCTTGCCAGCCGGCGCGGCTTATGTGCGCTTTGCCAGCAAGAACGATTTCTAGGAAGAAGGATGTCAATGAAGGTCAGGTTGTTTGTTCTTGGATGGATGATTTTCCTTGTAGCCGGCCTCACCGCTGGCTGCGCTCAGGGCCAAACCGAGGTTGCGCCGCCCGAAATTCGCTACGGCGAGGATGTGTGCGCCGATTGCAATATGATCATCAGCGACCCGCGTTTTGCCGCTGGCTACGCCCACGAGATCAGCCCAGGGCGCTATCTCAGCCTCGCCTTCGACGACCTGGGCGACATGCTGGCAAGCGCAGCCAAGCATCCCGAACACAAGGTCGTGGCCTGGTATGTTCACGATTACGAAAGCGAAGAATGGTTGGATGCGACCACAGCGTTCTATGTCTTCAGCGAAAACATCCGCTCTCCCATGGCTTCGGGCGCGACCGCCCATGCAACCAGAGAGACAGCAGAAGCGATGGCTGCGGAGATGGATGGCGAGGTGTTGGACTGGCAGGGCCTGCGCGACCGCTTCGACGC
This sequence comes from uncultured Caldilineaceae bacterium, assembly GCA_964560495.1. Classification (GTDB taxonomy): domain Bacteria; phylum Chloroflexota; class Anaerolineae; order Caldilineales; family Caldilineaceae; genus UBA5069. The sequence goes on from CAZLMM010000048.1 coordinate 4,470, forward strand.
CGGCAAGCTGATGATCGGCATGGCGCAAGCAGAAGGCTCCGCCAAGACGACTGACCACCAACACGGCATGACGCCGGGCCATCAACATGGCGCAATGGCGCACGTAATGGACGAAGGGCAGATGAAAGAGGTTATCCTGGGCGAGGCCGAGGTGAACGGCCACCAACTGCAACTGCTCTCCCACGGGCCGCTCCATGCCGGCTACAATCAGATCATGCTCCACGCAACAACGCCCGAGGGCGCGCCCGCCGCGGGTCTCGCATTCGCCTATGCCCCCATTATGTCCATGCGGGACGGCAAGAACCATGCTTCTCCGGTCGAGAACCCAGTTGAAGCAGCGCCGGGCATGTATCATGGCGCGGTGATCTTCAGCATGGCTGACGGCCCCGACCTGGGCGACTGGTCGCTGACCGTTGTCATGACTGACGCGGCAAGTGTCAGCGGTGAAACAACCTTCCCGGTGGATGTCGCTCCGAGCAAGCTGATCGGTTCTTTCGTTGCCCCTGACGAGAGCAAGCTCTTCGTGGCCGTTATCCAACCCTTGACGCCGACCGTCGGCGTGCAGCCTATCGAGCTTCTGGTCTTTCGCCGAGAGTCCATGATGGAGTGGCCCGTTGTTGATGATCTGACGCTGCACATCGAACCGGAGATGCCGACCATGGGGCATGGCTCACCCAATAACGAGGAACCGGTGAGCGTCGGCAACGGTCATTATCTGGGAAAGGTCAATTTCACCATGTCTGGCCCCTGGACGGTGACGACAACGGTGAGCCAGGACGAGACGTCGCTCGGAGAGGTTGTCTTTGAGTTCGAGGTTCGGTGAACTTGTGCATGGCTCGCCCATCGTAGGTCACGCTTGCAGCGTGACAATTGGGTGACTACGGGGCATCATCAACAATGAAATAGAAGGGATTTGTGTCATGAGGAAGTTTGCGATTCTGTTGCTTGTCATTTTTCTTGTTGCGCTGACCACTGCGGCTTGCGGCGGCGATGAGCCAACGCCGATGCCCGAACCGCCCATTGCCACGCCGGTTCCGGCCGCTGCTGCGCTGCCTGCGCCCGTGGGCGACGCCGCCAATGGCGAGGCGATCTTCAACCAGACGTGCATTGCCTGCCATGGCGCGGGCGGCGTTGGTGTACAGGGATTGGGCAAGCCTTTCACCACCAGCGAGTTTCTCCTCACCCAAAACGATGAACAGTTACTGGAGTTTCTCAAAGTGGGCCGGGCGTCCGACGACCCGCTGAACACCACCGGCGTGCTGATGCCGCCCAAGGGCGGCAACCCGGCTCTCACGGACCAGCAACTGCTCGACGTGATCGCCTATGTTCGCACGTTGCATGAATGATGCGTGTTGCTCACGTTTGGATCTGGCATTCTCTCAGGCGATAGTCACTCATTGAGGTGACTATCGCCCCTATACTTCGCTCTGTTTGAAACCAGAAGTTTTTGAACTGTGAAAACTCCCGGTTTCAAAGCAACCGCAGTTTAGCGCCGTTATCGCCGTTCAAGCCCTTTCACGATGGAGAGAAAAAGGTGACTCCGTACACTTTGTTCGACTACGTCGAGACGATGCTGCCGGCGATTGCGCCTGACAGCATCGTCAGCCGCACCATCTTCAACGAACCGCACCTGCGCATCATCCTCTTCGGCTTTGCAGCCGGTCAGGAACTTTCCGAACACACGGCGTCGCGGGCTGCGCTCCTTCACTTCTTACGCGGCGAGGCGCGGCTCACCTTGGGCGGCGAACCAGCGCAGGCGCGTCCAGGAACCATCGTCCACATGCAACCTCACCTTCCTCACAGCGTCCATGCTGAGAGCGAGACCGTGATGCTGCTGTACATGTTTGGGACGTGACAGATTCACATCCGCAGATTTCGCGTTTTCATCTGTGGAGTCTGCGCAATCTGTGGTTCGTCTGTGTTCTGGTCTGTTCTGTTTCGTCGAGTAGCACACCGAATTACAGATCCATCCATGACCACAAAATTCTCTACTTTGGTTGGCCGACGCTGGCGCCTGCCCCTTATGGTTGCGGCGATGATCGCGCTACTCACCGGCCTGTGGGCTGGCCTGTTGCGCATGGGCTGGGGCTGGCCCACCCTCAACCCAACCATGCCCATGAGCCACGGGCCGCTCATGGTGTGTGGTTTTCTAGGCGTGCTCATCGGGCTGGAGCGGGCGGTGGGCTTGGGACGGCGCTGGGTTTTCGCTGCGCCTGCGTTGACCGCATTGGGGACGGTGGGCGTCCTCACACAGGTTGCGCCCTGGGGCGGCGCGCTCGCCATCACCCTGGGCAGCGCCTTGCTGTTCATCGCGCTGACGGAGTTGGTGCGCATCCAACCCGCGCTCTTTACGAGCGTCATCGTGTTGGGCGCGGCTCTCTGGCTGGCGGGCAATGTCGTCTGGTTGGTCGGCCAACCCATTCCGGTCGCCACCCTGTGGTGGATAGGTTTTCTCGTCTGCACCATCGCCGGCGAACGGCTGGAACTGAGCCGTCTGCTGCGTTTGTCAACAGCAAGTCAGGCGATCTTCGTTCTGTGCATCATTCTGTTGCTCATCGGCATGACCGTTGGCTTGGTGAATTTTGGCGCGGGAGTTCGCATCTTGGGCGTTGGGTTGATCGGCCTGGCCGCCTGGCTGCTGGTCTATGACATCGCCCGCCGGCGCGTCAAGGCGGGTGGGCAGACGCGCTTCATGGCGCTCAGCCTTGTCTCGGGCTATGTCTGGCTGGCGATTGCCGGACTGCTCATGCTTTGGCGCGGCGGTTTCATGGCCGGCCCCTATTATGACGCCATGCTCCACGCCCTCTTTTTGGGTTTTGTCTTTTCCATGATCTTCGCCCACGCGCTCATCATCTTCCCGGCTGTGCTGCGTGTGGAAATGGTCTACTCGCCCCGTCTTTATAGCCATCTCATCCTGCTGCACGTCACACTTGCGTTACGCGTGGCAAGCGACCTTCTTCTCTGGCAGCCAGGACGCTTGTGGAACGGGCTGCTCAATGCCCTCGCCCTACTAATCTTCTTGGGCAACACCCTGGCATCCATCAAGCGTCGGAGGTGAAGCATGCCGCAGATCACACGCGTCTTTGTCAAAAGCGCCCTGCTCTATCTTGTGCTTGGCCTGTTGATGGGTCTGTTATCGGCGCTGCCCCGGTCGTTCTTGCCTGTGGGAGTCGGGCCGGTCACCATTCACCTGCTGACCATTGGCTGGCTAACCCAACTCATCGCCGGCGTGGCCTACTGGATGTTCCCAAAGCAATCGCGCGAGCGCCCTCGCGGGCATGATGGCCTCATGTGGGCAGCTTATGGGCTGTTCAATGTTGGGCTGATTTTGCGCGCCGTTGTAGAACCCATCGTGACCGTGGATGGACGCTTCCTTTGGGGCTGGCTGCTGGTTGTTGCAGCCTGTTGTTTGTGGTTGGCCGGGGTGATGCTTGTGGTCAATCTTTGGCCGCGGGTCAAGGAGCGATGACGATCTATGCCCAAACTGAGCGTCTGGTTCATGCGCGCCGCGCTGATCAGCCTCTTGCTTGGTTCCACCTTTGGCGCGCTGCTGCTGTGGAATAAGGGAATGCCGATTCACCCCATGATTTGGCGTCTGCTGCCGGCCCACATGGAGTTACTGCTGGTGGGATGGATGGTGCAGCTCGCTTTTGGCGTGGCCTTTTGGATCTTGCCGCGCTGGCAATCGAGCCGGGGAGATGTGCGACCTGTCTGGGCTGCGTTCATCTGCTTGAACGCCGGCATCGTCCTTGTTGCCATTGCGCCCTTTGCCGGCGGAGGCGGCTGGATGCAAACAGTTGGCCGCCTGCTAGAGATGTTGGCTGCTGGGGCCTTCGCCATTCACGCTTGGCCGCGGGCCAAGCCGTGGTTCGAGCCGACGTAAGTACTGAACTTTGGTGAAGAATGAAGAGAGCATGCGTTTACAAGCCGGCTCCTATGGGTGGTATACCCATCCAAAGCGACAGACTCCACCTCGTAGCCATCGTTGGGATAACGTTCGACGACTGCACCAATCTCGCCGCGGTAGAGATTGCACTTTGGCAGATCCATCATCAGGCAACAACATCCAACAACTGTTAACGGTCGTCACCAATCCAGTGGTCAGAACCGTCTTCGAGCATGTGGTACCGCCCGTGCGCCCACTCATAGAACTCCTGCCAGCTCCGCAGCGTCGGCCCACCGTCAACCTGTATGACCACTCCCGCTTCCACCGCTCGTCGGATCTCGCGCAGTTCCTCGACCAGCCCTCCCCAACTGACCGGTTGTCCGCTTGATGACCGCGCTTCGTACAATGCATCCAGCTCCGTCAGCCTTTTCATCGAGAGGGTGTACTCTTGCCGGGGGATGTGAAGCTCGATGCCACTTTCGCCGATAGCTTGCACGAAGTTCATCTGGCTGTCGAACAGCTCGGCAAGGAAGGCAGCCTCGAAGCCAAACCAAGGCGTCGGCCACCCTTGACGCTTGCTCCACGCTCGTAACCCCTTTAGGTCAGGCCACTCGATTTGCAGGGCGTCTCGGCGATGTGCGTCTTGCGCCGCGCCATAATCTTCCGCACCAACTCTTCTCATCGCCCACGTCGGGATGTCGATCTTCATCTCAAGAATCCTTTCATTCCATTCTCCCGCAGATAGGGCAATGGCCGCCGCATCACAACCTGCTCCGAGTACTGATAAAATAATCGTTCATGTTGTTCATGATCCGACTATGTCGCCCCTCACCTGCAAATCAAGATAATAAGCCTGTCATTGTAGATAGTGCTCTTGCAGGCTGCGCACGCTCAGCTCGTGCTGGCGCAGGGCTTGGATGCCGTTGACCGCAGCCTGGGCTGCGGAGAGAGTGGTGATGAGGGGAATCTCCATACGCGTGGCCAGGCGGCGGATGGTGACGCCGTCCTCGCGGCTGCTCTTGCCCAGGGGCGTGTTGATGATGAGCTGAATCTTGCCGTCGACCAGCGCATCGAAGGTTGAGTAGCCGGTCTGCCCGCTGCTGCCCCGTTGCAAGATGACGGCGGGCACGCCTGCGCCCTGGAAGAACGCACCCGTGCCGGCCGTGGCATAGAGGACGAAGCCCAACCGATGCAGGTCGCGGGCGATCTTCAGAGCCGCGCCCTTGTCAAAGTCGTTGACCGTGATGAGCACGCCGCCGGCGTCGGGCAGGCCGGCGCCGGCGCCCAACTGGCTCTTGGCGAAGGCGTGACCAAAGCGCGCCGCGTGCCCCATCACCTCGCCCGTGGAGCGCATCTCCGGCCCCAAGAGCGTGTCGATGCCGGTAAACTTCTTCCACGGCAGCACGGCCTCTTTGACGAAAAAGCCCCGCACCTCCGGCTCGGCCAGCAGCCCCACATCTGCCAGGCTCTTGCCCGCCATCACCTGGGCCGCCAGCCGCGCCAGGGGGACGCCCGTGGCCTTGCTGACAAAGGGCACTGTGCGACTGGCGCGGGGATTCACCTCCAGCACGTAGACGATATCGTCCTTGATGGCGTATTGCACGTTCATCAGCCCCCGCACGCCCAGAGCCATGCCCAGCTTTTCCGTATATTCACGGATGGTGCTCAGGTGATAGGCGCTGATCTTGTAGGGCGGCAGCACGCACGCGCTGTCGCCGCTGTGGATGCCGGCCTCCTCGATGTGCTGCATGATGCCGCCGATGACCACCCGCTGTCCGTCGCCAATGGCGTCCACGTCCACCTCGTAGGCGTCCTCTAAAAACTGGTCGATGAGGATGGAACGCTCTTGCGAGACCGCCACGGCCTCCACCATGTAGCGCCGCAAGGACTCCTCGTCATCCACAATGGCCATGGCGCGCCCGCCCAGCACATAGGAGGGGCGCACCACGACTGGGTAGCCGATGCGCCGCGCAACCGCCAACGCATCCTCCACACTACGGGCGCTGCCATGGGCCGGCGCGGGGATCTCCAGTCGTTCCAGCAGTTCGCCAAAACGGTCTCGGTCTTCGGCCAGGTCGATGGCGTCGGGTGTTGTGCCCAGGATGGGAGCGCCGGCCGCCTGCAGGCGCGCCGCCAGGTTGAGGGGCGTCTGGCCGCCATACTGAACGATGACGCCGGCGATTAGAGGCTTTTCGCCGCCCGCCGACTCACGCTCGACGATATTGAGCACGTCCTCCAGCGTCAGTGGTTCGAAGTAGAGGCGGTCGCTGGTGTCATAATCGGTGCTCACGGTTTCCGGGTTGCAGTTGACCATGATCGTCTCGTAGCCCATCTCTTGCAGGGCGAAGCTGGCGTGACAGCAGCAATAATCGAATTCGATGCCCTGGCCGATGCGGTTCGGCCCGCCGCCCAGGATGACCACTTTGGGGCGCTGCGTGGGCGGCGCTTCGCTTTCGCTTTCGTAGCTGCTGTAGAGATAGGGCGTATAGGCCTCGAACTCGGCGGCGCAGGTGTCCACCTGGTGATAGGTGGGTAGCACGCCCAGGCGCCGGCGCAGACTACGTATCTCCGCCTCGCTCTGTCCGCTCAGACGGGCAAGCTGGCTGTCGCTAAAGCCCAGGCGCTTGGCCTGGCGCAGCGTCTCCTCGTCGAGGGTCGCCCGGGCAAGTTGACGCTCACAGTCGGCGATCTCGGCCATCTGGCTGACAAACCACGGGTCGTACTGACTGAGCTGGCAAATGGTGATGGGGTCGTCGCCGGCCAGGAGCGCCTCGTAGACCGCAAAGAGGCGGTCTCGGTTGGGCACACGCAGGAGGTCATGGAGCGCAGCGTCGGCCTCATGGCCGCGATAGCGACCGGACTCGTCGCGCTCCAACACGCCCAGCCCATCGCGCCCGATCTCCAGGCTGCGCACGCCCTTTTGCAGCGCCTCTTTGAAGGTGCGCCCCATGGCCATGGCCTCGCCCACCGACTTCATCTGCGGCCCCAGGGTGCGATCCACGCCGGGGAACTTCTCGAAGGCCCAGCGGGGAATCTTGACCACCACGTAGTCGATGGATGGCTCGAACGCAGCCACGGTGCGCCGGGTGATGTCGTTTTGCAGCTCGTCGAGCGTGTAGCCCACGGCCACCTTGGCGGCCAGTTTGGCGATGGGGAAGCCGGTCGCTTTGGAAGCCAGCGCGCTGGAGCGGGAAACGCGCGGGTTCATCTCGATGACGACCACGCGCCCGCTCTGGGGATCGACGGCGAACTGGACGTTGCTGCCGCCCGTCTCCACGCCCACCGCACGCATCACCAGCCGCGCCTGGTCGCGCAGTCGCTGATACTCCTTGTCGGTGAGGGTCTGGGCCGGGGCCACAGTGATGCTATCGCCTGTGTGTACGCCCATGGCATCCAAATTTTCGATGGTGCAGACAACCACGAAGTTGTCGGCGCGGTCGCGCATGACCTCCAGCTCATATTCCTTCCAGCCGATGAGCGATTCCTCCACCAGCACCGTATGCACGGGACTCTCCTTTAGGCCCCAGGCGACCTTCTCGTCGAACTCCTGGGGGGTGAAGACGGCGCCGGCGCCGCTGCCGCCCAGGGTGAAGCTAGGACGGATGAAGAGGGGGTAACGCCCGATCTCGTGGGCAATGCGGCGCGCCTGGTCGAGGGTGCGCGCAATGCCGCTGCGGGGAGATTCCAGGCCGGCCTGGGTCATGGCCTCTTTGAAGAGTTCCCGATCCTCGGCCACCTGCATGGCGCGCAGATTGGCGCCGATCAGCTCCACGCCATAGGCGTCCAGCACGCCGGCTTCGGCCAGGGCCACGCCCAGGTTGAGGCCAGTCTGCCCGCCCACCGTGGGCAAGAGCGCATCAGGGCGCTCTTTGACGATGATCTTTTCCAGGATCTCCACCGTCAGCGGCTCCACATAGGTGGCGTCGGCCAGCTCTGGGTCGGTCATAATGGTGGCCGGGTTAGAATTGACCAACACGACGCGATAGCCCTCCTGGCGCAGCGCCTTGCACGCCTGCGCGCCCGAGTAGTCGAATTCGCACGCCTGGCCGATAACGATGGGGCCGGAGCCGATGATCAGGATGGAAGAGAGGTCGGTTCGTTTTGGCATAGGGTTGAGTCGTAGTGGTTGTGTATTGAGGGTTTGAGGTCTTCGGGTTTGCTCTCAGACTTCATTCCTATCATATAGATCGTGGCGCAAGCCATCATTCACAATTGACAATTGACAATTCACAATTCACAATTCTATCCTGAAAATGGGCGCATTTTCATGCTTCATTGTGCCCCAAACGGGCATGGAAACTCCCTTGTCAATCGTCGGCGGTCGCAGTTCCCGCCTTATCAAAACACAGGAGCATTGTAACGTGACAACAAACAGCATGGCAAAACCGGCGCTTTCAACCGAAGGCAGCGCCAACCAGGCGACCCAGGCCGCAGCCCTGACCCGTCTGGCTATCATCGTCGTCTCTTCCTACATCGGCGCGCAGATGCTCGCCGACATCGCCAGCCTGAAGATCGGCGTGGTGCTGGGGATGGCGGTGGATATGGGCACCTTCATCTATCCCATCACCTTCACCCTGCGTGACCTGGTGCACAAGCTGCTGGGCAAGCGCAACGCCCAGGTGACCATCATCATGGCCGCGGTGATCAATCTCTTCATGGCGCTTTATCTGGCTTGGGTGGCCAGCGTGCCCAGCGACCCGTCGTGGGGATTGGGCAACGCCTTCAGCGCCGTCCTGGCGCCGGTGTGGCGCATCGTCATGGCCTCCATCCTGGCTGAGGTGGTGAGCGAGCTGGTGGACACAGAGATCTATCACTGGTTCATCACCCGCGTCACCGAGAATCATCAGTGGGCGCGCGTGCTATTGAGCAACAGCGTCAGTGTGCCCCTGGACAGCCTGATCTTTTCTGTGCTCGCCTTTGGCGGCGTCCTGCCCTGGGATGTGGTGTGGCAGATCTTCATCTTCAACGTGGGCGTCAAATTCGCCATGACCATCGTGAGCATCCCGCTCATCTACATTGGGCCATCGAGGTCAGGGCAATAAGAAAAGGAAACATACATGCAACTGACAACCGTCGTCATCGAAAAACCCCTGGAGATCAACTTCATCCTGGGGCAGAGCCACTTCATCAAGACCGTGGAGGACATTCACGAGGCATTGGTCAACGCCGTGCCGGGGATCACGTTTGGCGTGGCCTTCTGTGAAGCGTCGGGGCCGGCGCTTGTGCGCTGGAGCGGCACCGACGAGGCCATGATCGAGCTGGCGAAACAGAACGCGCTTGCTCTTGCGGCCGGACACTCGTTCATCATCTTTCTGGGGAGCGGCTTCTATCCGGTCAACGTACTCAAGGCAGTGCAGGCCGTGCCCGAAGTCTGCCGCATCTTCTGCGCGACTGCCAACCCCACCGAGGTCATCATCGCCGAAAACGAGACCGGGCGCGGCATCCTGGGCGTCATCGACGGCCTGAAAGCGCGCGGCGTGGAGGGCGAAGAGGAGATCCAGGGACGCAAGAAGTTGCTGCGCATCATCGGCTATAAGTTGTGATGTAGCAAGATCGGATTCTTCCCAAGGATTCGTGGTGCGGGCATGAGGTGGAGCGGGACAACTTGTTTGGCGGTGCACGGGCACGCGGGCAAGCCGGCATACAGCAAGAAAGGGTGAGATTCTCCTGATTGATAACTCACTCGCCAAAAGAGATGCGTTGCAGTATCATACCGTTCAGCATGCATAAATGAGGGAAAGGAGAGGAGCATGACGATTACGCTCGAGGTTGCATCGGAACTGGAGAATCAGATAAAACAGGCAGCTGCAAAGGTCGGGCTTTCTCCTGATGCGTATATTCTGGAAAGTGTAACCCAGCGTCTCCAGCCCACGCAGCGCCGTTCCAGCCCGGTCAAGTGTCTCTCGCAGCAAGAGGCCACCTTGCTACAAACCATCAACGAGAGTCTGGCCCAGATGGATTGGCCACGCTATCGGAAGTTGATTGCCAAACGTCAGGCGGAAACCTTGACACCCTCTGAACAGACTGAGTTGATTGCCCTCTCGGACTACCTGGAAGAGGCCAATGTCAAGCGGATTGAATCTCTCGCTCAGTTGGCTGCGCTGCGCAAGACGACGGTGCCTGCCCTGATGCAGGCACTGGGGCTGAAGCCGGCTACCCATGCCTAGACCGCGGCTGCGCGCTGGGCAAAAAGCGGAGGTCAAGCAAGCCGCACAGGAGTGTTGTGAATACTGTGGCGCACAGGAAGGCTATTCGCCTGACACCTTTTCGATTGAGCATATTCAGCCGATTGCAAAGGGCGGTACAAACGACTTTGCGAATTTGGCGAATGCCTGTCAAGGCTGTAACAATCGCAAGTATACACGTACCGAAGCGATCGATCCCCTCGCGGGTGAGCCTGTACTGCTGTACCACCCCCGGCGAGATCGGTGGGATGAGCACTTTGCCTGGAACGAGGAGTATACGCACATGCTCGGGGTGAGTCCGACCGGTAGGGCGACCATCCTCGCGCTAGACCTGAATCGTCACGGCGTTGTAAGTCTGCGGCGTGTGTTACGCAAGCTGGGGTTGCATCCCCTGGCGCAGTAAGCGTGGACAAGCCGCCGAACATCCGCTGCACTTGACCGGGCGGGATCAAGCGTTTTCAAAGGTGTTCCCCCGCTTAGTCGGTTGTTCGTCGGCCGAGTTGTTGTCCCGCCGCCCGGCGCGTGAACTTTGGGTTCGCATTGCGTGTTCATTGTTTCCCGCCCCACCCTCGCACCCCCACTAATTGAGAAGATGCAGCCAGATCGGGTATAATCGCAGCATGATCAGCGAGAACCGGCAGGAGAACCTGCCTGTGGAGATGCCCCCCGCTGTCGCAATCGCGCGCCCGGCGTCGCGCCGCTGGCTGCGTTGGGCGCTCACCTTGGGGCTGACGGCGCTGGCCCTGGCCGCTATTTTGGGGGATGTTCTGCGTTCTGGCGCCGGCTGGACCTTCCTCGGCCAGCGTTTTCAGACCTTTGTCACCATCTTCCTGGGCATCTTCATCGAGGCCGCGCCGTTTTTGCTGGCTGGCTCCCTGGTTTCGGGCTTCATCGCTGTCTTCGTCGATCACACGCTCGTGGAACGATGGATGCCCCGACGGGCGCTGCCAGGCGCGCTATCGGGCGCGGCCATGGGGCTGCTCTTTCCGGTGTGCGAGTGCGGCGTCGTGCCGGTGACTCGCCGCCTGTATGAGAAGGGTTTGTCGCTTTCGGTGGGCATTGCGTTCTTACTGGCTGCGCCCGTGATCAATCCCATCGTCATCCTCAGCACCTATGCCGCCTTCGGTTTTGGGCCGATCTTCTGGGGGCGCATCATCGTCAGTTTCGTCACCGCGGTCATCGTCGCTCTCGTTTTTCAGCGCGCCCAGGCCACAGAAGTGTTGCTGCCTGCTGTGAACGACGCCTATATCGACGCCTGCTGCGCCCTGCCCCAACCTGTCGCTGCGCCGCTCTCCCAGCGGGTGCGCACGGCGCTCAACACTGCCGGCGACGATTTCATTGACATGGGGCGCTACCTGGTCGTCGGGTCGCTCCTGGCGGCAGCCATGCAGACCCTTGTCCCACAGACCGTTCTGCTCGCCATCGGGCAAACCCCAGTACTCTCGGTCATCGCCATGCAGGCGCTGGCTTTCGTGCTCTCGGTCTGTTCCACGGTGGACGCTTTCCTGGCGTTAGCCTTCACTGGCATCTTCAGCACGGGTTCCATTGTGGCCTTTCTCACTTTTGGCCCCATGGTGGACATCAAAAGTTCGCTCATGTTTCTGGGCGTTTTTCAACGGCGCGCGGTGCTCTATCTCATCGTGCTGCCTCTGCTCATCACCATGCTCGTGGGGATTTTCTGGAATCTCAATTTCGGTTTTTGAGATCGATTGTGCGATTGAGAATCGCAGCTACACTCACCAAATGTAGCTGTTAGGTGTGATTCTCAATCCCATAGGTTATGCGAAACGATATAATTATGCGAAGTGAACGCGTTCAAACCGCCGCCAAGGCCCTCATTCTCATCGCTATTGGCTTCTTTCTCTACAGCCGTATCGCCGGGGGCACGCTCCTCTTCTACATCGCCGAGCGTTTCGCCTGGTTGACGCTCTTGGCGGCGATTGGTTTCCTGGCGGTGGGTGCGAGTTATCGTTTGGGAAAGGGAAGGACGAAGGACGAGGACGAGCATCATCACAATCATGGGCATGATCATGGGTTGACGTGGGGCGCGGCGGGATTGCTCTTGTTGCCGGTGATCCTCGGCGTGGTCGTGTCACCGCGACCGTTGGGCGCGGCTGCGCTGGCCAGCTGTGAGGTGCAGGTTACGGAGAGCCGCTCCACCATGCCGGCGGCGGTGCGGGCCGCCGCAGCCAAAAGCGCAGTAGAGAAAAACGTGCTCGACTGGTCACAGTTGTTCGCCGCTTCGCCCAACCCTGGCGAGGAATTCGCCGGTCAGTCGGTAGATGTCATTGGCTTTGTCTATCGCGATGACCGTTTCGGCGCTGACGAATTCTTCGTTACCCGCTTCATGGTGAGCTGCTGTGTGGCCGACGCAGCCGTGGCTGGCCTGGTGGTGCGTTGGCCCGACGCCGCGACCCTGCCCGCTGACCAGTGGGTGCAGGTGCAAGGCGTCTTCGAGGCTGGGCAGTTTGCCGGTCAACCCTCTCCCGTGCTGGCTGCTCGCTCCCTTCGCCCGGTCGAGACGCCCAGCCAGCCTTATCTCTACCCATGACGACATCTCCCACTCGCCGTATTCTCTCCTTCGATGCCACGGTCCTGGTCGTCGTCACTGCCCTGGTTGCGCTCATTACCGCGGTCATCCTGGCTGGCGACCAGGTTGGGTTGCGCGTCGTCTCTGTTGCGCCGACGCCAGAAGCCGCCAGCGTGTCCGTCTCGGCGCCCCTCGCTGTGCGTTTCGACGACCGGCTGGTTGTTTCGCCTGACGATGTTCAGATTTCGGTGAACCCGCCGGTGAGCGGCAGCCTGGATGTGCAAGGTGAGATGCTGCGTTTCGCCCCAGCTACGGCGCTCACGCCCAATACCACCTATACGGTGACGCTGGCCGCCGGCTTGCAGGGAGAACGCGGGCGGAAGCTGCTGCAACCCCTGGTCTGGACGTTTCGCACCGGCCAGGTGCGTCTCATTTACATTGCGCTGGACGACGCAGCCCGCGACCAACTATATGCACTTCCCGTGACGCCCCAGGCCCAGGGAAACGCAGATGCGCCCCAACCGCTGACGACATCCGTCGGGGGCGTGTGGGATTTCGCCGTCTCACCCGACGGCAACCGCATTGTTTTTTCTGCTCTGAACGAGGGCGGAACGAGCGATCTCTGGCTGCTCTCGTCGGGCGACCCGACGGCGACGAAGTTGGTCGAGTGCCTATCTGCGGCGTGCAGCGGCGCAGCCTGGTCACCCGACGGACGCACGATTGCTTACAGCAAGCGCAACGCGACCGAGTTGGCCCCCGCCCTGGTCAGCCCGCCGCGCCTGTGGCTTTTGGACACGGAGACGGGGGAGAATGCGCAGGTCTTTGCCGACAACCAGAAGTTGGGCTATGACCCCGCCTGGTCCGCCGATGGCGACTGGTTGAGTTTTCTCTCGCCGGACCCCATCGGCGTGGGTGTGATCAACTTGACCAGTGGGGACAGTCAGGTCTTTGCCACAAGCAGCGGCGAAGCGGGGGTGTGGCATCCCCAACGGCTGGAGATGCTGATGACTGTGATGACCGAAACGCAGCAGAGCGGCGCGCCCGTGCTCGTCACCCACATCGTCGGCGTCGATCCCTTGAGCGGCCAGCAACGCAACCTGAGCGGCGCGGACGAGCTGGTGGAAGACAATACGCCAGCCTTTTCGCCCGACGGCGAATGGATCGCATTCCGTCGCAAGGAATTCGAGGGTGAACGCGCCTCGCCGGGCAAGCAGCTCTGGCTCATGCGCAGCGACGGCAGCGAAGCCCGCCCACTGACCCAGGCGCCGGAATATGATCACGGCAACCCGCTCTGGTCGCCGGATGGTCGCTACCTGACCTTTCAGAAATTCCCTCTCAAGGGGCCGGAGATCGTGGTCTCCGTGTGGATGATGGACCCGACGACAGGCGAGCAGTGGCAGGTGGTCAGCCCGGGTCAGCGCCCCCAGTGGGGGTCATAAGGGGGTGTCAATGATTCCTCAAGAGTGGATTCTGCTCCTGCGCAACACTGGCTACAAGATCACGCCGCCGCGCTTGGCCGTCCTGGAGGTCATCCAGGAAAAGGGCGAGCATTTGAACCCGACCGAGATCCTCGCACAGGCGCAGGCGCTCCACCCCGGCATCGGGCGCGCAACGGTCTATCGCACCCTCGAACTTCTGACGCAGCTTGGGGTCGTGCGCCCCATCTTGCTGGGCGAGGACGGACCGACCTACATCCGCGCCGCCGGTGGGCATCATCACCTGGTCTGCTCTCGCTGCGGGTTGGTGGTGGAGTTCGACCAGTGCATGGCCGACGAGATGGCGCAAGACCTGCGCGACCGCTTTGGCTTTCGCATCGACAGCCACCTTCTGGAGTTCTACGGTCTGTGCGCCGCATGTCAGGAAGCAGAGGTGTAACTACTGCACCAGGTCGAGATGATAGCTTTGCGCCAGATCGCGGGCGCGCTGGATGCCGTGCGGGTCGAGCGCCTGCGCCAGTTCCCCGCGGGCATGGGCCGGCGCAATGTATTGTGTGAGGAGGCTGACGCGTACGCCGGGGCGCGCGGAGAGCCAGCGCAACACGGGCCCAGTACAACAGTCGAAATGTCCTGGCATGAGGAGATGGCGCACGACCACTTGCTTGCCGGCGGCGGCTATCTCTTCGATGCAACCGGTTACGACCCGCCAATAGTCCGGCATCCCGCCGATGCGTTCGCCACAGCTTTGCGGCCCCTCTGCCGGGCCGAATTTCAGGTCAGGAAGATAGATGTCGATGGCCGGCGCCAACAGCGCCAACGCCTCGGCGGTCAGATAGAAGTTGCTGTTGAAAACCGCAGGAATCCGGCGGCGGTCGCCCAACTCGGCCAGCGTCGCCAGGATGAAAGGAATATGGGGCGCGGGGTCGCCGCCGATGAAGCAGAGCGTGCGTGCGCCCTGCTCCTGCCGCTGCAACGCCCGGGTCGCCAATTGCTGCGGCGTCACACTCACGCCATAGGTGGGGCGAAAGGCAAAACGCGCTGCGGTGCAAAAAGCGCAGGTGGCCGTACAGCCGCTAAAGAAAATGGCGTGGGCAGGGCGCAGGAGCTCTTCCTCGCCCATGTGCAGCATCTCGCTGGCGATGAAGCTCTTCATGCCAACGCGACAGACGCCGGCGCTCTCTCGCCGCGCCGCGCCGCAGCGGTGAGGACACAGTTGGCAGTCGAGCAGGTGCTCGCTGGCTGAGACGCTGGCGCGCAACAAGTCGTCGTTCACGGTTAGCCGATCCTGGCGCGAATCAGGTCGAAGCTGGACAGCCGTCTGGTGACCGCGCGGGGCGCGCCGTCGGGCTGTCTGTCCGCCACCACGATGACGACATTGTTGGCGCCTACGCCCAGATAGATGGTCGCCGCCTGATTGGACGCACGTCGCCAAAGGTATTGCTCCGCCAGCGCGCTGACAGAGGGAAGCGAGCCGCACGGTTCAGTCAAAATGTCGATCAGGTCTTCGCTGCGAGCCGCCTCGGCGCAGGTGTCGCACAAGCCACTCATGGAGCGCACGCACTCGCTGCAGTAACGTGTGCCGCACCAGGCGCACTTGCTAGTGTGATAGGAGCAGTGACGGCGCTCGCAAATTCCACACCAACGGGCGCACTGGGGACAGATGGCCTCACGCCCGACGCCGCACTGTTCCAAATGATTTGCGCAGACCGCGTGCCCACACTGTTTGAATTGATGAATGTGTTTCCGGCAAAAGACCTGCTGGCATGCCACGCAGACTTGGCTACAGTTTGTGCAACATGGTTCCGTGCAAGCTGCGCAGGCGAGCACGCCGCTGCTGGGGGCATGACAACGAGGGCATTCTTTGACGCAGGTGCGGCAAAGGGGCGCTTGTTCTACCCCGCTGAGCGAATAGAAACCAGGGCCGACAAGCCGACCGCACTCGACGCAGGCAACGATACAGTTGGCGCAGAAACGCTGTCCGCTGGCGCTGCACGTGACGGTCTGACTGCTGTATTGATGACAGCCGGGACAGCGCACGGCGCAGGTGGGGCAGATGAAGCGAGCAGCGCCATCGGCGGCAAGTACACAGTCGCTGCGCAGGTGGCTGCGACATTGACGGACGCCGCATTGGGCGCACTCGCTCTGGCAGGCGTGACAGACGTCGTCGCCGCAGACAGGACAACGGCTGATGTGTTCACCGCACGCGCGTTCGCCGCACGCCCAACAGACGCGACCGCAGCGGTCGCAGTTCTGCCGTTTGCACACAGGACAGGGCTGGACGCCGCACTCTGCGCAGAGCACATCCTGGCAGCAGTCGCACTGGCGGACGCAGTCATCGCACATGACATGCCCGTTGCGACAGAGAGCGATCGCGCTCGCCTCTTGACCGCAGGCGTGGCATTGAGGACGATGCAGCCCGCCCGTGTAGCGATTGAGCCGCACCTGAATCGACGCATCGCGGGCGCCGTCGCTCAGCGTCATCTCGGCGAGCGCCATGGGCGCATCCAACACGGCATAGCTGACCAGGTCCGCCTGCACGCGTAGCCGATGGTTCTCCACTTCTTCGGCGATCTTGCGCTGTAGGTCGCTCTCCAGGGCTGCCCGTTTCTCGCCCTGGGGGTCATGGGTTTCAGAGATCTCTTCGATCTGTTGGCCGTAATAGGTGGTCAGACGATCCAACACCTTGTACAGGCGGGGCAAAATCTCGGCTTCGTAGCTCACGCAACGCAGGTCTGCGTGATACACGACGAACTGACGCGCTCTTTCTGCGAGACGCACCAACTGGGCTAGGGGAGGCAATTTGGGCGGCAGCAAATGGCCTTCCTGGTTCTGTTCCTGTTGCACTGGCTCGCCATCGGCCAGCAAAGTCTCTGGGGCGACTACATCGGGCGGCGCGTTGATGTCGCCGGGCTGCAACAATCTGGCGCCGCTTTCATCCAGAACAATCGTGTAGATCTCTTCACGCTTGTCATCCGCTCGATAGGTGATGCGCCAGTTGAAGAAGAAGAGACTCTGCGTTTGTTCCTGCATGCGCAGATCGGCGACGCCGGCGTTCAGGAGGCGCACGGCGGACAGCAATTGATCGCTGCCCTGATGACGCACAGGAAGGCGCAGGACAGTCAGCGCCGATCTCCTATCCAACAGAGCGAGCATGCGGTCGAACATGCGGCTGCCGTGGGCCACCAGGTCGTGACCGCTGCCGTCTGCGACAGTCTGAAAACTCAACCCAAGCTCCGGCTTGCCAAAGTGCTCCACCAGGTCGGTCGGCAGGGTGACGTGGAGAGTGCCATGTTCATGGTCGTCGAGTGGGCGCACCTGAGACCCGAACAGGCGGAAGAAATCGCCGGTGAAGGCGCGCAGGTCAAGCAGCGCGCTCTGCGTAGGCAGCTGTTCGGATGATTGCTGACTCTTCCTTTTCTTTCTGCGGGTTGTTTGCGTCATCTCAGCGGCCATCCCAACCCAATCTGAACGCCAAACGCGGCGCCCATCTTTGGTCATCGATGGTAGCCGGCCAAGCCGCAATTCGTTGCTCATTCATCAATGAGTTTTCCATCCCAAGAACCTATGCTACACTGATCGCTGCTTCATTTCCTTCACAGAAGAGAAGAGATGCGAGTGTAGCGTGTGGAAGAGCAGATTGAACGATTCCTGAGGGCGCTGGCCGTACAACACCGATCTGTTCACACGCTGTCCGCCTATCGCCGCGATCTCTTGCAGTTTACCAGATTTGTCCAGGAAAACTCTATCTGGAACGGGTGTGTGATCAGCAGTTGGCGTGCTGTCGACGCCGATCTTCTGGAGCGATACACTGACTTTCTCTCAACGAACCTGGAATACTCCCAAGCAACCATTGCCCGCAAAATCGCTTCATTGCATAGCTTTTATGCTTTCCTGATGCACACAGGAGAGGCCGACTCCAATCCTGTGGAAGATGTGGAGGGGCCAAAACAGCAGAGAAAGACGCCGAACTCGTTGCGTCCCGAAGAGGTGACGCGCCTGCTCGCAAATCGCGCCCAGTCAGGCGCGCACTATGCGTTGCGCGACCGCGCTTTGCTCGAGTTGCTCTGTTCTGCTGGCCTCCGCCAGACCGAGATCGTTGCCCTGACCACAGCAGACATCGACTGGGAAACAGGGCGTCTACGGTGCGGTGCGAGAAAGAAAAGTCGCTGGCTGACTCTCCAACCGCCTGCGCTCGATGCGCTCACGCGCTATGCAGCGGAGGAGCGTCCACACCTGAAGCGCGCCGCCGAAGAACAGACGCTCTTTCTGAATCATCTGGGCAAACCCTTGAGCCGTCAGGGTCTCTGGCTCATCGTGCAACGTTGCGCAGCACAGGCGGGCGTCAACGCCGATGTGACGCCGCTGATCCTGCGCCATACCTTTGCCTTGCGTCAGATCGAAAGCGGCGCCGATATCCAGACGGTGCGCCGACGGCTCGGTCTGGTTAGCTCAGCAAGCGCCCAGGCATATCGGCAGGGAGCGCGCCAGAACGCGCCAGAACTGGAGATCGATGGCGTGGCCGTGGAGTAAGCAACAGTAGTGATCATGGCAATGCATCTGCAACATAACGAAATGAATTCTATGTTTTCGCTTGAGCAATACGACGAAGCAACGCATTTCATTCAGGGTCGCACAGCGCGCCAACCGACGATTGGGCTGGTGTTGGGCAGCGGGTTGGGCCCGCTGGCTGAGCAGATCGAGGAAGCGGAGGCCATCTCCTACAGCGAGATCCCCCACTTTCCCCATAGCACCGTGCCAGGACATGCCGGGCGGCTGGTAATCGGCCGGCTGGCCGGCGCAGAAGTCTGCACGATGCAGGGCCGTTTTCACTACTACGAAGGCTACACCATGCAACAGATCACACTGCCCGTGCGTGTGATGCAGCGGCTGGGCGTGCGCACATTGATCCTGACCAACGCGGCCGGCGGTCTCAACCCAACCTTCTCGACCGGCGACCTGATGTTGTTGGAAGATCACATCAATTTCGTGGGTATGGCCGGCCACAACCCATTGCGCGGTCCAAACGTGGATTTCTTCGGCCCGCGCTTCCCGGCTGTCAATCGGGTTTACACGCCACGGCTGCGCCAACTGGCCGCAGCCGTGGCAGCGGATGAAGGGCTGACGTTGCAGCGGGGCGTCTACGTCTGTCTGGCTGGGCCAAACTTTGAGACGCCCGCCGAGATTCGCATGATGCGTCTGTTGGGCGGCGACGCGGTGGGCATGAGCACTGTGCCCGAAGCCATCGTGGCGCATCACGCCGGCATGGAGACGCTGGCCATTAGCACCATCACCAACATGGCGATCGCTGAGCAGGATGCTGTGGACGAGCCGACGCACCAGGAAGTCATCGAAGCCGGCAAAGTGATCGTGCCGCTCCTGACTCGCCTACTGATCGGTGTGTTGAAACGTCTGGCGGCTTGATGGTATACTTGGCGCACATCGACTTGAACAGTCCATCTGTTCGTTGATCGAACGCGCATCCACGTCACTCAACTACCTATTGGTGATTCATAAGCACAGAGGACAATGGTGATCTCTCATGGGCGGTGTTCATCAAGCAATTCAACACTATCACGATCTTTGTCACAGAAGACGCCTTGCCGAGGATGCCTGGGACGTTCTTGCCCCTGGTATGAAGGAGCGCAAACTCTACTTTGGCGAGCGCCCACTCTGCACCGTGCTGCGTCCTCTCTTTCATACTGAAACGGATTACGCCTATCTCACCCAGCGTACAGAAATGATTTTGAGCGTTTTTCGCAAGACATCCGAGGCCATGTTGGCTGAACGGAAGTTGCGCGATCAGGTCTTCCTGACGCCAGAAGAACAGGAGTTGGTGAGCCTGCCCACCGGCTACCAGACCAACATTCCCACTGCGCGGCTGGACAGCTTTTTTACAAAACACACCGACGGCAGCTACACCTTGAATTTTATCGAGTTCAACGGGGAAAGCCCGGCCAGTATGGGTTACAGCGACGTGCTGGCGGAGTTGTTTCTGGAGACGCCCCTCCTGCAGGAGTTTGGCAAACGATACGAGGCCAAGATGGTGCAGGCGCGCCCTCATGCGGCGGACGCGCTCTTGCGCATCTACTACCAATGGCGAAGAAGTCGCAGCCAACAACCCCGCATGGCAATCGTGGATTGGGCCGGCGTGCCCACGACGCCGGAATTTTACATCCTGGCCGATTACTTCGCCCAATTCAATATCACGACCACCATCTGCACGCCCGACGACCTGGACTTTGTCAATGGGCAAATGTACGCAGCCGGCCAGTCGGTGGATTTCATCTACAAGCGGGTGCTCACCACGGAACTGCTGGCCCGCTATGGGCTGAATCACCCCATTGTCGATGGATTGCGCGCCGGCGCCATCTGTGTGGCGAATCCTTTCACGTGCAAGCTGCTCCACAAAAAGGCCAGCTTCGCCGTCGTCTCGGATGAGCGCAACGAAGGGCTTTTCACGCCACAAGAGCGAGCAGCCATCCGCCAGCACATCCCCTGGACGCGTAACCTTGAGGAACGCTACACCCTGGACAGCGGCGGCCAGCGCATCGACCTGCTGCCGTGGTCCAGCCGCAACCGCGATCGCCTGGTGCTCAAACCCAATGACGAATATGGCGGCAAAGGCGTGCTCATCGGCTGGGAGACGAAACAGAGCGAGTGGGATCGGGCGCTGGAGGCAGCGCTGGACGACCCCAGCATCATTCAAGAGCGCGCCGTCATCGCCTACGAGGACTTTCCACGCATTGATGAGCAGGGCAGCGTAGAGATAGGCCAGCGTTTGGTGGATTGCGACCCGTTTCTCTTTCACGGCGAGATGGTGGGGGGCTGCCTGGTGCGCCTGAGCACAGTGACCTTGCTCAATGTCACTGCCGGCGGCGGCTCCGTCGTGCCAGCCTTCGTGATCAAGGAGAGGGAATAGGGCGTCAACTATGTATCACCCCACATTCAACATCGGCATCGAAGAAGAGTACCAATTGATCGACCCAAGCAGTGGCGAGCTGTTGGGCTACGTGATCCAGTCTATGTCGCGCGACCAGATGTTGGTGCGGGAGCGCACGCCCGACACGGATTTCAGCCGCCAGATGGGCAGCTCAGTCATCGAAGCCGGCACGCCCGTCAGCGCCGATATCCATGAGGCGCGGGAGCAACTCGTCCGCCTGCGTTCCCAGATGTTGGAGTTCGCCCATGCCAGCGACTGTAAGTTGGCTGCATCGGGCACGCATCCATTCAGTCGCTGGGAGATGCGCAGCGAGGTGTTGCCCGGCTACCGCGCCATGCTCGACAATGCGCAAATGATCGCCCGTCGATTATTGGGTTTTGGTCTGCGCGTCCATATCGGCGTCGAGGATCGGGAGCTGGCCGTGGATGTGATGAACACCATGCGCTACGTGTTGCCACACATTCTCTGCCTGAGCACCAGCAGCCCCTTCTGGCATGGCCGCAACACGGGATTGAAGAGCTATCGCGCTGTGCTGCTCGATGCGCTGCCGCGCACAGGCATTCCTGGCTACTTTGGCAGCTACCAGGAATATCGCAGCTTTGTGGACACGCTGATCCGCACCAACAGCATCCCCGACGCCAGCCAGATTCGCTATGACATCATGCCCCATTCGCGCTTTCCCACCCTACTCATTCGCATCTGCGACATGGTGACGGATGTAATGGATACGCTTGCCATTACGGCCTTGATCCAGGCGACTGTGGCATGGATGGTCGATCTGCGGATGCGCAACATGTCTTTTCGCATCTATGACCGTATCCTCATCGCCGAGAACAAGTGGCGAGCGGTGCGTTATGGATTGGAGGGCAATCTCATCGACTTTGGCATCGAACAATCGTTGCCGGCGCCCGACCTGGTGCGGGAGCTGGTGGAACGGGTGACGCCAGTAGCCGCCCGGCTCAATAGCCTGGACTATCTGGAGCACGTTCACACCATTTTGCAACGCGGCTCCAGCGCCGAGCGGCAATTGCGCACCTGGAGAGAGAATGGTCAAAATCTGAACTCTGTGGTCGAGTTCATCATCGGGGAAACGGAGAAATTGCCATGATTGCCCGCCCATCGTTGAGCCTCGGCATCGAGGAGGAATATCAGATCATCGACCCAGAGACGCGCGAGATGAGATCTTTTATCACCCAGTTCATCGACGACGGCAAAGTGGTCATGGTGGAGCGCGAGCTCAAACCCGAGTTACATCAGTCCATGGTGGAGCTTGGCACGCCTGTTTGTGAGACGATCCCTCAACTCCATGAGGAACTGGTGAAACAGCGCAGTTGGCTGATCAAGTTGGCCGAAAAAAAAGATTTTCGGGTGGCGGCCGCAGCCACACACCCTTTCAGCAGCTATCTCGACCAGCCAGTCACACCGTTGCCGCGCTATCAGGGCGTGCTCGAAGAGATGCAGATGCTCGCCCAACGCCTGCTCATCTTTGGCATGCACGTCCATGTGGGCATTGAAGATCGGGCCTTTGCCATCGACACCATGAATGTGGTGCGTTACATGCTGCCCCACATTCTGGCCCTCAGCACCAGCAGCCCCTTTTGGAACGGACGCAAGACGGGTCTCAAGAGCTATCGTTCGGTGGTTTTCGAGGACTTTCCCCGTTCGGGCACAGCAGAGATTTGCCGCACAGAAGCCGACTGGGACAACATGATCGGCACCCTGACGCGCACCGGTTGCATTCCCGATGGCAGCAAAATCTGGTGGGACTGTCGGCCACACCACAAATACCCCACGCTGGAGTTCCGCGTTTGCGACATCTGCACGCGGGTGGAGGAAGCCATCGCCATCGCTGCGCTCTTCCAGGCGATTGTGTTATGGTTGTGGAAACTACGGCGGGGAAACTTGACCTTTCGCGTGTATCGTCGCGAACTCATCGAGGAGAATCGCTGGCGCGCCTCTCGCTACGGACTCGACGGCAAAATGATCGATTTCGGCAAATCCATCGAACTGCCTACGCGTCAATTGATCCGTGAGCTATTGGAGTTGGTGGGCGAGGAGATCGATGAGATGGGAACCCGGGAATACATCACACCCATCGAAACCATGCTGGTGCATGGCACCAGCGCCGACCGTCAACTGCGCGTCTTCGACAACACGGACGGCGACTTGCGGGCGGTGGTGGATCACCTCGTCGCCGAAACCAAGAGCGGTCTTGACCTGTAGCCGCTCGTGCGGATGGGAGACGCGCCCACTGGGTGCAAGGACGTGGGTGCGCCTCCCAAGCGCACTTTCCCGAAGGCGTTGTCAACTCTTTAGGAACGCCAGCGCCTTCTCCAGGGCATCTTCTTCCATGTGCCAGTCGGGGGAACGGACGAAGACTGTCCCATCCATCAGCCCCCTGATACGAATCCAGCTGCCGCCAGAAAAATCGCTGTCCAGTACGACGAGGCGTTCGTCCTGCCCCATGCGCCCCCTTGCCCTGGCGTCATGCGCCGCCTGGTAGAGACGCTGGGCGAAGGCGAAACGGCGGTCGATGCGCGCGACATCTGCTTCCTGATCTGTGTAGACGCCTCCCCAGCCTGATTGGATAAAAACAGCCAGCGGCGCGCTCACCAGGTAGTAGCAAAGCGCCGTCGACTGCATACCGCGCCCAGCGCGTCCCACCATCACGTAATCGACCACAGCCTGAGTCGCAACCTCCGTTGCGAACCATCCCATGTCGGTGAGATCGTCCACATCTGCGCGCGTGCCGTACAGCCACTCGCCAAACTGGTGAAAGCCCGATTGCAATTCTTGGGGAATAAAAGGGAATGGCAAGCCTGCCTGGGCGAAATGGGCTGCTGCGTTGACCAGTTCCGCTGACTTCTCTGCCAAAGAAACGCCTCCCTTGCTTAGCCCTTGTCAAAGTATTACTCCGCACCTTCCAGGAAGGTGCGAGCTTCCTGGAAGGTTGAAAACGGGAAGTTATTTCTGGGCGGTTGCTTAGGTCGTCCACTTGGTGCGCATGACGCCATCCTGTTGACGCATCAAGGGCTGCAAGAATTCTGCCAGGTGTTCAATGCGCTCTACGGTGGCATCGATCTCTTCATCATCCAACAAACCATTGAGAGCTTCGCGCACACGCTCCGGTTCTTCAGAGAGATCGATGATCCTTTGGGCAAAACGTTGGTCGATCTCTTTCAGCTCGGAAGGCAGCTTGCCCAGCACCGGGCTGAACTCTTTGTTCATACCGCTCATCTGGTCGAACTCTTTAACCTTGTATTTCTTGCCAAAGGAAAGGTCATTGTCGATGCCCTTGACGCCCTTGATGACGCCTCCCTCCTTGACAACGATGTAATTGCCGGGATGGCGATCCACTTGAGCGCAAATGATGTCAAGAAGATAGAGCTTGGACAGAGACTGGCGGATGACCGGGTCGTCCATGTCGATGTCCTCCTTTTTCGCCTTGTCCCCACCCACGCCCTCTACCTTTTTCATGACGATGCCCATCTTGCCCTTGTGCTGCGCCAGGAAAGTGGGCGGGATGACGTTGGCGCTCAGTAGTTTGTCGATGGCGTACATGGCGACGTTGCGCTTGCCAAATTCCGGGTTGAGTTTGGGCATTCCTGTGTATTTACCGCGGTGTCTGCCAAAGGCTTTGTCTTCGTCCACATCTTCCTTGAAATACGCCTCGAACTCTCCGCCTTCCGCCTTACGCGTCTCCCCATCCACCTCTTCCACGCCAAAGCCATACTTCACATAATCCAGCTTGTTCATCTGGCCGCCCACAGCCTCATCCTGACTCTCGATGAGGGCATCGTCGCCAAAATCGGAACTTTCCACAGGGGAGAGCTGACCCTGAATCGTCTGGATTTCATCGGCGATGCTGTCGCGCAAGTTCTCCGCGTGGCGTTTGCGGCTGCTGGTCGTGGCGGCCGGCGAAGCCAGCCAATCGTTGACCATCTCCAGGAGCCGGCGCAGGTGGGTGAGCTTGACGCCCGGTTCGGCGTTCTTCAGCCGCGTTTCATAGATGCGCAGAGACTTGGTGATAGCGCTGAAGGTCGCGCCGCTCTTGCCCTTGCGCAGGAAGAGGCTGGTCCTTGACTTGAATGTCTTGGATTTGGTTAGACGCTGAATCGCAGGAGCGCGTTGCAGGGAATCCTCATTACGTTGCACAGTCGTCGGCGCCGCGCCCTGTTGCACCACATGGGTCAGCTCGTGGGCCAACAGGCGCTGGCTGTTGCTGCTGCCCGGCTGATACTCGCCCTGGCGAAAGAAAACATCCGCGCCGCGAGTGAAGGCGCGGGCGCTGATGGATCGATTGAGCGCCTCGGACTGGGCGTCGCTGTGGATGCGCACTGTGCTGAAGTCTGCGCCGAAACCCCGCTCCATACGCGTGCGCACGCCGTCATCCAATGGCCGACCGCCGCCGATCGCACCGCGCAGGGCTTGCTCGAAACCGCCGCTCACCTGGCCGCCAGCCGGGCCGATGCCTCCCTCTTCTTCGCTCTGCCGTTTGGCCTGTATCTCGTCTTCGTCTATTTTCTGACGCTGCGCCTCCTGCGGGGAAGATGCGGCCTGGTCGCGCGTAACCTTTTCGGCAATCTGGTCGGCCTCTCGTTCGTATTTGTCATCAGCCGGACCCACTTGGAGCTTTGCCTGTATGGTCGGCGCGCCGGCGTCTTGACTGCGTATCTCCTGCCTCAGCAACGCGCCCACCATCTGATTGCCCAACGTGCGCTGTAAATGAGCCGCATCCGCCGGTGAGAGTCTGGAGAGCTGGCTCAATGCTGGTGCGGATGGACGACTGTGTGTGACCGAGGAGTGCTGTGCTTCTGGCGCACGTTGGATGTGGGGCGCTTTCTTGATAGGATGAATCAGTTCACGGCTGTTCATGGCGCAATCTCCTCGTGATTGCGAAAGGGAGAACGAGCACGACGATACATCTGAAGAGGAATGTGGATGCTCCTATCCCGATGGGCGCATTATCATAGCACATCGGCGGCGGATATGCAATAGGGATTTGGCTCTTTGATTGCTAATTCGTTATACTTGGAAAAACAAGACGCACGAACCGCAAAGAGAAACAGCGTTCAGACAGGATGAACGTTGCCAGCCCTTCTGCGTGCGAGCAATGAATGGAGGAAGCGCCCACATGCAGACTGTTTCCCAGCAGACTATCGCCGAACAGATCGCCTATACAGCGCGCCTGATGTTCGAGCGGCGGCTGACCGACATTTCCGGCGGCAATGTGAGCGCGCTCGTCGACGGGCGCATCTACATCACTCCGCGCTACGCCGGCTCCAAACAACATTGGCGCATCGATCCAAACGAAGTGCTGATCGGCTCCATAGACAGCGACAATCTCCTCAGCCATCCACGCTGCTCGCGCGAGAGCAAAGTGCACCTTGCCATCTATCGGAATTTTTCAGACGTGAGCGCTGTCATTCACGCCCATCCTTTCCATATCCAGCCCTTTGTCGTGGCTGAACAGTCCATGGGGATGGTGCTGGAAGCGACGCAGAAGTTTGGCAGCGTCGATCTCATTCCTTTTGCGCCGGCCCACTCGCAGGAGCTGGCCGACAACGTGGTGGCAGGTTTGCGGGGCAAAGAGGAGAATATCCGCAAACAGGCGGCGGCAGTGTTGCTGCCCCGACATGGTATCGTTGTGGCCGGTAAAGACC
This sequence comes from uncultured Caldilineaceae bacterium, assembly GCA_964560495.1. Taxonomy (GTDB): domain Bacteria; phylum Chloroflexota; class Anaerolineae; order Caldilineales; family Caldilineaceae; genus UBA5069. The sequence continues at coordinate 31,110 of CAZLMM010000048.1, forward strand.
TGCTTGCCACGCTGGATGCACTGGAGCGCATCGACTGGAACGCCTGGTGCATCATTGCATCGCGCCTCCTGGGGTCGCCTGCATGATTCTCACCGTCACGGCCAACGCCTCGCTGGATCGCCTGCTCTTCATCCCAGAGTTTGTCCCCACCACCAACATGCGCGTACAACGGAATTTGGACGCCGTCGGAGGCAAAGGCTTCGATGTGTCGGTGGCGTTGCAATGCCTGGGTGTGGAGACCATCCCGCTGGGTTTCGCCGCTGGCTCTACAGGCGAACGGCTGGTGCATCTGCTGGCAGAGTATGGCATCCAGCCGAATGTGCTTTGGGTGAAGGGCGATACACGCATCGCACATGTTGTCATCGAGACGCGTCATCACCGCCACAGCCACATCACCAGCGCGGGCTATTCTGTGAGCGATGATGATGTGGAACGCTTCATTGATCGCTATTGCGCCTATTTGTCGCAAGCGCGCTGGGCAATCCTCTCCGGTTCACTCCCTCTGGGCGCGCCCACGGATTTTTACGCCAGGCTGGTCACATTGGCTTCGGAATGGGATGTGGAGACGATTGTGGATTGCGTCGGCGCGCCCTTGTTGGCCGCAGCCAGCGCGCAGCCTACGATCCTCAAGATGAATCGTGCAGAACTGGCGCAAAGTTACGGTGTGACCGGGGAGACGTTGTCTGAGGTGACCCGACGTGTGCGCGCTCTTGCCGGGCAAAAACAACTGAACAACCTGGTGATCACCTGTGGAGCAGACGGCATCCTGGCGGTGACTCGTAGTGGAGCGTTCCTGGCGACCGCCCCGCGCCAGCAAGAGGTAAATGCCGCCGGCGCGGGCGACGCCGTTTCGGGGGTGTTGGCGTGGCGTCTGGGGCAGAGAGAAAGCTGGCCCGCAGCATTACGTCAGGCCGCTGCCGTGGGCGCAGCGGTGGTGCTCACGGAGCGCACGGCTGAATGTCGCCCAGAAGATGTGGAGCGCCTGCTGGCGCAAGTGACGGTGGAAGAGATTCAATAGAGCGTCAGATAGCGATCAAGCTCCCAACGAGTCACATAGAGGCGGTAAGCGTCCCATTCCTGGGTTTTGGCCTCCACATAGCGCTCGTAGACGTGCTGCCCCAAGGCCGCCTGGACAACTTCATCACGCTGCAACGCCTCTATCGCCTCACCCAGGTCGCCTGGCAGAGTGTCCAGGCCGGCGCGCGTGCCGTCCATGTGATAGAGATTCTCCTCGGCAGGCGGCGGAGGCGGCAGCCGTTTTTCGATGCCATCCAAACCGGCGGCAAGCATCACGGCAAAGGCAAGATAGGGATTGGCGCTGGGGTCTGGGCAGCGCAGCTCGCAGCGTGTGCTGCGATAGCGACCGGTGGTGATGCGGGGAATGCGAATGAGCGCGCTGCGGTTGGTGCGTCCCCAGGAGATGTAGACAGGGGCCTCGTAGCCCGGCACCAGGCGCTTATAGCTGTTCACGAGCGGGGCGATGATAGGCGTCAACGCAGGCGCGTGAGCGAGTTGTCCAGCGATGAAGTGGAGAGCCACATCGCTCAAGCCATAATCATTGTTCGGGTCGTACATGGCTGTCTCACCGCCGTCCATGTGCCACAGGCTTTGATGCACGTGCATGCCCGACCCGTTGATGCCGGCAATGGGCTTGGGCATGAAGGTGCAGTGAAGGCCGTTCTTTTGCGCCACACCCTTGAGAGTGACGCGCAGAGTCATGGTGCTGTCTGCCGTGCGCAGCGCGTTGTCGTAGCGGAAATCTATTTCGCTCTGGCCGCTGGCAACTTCGTGATGGGAAGCTTCCACGTTGATGCCCATGGTTTGCAGGGCGTCCACCATCTGGCGACGGACGTTGTGCGCTTGATCCGTGCTCACATCAAAATACCCCGCCACGTCGTGCGGCTCCAGGGGCAGCAAATCGCCCGATGCATGGCGTTTGAACAGAAAGAATTCCAATTCCGGACCAACTTGATAGTCGAATCCCATTTCGGCGGCGCGCTCTAGCTGCCGCCGGAGTACGTAGCGCGGGTCGCCATCGAAAGGGTCGCCGTCTGGGGTGTATACATCACAGATCACGCGCGCCGTGGAAAGGTCCATCTCCCAGGGGATGACTGCAAAGGTTGTCAGGTCGGGCACCAGATACATGTCGCTCTCGGCAACCCGCGCAAAGCCCTCGATAGAGCTGCCGTCGAACCAGACTCCCTGGGTGATCGCCGTATCCCAATGCCCAATAGGGATGGTGACGTGCTTGGCGATGCCGACGATGTCGGAGAATTGCAGACGAATGAAGCGAATGTCATTGCGCCGAATCAACTCATCGACGCGGGCGAGTTGTTCAGTGGAGTGGTGAACAGACATGGGCGATAATCTTTCCTGATCGGTGAGAACGCGCCCACTTCAGCCAGGCGCGGACGAAACCCTGCGGGGCAATCACCGAAATTCCGTCACGCCTGACGCGGGCAATCCAAGGATTGGTTGGCGGCTCAGAAATCTCCCTTGGGGGACTGAGGGATCGCAGCATGTGTACGTTCTGGCAGTGATTGTCATTTCGCCGCCCTTCAAATCCTGGCCAGTAAAAATGCCCGACCAGGTAAGTTTGAATGGCAGCGAATGACTTACTCAAGACAAAGGCCCAATTACACGCCGTAGTACATGACAAATTCATGAGGATGGGGGCGCAGACGCACGGCGTCCACATCGGCAATGCGCTTGTAGGAGATATACGTCTCGATCAGTTCGTCAGTGAAGACGCCGCCAGCCGTCAGGTAGTCATGATCGGCTTCCAGCGCATCCAACACGTCGGTAAGCGACCCCTTGACCGTCTTCACATGACGCAGCGTCTCACCTTCGAACAGGTCCATCTCGGAAGGATTGCCAGGATGAATTTGCTTTTTGATGCCGTCCAGACCGGCCATGAGCATGGCCGAGAAGGCCAGGTAAGGATTAGCGGCCGGGTCGGGGCAGCGGAACTCGACGCGCTTGGCCTTGGGCGATTGGCTCGACACCGGGATGCGACAGGCTGCCGAGCGGTTGCGGGCAGAATAGGCGATGACCACGGGCGCCTCGTAGCCCGGCACCAGACGACGATAGGAATTGGTCGTGGGCGCACAGATGGCCAGCAGGGAATTGATGTGGGTGAGGATGCCGCCGATGTACCATAGGGCCATCTCACTCAAACCGGCATACTTGTCGCCAGCGAAAAGTGGCTTGCCATCCTTCCACAAACTCTGATGCACATGCATACCAGAGCCATTGTCCTCGAAAAGCGGCTTGGGCATGAAGGTGGCAGTCTTACCATGCTTGGCTGCTACATTTTTCACCACATACTTGTAAATCTGCATCCAGTCGGCCATCTGGATCATGGGCGCAAAACGCAGGTCGATCTCGGTCTGGCCGGCCGTCGCCACTTCGTGATGATGGCGCTCGATCTTCAGCCCAGCGTTGATCATATCGTTGACCATCTCCGAGCGAATATCCTGCAAACCGTCGAAGGGAGAGACAGGGAAATAACCGCCCTTATAGCCGATCTTGTGGCCAGGTCCCCACTCACCTGTATTCCATGACGCCTCATCGCTGTCCACAGCATAACCAGAGGAATATCGGCCCGTCTCATACTTCACTTTGTCGAAGATGAAGAACTCGGCCTCGGGGCCGCAATACATGACATCAGCAAAACCCTCCTCTTTCATATAGGCCTCGGCGCGGCGAGCCACATTGCGCGGGTCGCGCCCGAAGGCTTCATAGGTGCCCGGTTCGTAGACATTGGCAATGACGCTCAGCGTTGGGTGCGTGCACACCGGGTCGATGAAAGCCGTGGTCGGGTCGCACACCAGCACCATGTCGCTGCTTTCGATGGACTTGAAGCCGCGAATGGACGAACCGTCGAATCCGAGGCCATCTTTGAAGAGATCGCCTTCATCATAGTAGTCCACCGGCACGGAGAAATGCTGCCACTGACCATAGAGATCAGTGAATTTGAGGTCGACGAACTGAATCCCTTGTTCCGCGATAGCCTTTGTCACATCGCCGGGCGTCTTGCAATTGAGCGCCATTGATAGAACTCCTTGAATTGAAACGAATAGTAAAAATGATTGAATGCAAAAGAACTCCGGCTGTCAACCGATCTGGCGACTGAGGGTCATTTCTGACCGTCCAATCAACAGACCGATAACTCAGCCGGAGAACGTACTGCTTCCAAAACACATTGACAGCAGATCGAACTTGCCTTCACCGTACTGAATCTATCCCATTGCTCGCGCGTCGCCCGCAATTCCGTGGCCGCGCTGGTTACATCAGTCTAGCGAGTTCGGTTCAATCAGACTACTGTGATTTTCTACAATGAATTCTGGTTGGTTCTTGTGCACTGTGCACAGGAGTGAACCACGCCTCAGTTCGGCGCGCTGACCGCCGAACCGTTGGCGCGCAACACCTTATCCATCTCCGCGGTCTCCAGCACCGACGCATCTTCATAGAGAAAGCAGGCGGCGGCGCGTTGCGCATCGGTTTGATAAAGCAGCGGCGCCTGTTTCAGACATTTTTCAAGAGCCACAGGACAGCGGTCGGCGAATCTACACGCCATGCGTTCATTTTTTTGATTGGCGAAGGCCGGCGCAGCCTCGGCAGCCCACGGATGATCCGGATTCGGGACGGGAATTGAGCTGACCAGCAGTCGGGTGTATGGATGGCTGGGACTGCGCACGACCAGGTCCACGCTGCCCACCTCGGCGACGGCGCCGCGATATAGTACGATGATGTTGTCGGCGACCTGGTACGCGGTGGTCAAATCGTGGGTGATGTAGAGGATCGAGATGCCGAACTCATCCTTGAGCCGTTGCAGGCTTTCCAGCACAGTTGCCCGCAACGAGGCGTCGATCATGGAGACAGGTTCGTCGGCCAGGATGATGCGCGGTTTGATGATAAGCGCGCGCGCCACCATCACGCGCTGACGCTGGCCGCCGCTCAATTGGTGTGGATAGCGGCCGAGCGTCTCCTCAGGGCGCAGGCCCACCGTCTCCAGCGCACGTTGAATCATCTCCCACTTCTCATCGCGCGAGTGGGCGAGCTTCAAGTAGTCGATGGGGGTAGTGAGCACGTGATCGATGCGGTAGAATGGGTTGTACACCTCGAAGGGATCCTGAAAAATGACCTGAACGTCGGTCAAGAAGGCGCGTGACTCGGCGCGGGAGAGCTTTTGCAGATCCTTTCCTTTGTAGAGAATGTTGCCGACCGTGGGTGCGATTGCGCCCAACAGCAGCCGGGCAAGCGTGGTCTTGCCGCTGCCGCTCTCGCCGACCACCGCAGTGATCGTCGGCGCGCCGCCCTCGATGCTCATGGAGAAGTCCTCCAGTGCAATGTTTCTGGCGCGGTCGAACAGTCCCCCGCCGAAGATTTTGGTGACGCGCCGTGCTTCCAATAATGGAGTCATAGGAAATCCCATCAAAATGTCAAGTGACAGGCGACGGAAAGGTCGGGTTCCAGCTCGCGCAGCTCTGGCGGCTCTGTCCGGCAGCGTTCCGTTGCCAGCGGGCAGCGAGGATGAAAGACGCAGCCCGGCGGCGCATCGAGCAGCGAGGGCGGCAGGCCGGGGATGCCGGTGAACGCGCCCTTGACCTCAGCAGAAGGCAGGCTTGAGATGAGCAACTGGGTGTATGGATGCCGCGGCCGCCTGAAGATCTCACGCACAGGTGAGATCTCCAGCAAGCGTCCGGCGTACATCACGCCCAATCGTTGGACGAACTGGGCCATCAGACCCATGTCATGACCCACCAGAATGACCGACGCGCCGATTTCGTCCTGGACGTTGCGCAGCGTCTCCATCACCTGGCGCTGCACCACTACATCCAGCGCGCTGGTCAGCTCGTCGGCAATGATGACTTTGGGCCGCAAGCTGATGGCAATCGCGATGACGACGCGTTGTTTCATCCCGCCGCTCAGTTCATGGGGATACATGTTCGCCACCTGGGGCGGGAGACCCACTTTGGCCAGAAGACTGACCACCCGTTCAGCCAGCTCACTCTTGCTGAGCTTCACGGCATGATCCATCAGACCCAGGCTAATCTGCTTGTGGACGCGCATCACCGGATTGAGCGAGTTCATGGAGCCTTGCGCAATGAGCGCAATCTGAGCCAGGCGCACTGCCTTCATCTTTGGTTCCGGAAGCGAGAGCAGGTCAGTCTCTTCGAACCAGATATTGCCCGAGACGACCCGCGCTGGCGGCTTGATCAGGCGCATGATGGTCAAAGCCATGCTGGACTTGCCCGAGCCGGATTCACCGGCCAGCCCCAGCCGCTCTCCGCGGCGCAGAGAAAATGAGATCTTCTCCACCGCGTGAACCGGCCCGCGCGGGGTGTCATAGTAGACGGTCAAATCCTGAAGCCGAAGAACGTCCGGTCCCGCCCCTTTGTCGCCTGCTCCGCCGTTTGCAGATGTGCGCGCCGTCTCTGGCAGCTGGCCGGCCATTACACGGATCTCCTGATGCGCGGATTGGCGACCTCGTCCAGCCCCGCTGCGACAAGAAAGAGGCTGATGAAGAGCAGGCCGATGACCACGATAGGGGGCAACCACCACCACCACCACCCATTGATGACCGCCGCGTTGTAATTAATCCAAAAGAGCGTCATGCCAATGGTCGGCGCGTCCATGGGGCCAAGCCCTAGCACCTCCAGGCCGATGGAAGCCAGCACCGCCGCGGAAATGGCGACCACCAGCGAAGCTGCCAGATAGGGCAAGAGATTTGGCAAAATCTCCTTGAAGATGACCGTCCGACCCGGCATACCCGATAGCCGCGCCACCTGGACATAGCTGCGAGAGCGCAGCGTAAGCACCTGGGCGCGAATGGTGCGCGCCGGATAAAGCCAGGCCAGCGCCGCCACCACCAGAGCCATCTGGTTGACGCTCAGGCCGGAAGGCACCATCATGGCGATGACGATGAGCACCATCAGGCTCGGGATGGTCAGGCCGATGTCGATGATGCCCCGCAGCAACGCGTCGAGCCAGCCGCCATAATATGCGCTGACGAAGCCGACGATCGCGCCGAGCCCCACGCCGATGAAACCGGCGATCAGGCCGATGCGCAGAGTTAGCGGCGTGCCAGAGACCATGACGGCAAAGAGGTCGCGTCCCTGCTTGTCGCTGCCAAAGGGCAGCTCCCATGACGGCGGCTTGAGCGGCGCCACCGAGATGGGGCGCGCCTGTTCCAGATCGACGAAGAATCGTCCGATGACCGATGAAAGGAGCAACAACAGAAAAATTACGAGACCGACCACCAGCGATGGATTGCGCCGGCAATACCCCACCACACGATCAAAGCTGTCTCGCCAGCTTTCCTGGCCTGTGAGTCGCGGCTGGGCGGCCTTGCTCTCTGCAACAATCGACATGTTACTCCTTCCGATAGGTGATGCGCGGGTCGAGCAGTGGGTAGATGATGTCGAGGATGAAGGTTGCCAGACCGATAGAGACGATGACCACGAAGACGATACCCTGCACCAGATAGTAATCAGAGCCGCGAATCGCCTGGTAGAGCACGGTGCCAATGCCTGGGTAGCCAAAGATCACCTCCACCAGCACCGCGCCGGAGACGATGGTCCCCAAAGCCAGCGCCAGCGCGGTCACCTGAGGCAGCAAGGCGTTGCGCATGGCATAGCGCGAGAAGATCGTGCGGTCGCGTAGGCCCATGGCGTCGGCGAATACGACATAGTCCTCGCCCTGAGTCATCACCATGAGCGAGCGCATACCGAGGGCCCAACCACCCATGGAGACGAGGATGATGGAGAGCGCCGGCAACATGGAATGCCAGATCACATCCCCCATGAAACTGAGCGAAAGCGTCGGAATGGTGCCCGTCCTGTAGCCGCCGAACATGGGAAAGACGCCGAGATAGAAGCCAAAGACATAGACGAGGAGGAGGCCCAGAAGGAAATAGGGAATGGCGCCCATCATCATAATCGGCGGCATCGCGTAGTTGAGGAATTTGGGCGCGCGCGGCCAAGCCATGAGCGCGCCGAGAACATTTCCAATGAGAAACGCCAAAACTGTGGTGGTGAGCAACAGCGCCGCCGACCACGGAATCGCTTCGGTCATCATGTCGGCGACCCGCCGCGGGTAATTGGCGATGGAGTAGTTGAAATCCAGGCGCGCCATGTCCGCCATGTAGGTCAGGTACTGTTGCCAGAGCGGTTTGTCCAGCCCAAACTTGGTCTCATACTCCTTGACCATCTCTTCCAAGCCGGCCTGCACTGCGCCGCTGAGCGCCGCCTGGGAGACCAGCTTTTGACGAACCGGGTTCGATCCGCCCAAGCGCGGCAAGAGGAAGTTGAAAGTCGCTGCGGCCCAGACAACCGCTAGAAAAATCAGAAACCGTCGCACAATGTAGCCGACGCTCACTGTTGTCTCCGATCGTAACGGTGGAAGCGTGACCGGCGGTGTTCGAGCGCCGGTCACGCCGAAATCTACGCCGAGGCCTGCTTGACTGTGTGCAGCACCAACGGGAAGGTCAGGTGCCACTGGGCCGAGTTAGTATAGGGATTGTTCTGGTCGGGCATGTCCGTCCAATACCTGGTCGTCCATGGCAGACGGTGGAAGCCGTGGGTCAACTGGATGTCAGGCAGTTCGGGCAGCCAGATCTCCATGGCCTTACTCCAGATCTCGATCAGCTTCGCTGTGTCTGTCGGCGGGGTCACATACGCGGCGTCGGCCAGTTTGTCGAACGCGTCGTTGTGCCAGCGGGAGAAATTGACCGCGTGACCGCCTGGGATCGCCTCCGAGCTACTCTGATAGAGCGCCAGTGTCTCTTGCGGCTCGCGACAGCTCCCGCCATGACCGAACAAAGCGCCGGTGAAGCTGCCGGTGGAGAAGTCGTTGAACATACTCGGCGGCTCGGAGTAGCTGGAGTCGATGCCACCGCGCTTGAGCATTTCGACCACCACCGGGCCGACGCTGGTGAAGTCGAAGAAGCTGATGATGTCGAGCTTGACGGGCTGGCCGGTTTCGTCCTGCCACATGCCGTCGGCGTTTTTGCTCCAGCCCTTGGCTGTGAGCAGCGCGTCGCCCTTCTCTGGGTTATATTCCAGAGTGTTGTACTGCTCCAGCATCGGTTTGACAGCGTCGAAGTAGGGCTGCAAAGGCGGGTAGTCCGGCAGCGGCAAGGGCGTCACCTTGGACGCGCCAGACCAAGATATCTCGACGATCTTGTCGCGGTCGATGTAGTAGCTCAAGGCCCAACGCACATTCGGGTCGCTCCACGGCGCAACCTCGTTGTTGACATAGAGCGAGTGCGGCCACCAGTCCACGTAGCCATAGGGCGATTCGCTGCCAGTCCACGAGGTCGCCAGCGGGTTGCCTTCCAGCACCGTCGGCCAGCTCGAAGGCTGGATGCCGGTGGTGAAGTCGACCTCGTTGCTGATGATCTGCTGGACAAGCTGTTGTTCGCCCAGGTCGGGCAACAAGATGAAGCGTTCCATAGCCGGGAGAGCCCCAACGCCGGCTGCTACGCCCCACCAATCGTCCGCACGATCCAGAATCTTCTGCTGCGGCGAGGAGTGGACGACGCGCCAGGGGCCGGTGGTGACAGGCAGCCCCTTCTCGATGTCGAAGTGGGTGTAGGTGGAGACGTCCTGGCCTTCGAAGATGTGCTTTGGCAGCATGTAGACGCCGATGTCGAAGTGATACGTCAGCAGCCAGAAGAAGCGTGGGGCAGGCACGGTCAGGGTGACCTTGGTGGTCAGGGGGTCGATGGTCTCCGCCTTGTCCATGACCTGGGCCACGTTGGCGCCCCAGCGAATCTTGGAGCCGTACTCCTTGCACGCGTTGAGCGTGTAGGTGATGTCGTCGGCGGTGAAGTCAACGCCGTCGCTCCATTTGATGCCCGGCCGCGCCTTGATGGTCAGCTCTTTATAATCGTCGGAGAATTCGTAGCTCTCGGCGAGCCACATGTGCTCTTTGTCGGCGAAGGCGCTGTAGAAGGCCAACGGCTCATAGAGCAAACCTACAGCGTACTGGTGGTTGGCGACCGGTACGAAGGGATTCCACTGATCCCATTCGACGAACTTGTGCTCGGGTCCGCTGCGCACTGCGATGAAGGTCTTCTCGCGCGGCACATCCTTCAGCCCGCCGGCGACGGTGGCGCCCTCCGCGGCGGCTTCCTGGGCGAGCTGCTCTGCTGCGCCGCCCGATGGCGCAGGCGCAGCGGGTTGACCGCAGGCGGCCAACCAGGGCGCGGCCAACGCGGTCATGCCCACGATCTCTGCATAGCGCAGGAAATCGCGGCGTGTAATCCGATGATTGTTCAAAGGGTTTGTCATTGTGTGTCTCCTCTCCAATAATCCAAGAATGATTTGAGATTGCGCTGTACGTGGGCAGCGCCGCCTGCGCACAGCGCAATCTACTAACCCGCGTTATAATGCCAACAGCCTGGCATATTCACCTCAATGCTAAACGGTTATCACACTTGACGGAAAGCTTGATATTCCGTAGGTGACCGCGCTAGCGCGATCGTTGCCGATGGCTGCAATTTCTGTGTCCTTTGAGGAATCGGTGTGCGACAGTTCTATCGAAAGACAGGATGCTCCCTCTTTCAATCTACTGCGTTTGGTGGAGATTGAATCGCGGATATCAGGATTCTTATTCAATTATAGTCCAGGGTGAAACTCATCGTCAAGAACGCTGGCTGAGGTGTTACAGACAACTTGCCGCTGCGATAGAATTCCATTACACTTCTCTTCCAGAGGTGACAGTCACTTTTGGAAGCGACTATCACCCGGATCGAACAGATTGCCAGATTGCCATTGTCTGAGAGGCAAAGGAACGTCCATGTCAAAACGAGCATTATACGAACATGATCCCGCCATCGAGATCGTCACAGGCGCATGTCCCCATGACTGTCCAGACACGTGCAGCTGGCAGGCCGCTGTGGAACGAAGCAACGGGCGCGCCGTTGATCTGTGGGGTTGCGAAGACCACCCCATCACACAGGGAAAGTTGTGCGGCAAAGTTGACCGTTATCTGGAGCGCACCTATCACCGGGATCGGTTACTCACCCCGCTGCGCCGCAACGGGCCGAAAGGCAGCGCACGTTTCGTTCCTGTCGGTTGGGATGAGGCGCTGAGCGACATCGCCGCCCGTTTGCAGACGATCGTGAGTGAGTTCGGCTCGGAAGCTGTGTTGCCGTATTCTTATTCCGGTACACTGGGACTCTTGCAAGGCGAAGGGATGGCGTCGCGCTTCTTCAATCGCTTGGGCGCCAGCAAGCTGGCCCGCACCATTTGCTCCGAAGCCGGCTTCGAGGGTTTTGTCTATACCATCGGCGCAACAGAAGGACTGGAGATGGAGTCCTTCGCCCAGGCCCGGCTGATCTTGATTTGGGGCAGCAACACCCTCACTAGCAACCTCCATCTGTGGCCTTTCATCAACGATGCGCGCAAACAGGGCGCCCGCGTTATCGTCATTGACCCGCTCCGTACCCGCACCGCTCAGGCCGCCGACGAGTGGCTGCCCATCCGGCCCGGAACGGATAGTGCATTGGCGCTCGCCATGATGCATGTGATTATTGGTGAGAAGCTTTACGACGCCGACTATGTGGCCGCTTACACGGTGGGCTTTGACCAGCTGGCCGAGCGCGTCCTGGAGTGGCCTCCTGAGCGCGCCGCAGCCGTCACCGGCATCCCGGCCGAGCGCATTTCCAGCCTGGCGCGGGAGTACGCGACTATTCAGCCTGCGGCTATTCGCATCAACTACGGAATGCAACGTCATTACGGCGGTGGTATGGCCATGCGCACCGCGGCCTGTCTGCCCGCCCTGGTGGGGGCCTGGCGTTATGAGGGTGGCGGCATCCAATTGAGCGCCAGCGGTTACTTTCGCCATCTGGATCGCACGACACTCAACCGCCCTGATCTCCTGGCGAACAGCGACTGGGCCCGCAACGCCCCACCTGGTCGTTCCACACCACGCACTATCAACATGAATCGACTAGGCGACGCCTTGAGCCTCGACCCGGCGCGCCTGGCCCTGGCCCACTATCACCCGCACCCCATCGACCCAATCCCTTCTGTCGAAGAGGCCGGGCCGCCCGTGAAGGCCCTCATCGTTTATAACGCCAATCCGGCTGCTGTCACCCCGAATCAGGCGGCGGTGGTGGAGGGACTGGTCCGTTCAGATCTCTTCACGGTGGTGCTCGAGCATTTTCAAACTGACACAGCGGATTGGGCCGACTACGTGCTGCCTGCCACCACCCAGCTGGAACACTGGGATTTGCACAAATCCTACGGCCACACCTACCTGGCGCTGAATCGGCCGGCCATTGCGCCCGTGGGTCACAGCCTGTCCAATAGCGAGATTTTTCGGCGTCTGGCGACAGCACTGGGCTTCGACGAGCCGTGCTTCCGCGAAAGCGATGAAGAGATCCTGGCTGCGCTGGTCGATAGCCAAACACATCCCAGGTTTGCCGGGATCACTTGGGAACGATTGCTGGCCGAGGGCTTCGTGCGCCTCAGCCTGCCGCAACCCAACCTCCCCTTTGCCCAGGGCAGCTTTCCCACACCCAGCGGCAAATGCGAATTCTACAGCGAGCGTATGGTGCAGGATGGTTATGATCCATTGCCCACCTACCATCCACCAAAATGGCAATCGGAGAGTAAGTCGCGCCAGATAGGCGCAACCTCGAACGGCAAAAGCGCATTGAATGCAAAAGCGCCGCCTTTGGTGTGCATCTCACCCCCAGCTCACTCCTTCCTCAACAGCACATTTGTCAATGTGGAGCGATTCCAACGCCGTGAGGGTGAGGCGGTCGTACATATTCATCTGCAGGACGCAGCGTTGCGCGGGATTCGGGATGGAGACACAGTGGAGGTGCGCAACGAATTCGGCAGCGTCAGGCTGAGCGCACGGGTGAGCGATGGAGTGGTTCCCGGCACAGTGGCTGCCGCCGGCGTCTGGTGGGCGAAGCTCAGTCGCGATGGGCGTAACATCAACCGGGTGACGTCGCCTGAGGAGGCTGACATGGGCGCAGGAGCGATCTTCTATGACGCCGCGGTGGAGGTAATGGCCTGCGTCAATGCGACAGAACAAATGGCTCCAACGCCATCTCGTCGCGCCAGATCAGCCCGTGGCGCGGATATCCAGCGCGTGTAGGCGGCCCAACGCGATGGGGCGCGGCGTTCGCGGCGCGTAGGAGCGCACACACCTCTGTGATGCGCTGCTCATAGCGATCTCGGTGTATGCCGTTGGGATTCCCCCAACCGACGACCAGCACATCTGTCGCGGCCAGAGCATGGTGCAGAAAGGCATCGTTCTCTAATCCGACCGCGTCGTCGTAGTCCAGACTGTTCAACGCATGAGGATGGGGAGAGCGAAAGGCGAAAAGATTGACATAGGTCACTGCATAGAAGCCGTGGCGACGCGCCCATGCTTCCACCTTGCCAACAGTCGGATCGGCGCGCGTTGCGTCGGCCAGCGAGGGATTTTTCAGGATGACAGTGAGGGATCGTCCCGGCAACGGGGACAAGAACACCCGCAACAAGAAACGATAGTGACCACTGGGCGAGGAACAGCAATCGGCAACAGAGCGATAGAGCGGGCGCTCAATCGACATCGCTCAGCCCCAATTGACGCAACCGTTCCGCCAGGCGCTCGGCGCGCAGCCATTCTTCCTCAGCGCGGCGAGACGCCTCCTCAGCGCGCAGGCGTTCTTCCTCGGCGCGCAGGCGTTCGGTCTCGACCTGTTCCAACGCGCGCTCAGAACGCACGCGTTCTTGGGCGAAGAGTTCCGCTGCGGTCGGGATGACCTGTCCGTGGCGGTCGCACCAGCGCAGCCATTCCCTTTCCATTCCCCGATACTCGCCAACCCATAACGTCAACCCCAGCTCGACTTCTGGCATCCATGTGTTTGTGGTTTCCACATAGCGCCCGTCTCGCAGGACGAAGAAGCGCAGAGCCACATCGCTCAGATCGCGATGCGGGTCGTGGATCGCATAGTACTTCACGCCCATGTGCGCGTAGCGCGCCAATTTTGTCGTATCCTCCCCGCCTTCTTCATTCGAGACGATCTCGATCACCACCTCTGGCGGCTTGCCCGTGATCCACATGAAGTAGGAGCGGCTCCGCTTGTGGCTTTGGTCGCTTGACACCTGAAGACCCAGACTCAAGAATACGTCGGGAACGATGGGCGGCTCCTTCGGTTCGGTGAAGATACCCACATCTGACGCAACGATGAAACGCTTGCCATGAATGGAGTGAACGAAATTGTCATCCAGCGGCACCGTGAGCAGCGTGTAATCGCGTTCAGTCACATAGTTGTCCACAGGTGTATCATCCTCGGTGATGATCGAATCCCAATCGATTTCGTCTTCAGCGAACTTGGGTCGCACCAACGCTTTATCGACGGCCATTTATGAATTGTCCTCTCCTGTCAGAACCAGATGCACGCCCTGCCTATTGCCAGTCTCTTTCTCACTTGTTCGCTATTCGAGCTCCGTCACGCCCAGTTGCCGCAACCGTTCCGCCAGGCGTTCGGCGCGCAGACGCTCCTCCTCCGCGCGGCGAGTGGCTTCCTCTGCACGCAGCCGCTCTTCCTCGGCGCGTAGCCGCTCTTCCTCGGCGCGGCGAGACTCCGCCTCGGCGCGCAGGCGTTCACTGATGCTCACTTCCTCGGCTGTGGGAATCACGACGCCTGTCTTGTCGCACCAACGCAGCCAGCGCCCCTCGGCGCCCTGGTGAGGCCCTTCCCACACGGTCAACCCCAGCTCGATCTCTGGCATCCAGTGTTCCGTTATTTCCACATAGCGTCGCCCCTGCAACCTGTAGAGCCGCAGCTCGACATCGCTCAGTATCCGATGTGGGTCGAAGATGGCATAGTAAAGGATGCCAAGCCGTGCATAGCGGGCATGCTTGGCGCCATCTTCTTCTCCTTCATCGTTAGAGACAATCTCGATGACGACTTCGGGAGGCTTGCCCACATGCCAGATGAAATACGAACGGTCACGTTTCTGGCGAGGCATATTTTTCTTGCGTACACCGAGACTCAAGAAAAAATCTGGCACGATGGGCGGCTCTGTAGGGGTGCGAAAGACGCCGACATTTGCGGCGACGATGAACTCCTTCCCGAAAACGGAGTGGATGAAGTTGGCGTAGAGGGTGTCTGTGAGCAAGCCAAAGTGTTGCTCAGTGTCCAGGCTGTCCACAGGTGTATCATCCTCGAGGATGATGGCGTCCCAGTCGATCTCCTCGTCGGCAATCGCCGGAGCGGCCAGGGTTTGCATAGCTGTCATGACGGGTTGTTCCTACAGCAACGGTTCAGCGACGCTGGCGCGGGTCGAGCGCATCGCGCAGACCGTCACCCATGAAGTTGATAGCCAGAATCGTAAGCGAGATGAGCAGGCCTGGAAAAATGACCATCCACGGAGACTGGGTCATGTAGTTGCGGCCATAAAAAAGAAGACTGCCCCAGGTGGGCACATCAGGAGGAAAGCCCACGCCGAGAAAGGAGAGGGTCGATTCAGTCAAGATGGCTGCGGCGATGCCCAGCGTCGCCGAGACGATGATGATCCCAAAGACATTGGGCAGGATGTGGCGCGACATGATACTGCCGCTGCGCACGCCAATACCGATAGCCGCCTCAACGAATTCCTTTTGTTTGATCGAAAGCACCTGCCCGCGCACCAGGCGCGCCGTGGGCATCCAGCCGAGGATGCCGATGACTGTGACGACCATGATGAACGCGCCCATCTCCAGCCCGAACCGCATGCGCAGTGGGTCGCGGAAGAGGGACATGGCGACCAGCAGCAATGGCACCTGAGGCAAAGTGAGCATCATGTCGGTGAAGCGCATGAGTAGATTGTCCAGCCCGCGTACATAGCCGGCAAGCAGTCCCACAAGTGTACCGGCGAACATCGCGATGAGCATCGCAGCCAGGCCGACCGAAAGGGAAACGCGCCCCCCGTAGAGACAGCGCGCTAACATGTCTCGCCCCAAGTCATCTGTGCCAAAGGGATGTGCGCGTGAGGGCGGCTGCAACGCGGCGGCGATATCGATTTTCTTGGGATCAACCGTATAGATGTACGGGCCCAGGAGCACAGCCGCCACGATGAACGCCATGAGGACAATGCCAAACATGGCCAATCGGCTGCGCCGAAACTGCACCCACGCGTCGCCCCACAGGGTGCGCTGCTTGCGTGTCGTTTCGACCTTTAATTCCACGCCCTGTGGAGCGGCGCCAGCTGATATGCTCATAACTGAACCCTAGCTATAACGAATGCGTGGATCGAGAAAGCCATAAGTAAGATCGGCGATCAGGTTGAAGGCGACGACGAGAATTGCAAAGATCATGAGGCAGGTCTGCACTACAGGGATGTCGTTGCTCTGAATCGAGATGATCAGCAACTGACCGATGCCGTTCACGCTAAAGATTTGCTCCGTGACGATGGCGCCGCCAAAAATGCCCGGGATGCCCAGAGCTACCAACGTCACTACAGGAATCAAACTATTGCGCACCACATGACGCGCCACAACGAACCACTCGCGTAGCCCTTTCGCCCGCGCCGTGCGCACGTAGTCCATTTTGAGGTTTTCGATGACTGCGGAACGGGTGAAGCGGCTGGTGGTAGCGATTTGGAAAAAGGTGAGCACCATGACGGGCATGACCATCTGCTTGAGCTGTTGAAGAAAACTAGACCAACTATTGACAACGAGGGTCGTGTTGTAGAGGGTGGGAAACCAGCCCAGGTAGACAGCAAAAATCTGAATGACGAGAATGCCTGTAAAAAACGTGGGCAAGGAAAAGCCGATCACTGAAAAGATGCTGGAGGTCTGGTCAAAGACAGAGTTTTGGCGATAGGCCGCAAAGATTCCCAAGGGAATAGCCAGCAGCACTGCCAGAACATATGAACTCCCCACCACCCACAGGGTCTGGGGCAGCCGTTCGATGACCAAATCGACCACCGGTTTGCCGCGCGCCGTCCATGATGTGATGCGCAACCGATTTTCAGAGTCGCCGATCTGGATGCCCGTGGCCTTCTCGAGGGCATTGAGCGGTTCTGTGACGGCAAACTGGTTGAGCCATTTGAGATAGCGCGGAACGAGCGGGTCATCCAGGCCGAGGGTGGCGCGCAAGCGCAACCTGACTTCGGGGGGAATGCTCAGAGGAAGATTCCCGGCCGGGTCGCCCGGAGAGAGGGCCAAAAGCGCAAAGATGACAAAGCTGATGAAGAACAGGGTGACGATGGCTGTGAGCAAACGACGGATCAGGTATTGACCCATACAGACCTCTCTCCCAGTTGATTATCCAGCGAAAAATGACACAGAACGGCGTCTATCCTGTCATGCTGAACGTCAGCGAGGCATCCAACGTAGCGGACGAATGGTCTTGCTCTGTCACGCCGGATGCTTCGCTGCGCTCCCTAGAAACTCTCGCCGACACGCAGATGCTTCACTACGTTCAGCATGACAAA
>CAZLMM010000049.1:0-48427 GCA_964560495.1 uncultured Caldilineaceae bacterium
AGAGCGAGGGCTTCATAATCCCTAGGTCTCGTGTTCAAGTCACGACATCGCCACTAATTGTATACCGTTCTGCTGGAGCCACTACCGATTGTGTTCGATAACACAAAACGGGGTGGTTTTTTCATGCCAAAGCAGAAACCAACCAAGACAGACAATCAAGAGACTTCCACGCTTGACGCTTACGCATCGTTGCTCGGCGCAAACAGATCGTAGTCCTGGGCAAAGATGTGTTTCAGTGCGCGATTTGAGCAACGAGGTATAGTGCGCAGCGAAACGGGCGATGCGTTTACATATGTGATGCTGCCACGCTGCAGGCGCTTCGGCCAGGATCTGCTGCGGCGTCGTGGCGTCGATGCCGGTCGCCTGGCAGAACTCCGCAATGCAGGCTGCGCAGAAGCAGCTCTCCTGTAGATCGGGCTGCGGCATCTCGAACCAGCCGGCATAGGTCAAATAATCCAGCCAGATGCCTGCCGGCGCAAAAAGGCGCAGTCCGTCGAGCAGCGCCGCCTCGGTCTCATCGAGAAAGTCCTGCTGCGACAGGCAGACCCCCTGCACCAATTCGCCATAGCGGATGGGCCGACCGTCCACACCGATGGGGATCAGCTCAGGCCGTGTGGCGAAGTCAGCGCGGAAGGTCTTGAATTCCACACAGGCAGCAATGCCGTGGCGGGCGCAGGCGTCGATGGCCGCGTCGTCGAAGCCATGAAACCAGAAGGCGTTGACACCGTGCGCAGCGAAGCGGTCGATGTATGGCAGTGCACTGCTGCCATACGGGCCGCACAAGTGAAGGGTTGGCATCAAGTGTCCTTATTCGCTTACATCCCATGGCAGTCGCGTCCAGCCGACCTCCACCAGCCCGGCGTGCAGGTCGTCTGCCGTACAAGCGATCAGATGGCCTTCGAAGGGCGCCGCTGTGGCCCTGCGCACGAACTTCACGAGGAGTTCGTTCCAGCCTTGCCGCAGCGTCACCGACGCGTAGGATTGACCGTCCCCGTTGTAATTGGGCCGGGCGGGCCGATAGTTGTCAATCTCGACGACTAGTCCCCCGTTGAGCCACAGCTTGCGCGGGCAACTGGCCGGCGCACCGACGACGGCAGTGCGTTCCGCCGGGCACCACAGGAATGTCTGGACGTACACCGCCCCACCGCCGGCAAGGACAGCCTGCAGCGGCAAGGCATTGTCCAGCGCAGATCCCTCACGCCATTCGGCCAACCTGCCATCCGCCGCCAGGTTACCGCCTTGCTCAAGCGCAAAGTGCTCTGCAAACAGCGCCTCGTCGGTTGCCCCATCCAGCTGATAAGGGCCAGCAACGCGGAATCGGCGCGCGCCGATGAGCACGATGGGCACAGCCGGTTGCGCCGAGCGCTCAGTTGCCGCTACCTGCAGATAGAGCGTGTTCGAGTTCTCCAGCAAGACAGGCGATGGCGCTGTGACCGTCCAATCGACCCCGACCACCGCATGCGGTGGCACGACAACCGTACGCGTCGGCTCCGCCACGTGCCATCCCCGCGGCGCCTGCAAAGTGCAGTGAGCGTGGATCTCCACCGGGTGCGGATTGGTCAGATAGGTCGTGAACGATTTTGTGGCGTCTGCGGCGATTGCCGGCGTGTCACCATAGTCCACACCAACCGCGAGCGCGCCTGTGCGATAGTCGATGCGCATGGGGTTTGCCTGCCATAGCGCGGCCACACCACTATCGGCAGAGAGCGTCTCAGGATCAACCTCGAACGTTGCGTTTCCATCCAGCACGCCATGGGCAGTCAGCACCCGCTGCGCTATCCGGCAGACACGCTCGGTCAGCTCGTCGAGCGTCTTCGGCACGGGGTTTGGCCCGGTCGAGGCGTGGCGGATGCCACCCCAGGATTCATTGGTCGAAATGTTTTCGCCCAGAGGCTCCGTCCACCGCTGCGGCAAGCCAGTGCGCGTGGCGATGATGCCCAGGACGCTGCCCAGCGTTGCACCCGTGCAGTCGGTGTCGTAGCCGCAGTTGACGGCCTTGCAGAGCGCGTCGCCGAACTCCTCGCCATAGAGCCAGCCGATGACCTGGAACGCCAGGTTGATCGGCGAGTACTGGGCGTTGTAGTGGGGTGTCGCAGCCAGGACCCGGCGGCGGGCTTCCTTCCAGTCGACTCCTTCCGCATGCGCAGCGCGCGCTGCCTGAATCGCCTGCGCGGTCTTGCTGTCGGCTGGGACGTAGGACAGGCCGATCTCGATCAACTGCTCGCGATCGGAGATCACAAAGGCCGCAGACTCCACCGCGGCGTTGAACATCTCGCCGAAAACGCTCTCCCCGCCCGCATGGTCGCAGATGGCGTCTTCGAAGGCATAGCGCACCGCGATGCGCGGTAGCCCGGGTGCAACACAAGCCCAAATCTCCGAGCGGATGGGGGAGCCCATGCAGTCCTTGAACCAGTTGTTGAACGCACCCGACACCGGAGGGAGCAAGCCCAGACGCAGATTGGTCTTGCTCAACCCATATTCATCCCAGTTGTAGCCGATATGATCCAGCCAATACTGCGCCAGGTCCGCGGCCTTGAGCCCGGGGCCGACTTCCTCCAGGGCCTTCAGCCAAAGCAACTGCATCTCCAGGTCGTCGTTGGGGATACCGCCATCTTTCAGTTCCGGGTACCACCAGATGTCGAAAGGCTCCGGCTCGCCCCATGCCCGCTCCAAGGGCGCACCAAGGGTGCCGCCACAGTTCTTGCCCAGCCAGCAGCCGTACACCTGGTCGCGAAATGTCGTACTGCGCAGATCGATCGTCGTCATTGCGAATCTTCCCGTAGGTAATGGATGAGTCAATTGAACCGCATACGATGCGGTATGCCGTCTATATGAATCGTCTCCAGGTTGTTTTCTTCATTGCCTCGGCGCCAGCGGTCAGCGTGAGTAAGGCGCCGTCGTCTGTCGAATGACCAGGTGACATTCCAGCACCGCTTGTTGGGGTGGCGCGGCAGGATCACGCAGCCGACGCAACACTAGCTCGGCCGCCCTGCACCCCAACTCATAGGCTGGCTGGGCAACGGTCGTCAGCGGGGGCACGGAAAGCCCGGCAAATACGATGTCGTCGAAGCCGATGATCGACATCTGTTGTGGCACCGCCACGCCGCGCAGGTGACAGGCCTTGAGCGCGCCCAACGCCACCAGGTCGTTGACCGTCAGCACGGCACTGGGCGGATCCGGCAGGTCCAGCAGGCGGAGCATCGCTTGCTCGCCGCCTGCGGTAGATAACTCAGCCTCCAGCATCCACTCGGGGCGAAGCGGCAACACATGTTTCAACATTGCTTCCTGGTAGCCAAGCCAGCGACCGACCGCCACGCCTTGGGTATAGCGGCCGCCAATAAAGGCGACGTCGCGATGGCCGCAGGCGATCAGATAGTCGATGGCGGCTACAGCGCCATCCTGGGCGCGGCTCGTCACATAGTCCACGGGTTGCCCCTTCAGCCAATTGCCGATGGTGATGACAGGCAGACCCGCGCGCAAGAGATCCATCAGGTAACGGTTGCGCGCTGCGATGTCGCCGCACTGGGCCGGCGCGATGATGAAGCCATCGACGCCGCGCCGATAGATCTCGCGCAGCGTCGCCATCTCCTTGTCGGCATCGCCGTCCGTGTTGACAATGACGGTGATGTATCGCTCAGTGCTCAGGGCATCCTGGACACCCCGCGCCAGCGTCGCCGAGAACGGGTTCTGAATGTCCGAAATCACCAGCCCGATCATCAGTGTGCGGCTGGAGGCCAGCCCGCTGGCGAGGGGATTGGGGTCATACTCCAACTCCTGGGCTGCCTGCAACACCCTGGCGATGGTCTCCGCCCGCAGTGGTGCGTTCTTGTTGAAGACCCGGGAGACTGTGGACGGCGCCACCCCTGCCCGTTTTGCGACATCATAGATCGTGGTCATGCCGAGATTGCCATTCTAAACTGCGGTTGCTTTGAAACCGATAGTTCTCACCCTTGAAGAACTGTCGGTTTCAAACAGAGCGAAGATTAATTGCCGAACACGGCCTGGATTGCCTCCAAATAGGCCATCCCGTACTCTGTGTCGGGTTCGAGGTAGCTGCCTTCGGTCCACTCGTTCCACGCATTGATCGTCAAGATTCGCTCTGCCGCGGGGCGCTGGGCCAGCCGTTCTTTGGTGTGGGCCAGCGCGGCGCAGAAGCGCTCCGGTGTGTTGCCGCCGATCAGCGGCATGAATGGGTAGCGAGCGTTGACGAACGTGTCCGACTGAACCGTGCGCGGGCTGGAATCCCAGCCCATGCTCACATTGGGGTGATAGGGTCGATCGAAGGTCTGTTCCGCCCACTTCCAATACCGCCAGTAGCGATCACGCACGACGTTGTAGTCGGTCACGGGGAAGCTGTCCAACGCGCCATGGTGGATCCACGTGTACGAGGTAATGCTGTCGAAGCCAAGCCTGTGCACCAGGTCGTTGGGGTTTTCCACAACGCCTTCACCGGGCAGGATCCCAACGTTCCAAAGCACGACGTTGAGATGCAGATCGGGAAAGCCTGCAGCTTGCGTCCGCTGGCGAAAATCGGCCAGCGCGGCGCTGACTTCACCCATTCCGCCCCAACTCTCTGCCAAGGCAGAAAGGTCATAGATCGAGAAATAGGGGCGTCCGTCCACAAACCAATACGATGGGTGCGCAAAATAGTGTTCGATAACCCAGTTTGTCAGTGTTATGAAGGTCTGCCGGCTGACTGCACCCGGATAGAGCAGGCGCGCGCGATCGCCAACGCCGTTCAGTGCCGCTGGGTGAATGTCCACCCAGTTGTGGTTTGCCCACATCAGCGCGAACTTGAGCCGGTGGTTGTTGTCTGCACCCAGAAACCCTTCGTCGAGCGCCCGCTGCAAGAAGGGGCCATCGTCGTACCAATACCAGTCGAAAATAAACGCGTCCACCCCATGATCGGCCGCAGCAGTGATCTTTCTTGCCATGACCGCTGGGTCTGCTTCATCCTCATAGCCCCACAAGGGAATGCGCGGCAGACTGTGCCCCGGGAAGCGGGGTTCGGCGCGCTTGACCAGCTCCCACTCCGTCCAGCCAGGGCCGTGCACCAATGCATTGCGTGGATCGGCGTGGTAATTTGGAAAATAGTAGCAGGCAACCGTGTATTCTTTGGCCATAGAAGAATTTTTACTTTCAATTTGAAGGTGATGGGTGCGCGACCGGCGCAAGGGCAACGGCTGCCATCCTCGATCTCACAATTGGGCTTCGAGAAGCAGCTTTTTGCGTTCCATGTAGTATTGAAAATTGTCCCAACTGATATCCGGCGGCACCGTATGATCGACGGTAGGAATGAAGCCACCCTCTTCGATGAGCGGCTGGAGCGACTTCAGATGCTCGTCGATGGCGTCGCGCCCTTTGGCCAGCACCCGCTTGTCCACCCCGCCCCATAGCCGCAGCGACCGGCCAAACACCTTGCGCAACCGGTTGGGGTCTTGGTTTGCCGCCCGCTCCAGCGGCCACAGCGCGTCGACGCCGGCATCGAGCATCATCGGGATCAGCGGCTCCGGGTTACCGTCCGTGTCGATGCAGATATAGCGCGCGCCGTGGCCCTTGAAAAAGTCGATCACTTTGCACAGGCGTGGGTAGATGAAGGTGCGATAGCTCTGCGGGCTGAGCAGCGGGCCGGTCTTCATGGCCAAGTCTTCATTCAGGCAGATGTATTCGATCGTTGTCTGCTGCAGCACGGGCCGCGCTGCCTCGATCAGAAAATCGGCCCAGAACTCCATGATGTCGTGCATCAGCTCGGGCTGGTCGTACCAGGCAAAGGAGAGATTCTCAAAGCCGAGCAGCTCGCGTGCGATCCAGTAGAAGCCCAGTGTAGAGCAGTTGGGGCCAAAGATGAGTGGGTGTTGGCGGGCATGCCAGCCAGAGAGCCGGAAGGTCTCCCAGTTCGGCTCGTAGCGCTGTGGGCTGTTCGCCGGATAGCGCCGTTTCACCAGATCCCAGTCGCTGCGACTGGTCACCGGAAAGCCGATGTAGGTGTCCATGGACATGCGCGCCCCTCCGATGGAACCCTCTTTGAGCGCCCGCCGGGCGATGCCTTTTTCGTCGCGGAAGGTGACCGTTGTCTCATCTTCGGCCATCTCTTCATAGTCGAAGGCAGGGATCATCTTGCCGGTGAAGCGGATGAACTCGCGCGGGTCCATGCCCAACGCCGCTTCGCCGTAGAACCAGTCCCAATGCAACGTCGCACGCAGCAACCCCTCTGCCTCCCAGCGCTCGATGGTCTGGGGCCAAACGCCTGCCTCCCAGTTGGGAACGCGATCCACGGATGTATATTCCATGTTGTTCAAGAAGCGTTGAAGATGGTTCATGTGCGCCGCCTATTTATCCACACCGGTGATTACAACGCCCTGGATGAAGAGTCGTTGCGCCAACGCAAAGAGCACCAGGCAAGGAAGCAGAGACATGAGAGATGCAGCCATCATGCGCGGGTAGTGAATGACGCCCATGTTTGCCGTCTGGAACATTCGCATTCCCAGGCTCACCGGAAAGTTCTCCTGGGAGCGGAAGTAGACCAGCGGATAGAGCAGATCGTTCCAATAGTAAAAGAACGAGAAGATGGCGACGGTTGCTATCACCGGCGCCGACATCGGCATAAAAATCTGTGCATAGATTCTGAAAGTCGAGCAGCCATCCACACGCGCGGCATCTTCCAGCTCCCTGGGAATACCCATGAAGTATTGTCGGAAGAGGAAGATATAGAAGGCGTTCCCGAAAAATGATGGCACAATGATCGGCAGAAAGGTGTCGAGCCAGCCGATGGCGTTGAACATCATAAAATGAGGCACAATCATCACCCATGCCGGCAGCATCAGTGTTGTGAGCATCACAAAAAATAGAAAGTTGCGGCCGGGGAAGCGCAAGCGTGCGAAGCCAAAACCGACCAGCGAGCAACTCAATATACCGCCGATGATGCCACCAACCGAAAGAATCAAGCTGTTCAAAATGTAGCGAGCAAACGGCGTGCGCTCAAAGACATCGATGTAGTTCTGCCAGACGAGCTCACTTGGGATCCACTTGATCGGCCAGACATTCACTTCGTCGAGCGACTTGAGACTGGTTGTCAGCATCCAGAAGAAAGGGATCATCAACACCAGTGCGCCCACGAACAACAGCACATAGGTTAAAAGAGTCGAGATCAACTGGCGATAATTAGCGCCTAAAGTTGATCTGGCAATATGATCTTTCTGCGGAGTGGCTGACATGGTGATTAGGTCCTCGGCCATCAATCCTGAACTGTGTCGTCTCTCATGTGCGGCGGGGCTATTCCCTCTCCGCTGCGTAGTACACCCAGCGACGCGATGTCGTCATGAGAAAGAGCGTCAGGCTGGCGATGAGCACAAACAGGATATAGGCAATTGTCGATGCGTAGCCGAAACGCAGCGAACGGAAGGCTGTAAAGTAGATATTGAGGCCAAAGAAATAGGTTGCATAGTTTGGTCCGCCGCTTGTCATGATGTAGGCATTCTCGAAAATTTGGAACGCGGCGATCATCCCCGTCACCAGATTGAAGAAGATGACTGGAGTAAGCAGCGGCAGGGTGACAGACCAAAATTTATGCAGGCTGTTTGCACCGTCGATCGTTGCTGCCTCATACAGCTCGGTTGGAATTGCCTGCAACCCGGCCAGATAGACAATCATCGTGCCGCCTACACCCCACAACGCCATGATGATGAAGGCGTACATCACAGCATTGGGGTCTACCAACCAGCCAATTTGGGGCACACCGAACCAGCTCAACACCGCATTCAACACGCCGTACTGCTTGTGAAAGACGAACTGCCAAAGAAGCGCCACCGCAACGCCGGTTGTCACAGCCGGCAAATAGTAGATGCCGCGAAACATGAGAATGCCGCGCACCTTTTGGTTCATCAACAGAGCAATCCCCAGGCCAATCATCAAACTCAGTGGCAGATATCCAATCACAAAACTCAACGTGGAGCGCAGAGAATCGATGAAGCGTGGATCCTGGGTGAACATGTACCGATAATTCTCCAGACCGATCCACTTTGGGCTACCGCTTCCAGTATAGTTTGTGAAGCTCAGGTAGAGAGAGGCCAATAGCGGCCCCAATCGAAATATCAAGTAGCCCAAAAGCCACGGCAAAATGAAGAGTTAGCCTTCAATCGCCTCACGCTTGGCAAGCCTGGTTCTTGGGGCGCTCATGTTCACCACCTGTTTGGATCATTCACATACAAAGACGTGATTTGAGTGACTTGATAGACAATGCCAGGTGACATCCCAATTGTCACGCTGAGCACAGCGAAGCATCCTTTGCGGCGTTGAAGATCATGGGCCGAGGATGCTTCACTGTGCTCAGAATGACTTTTCTGCCACCTCTATACTTCGCTCTGTTTGAAACCAGGAGTTTTTGAACTGTGAAAACTCCTGGTTTCAAAGCAACCGCAGTTTAGTTGATCTGCATGGTGTTGAAGAGGAAACTGAGAGCGACTCTCCTCTTACCCTTGGAATTGCGCAATCAGGCGATTCACCTCTTCTTGGAAAGCCGGCAACACAACGTCAGGGCCATCAGTCGTAACGCCATCGATCATCGGCGCAATCATGTTGTTCCAAGCATTGCTGTAGTCTTGCCAGTATGGTGGGAATGGCGCCGCATTGGCATTTTCCATCTGTTGGGCAAACGCTGCAACGTTCTTTGGCGGAAGTCCTCCTTCTGCAGCCTTCTCATTCCAGAGTGGCACCGAGGATTTGCGTCCAGGAATGCTGCGCAACGGCTCGGAGATCAATGTGTTGGTGGATTCGGTGCTGGTGAGGAACTTGGTGAAAGTCCAGGCGGCTTCCAGGTCTGCCGTGTTCGCCGCAATACCCCATGCGCCACCGGCCGCGTTGATGCAGCTTACACCGGTCGGGGAAAGCGGCATTGCCGTGCAGTCAAAATCGAACTTGTCGCCGATGTTTGCCCGCATGGAAGTCGTGGCCCAGGAGCCTTGGAAGGCCATCGGCAGCAGATCGCTGGCAAAGGGATCGACGCCGGTCGGCGCCGCGCCCGCCTCTGGGTAGAGCCCTTCCTCGCGCACGGAGTTGAAGAAGTCGAAGCATTCGCGTGATTCGGGCGAATCGATGATGCAGGCGCTCAGATCGTCGGAGAAGATCTTACCACCCCACCCCATGATCAAGCCATGGAAAACCCAGTTCCAGTTATAGAGCTGCAATCCCCATCGGGTGAAGTTGCCGTTGGCATCCTTCTGCACGAACTTGAGCCCCATGTCTGCCAGATCCGGCCATTTCCACTCCGCGGGCGGATAGCCGATGCTTTCGGCATCAAACATTTTCTTGTTATAGTAGATGCCGACATTCGAGAAATCGTAGGGCAGGGCGTAGAGTTGGTTGTCCCACCTCATTTGCGCAACCTGTGCCGGCCAGAAGTCATCTACGTCGACCTCAGCCGCATCGCGGTCAATGAGCGGCTGGAGACTGGTTGTCCAATTTTTGCTGGCGTAGACAGGGACGTCGAAGGTGCGTGTATACCAGATGTCGGGCAACTGCTGGGCAGCGCCCTGCGCGTTGATACTATCGTAGAACTCCGAACCCGCAATATCCAAATAGTCGATGGTGATCTGTGGGTTTGCGGCCATGAATTTCTCGATCACGGCCTGGAACAACGGTACATCTGACTCACCGTGGTTGCTGACAAAACGCAGAGTGACTCCACTACTGGCGGGCGCCGACCCAGATTCGGCTGGCCCAACAGGCGCAGTCGGCGCCGCACAGGCGACAAGCAGCGAACTACCGCCGATCGCCAGCCCTGTCAATGCGGTCAGACGCAGGAAATCGCGCCGACTCATCCCTTGCTTCTGCTGATTCTGTTCCATTGTTTGTTACCTCCGTTGGTGAATGAAGAAAATGCTGGATTTGGGAAAACGGGAACAAAGGAGCGTACAATCCGCCTTCACCACGCGGCTGACTCATCTGCACACCTCTTCTCTTGCCGATGCAAGCAATGAGCAACGAATCATAGCCATATGACTGGTCAAACGAAACCTCATGAAATTATCATGCAAGCGGTTGCATAATTATGATACACCAAGTTTTTCTCGCTGTCAATAGCCAATTTTCCTGGTGATTACCCACAAATGTAAAAGGGGATGAAAAAGCTTCGTTACCGTGGTAGACTATTGTTGTGAAGGCCAACAGCAATCAAGGAGACGAACCTTGTGATGACTATACCAGTGAACAAAGTGCTCGAACAGCTGCCAGTGGAGAATTGGAAACAAGCATGGCGAGTTTTCTAGAGCCAATCATGAAGCGACTGCCAGACCAACGCTTGAAGCAAGTGGCGGGGCGAGCGATCACTGGCATCTTGGGAAGCGAATCGCCGATTGTGACGCAAATGGCCCAAGTGGTGGCACGGACGGCGAGTGGGGTTTGGGCATCATCGAAGCAGATGTATCGGTTCTTGAAGAACGAACGATTCACGCATCAAGAGATTGCCGAGGGATTGTACGAGATTTCACACGCCAACGTGATGCGTGACCGGTTGGACTATTGGGTGGTGGCGATTGACCCGGTCAATCTGGAGAAGCCCTACACCGAGAAACTGGAAAGTGTGAGCACTGTGTACAAGAGCACGCCCCCAGACCGCAATGGCAAGCCACGCTTGACGAAAGGATATCCCTGCATTACAGCCACCGTCGTCAATAGCCGCATTCCAGCAACAACGTATGCCAACTGGTTCTCGTATACGACCGACTTCATAAGCGAGAATGTGGAGATCCAGCATGCCATTGATGCGACGAATATGCGTTTCCCTGACCAGCGCTTGCGTTACGTGCTCGACGCAGCATTTGATGACCGGCGTTGGTTCGCTGAACTGGGGGGGCAAGAATTCGTGATACGAGCCTCCCATCTGGAGCGTCGAGTTGAAGTCTATAATGATCGCCTGAAACGCTGGGAGAGCGAGGCTCTAGGGAACCTGGTGGACGTGATTCCTTTTACTCACACCTGCGGCGTTGCCTTCACACATGCTCGCAAAACCCGTATCGAGAAGATTCAGTTTGGGTGGTTTCGCATCCGTTTACCCGACACTCAGCAATCGCTATGGGTGATCGTAGCCCAGCAACCCTGCAAAGAACACCCTTTGGTCTTGCTCACCAATGCGCCCCTCCATGCCTTCGACCAGGTGAGCAGCGTCTACAACGACTGGCGCCTCCGTTCGCGCATCGAACATGGTTACCGCTTTGACCAAGAGCAGGGTCTGGATGTCGAGGATATCCGTGTCCACAAACTTGAACGTATGAAGCGGCTCTTTCTCTTGGTCTTGGCGGCCGCTCAGTTTGTCTTCTACCTCACCGACACTTGGCCGCCCCCTGCTATTGTTTGGATGCGTGGCTTGGGCGGCAAACTTCATCTCAACAACGACTTGGATGAGCCATATCTCGTCTTGCGGGGCATCTCAGCTTTGCTCAAAACCGTCGCAACTCTCACTCACGCTGCTATCCACCCTTTCCCAAGACACCTTTTTGCCTCCAGTACGACTTATGGGTGATCACCAGCCAATTTTCAGTTTTTCAGCCTATCTGACCTTTTCCTATTGACACACAGTTCATCGCCCTGCACCAGACCCAACTCAAGCTCGCCCACACAGACCACTTCGGCTTGCACCCGGCAAGCATGTCACCCCGCACGGTTCTGCCATTCGGCGACCGTGCGCTCATCCAACATGAATGCACACACGATGGCTTGTATCGGACAGCCGTACGCCAACAACGCCAACGCCATCGTCACCCCAGGCTATCGCTGGGTTCCGCTGCGCATGGAGTGGCTGCCAGGGGGCGACAGTCTGCCATCTCTGTGCCGCAACCAGGCGGCGAGGGTGGAGGTCTGGGTGCAGAACAGCGGAACCACAATCTGGAATCTGAACGCAACCGCCAGCGACCGGGTGACTCTCAGCTACTCGGCTGTGAAGAACCCCGGCAGCGCCTGCGCAGGTCAGCAGCACGCAGCAGAACACGCTTGCGCCTGGGCAGGATGCACTCTTTGCTGTGTAGGTGGATTTTGGCGAATCGCGTTCGTACGAGTTGTGTTTCGACATGCACCTAGGCGATCAAGGCTTCAGCGACCGTGAGCCTGCTCGCCCGTGGCCAGTCTATGACCTGCTGGACATGACGATCCTCCCATGTCACCTGGACAGGTTCGTCTATCTGCCGGTCATTCAGGAACAAGCAACAATGGACAGCGCACAATGACAAAGCCAAAAGGACGACAGTCATGGTTCCCGCCGCGTCGCTTGTCGTCGCTGATACTCCTCGGAGGGGCGGTTCAGGGCGCTCCCACTTCGACGGTGATGCGGTCGATGTTGTTGTTCGCCACTTCGACGAACTCGTGGATCAGCCCCCCCCACCAGAGCCGGGTGCCCACCGGCGGCTTTTCGTCGATGACGATGCAGCCATGCACCAGGCCGCGCTTGCCCGGCATGAGATACCACTGTTCCTCGCCGTCGATGACCCGACGCTCCAGATCTTCTTTGCGCCCCACAGCCCAACGAAAGGGAAAGTCGATGCCCGTAGTGTCGAAGTTGACGCCAAAACGCCACACGCCGGCCTGCTGAAACCACGATTCATCCTCACGGGCTGCCAGCGTGTTGGAGTTCTCGGTGAATTTGTATTCCGCGCCGGGCCAGGGACCGGTGGTGTGGATGGGCACTGCGCTTTCGTTGGCGACCACGGTTTGGAAGCAGAGCTTGTCGCCCAGGGGGACGAACACCACCCGATTCATTTCTCCCTGCCAGTCGATCTCGCCCCCGGCCACGTCGGCGCGCGGCTTGCCGCCTTCCTCGATGCGCAAAGCGCGCTCGACGCGCACCGCGTTTCCGGCCAGGTCCCTCGCCTCGGCAATGATCCGATAGTCGCCGTCGGGCAGCGGTTCGGCGTTGAGATCGACGCCGCCCTCGTAGCGATAGTCGTGATAGCCGCGCTCGGTGGGCTTGACCAGGCCGGGCGTCTCTGCCAGGTATGCCGCCAGTTCAGCGCGCGCCCGCTGTCCCAAGAAGACCGTTCTATCGGCTCGGTTCTTCGTCTCCCTGCGCAGCAAGATAGCGCCGCTGGCCAGGTCAACGTCACCGACGCGCAGCGCGGCGAACTCACTCAATCGGCATCCCGTATCGAGCAAGCAGTAGATGACTGTCCGGTTGCGTTGCGTCTGCGCAGCATCAATCATCCGCTGCACCTCGTCACGGGTCAGCGCGTCGGGTTTGTGGTGGTCTTCTTTGGGCAGTCGAATATGCTGGAAGGGCGAACGACTGACGAATGATTCAGACGCACAGAAGTTCAGCCATGCCCGCAAGCATCGCGCATGACTGCGAACAGTCGCAGGCTTCAGGCCGCGCGCCTGTTGTTGAACAAAGTAAGTTCTGAGAAGATTTGTGTCAATGTCGGCCAGGTCAAACCGGCCAACGTTGCCACAGAAGGCTACAAACGCGCCAATCTGCAGCCGATAAACGTTCAGCGTCGCCGGTCGCAGATTGCGCGCTTGGCAATTCAAGAGGAAAGTATCGTATGCGGTCTGAATTGTCGGCATAGCCCCCACCTGGTTGTGAGCGCCATTTGCCGGCGGCTTCTCAATCTGGCGATGTAGCTCAGTCGGTTAGAGCGAGGGCTTCATAATCCCTAGGTCTCGTGTTCAAGTCACGACATCGCCACTCAATCGCAAAAACGGCCTCCTGAATTCAGGAGGCCGTTTTTGTTTGGCGGCTGCGTTCGCAAAAGCAACCAACGCTCTGCCGCCTGCTTATCGTTTTCTTACTGTGTCGGGGCAGTCGCCCATGTTGCAAGCGACGGTAACGCACGTTGCTTTTGACATTTGCGTCCTGCTTCGTTCATAATGACAGGTGCTCTTGGCGCCCACTTGCTCCTCGCGACCGGGAACGTCTTTCAGTGCAACCTCAATTTTAGCAAGGAGTCCTTACTATGTCATCTACACGACGCGTATTATTGATCAGCGCATTGTTTGCGCTTGTTCTGATTGTCGCCGGGTGCGTTGCGCCGCCGGTTGCCCCCTCTGCGCCGGCTGCACCAGCTGGCGAGGCAGAGGCGCCCGCAGCCGCCAGCACCGAACTCAACCTGCTGTGCACCCCGCAGGTGCAATGGTGCGAAGGGATGAAGGCCGAGTTCGAGAAGGCGCATCCCGATATCACGGTAAACTTTGTGCGCATGTCCAGCGGCGAATCGTTGACGCGGCTGCGCAACGAAAAAGACAATCCCCAGTTCGACATCTGGTGGGGCGGCCCCATCGACAGCTTTGTCGCGGCCAAGGGGGAAGACCTGCTGGAGGCCTACGATTCACCCAACATGGCGAACCTGATCAATCCTGATCTGGCCAAAGACCCAGATAACTACTGGGCCGGCGTCTACGTCGGCTCCCTGGGCTTTGCCACCAATCAGAACTGGCTGGCCGAGAACCCAGGCGTGGAAGCGCCCAAGAACTGGGCGGACCTACTCAAGCCCGAATTCACCGGACAGATCATGGTGGCGCATCCTTCCAGCTCCGGCACATCGTACACAGCCCTGTGCACCATTCTCCAGATCATGGGAGAAGAGGCCGGCTGGGAGTTCATCCAGGATTACGCTGGTCAGGTCTTGCAGTTCACCAAGAGCGGCGCCGCGCCAGCCAAGTTCGTTGGTCAGGGTGAGGCAGCTGTGGGCATCGTCTTCTCTCATGATATTGTGGCCGAGATTGAGAATGGTGCTCCGTTGGAGCTAACCTTCCCCGAAGAAGGCACCGGCTATGAGATCGGCGGTATGGGCATCGTCAAGGGCGCCAAACACCCAGACGCCGCCCAAAAATGGTTCGATTGGGCATTGTTGCCCGAGACGCAAGAACTGGGCCCCCAATATGCAGCCTATCAGGCGCCCACCGTGCAGGGCGCCGAGGCGTCGCGCCCTGAGCTGCTCGAAGTCAAGCTCATCGACTATGACTTCCAGTATTGCGGCGAGAACAAGAAGGCGTTTGTAGACAAGTTCACCAATGAGATCGCCAACGCCGAGAACCTCAAAGAGTAACCCTTCGTAGAGAGCCGGACGGCGAGGGTGAGGACTTGTCAACAATTGTTGTCTCATCTTCCAGGAAGCCCTTATCTTCCAGGAAGATGAGACACAGGAAGCGATTCGTTGACAAAGTCTCAGCGTCCACCGTTGCCCTTGCTGTCGCCGTCCAGCTCCAACCGTAAACTGCCCCCTTCCACTCCATGTCGTCCACACCTGCGATTCAGCCTCCAAAACGCGCAACGCCCTCGGCGACCTGGCGGCGTTGGCAGGAAATCCGTCTGATCGGCCAGGACCCCGTCCTGGCTGTGGGGCTGATCGTAGTTGCCTGTTTCGTAGCCCTCTTCGTCGCGCTGCCCATTCTGCGGGTGGTGGTCCAAGGCTTTTTCGATGCCGCGAGCGGCCTTGTCAACCTGAAGTACTTCGGCCAATTCGTTGACGCCTACTATGCCCGCCACCTGTGGACCATGTTGCTCAACACCATGATCATGGGCCTGGGCGCGGCCACCGGCGGAACGATTCTGGGCTTCGTCTTTGCCTACGCCCTGGTGCGCTGCTCCATGCCGCTGAGCCGCCCGACCCACTATGTCACGCTACTGCCCACCATCTCGCCCCCCTTTGCCATCGCCATCGCCGCCATCTTGCTCTTTGGCCGCAATGGGCTGATCACCCGCCAATTGTTGGGCATTCGCTTTGGGCCGGGGTCCAATGACATCTATGGGCTGGACGGGCTGATCTTTGTCCAGATCATCACCTTCTTTCCGGTGGCCTATCTCATCATCCGCGCCATGTTGGAGCGCATCGACGCGTCCATGGAAGAAGCGGCGTTGAGCCTGGGGGCCAGCAAATTTCATATCTTCCGCACCGTGACGCTGCCGTTGCTCGCGCCGGGACTGGCGGCGTCCTTCCTGTTGCTCTTTGTGGAGTCCCTGGCCGACCTGGGCAATCCCCTGTTGTTGGGGGGCAACGTAGCGGTGCTTTCGACTGAGATCTATCTGGCGGTGGCTGGGCAGTATGACCAACAGAAGGCTGCCGCCCTTTCGTTGGTGCTGCTCATCCCCACGCTGACCATCTTCATCTTGCAGCGGTACTACATCGGTCGCCGCTCCTATATTTCTGTCACGGGCAAACCGACCACCGGGCGCGTCTTTATCAAAGAGCCTGTGACGCGCTGGACATTCATTGCGCTGACGTTGGTCACCCTGGCGCTCGTGCTCCTCCTCTATTTGACGATTCTGGTCGGTTCGTTCACCAAGTTCTGGGGCGTGGACAACACCTTCGTCTGGACGAATTACGCAGTAGCGTTGACCCGCGGCCTCAACCCGATCCTGTCCACGACCTTTTTGTCTGCCGTGGCTACGCCCCTGGCCGGCCTCATCGGCATGATCATTGCCTTCATGGTGGTGCGCCGCGCTTTCCTGGGCAACCAAGCACTTGATTTTGCCTCCAATCTGGGCGGCGCTGTGCCAGGCACCATCCTGGGCATTGGCTATATCATTGTCTTCATTCAGGCGCCCTGGTTTGCGGTGGTCGCCATCTATGCCCTGCTGGCCGCCTATCTGCTCAGCCAGGCGACAGGACGGCGCTGGCTACAAATTGCGCTCCTGTTGGGCGCCGGCTTGGCGGGATACTACTTCAACTGGCTGCCCTATTTTTTGGGGCTGACAGAAGACGGCTGGCGCGCCCTGCTGATGGTGGGCTTCATCATCCTTGCCCTGGCGGCCATTCCTTTTGCCGACCCCAAACACCGCTGGCGCGCGCTGACCATGCTGCTGCTCATGGCCTTGGCCTTGTTGGTCTACAACCTCAGCCCCACCATTACCGAACCGCTGGGACGCTGGGGACGGCAACTGCCGGGCGTCAACTATCCCAAGCTCGTTGCGCGCCTGGTCAGCTTCATCGAGGTCTTCACCCGGCCCAACATGGCGATCCTGGGTTTCACTTTTCTGGCCATGGGCGTCTTTGCGGTGGATGCCTTGCGTGGGGCAGGGCGGCTGATCATTGCCGTGGGCGTCTCTGCTTTGAGCGCGTCCCTCATTTTTTACGGCCAATCCCTGGCCCTGGTGGGCACACCCTATATCATTCTGGCGGCCTATGCCGTGCGCAGCCTGCCAGCGTCCGTGCGCGCGGGCGTCGCCTCATTGCAGCAGATCGACCCCTCCATCGAGGAGGCCTCGACCATCTTGGGCGGCGACAGCCAACATACTTTCCGTCACGTTACCCTGCCCCTCATCGTGCCGGCGTTTTTCGCCGGGCTGGTCTTTGCCTTTGCCCGCCACATGACCAGCCTTTCGGCTGTGATCTTTCTCACAACTGCCCAGTGGCCCATCCTCACGGTGTGGATTCTGAGCGAGGTGGAGCAGGGCGGTATGAGCATCGCCGCGGCCTATTCGATCATTCTGATCGCCATCGTCCTGCTGGCAATTGTGTTGATGAGCGTCTGGCTACAACGCGCCTACGGCGCTCGCCAAGATGTAGACCTGACGGTAGGAGGCTAGATCGTGCTCTTACAACTCGACTCAGTGAGCAAACATTTTCCCAGCCGCGCCGGCGCGGGAGAGGTGCGCGCGGTGGATAACGTCACCTTTGGCATCGAACGCGGGCAGTTCGTCACTCTGTTGGGTCCCTCGGGCTGCGGCAAGACGACGACCCTGCGCCTGATCGCTGGATTCGAGTTTCCCACGACGGGTCGCATGATCCTCGACGGTGCGATGATCAACGAGCTGCCCCCCAACCGCCGCGACATGGCCATGGTCTTTCAGAGTTACGCCATCTTTCCCCATCTGAACGTCTTCGAGAACATCGCCTATGGGCTGAAGATCAAACGACTGAGCAGTCAGGAGATCAAACGCAAGGTGGGCGACGTGCTGGCGCTGACAGAATTGCACGGGTTGGAGAACCGCTCGCCTAATCAGTTGAGCGGCGGTCAACAACAACGTGTGGCGCTGGCTCGTGCGCTGGTCATGGAGCCAAAGGTGCTGCTCTTTGATGAGCCGCTGAGCAACCTGGACGCCAAGCTGCGCGTCCAGATGCGCAGCGAAATTCGCCGCATCCAACAGGAGCTGGGCATCACCAGCGTCTACGTCACCCACGACCAGGACGAGGCCATGGTGCTGTCGGATCAAATTATCATCATGCATCTGGGGCGTTTACAGCAGGCAGGCAGCGCAGTCGAGATTTATCGACGACCTCAAACGCGCTTCGTGGCCGACTTCATCGGGCGGGCCAACTTCCTACCTGTCCGTGTGCTGACAGCGGGCGCTGGTCAGTGGCAGGTGCGTCTGATGGAGATCGACCTGCTCGTTCCGGCCGCCGCAGCCGGCGTTGCTTCCACGGGCGCTGCACTCCTTCTCGCTCGTCCCGAGTCGGTGCATCTGAGCGCCGGCCCACCCCCAGGACAGCCGTCCCTGCCCGGCGTCGTTCGGCGGGCCTCCTACCTGGGTTCGCAGGTGGAATATGACGTGACTGTGGGGGAAACGCTGATCACTTCCATCCTTTACGACCCTGGAGAACAGGATTTGTTTGCGCCGGGCGCCCAGGTCGCGCTGAGCTTCCTGGAAAGGAATCTCTATTTGTTGCCCGTTGACTCCGCTTCCGCCCATGCCTGAGCGA
This sequence comes from uncultured Caldilineaceae bacterium, assembly GCA_964560495.1. Taxonomy (GTDB): domain Bacteria; phylum Chloroflexota; class Anaerolineae; order Caldilineales; family Caldilineaceae; genus UBA5069. The sequence continues at coordinate 18,621 of CAZLMM010000049.1, forward strand.
CACCAATGAAAGATCACGAGCTCTCTTTTCAAGAAGCCTTCCGCGCCCACTGTCAGCGCAGCGGCCTCATCTACACCGACAACACCAGTTCCTACAAGCGGCTGGATTTCACGCTTCTGTTGGGACGAGAGGCCCAATTCTTCCTGGAGCTCAAGGAGAAGCGGCAGCCCTATGCGCTCAAGAACTGGCCTGATTTTGCCCCTGAACCTGAGCTTTTCATCCTGGACGACCTGACCGTGCGCAAATGTCTGGCCTATGCACCCCGTTCCGGGGTGCTGGTGCGCGACAATCTCGGCCATCGCTACGCCTTCTTTTCGGTCATCGATCTGGCCTCGATGCCGCGGCTGCGAGTCAATCGGGGCATCCAGAACGTTGTGGAGGATGTGAAAGGAAAATGGCTCATCGACCTGCGCAACGGCCACCCCGCGGGCGACCTGGGAGAGGCGCTGCAAACAGTGCGCAGTTATGCCAAGAATCTGCCCCACATCCTTTTCGAGGAGCACGCATGTTACGGCGACTATGTTGGCGAACAGATCGACGCAGGCGGCGTCATCCGTCGCCCTGGCCACTGGCAAACCGACGCCACAGCAAACAGATAGGGATCATTCGGATCTCATGTGGCAACGCGCCAGGGACTGGCTTCCAGCAGCTTGTCCAGCAAGATGACTTGCAACCCGCCCCCGGCGCGTGTCGCCGACCATCCGAATTCCAGTTGAGCCACCGATAGAAAACACTTTCGAGGAGACCTCATCGTGATCCATGGAGAAGGCTTTTTCAACGATGCACAGGGGCGGCCCATCTTTCATCAACATTGGCTGCCAGATGATGCGCCGCGCGCCGTCGCCATCTTCGTCCATGGTTTGGGCGATCATAGCGGGCGCTATACGAATTTGGTGAACGCCCTTGCGCCGTTGGGATTCGCGCTCTATGCGCTGGATCATATTGGCCACGGCAAGTCAGCCGGGCAGCGGGTCTATGTCGATTCTTTCGATGAATATATCGTGACGTTGAAGCAGTTCTACGATATGACGACCGGGTGGCAGCCGGGCCTCCCCATCTTTTTGTTCGCTCAAAGCATGGGCAGCCTGATCGCTGCGCTCTTCCTCACAGCTTATCCCCAAAGCGTGGCCGGCGCCATTCTCTGCTCGCCTGCGGCCAAACCGCCCACGAGCCTGGGCAGCGCAACTATTGCCTTGGGCAGAGTTGCTTCTCGACTGGCGCCGCGAGTTGGTGTTGCAGCATTGGACGCCAGCGGCGTGAGCCGCGACCCGGCTGTCGTTGCAGCCTATCGCAACGACCCACTCGTCTACACCGGCAAGGTCACGGCGCGCCTGGGCGCAGAGATACTGAATTCCATGCAGCGCCTGGAACGTGACGCGCCCAAGATCACCGTCCCCTTGCTCATTCTCCAGGGAACCGCCGACCGCATGGTCAACCCGGAGGGCAGTGAACTGATATACAGGTTGGCATCGTCCACAGACAAGGAGTTACGCCGCTATGAGGGGCTTTATCACGAGGTCTTCAATGAACCAGAACGAGACCTTGTCTTGCACGATGTGGTCGAGTGGTTGAACGCCCATCTCTCTCACTTGTGTCAAGAGCCGCAGTTGCGGCACGAGGATTGATGATGGAGAGTCAGATGTGGAGATGATATTGCAAAATGAAAGCTCGATCAGCAATTGTCTTTTGCGCCATACCCTATGCACCCAATATCTGCACGACACAGGTGCGCACCTGTGGGCCGTCCAGTTCTACAAAGTAGATGGTGTGGCGGGCGCCCCGCACGATGCGCCCAGTTTCGATGGGAAAAAAGACCTGGAAGCCGAGGAGTGCGCTGCGCAGATGTGAGGTGGCGTTGACTGCCATCTGGCCGTCGGAGGGAAGATAGCGCGCATGGCGATAGGCGTCGCTGTCGGGCGCCAGCTTGTGGAGCAGGTTGGCGATGTCGATCTCCAAATCGCGCAGCCCCTCGTTGACTGTGATGGCCGTGGTGGTGTGCAGGCTCAACACCAAGACCATGCCGTCCTGGACGCCGGCATCGGCCACCAGCCCGACCACGCGATCGGTGATGTCGATCAGCTCAGTTTCATGGGTTGTCTCGATTTCAATCCTGTGGATGATGGATTTCATGACTGCCTCGCTTGTTCTCCCTGACGCCATATCCCTCTCGACGCCAATGGCAACGAAACTATCTTTGTGCTCCCCGCGCTCTATGCGGCAGGTTGTTTCCCCAATAGGCGTTGGGCGTTGCCGTGCAGGATGGCCTGCTCTGTGGCGGCGCTCAAGCCCAACGCCTGCACCCCACGCACAGAGCGGCGGATATCGACGCGTGGATAGTTCGAGCCGAAGACCAGCTTATCGAAAAGAGTGCGCTCCACCACGTTCAGGCCGATCTGGTTAGCCAGGGAATGGCGCAAAGCGTCGCCCGGTGTGCCGCTGTAGAGCACCGCTGTGTCCAGGTAAACATTGGGATATTTGACCGCCAACATGGTCGCTTCTTGCACCCACGGCCAGGCCAGGTGCGCCAGGATAAAATTCACCTGGGGAAAGGTCTGGACGACTTCTTCCAGCAAGAGAGGATGGGCCAACCGGCTCAGCCCCGAAGGCGCCCAACTCATGCCGCAGTGGATCAAGAGGGGGATGCCCAGGCTGGCGCACGTCTCATAGATGGGGTAGGCGTGCTCTGGGCTGGCGACATCGAAGCGCTGCAGGGCCGGGTCGAGCTTGATCCCTGCCAACCCTAGCGAACGGATCGCCCGTTCGAGCTGGCGAGGCGCGTCGGGCTGGTTGGGATCCACCGAGGCAAAGCCGATGAAGCGCGGCGTCTTGGCGGCCAACTCTGCGATCTGCTCGTTGCTGACGATGCGACAACCGTGGGCCGTGGTGCAGTCAATGGGCAAGAGCACGGCGGATGCAACGCCAGCTTCGTCCATCTCGCGCAGAAACAAAGCCAGGGGCTGCGACGGGAAGTGAAAGCCAAAGACTTCGTGGACGGCGCGCGCCAGCGTTGCGTCGCTCTCAACCAGCTCCTTGATCATCACCGGATGCGTATGAAAGTCGATCATGGGATTTCTCCGTCAGGCTGCACGCCTCACAAGAAAGCGGTCAGGGTAGGGTAATCGCGACCGGCGACTGCGACCTCGGCCAGCTGTGGAAAGCGCCCGGTCGAACGCGAGATATAAAGCGAGGCGGCGCTGTTGCCCAAGGCCAGGCAGGCGTCCAACGGCCAACCCTGGCGAAATGCGCACAAGAACCCGGCGTTGAAGACATCGCCTGCGCCCACGGCGTCTTGTACAAGAACGGCGCGCGGCGGCGACCAGACCTCCTGGCTGCCTGCGAGCGCGTAGCTGCCCCGTTCGCCGCACTTGATCACAACAGTTTCCGGCCCCCAGTCGTGCAAGATTCTGGCCGCTTGCTCCACCGTGTCCGCAGCAGTGAGCGCCCGCGCTTCGTCCCAATTGGGCATGAAGAGCGAGACCTGCGCGAGCAGATCACGCATCTGTGCAACTGTCTGGGCAGGCCAGTTGGCCGGGTCCCAGCCGGTGTCCAACATGGTGGTCTTGCCCGCCTGACGGGCGCGCGCCAATTGCTGCGCCGCCGCCGGCAGCGTAAGCCGCGACAGGCAAAAGAGGCCGACAAGACAGACGATGGCTGCGTCATTCACCAACTGCCAGTGACGTGCAACCAGCGCGTCGGAAAAATCGGCCAGGCAGCCCAGGTCAGAGACGAAGGCGCGCTCGCCGTCGCTGCGCACGATAGCCACACTGACGCCTGTTCGCCCGCCGGGCGTCGCCTCTACGCCGGTCAGATCGACGCCGAAGTCAGCCAATTCCTCCACGATTTGCCGACCATAAAGATCGTCGCCCACGTTGCCAATGAGCGTGGTCGGGACGCCGAGTCTGCTCAGCGCAAAGGCAAGATAACCAGCCTGGCCGGAAGAGGCCTGCATCCGGTCGCTGCCTATCACCTCCTGTCCCCAGGCCGGCAGCGCGGGTACATTGCGGATGATCAGGTCGATGTTGAGGTTGCCGATGACGCAGATCGGCCGGTCACTCGCTGGTTGAGACACGCTGAAGAGAATGGGAACTGAACAAAGCCGTGCTTGACAAAGCCCAGATTTTCACTATACTGGATGGTATATCAAAAAGAAATGAAAAGCAATTTTGTTGTTTGTTTGTTGCGTTTTGTGTTGTCTTCCCCGCGTTGAGCCGTTCACACCGATGATTCGCATCCAACGACAGGCGAAAGTACTGCAGCTCCTGCGCGAACGCGAGTTTGTTGAAAACAGCGAACTGGCGCGCATCTTCGGCGTGACGCTGACGACCATTCGTCGAGACCTGAAGACCCTGGCCGAGCAGGGCGTCATCAACCTGGATCACGGCGGGGCGGCATGGGCAAACAACGGCCATATTATTGATGAGCCTCTCTACGAAACGAAGGTCTTTGTCAACCGAGAAGCCAAACAGTCAATTGGCGCCGCCGCCGCCGCCCTTGTGCAGCATGGGGAGGCGATCATTCTTGATTCTGGCACGACCAATGCAGCCATCGCCCGTAGTTTGCGCACGGCCCGCCCCAAAGATTTGACAGTCATCACTTGTGACCTCATGGTGGCCAAGGAGCTTGGCGCAGAGCAGCACATCGATGTGATTGTTCTGGGCGGCCTATTGCGCAAGTCTTATTACTCCACTTACGGCGCCTATGCGGAGATGATCTTGCGCAATCTACATGCTGTCAAGTTCTTTTTGGGCGTCGACGCCGCTGATATGGAGCATGGCATCACCAATATCGTGCTGGAAGAGGCGGCCATCAAACGCTTACAGATGGAGATCAGCGAGCAGGTCATCCTGGTGGCCGACTCGGGCAAGTTCGGCAAGACAGCGCTGCATCGTGTCTGCGCTTGGGACGCCATCGATCAGATCATCACCGATGATTGCCTGAATTCGGAGTACACTGCTTTTTTTGCTGAACGCAACATCCCCGTCCTAAAAGTCAATCCATGCGGTCAACCGATATAGCGCCATTATTGATCTCTAGATTGGCAGCTCATATCGCCGACCGGCACGAGTGACTCGTGACATATGAATTGTTTACCAGCGAGCATTCGATGAGGCAAAATCGAGAGGGAGAAACATGGAATTCAACTTTCACTTCCCCACACGGTCGGTCTTTGGCCCTGGCAAGGTCGCCCTTGTAGGCGAGGAGGTGAGTAAGCTAGGACAGCGTGCCTTGCTCGTCACTTACCCCAGCCGCTCGCTGGCGCGGGTCGTCGAGCAAGTGATCGGGCTGCTCGGTCAGCATGGTGTGAGCACGGTTCTCTTCAACGAGGCCACCGCCAATCCCACCCACACCCTCGTCAATCGAGGCAGCGAGCTGGCGCGACGTGAAAGCTGCGATGTGGTCATCGGCTTGGGCGGGGGCAGCCCCATGGACACGGCCAAAGCCATCGCGGTCGCCGCTCCGCAAGAGATCGACATCTGGAAGATCGTAGAAGGCCAGCCCATCACAACCGAATCGCTGCCCGTCGTTGCCATTCCCACCACCGCCGGCAGCGGCTCCGAAGCTACCTTCTACGCCGTCATCTCCCACCCGGGGCTGCATCGCAAAGAGGGTTTCGCCCGCACCCAGTTCTTCCCGAGGGTTTCCATCATCGACCCACTCCTGACCGTCTCCCTGCCGCCGGCCATGACCGCCGAAACCGGCATGGACGCTCTCACCCACGCCATCGAGGCCTACACCTCCCGTTTCGCCTCGCCCGTCTCTGATCTTTACGCCGCCGAAGCCATTCGCCTGGTCCACAGGTCGTTGCGCCGCTGCGTGGAGAATGGCGGCGATGTGGAGGCGCGCACGACCATGCTGCTGGCCAACACCCTGGCCGGCGTCGCCATCACCCACGCCGACACCTGCCTGGCCCATGTCATCGGCGAGGCAGTGGGCGCGGTCTTCAACACAGGACACGCGGTGAGCGTGGCGCTGACTCTGCCGGCGGTGATGGAGCACAACTGTCTGGCGAACGCGACGCGCTACGCCGACATTGCCCGCATGTTGGGCGGCGGGCAGGGCATGAGCGATGAGGCTGCGGCGCGCCAATCGCCCGGCCTGGTGCGCCAGTTGATCCACGATCTGGGTCTACCATCCGGGCTGGCAGCCATTGGCGTCAGCGAATCGGACGAGGTGACCGCGCTGGTCAATCGCCCTGGCATGGACGCCTCGAATCCGCGCCCGACGGACAGCAAGGCCTTCGACCTGCTCATCAAAGGCAGCCTGTCGCCGGCCATGTCCTACTGGGCCGCCGGCGGCGAGTAAAACAGTTCGTTGGTTCACTGAGGGATCATCTATGAAAGCAGCGATGCTCTACAAGCCAGGTGATGTGCAGGTGGTGGATGTTGCCCCGCCCGAACCGGGGCCGGACGAGGTGCTGATCCACATTCATGCGTGCGGCGTGTGCGGCACAGACCATTCGCTCTTCGTGGGTGGATTCCCGGCGACCTTCCCGGTGATCATCGGCCACGAGTTCTCCGGCATAGTGGCCGGCGTCGGCGCAGGTGTGAAGAACGTGACCGTAGGCGAGCGAGTGACGGTTGATCCCAATCGCGTCTGCCATGTGTGCGATTATTGCCGCATGGGCAGCGAGCACCTGTGCGAGAATCTCTCTTCCATGGGGGTGCACATTCACGGCGCGGATGCCGAGTATTGCGTCATGCCGGTGACCAATGTCTATCGGATTCCCGACAACCTGTCTTTCGAGGTCGCCGCCTTCTGCGAGCCGTTGGCCTGCGCCATTCGCGGGGTGGAGATGGCGCACATCCGCCCCGGCGACACGGTGCTCATTCTGGGCGCGGGCGGCATGGGCAATCTGCTCACCCAGTTGTCGGTTCACGCCGGCGCTGCCCAGGTGATCGTGAGCGAACCGATTGCCCACCGTCGGGAAAAGGCGCTGGAGAATGGCGCAACGGTGGTTATCGACCCCACCTGCCAGGATATGGACGCCGAGCTGCGCAAAATCCGGCGCATCGGCGCGGATGTGGTCTTCGAGGCGGCGGGCAATCTGCGCTTGCAGGCCGCGGCGGTCTACTACGCCCGGCGCGGCGGACAGGTGGTCTGGTTTGGTTGCAGCCCCATGAACGGCGTCATCGAGATCAACCCCTACTACGTCAACGACGCCGAGCTGAAGATTTCCGGTTCGTTCAACAACCCCTTCAACACGGCTCGGGCCGTCAGCATGTTGGCAAGCGGCAAAGTGCGGGTGGACAACCTCATCTCACACCGCTTTGCCTTGGCCGACTACCCGGCGGTCTTCGACATGTTTGGCGGCCCGCAAACCTTGAAACTCATGGTCGTGATGGAATGATCCCGATTCTCGTACTCGTACTCGTGTTCGTACTCGAAACTCCCAATCCGTGACACGTTTTCGCATCCCAACATTTCAACCGCATCGCACGCGGAACATCCACAAATCATGACCACGCTAGAGCGTGGTCATAAGAAACAAAACACAAGGAGTCAAAATGGATTTGCAGCAACTTGTCGACAAAGCTCGCGAGAGCACCCTATTCACCGCACCTGTGTTGGGCCCACACCTGGAGCGATTCCTCGTCGAGCAAGGGCCGGCCATCCGCAACCTGGCCAAACGTGCGCTGAATGAGGGCGTCGAGCACATCTACTGGGTGGGCGCCGGCAACTCATGGCTCAATCTCTATTCAGGAAAGCATTTGCTGGACAAATTCGCCAACATTCCCAGCGACTGCTTCACCTCTTATGAGCTGATCTGGCGCAACCCGACCCGGCTGAATGAGAAAGCCTGGGTCTTTCTCGCCTCTTATTCGGGCGCGACTGAGGACACATTGGCAGCTCTACGCCACGCCAACGCCCGCAACGCGCACACCGTGGTTCTGGTCAACAAGGCCGATAGCGTTATGGGGCAGGAGGCGAAGGAAGTCATCGCCTACAACTCCAAGGCGCTCTATATCCTACCGTTGGCTGCCGCCTATCTCTTTTCCCTGGAGGTGGCTCGCTTGCAGGGCAGCCTGGAAGTGGACGCCATCATCGACGGGCTGCATGCGCTCCCATCACTGCTCAGCGCCCAGTATGTGGAGCAGGAGGCGCCAGCGCGCAAACTGGCCGAAGAATTCCAGCACGAGCGATTGATCTACACGCTGGGCTGCGGCCCGCTCTATGGGTTGGCCTACAAATTCGGCCTCACCGTTTTCATGGAGAACATGCGCGTCAACGGTTCGTTTATCGAAGCCAGCGAATTCCGCCACGGGCCAGCGGAGATGTTCGACCGTGAGAAGCCGGCCATGGTCCTGCTCATGGGCACAGATGAATCGCGCCCGGTGGCCGAACGCGTGCGTCAGCTCTGTCAGAACCATGCATCGCGGCTGCTGGTTTATGACATGGCCGATTATCCTGATGTCCACCCGCTCTTGGCTCCCTTTGTCTTGATGATCCCGTTGCAGTGGTTCGCCGTCTGGTCATCGCTTCTGCGCGGCATCACCGACCTGGACGAACGCGTGCTCATGGGGCGCGGCGTGTTGGGGCAGGGCAAGGGAGTGACCTGGCCGTAGGACGGACGTGGATAGTGGTCAATGAATAATGGTGAATGGTTAACTCGTAGGTCACGCTTGCAGCGCGACTTGGGCTGGGCAACGAGGAATCTCTGAATGGACGTGTGGAGCAATCAAGACATTGTTGCGCGCTATTTGCCGCTCATCGACGCAGATGCAGTAGACTTCCTGCTCCAGGCGGTTGGCCGAATCATTGAATGCAAACGCAAGGGCGGTAAAGTCGTGGTGGCGACGGGCAGCGGGCCGAACCTCCACGAAGGGGTGACGACGCTCATCGCCGAACTCATGACCAAAGGCGTCGTCGACGGCGTGCTCACCAGCTCGGCGGTGATCGCCCACGAGGTGGCCGGAGCGCTGGATCGGGTAAAGCGTATGGATGGTCGTGCGTTGGGATTCGACCCGGCGACGCTGCCCAAAGGCTTCACCTTCGAGCTGACTGAGCTTTCTGATACAGAGTTGGCCGAGTTGCGCCATGAGATGGAGATCGATGAAGATCTGCTGGCACGCTGCCGGCAGGTCGAAGGCAGTGCGATCATCAAGGCGGCTGGCAACATGGCCTATCCCATGGGGCTGCGCAGCGAACGCCTGGCGCGGGAGATCATGGGCATTGCCCGCGCCTATGGCCTGCCCTTCGAGACCGTGGCCGGTTGGGGCGCCGATCCTCGCACTATGATCGGCGCTGGCGCGCGGCGCAACCTGCCGGTGTTGGTGAGCATCCCCCAGCTGATCGGCGGCGGCGCGGTCGGCCTCGCCATCGGCGACAGCATCTCCATCAGTGAGCGCGCCATGCGCGTGGCCCAATTGCTCGCCTCGGCGGACGTGGTCATCGAATCCGCTGTGGCTTTGACACAAGAAATCCACGATGGACCATTCGAGACCCACACCGGACATGGCATCTGGGCGGCGTGGGATGGCTATCACACCTATTCGTTGGAGGGCAAGACGCTCATCCGCATCGATCTCGACCCGAATCTCAAGAACGCCTGGCTGGCTGAACGCCAAAGCCGCGCCGTGCAAGAGGCAATCGATCAGGGTCTGCCCAAAACCAAGTTGACCGGCATCCCGTTCCGCATGGAGATGTCGGGCTTCTCTCGACTGGAGAGCAGCCTGCCGGTGGTGGGCGACATCGGTGTGATCTGGCCCGTGCTGGCGTGCAAGGTCGCGGATGGCTTAGGCGTCGAATTGGATTTCGTCAGTCATCCGCAGCAAACGCCCGAGGGCAGGGCCATGCGCGCATGGATCGTAGAGGAAATCAAGCCTATCTGTAGAGCAAAGATGATTGAGATGGGTCGGCTGTACAAAGTGGAGTCGGGGGATTGACATGAAGATCATCGGCGTTATTCCGGCGCGTTACGGCTCGACCAGACTGGAGGGCAAACCGCTCAAGGATATCTGCGGCAAACCCATGATCCAGCGCGTCTACGAAGCGGCTGACCAGGCGACGCTGTTGGATGAGGTCTACGTGGCGACCGACGACCAGCGCATCATCGCCGCGGTGGAGAGCTTTGGCGGCAAGGCGCGGCTGACTTCTGCGCAACACAAGACTGGCACGGATCGCATTGCCGAAGCGGCGCGGGCGCTGAATGTGGACATCGTCGTCAATGTGCAGGGCGATGAGCCGCTGCTCAAAGCGGCCATGATCGACGAGGTCATCCAGCCGCTGCTCGATGAGTCAGGCCTGCCCATGAGCACTCTGTGCGTTCCCATCCACGAGGAAGAAGATCTTAATAATCCTCATGTGGTGAAGGCGGTCTTTGACCAGCGCGGCAATGCGCTCTACTTTTCACGCTCACTGGTGCCCTACCCCAACAAACGAGACCTGTTTCAGGCTTACGAACATTTGGGGCTGTACGCTTATCGTAAGGAGTTCTTGATGACCTATGTAACCTTGCCCCAAAGCCGCCTCGAAGTGACCGAATCGCTGGAGCAGTTGCGCGTACTGGAAGCAGGATACAAGATCAGGGTGGTCGTAAGCGCCCACGCCTACGAAGGCGTGAGCGTTGATACGCAGGAAGACCTGGAATTGGTGCGGCAGATCGTTCATGCCCGGATGGAGAGCCTGCACAAGATTTCCATGTAACAAAGGATTACCGGGGGTGGATGATAGATTCTGGGATGGGGCTGTGCAAAAGGATAAGATAATGAGCAATCTTGATCCGTATAAAGATTTTATCAACCGTTTCAAACTGTTGGTTAGCAAGCGCCCAGACCTGATCGTGACTACACTCAGCAATATCTTTACCATGCGTCTCATCGGCAACAAAACGCATGGCGATCTGGCAGAGGTCGCAATTGCCGAGTTCATCAACCAGTACATGTACGATTTTCGCTCGATTCATGTAGGCAAGGATCTTTACCGTGCAAAATCTCGCGAGGAAGATATTACGATTGTCAACGAGATCACCAGAGTCGAATTCCCGGTTAGTTTGAAAGCGTATGGAGATGGACCTCTTCAGCTCTCCACTGACAAGAACTTCCGTATGTTTCCTCGGTTAGAACAAGAGGGAGCGGTAATTGAGGGACGAGAGAAAGTTGAAAGGGTTTTACAGGATCCTGCGTTTGTTGAATTCCGAAATATCAACATCCTACCGTTGATCTATGATGAAGCAAATCAACGTTGCAACATCCTCATTTTCGATTACGATCGCGCTGCAAGGGAGACTGTCCGGATCGAACGAGAAGAGGTTCACAGAGGCAGAAAACATCCTGTTTATCGCTTCTATGACCCGACCGGTGATTATGTATGCGAAGTGCGATATGGCGATGCTGCGTCGAATGCTCTGCAACGTGGACTTTGGACTCACACAAGGAACGGGCTGAAGTTCTTTGATAGTGTCACCAACGGTTGGATCGACTATTCGCACAATTTGGTGTTGGTCAAGCTATTCTCACATGCTCTCGTTTCATCAACCGCCGGACACGCGTCGGCACTGGCAAAGATTGAAGATGATATTGCACGTCTGAAACAGATGTCGGGGATGCGTCAGTGATGCAACAGGCTCCATTGTTCGATAACCTTGTGGTCGATGCGCCTCCCACCGAGGGTATCAAATATGCAGGGTCAAAGTTGAAGCTCATTCCACAGATTCTTCAACTTGTCAAACGGGTCAATGCAAGAACTGTTTTTGACGCGTTCTCCGGAACTACCCGTGTTTCTCAGGCCCTTGCCAAATCTGGCTATCGAGTCATCTGTAACGATGTCGCAGTTTGGTCCGAAGTGTTCGGCTCATGCTATTTGCTGAACAAAAAGAAACCGTGGGAATATCAGGAGATCATCGATCATCTCAACTCGACAGCGCCCATCGATGGCTGGTTTACGCAGCACTATGGTGGTCAAGCGAATGGAGGATGCGCAATTCAGCAAGACGGACTGAAAAGACCCTGGCAAATCCACAATACGCGCAAACTCGATGGTATTCGACAGGAGATTGAAAACCTTCATCTTGATAAAGTAGATAAGTCCGTTGCCTTGACAAGTCTTATCTTGGCGCTTGATCAGGTGGATAGCACACTGGGGCATTTCGTGTCGTACTTAAATGACTGGTCGCCTCGCTCATATCACAACCTAAAATTGAAGGTTCCGGCGCTTTTTGTAACCCCTGAGATGCACGCAGTTTTTCGAGAAGATGTATTCGATCTGATTCCACACATCTCTGCCGATCTGGCTTATTTGGATCCGCCCTACGGATCAAACAATGAAAAGATGCCCCCTTCGCGAGTGCGCTATGCTTCCTATTACCATATTTGGACGACCGTATGTCTATTTGATCAGCCTGAAATATTCGGAAAAGCAAAGCGCAGGAAAGATACTTCCGATGTTGTTGCAACCTCCGTGTTCGAGGAATTTCGCCGGGATACAGATGGTAGATACATCGCAGTGAGTGCCATCGAGCGGTTGCTCAGGAGTGTCAACAGTCATTGGGTTATCCTGTCGTATAGTTCAGGCGGAAGAGCCACAGCGGAGGAATTGGACAGTGTGATTAGACGATATGGGCGACTATTGGAAGTCCTGGAAGTTGATTACAAGAGCAATGTAATGGCTGGGATGAAGTGGACGAATGAATGGTTACGGGACATAGAGCAGCCGAATCGTGAGTTTTTGTTCTTGATCGAAAAGTAGCCCACTCATAGACCCAGAACATATTTTCAAAGAAACATTGAGAGAAGTGTAATGAAAAGCTCACCTGCACTTTGCGGCGTCATCGTTCCTCTGGTGACTCCCTTCGATGACAACAACCAGATCGATCACCCCGCGCTGCGCCAGGTGGTCGATTTCGTGGTGGGTAAAGGCGTTCACGCCGTCATGGTAGGCGGCACCACGGGCGAGGGAATGCTGCTCAGCGTGGAGGAGCGCAAACGGGCGCTGGAAACAGTCGTCGAGCAGGTGAATGGCCGCACACCGGTCATCGCGCACACCGGTTGCATCGACACAGGCAGCACCGTGGAGCTGAGCCGACATGCGCAGCAGGCCGGCGCGACGGTCATCTCAGCCATCACACCCTATTTTTTCACCCTCAGCGATGAACAACTTTACCGTCACTTCCTGACTGTGGCCGAGTCCGCGCCGGACCTGCCCATGCTGCTCTATGTTTTCCCCGGCAACGCCAAGAATGACATCTCGCCAGCGCTCCTGGCGCGCCTGCTGCAAGCCGCGCCTAACATCATCGGCATCAAATCGAGCAATGACGACCTGGTGCGCTTTCAGGAATATGTGGAGGTGGGAGGGGAAGGATTCACGCCCTGCTTTGGCGTGGACGAGCTCATGCTGGGCGGGTTGGTTCTGGGCAGCAAAGCCCAGATTTCGGGCAATTCCAATTCGCTGCCAGAGCCGTTCATCCAGCTTTATGATGCGTTCCAGAACGGCGACTTGCAGCGCGCTCAGGAATTGCAGCGCGTCGTCAACGCCGTCGTCAACATTCACCAGGGTGGCAGGACGACAGCCTTTTTCAAGGCGACCCTGGCGATCCGCGGGGTGCAGGCCGGGCGCGTACGTCCGCCCATGTGTGAGTTAACTGCAAAAGAATTGGAGGAGGTGAGATCGGGCGCGACGAAATTGGGGTGGGTGTGAGCAGGTGCTAGTACAGAGCGGCCTAAATGAGACCAGGATCTCGTCATTCTGAGCGCCAGCGAAGAATCTGTTATGCCCCCAAATGCTTCACTGCGTAGGCGGGTGCGCCCGTTCCGATGGCGCAGAGCGCCTGTACCAAACAGCATGACAAGTCGTGGTGTTATTTAGGCCCACGTGTACTAAACTGCGGTTGCTTTGAAACCAGGAGTTTTCACAGTTCAAAAACTCCTGGTTTCAAACAGAGCGAAGTATAGTACGAACACGGAAATGAAGATTGAGTGCGTTCTAGGTGTGATTCATGAAAGGGGTATCCAGATGAGTGGTAAGGGTTTGAGTCGTCGTGAGTTTTTGAAGGCATCGGCCATGGCGTCAGCCGGGCTGATGCTGGTTGCTTGTGCAGCGCCGCCCACCGGCGCGCCCCAGGCAGAAGCAGAGCAAGGCAGCGCCGCACAACCGGGCGAGGAAGCCGTGTTGATCAGCTTCTTCAACCGCGGCGGCGAATATGTCTTTCAGACCATGGATTTGCAGATCAACGAGTTCAAGAAGACACATCCCAACTGGGAATTTGAGCTCAATGAGGTAGCGGGCTACTCACACCAAGAAGCCTTGCTGAATATGTTGGCCGCTGGCACGGGGCCAGATTGCTGGTTCGATTCTGTGCGCACAACCGGCATGCTGGCGCGTAAGGGCGTAGTCGAGCCAATTGACGACTACCTGGCTGCCGAGCCCAGGTTCAAGATGGAGGACTTCACCGACAACACCTTCTCCTGCCAAACCTTCGATGGTAAAATCTGGGGCATTCCTTGGGATAGCGGCGCACTGCTCGTCTTCTACAATAAGGATCTCTTTGACCAGGCTGGCGTTCCCTATCCCGATCCATCCGTCTGGCTCACCTGGGATGAGATTATTGAACTGGGCAAACAATTGACCTTCGACCTGGACGGCAACACACCCAATGACGCTGGCTTCAATCCGGGCCGTGTGCGGCAATACGGCTTTATGGCCGACACCGGTCATGGTCGCCAGACCTACATGTGGTCCAACGGCGCGGAAATCATCGAGGCCGATATGACCATGCCTATCGACACGCCCGAGTTCACCGAGGCCATGAACTGGCTGGCGGACCTGGGCCTGGTGCATTTCGTAGCGCCTTCGGCCAAATATCAAACCGCCCAGGAGATTACGCTGGTGTCGGGCAACGTGGCCATGGAGCATGGCGGCATCTGGAGCATGGGTGAGTATCTGGATGCTGGCGTCAACCTGGGCATGATTCAGGTCCCCTACAGCAAGGTGAAAGCCTCCTACGGCCAATACTCTCCCATGTGTGTCTACAAAGAGAGCTCCAAGAAGCCAGAAGCCTTCGAGTTCATCTACTTCTGCACAGCAGACCCGGCTGGGCAGAAGATCATCGTCGATCGCGGTCAGTTGCAGCCCACGCTACGCTCGCTGCGCGAGGATTTCCTGAACACCACGCCGCCCAGCACCGTCGAGCGTCAGCTCGCCTACGATGTCTTCGAGAATCCAGAGACCTATCGTTGGCCGGGCGACAAGATCGATTCTTATTGGAACGGCTGGTATCAGTACTTCATTGACTTGTGGGGTCCCTACCTGACCGATCTCTTCATCGGCAACAAACGATGGGAAGACATCGCTGGCGAGTTGCGCCCGAAATCTGAGCAATTGCTCAGAACCGGCGAAGTGCCCACGTCCTGACACAACAATCGTAGGTGCGGCTCGCAGCCACACGCACAAGATCGACCACAGCCATGTGCGATTGCGAATCGCACCTACGATTTCACATACGGATCATGGAGGTCTTATGAGCGCCTCACCCGCAGCCTTGGAGTCGGCCACGCCGACTGCCGCCAAGACGCCCTTCTACCGTAGGCTGAGCTTCGAGGAAACCCTTTGGGGCTGGCTCTTCATCCTGCCCGTCATCCTGGGTCTGATCCTCTTTCGCTTTGGCCCGGTCTTTGCCAGCCTCTACTTCAGCTTCACCAAGTACGACATCCTCAGCCCGCCCCAATGGATCGGCTTGGCGAACTACCGCGCGCTCTTCAATGACAACTACTGGTGGAAGTCCATCGAGGTGACGCTCAACTACACCGTGCTCTTCATCCCCCTTTCCATGATCGTCGCCTATCTCATCGGCCTGCTCATGGCCCAAGAGTTGCGCGGCATCGCCGCCTATCGCACCATGTGGTATCTGCCCTCATTGGTGCCGGTGGTCGCCAGCGCCATGATCTGGCGCTGGGCGCTGAATCCCGAATTCGGTCCGGTCAACTATCCTCTGCGTCTTGTGGGGTTGGACGCGCCCGGCTGGTTGACCGATCCAGATTGGATCATTCGTTCCGTCGTCCTGATCCAACTTTGGGGACTTGGCAACGCTGCGCTCATCTATCTGGCCGCTATCAAAGGCGTCCCCACGACCTTCTATGAAGCGGCGGAGGTGGATGGCGCCGGCGTCTGGGTAAAATTTCGCCACATCACCCTGCCCTTGACCTCATCGGTCATCTTCTTCCAGTTGATCATGGCCGTCATCCTCAGTTTCCAGGTCTTTGGCGTGGCCTATATCCTCTTCAGTGGGCAGACGACCAGCGACCCGGCCGGACCGGGCAACTCAGCGCTCTTCTATGTGCTCTACACCTTCCGCAACGCCTTTGGTTATTTCAAGAACGGCTACGCCAGCTCCATGGCGTGGATGCTCTTTCTTGTAATCATGCTGTTGACCTTTATTCTCTTCCGCACCCAGAAGAGATGGGTCTATTATGAGGTGGAGGGCGAGGAGTAATCATGGCCAGACAAGAGACGATCAACAAGATACTTGGGTATATTTTTGTGGGAGGCGGCGGGCTGATCATGCTCATGCCCTTCGTCTGGCTGATCTCCTCCTCGTTCAAAGCGCCCAACAAGATCTATGTTTTTCCGCCGCAGCTCATCCCTGATCCATTCCGTTGGCAGAATTATGTCGAGGTCTTCACTGCGGTGCCAGTCTTCACCTATGCCCGCAACACACTGCTCATCACCATTTTCGCCACCATCGGCACTGTGCTCGTCGCAATCCTGGCCGGTTACGCCTTTGCACGCCTGCGTTTTCGTGGCCGGGACACCATCTTCGCTCTGCTGCTGGCGACCCTCATGCTCCCCTTCGTGGTCATCATGATCCCGGTCTACGTCATGTTTTCCAAGATCGGTTGGGTCAACACCCTGCTGCCGCTCATCGTGCCCGCCTACTTTGGCGACGCCTTTTCGATTTTCCTGCTGCGTCAGTTTTTCCGCACCATTCCCATGGAGCTTGAGGACGCCGCGCGCATCGACGGCGCCAGCCGTCCGCGCGTCCTCTTCCAGATCATGGTGCCCCTGGCGCGCCCGGCCATCATCGTCGTGACGATCCAATCCATCTTGGGCGAGTGGAACGCTTTTATGCAGCCGCTGGTTTTCCTCACCAAGCGTAACATGTGGACTTTGGCTCTGGGGCTGAACTCGCTCCAACGCTTCGAGACGGGCCGAGACTGGACCCATTACATGATGGTTCTGGGCGTTTTCATGGTCGTGCCGGTGGTCATCATGTACTTCATTGCTCAACGCGAGTTCATCCAGGGCATCGTACTCACAGGCATGAAGGCGTAGGCGGCGCTACCAATATGACAAATCGAACCCATCTCTCAGCCCCGCAACTCGACCTGAGCCGGGCAGTGGTATGCGCGTCCCCAAGGCTGGATCGGCTGGGGCGCAAGACCGCCCAGGTTCTGGTGGAAGAAGTCGAAAAGCGCACGCGCATCTGCTGGCAGATTGTCCAGCAAGGGGAGATTGGCGATACGCCTGTTATCCTCCTCGACGTGCTCGACGCAGCGACGCCCACACATTCTGCCGACGGCTTCCAGATTCGCACCCGGCTCGATCAAGCTGCCCCTACTATCCACATCCTGGGCAACGACAGCCGCGGCCTGCTTTACGGCGTGGGTTTCCTCCTGCGTCATCTGGAAATGACGAGGGGACGCGTACTGCTGCCCGCTGCGCTCGCCGTCACGACTGCGCCGAAATACAGCCTGCGTGGACATCAACTAGGCTACCGCGACAAGACCAATTCCTATGACGGCTGGGACACGCCCCAGTGGGATCAGTACATGCGCGAGCTGGCGCTCTTTGGAACGAACGCCATCGAGCTCATCCCACCCCGTTCCGATGACCGGCTCGACAGCGTCCATTTTCCCCTGCCGCCTCTGGAGATGATGGCGTCCATGTCGGCCATCGCCGACAGCTATGGCCTGGATGTCTGGGTCTGGCACCCGGCGTTGGATGACGACTACTCCCGTCCCGAAATGGTGGAATTCGCCCTAGCCGAGTGGGAGGCGGTCTATCGGCGGCTGCCGCGGGTGGACGCCATCCTGGTCCCAGGCGGCGACCCGGGCAACACGCGTCCGCGACTTCTGCTTCCCATGCTGGCAAAACAGAAGGAACGGATCAGCCAGTTTCATCCCAACGTTCAACTGTGGATTTCCGCCCAGGGCTTCAGCGACGAGTGGCTGGATGAATTCCTGACGATCCTACGTACAGAGTCGCCCGATTGGCTCGCCGGCGTGGTCTATGGCCCCTGGTGTCACATGACCATCGCCGATTTTCGCCGCCTGATCCCCGCCCGCTATCCCATACGCAGCTATCCCGACATCACCCACAGCCTGGATTGTCAATATCCCGTGCCCGATTGGGACATAGCCTTTGCCCTGACCGAGGGACGCGAGACCATCAATCCACGCCCGCGCGACCAACAGGTCATCTTTCAGCAAATGGGCGAGGAGGCGCTTGGCTTCCTCACCTATTCCGAGGGCTGCAACGACGACGTGAACAAGTTCATCTGGAGCGGGCTGGGATGGGACCCGCAAACCGATGTGGTGGAGATTCTGCGTCAGTACAGCCGCCTGTTCATCGCACCGGAACACGCCGATGACTTTGCCCTGGGGCTGCTGGCCCTGGAGCGCAATTGGCGCGGCCCGCTGGCGACCAACATAGGCGTACTCACCACGCTGCGTCAATTTCAGATGCTGGAGCAGGCCGCGTCGCCAGCCCTGCTCAAAAACTGGCGCTTTCAACAGGCCCTCTACCGCACCTATTACGACGCCTACACGCGCAGCCGACTACTCTATGAGAGCGGGCTGGAAGTAGAAGCATGGGATCGCTTGCGCGCCGCGCCCCAACTGGGCGCATTGGCGGCTATGGGTCAGGCAGAGGCGATCCTGGAGCGGGCGGCGAGCCAGCCGATTGCCGCGACATGGCGCACCCGCATCTTTCAGCTGGCCGAGGCGCTCTTCCAAAGCATCCACATGCAGTTGAGCGTTCCCCTGTATCGCGCCCAATCCGAAACGCGCGGCGCCAACCTGGATGGCCTCGACTTCCCGCTCAACGACGCGCCCTGGCTGCGGGCAGAGTTTGCGCGCATCCGCAAGCTGGATGACGAAACGGAAAGACAGGCCGAGATCGCCCGGCTGTTGGATTGGTGCAATCCCGGACCAGGCGGTTCCTATCTCGACCTGAGCAACGCCTATGACTGCCCCAACTTACGCGACCGTCTGCCCTATGAGGCCGACCCAGGCTTCTATCGCTCGCCCCACCGCCGTTTTCCCTACTGGAAAGACCCTCGCCCGATCCGCCGCGCCTGGCGCGGTTACACCGGCTGTCTGAAGGATTTCCCCCTGCGCCTGCACTTCCCCGCGCTCGATCCCCAGGCCTCCTATCGGGTGCGTGTGGTCTACTCCGATGTTGCAAAAGGGATGAGGCTGCGCCTAACCGCGATGGACGCAATGACCAACGAGGTCGTCGAGATTCATCCTTTCATGGTCAAGCCCACGCCACCGACGCCGCTGGAATTCGACATCCCACCTGCGGCTGTCCGTCACGGCGAGTTGACCCTTTCCTTGCAGCGCGCGCCAGGATTGGGCGGTCTGGGCGCCGGCCACGAAATCTCAGAAATCTGGATCATGAAGAAATGAGACAATCCGATGCAAAAAGAACATGTGATCGTCTATCGTGAAGTGGGTAAATTCGCCGGTTGGCCGGCCAACTATGGCATGTGGGTCTGGGGCGACGAGATCGTAGTCGACTTCACCCAATGCACCCACCAGAGCGACGCGGGTTTCCACGCCCGCACGGAAGACCGGCCGGCCATCCCCATGCAGGCCAGGAGCCAGGACGGCGGTCGCACCTGGACCACCATCCCCACACCGGCGCCCTCGCCGGGCGGGCGAGGCTTTTCGGCGGATGAGCACATGAATCACGACTTGCAGGTTGCGCGCGCCATCGAGCTGGGGCTGGAGCCGCTGCCGCGTCCCTGCCCAGGCGGGTTCGACTTCACTCATCCAGACTTCGCCATCATGTGCGCCCGCACCGGTCTGGGCGGCGGAACGATCGCCTGGTTCTATCTTTCCACCGACCGTGCACACACCTGGCAGGGGCCCTTCAGCCTGCCCTTCTTCGGCCAGACCGGGATCGAGGCGCGCACCGACGCCATCATCGACGGGCCGCAAAGCTGCCGGCTCTTTCTGACCGCCGCACGGGAGAACGGCGAAGAAGGCAAGGGGGTGTTGATGGCAGCCACGACTGACGGCGGGCGCACCTTCGCGCATGTTTCATGGGTGGCGACTTCGGAGGAGAGCGAGCTGATCATGCCGGCCAGCGTGCGCGTGGATGAACGCACGATCCTGACTGCCATTCGTTGCAGCCAGGCTCAGGGCGAATTCGAGCGCGTGCCCACCTGGATCGACCTCTACGAATCGACGGACGATGGCGCGACCTTTCACTACCTCAACCGCCCCGTGCCCTATGCTGGCTCCGGCGGCAACCCACCGGCCTTGATCAGGCTCCACGATGGCCGCATCTGCCTCACCTACGGCTACCGCGCCGCGCCCTTTGGCATCCAGGCGCGGCTGAGCGACGACGGCGGCCACACCTGGGGCCAGGTCATCCACCTGCGCGACGACGGCGGTTGCTCGGACCTGGGCTACACGCGCTCAGTGCAGCTTACGGACGAGACGATTGTCACCACCTATTACTTCAACGAACATGTGAATAGCGAACGCTTCATCGGCGCAACGCGCTGGCGGCCGTGAGGCGTGATTGGGGCGTTCTGCAATGTTGAACATTCTGAACGACTTTCACAGCGCTCATTATTTTGCTCCTTCGCAGTGTCGGATACTCATATCAACGCGATTCCCTTTGGCGGATTATCTGAATATCTGTGAACTCGTCTGTGATGACAGATTTCATGACAACGCAGAGGATTTCTATGAGCGCACCCATCCGCGATCGCCGCTCTAACATCCTTTGCTAACGATCGCAACCCATTTCGCGATCACGAGTCGTACCGATGTGATGGGCGCTGTCAGTTGTTGCCTCACGTCGGGCCGGACGCAGAGCGATTTGAGACAGTTGCGCGCCAGCAGGCTGCGGGCGACCTTTTTTCACCTCATTGCGTTCCTCGACGCTCAGCGAGGGCGCGGCCGGGTGAGGATGTCGAAGATGACCAGCTCTTCCTCGCTGAGATGCTCGCGCACGTGGCGCGCCTCCTCCTCATCGAGGCTGTGGGAGAGCTTGAGCAGTTCCTCGATGAGCATGATCGGGGAAATCGGCGTCGATCTGCTTCAAGACGGCCACGAACATCACATCCAGGGCATGTTCCCGCATCCAGTTCTCGAAGCGGGCCAGGGTGGTGTGGTCAGGCGTCTGCTCGTGGAGGGCAAAGTGTGTGCACCAGCGCACGAGCAGATTGACGCGCAACTGGTGTTCCAGGGTGCGCAACGACCAACCCAAGAGGTAGCGCAGCAAGAGCGCCCAACAGAGATTCAGGAGAGGAAAGTCGGCAGGCTGACCACCACCACCGGCATGGCGGGCGGATTGACGAAATCGGTGAGGATGGGCAGGAAAATGGCGCAAACACAGCAAGCCAGCGCAGCGAGTGAGCGCCGGATGGGTGGAACGAGCAGGAACAGAAGAATGTTCGGCCGCCGAACCGCCCGAGCCGGCAAAGTCGTGACGACGCCAATCACACGCCAAAGGAAAGAAGCACGAGTCAGCGAGCCGGGCAGTCCAGTAGCCGGTCAACAGATGGACATGGTCATCTCGCTTTCAGCGGCATGGCCAACCCGGCCGGACAAAGCGGCAAGCCATTCTCGTCGAAGCGTTTCTTGTGCGCCGCGCTGTCGGCTCAATGCACAGCAGCAAAGCCGCCGGCATTGTGAAAGTACTCATGAACGTGGAAGGCGTCGAAGGCTTTGTCGAGCGTACCAAAACGGGGTGGGCGACCGAGATTCCGCTCATGCTGCAGCATGATCAGTAGGCGTTGTTATTCGTGCCCAGGAGCGTCTGGAGAATCGTGCGAATGAGGATTTTAATGTCAAGGAGCAGCGACCAGTTTTCGATGTACCAGAGGTCGTATTTGGTGCGTTCGGCAATGGAGGTGTCGCCCCGCAGCCCGTTCACCTGGGCCCAGCCGGTGATGCCTGCCTTTTCTCGGTGGCGATCCATATAGCGTGGAATGCTTTGGCGGAATTGTTCCACATAGACCGGGCGCTCTGGGCGCGGTCCCACCAGGCTCATGTTGCCGAGCAGCACATTGATCAGTTGAGGCAGCTCATCGATGTTGAAACGGCGCATGAATGCGCCCAGCTTGGTCTTGCGCGGGTCGTCGACCGTCGTCCAGCCTGGCCCATCGGCTTCTGCATCGGCGCGCATGGAACGAAATTTGATGATCTTGAAAGGCTTGGCGTCCAATCCCATGCGCTCTTGCGCATAGAAAACAGGCCCAGGGCTGTCAAGCTTGATCAACAACGCTGTGATGAGCAAGAATGGGCTGAGAAAAACCATGCCGACTGCGCTGCCCACGATGTCGAGTCCACGCTTGAGGGTGACGTTCCAGCCTTGCAGCGCTACGTCGCGTATGGTCAAGAGCGGCAGACCGCCCAGGTCGCCGATGGTCACCTCGCTCGCCATGATCTGGAAGACGTCGGGAAAGACGCGGATGCCCACCTTTTCGCGTTCACACAGCGAGATGATGTTGACCAGCTCCTGATGGCTGCTTTCAGGTAGCCCAATGATGACTTCGTCGATGGCGTATTTGTCGATGATGCGCGGGATGTCCGCCAGGCTGCCCAACACCGGCGCATCCAGTGGATAGGGGCGACGATCGCTTTTGCCGTTGTCCACCACTCCCACCACCTGATAGCCCAGCTTGGGGCTGAGCTTGATCTTGTGCATGAGCATCTGGCCGATTTCGCCCGCGCCGATGACCAGGACCCGATCATCGCCAATGCCCGCAGCTTGGGCGCGCCACTGTATCTGCGCGTGAATGGCGCGCGCCAGGGTGAGAAGGAGGATGCCGATGAACCAGGCCAAAACAACCATCTGGCGGCGATACTCGAACTGTGGGTGCAGCAGCGCTAACAGCGCGATGGTGATGAGAACAGCGAAGGTGTTGTAGATGGTGATCTTGATGAATTCATCCAGATGGCTGACCGCACGTCGGCGCTGATACATCCGCTGGGAAACGAAAGCTGTCAGCAAGACGAACGTCTGAACGGCTGGCAGCGGCCAAAACTCGTGAAATGGGCCAATGATCAACTGCGGGTTGTTGGCTGGAACCAACCACGCCAGATAATAAGAAGACCACACACAGGCAATGTCGATCACGACCAATGCGGCCATGAAAATGATCTGGGGCCGCTTGAGCAAGCCTGGTCGATGACCGCTGCGTGTTTCGAAATCATCGAAGGCGGATGCTTCGACGGCTTCCTGGCTGGACGCGGGCGCGCTTCTGGCGCGTCGGGTTGATTGCGTCCGGCTGGACTGGGTGCGGATCTTTCCTGCGTTCATAACCGCACCACATCATCTTGCGCCGTTGGCGCAAAACTGTTCACATCGCGCCGCGCTGGCGTCCGCTGTTCGCTGCGACAGAAACGCCACACATGGCGCGCCACGTCCAACCCGGCTTTGACCGTCACACCCAATCGGATTGCCTGGTCGAGCGGCCAGGCAGTCGTGGCGCGATAGTGCTTGCGGTAGAAGATCCACATAGCTTCATAGAAGTCCAGGCGCGACTTGATGCTTTGGCTGCTGGCAGCCTGTTTGACATGGGTGATCTCTGCGCGGCCGTTGTACCAGACTTCCCAACCGGCATCTTTGATGCGCTTGGCCCAATCCAAGTCTTCGCCGTACATGAAAAAGGCTTCGTCCAGCAAGCCAGCTTGAAGAATGGCCTCGCGGCGCACCTGCATATACGCCCCCACGACCGAGTCGACCGGATGCACCGCGTCTTCGGGCAGGAATTCCAGGTTATAGGCGTTGAAGCGCCGACTGCGAGAGAAGAGGCGACTCAGACCGATCATGCGATAAAAGCTCACCTGGGGCGTGGGAAAACTGCGGCGACACGCCCGATCCAGGCTGCCGTCTGGGCGACGGACACGCGGCCCGGCCACACCAACAGTCGGGCGCCCATCCATAAAGGCAGTCATCGCGGCGAATGCGCCAGGTGGAACGACCGTATCGGGGTTGAGGAGCAAGGCATAGCGCGGCGCTGACGCACTGCTCTGCGCGCCAAAGCCAAACCAGCGCAATCCCACGTTGTTGCCGGCGCTATAGCCAACATTGGCGGCGTTGACGATGAGGTGCGCCTGGGGGAACTCGCTCTTGACCAGGCCGGCGCTCTCGTCGCTGCTGGCGTTGTCCACCACGCAGACGCGAATACGCAGATCACCCTGGCTGGCGAAGACCGAACGCAAACAGTTGCGCAGCAGCCCGGCCGTGTTGTAGCTGAGGATCACCACAGCCAAATCAACGGGCCTAGAGAGAGCCTGTTGTGAACACTCGATGGATTGATCAGAGAAATTGGGATAGTCCGCCATGTGTATTCCGCGCCGCGCCGAAACTTCGGCATGGTAGCAGCATTCTAGCACGGCGGATCAACACGGTCAAAGATGACATGTCTGATAGCAGAGAAGAATGTAGGTCAAACGGCGCAACAACGTAGACTATTCAACCAGTTTGCGCCGAATGGCCTCTTCCACCACCCGGCCAGCGTGAAAGTCGGGCAGCTTGAGAAAATGGGCAGCAGCCTGGAATACGGCTTCCTGGGGGATCAGCCCGATCAGTTCGCTGCGATCTACCGCAACGCCCTCGTTCGCTGCCAGCCGGCTCACCTCTTCCATGACCACATGGAGCGGGGTGCGGGTGAAATCCACCAGGTTCATGCTCACCTGGGCTTGCCCATCCACCAACAGCCCCATGGCCTTGACCGCCGGCAGTCCGCCGCTGCTCTCGCGAATCGTCTTTGCAATGCGTCGGGCGATCTCTACATCGGCGCTGGTCAGATAGAAGTTGTAGGCGATGAGGAAGGGACGTGCGCCAACCACGGTTGCGCCGGCTGGCCCAAGCCGGGCGGGGCCAAAGTCGGGCGTTCGCTCCGGCAGGGTGATCTCCTGGAGCAGCGCCTCGAACTGCCCCTTGCGGATGTTGGCCAGGTTGCGTCGTTCCGGTCGGGTGGCCGCCGCCTCGTAGAGATAGACGGGTATGCCCAATTCCTTGCCGATGCGCCGGCCAAGGTCTGTCGCCAATGCTGCACATTCCTCTAACGTGATCCCCTGGATGGGGATCAGGGGCGCCACATCTGTTGCGCCGATGCGAGGATGTTCCCCTCGATGCTCGAAGAGGTCAATCAATTGACCGGCCACGCGCACTGCGCAAAAGACGCCCTCGACGACAGCTTGCGGCGGCCCGGCCACCGTGACCACGCAGCGGTTGTGGTCCCAATCGCTGCTGTAATCCAGCAGGAGCACGCCGGGCGTCTGGATCGCCGCGACGATGGCTGCGATGACTTCTGGCCTGCGGCCCTCGGAGAAGTTGGGGACGGATTCGATGATGGTGTTCATATTGGCTCAGATTCTTGTTCATGTTCTGATGGGCGATAAGTAACAAGTAACGAATTACGAGTTACGAGATACATGGGATGTTGGCTGACCACCTGGATTCCTGTTGAGCCTTCTCCATTTACAGTTCTTCGTTGGCGAATGGTATCATTGCTCCCATGTGTGCGGCAATCTCACCTGAGTCGATTCGCCCTTCCAGCGCGCCGGAAGACCCTGATCTGTTCTGGGACGCCTTTGTGGAGCGCCACCCTGCGGCGCACCTGCTTCAGCTCGGCGGGTGGGGCGCGCTCAAGCGTCGTTTCGGCTGGGAGAGTCAGAGGGCGATCTTGAGCGCCGATGGGCGTCAGCCCGTCGCTGGCGCGCAGCTTCTCTTCCGGCGCATGGCGGGTCTGACCATTGCTTATGCGCCAAGAGGCCCCCTTGTCAACTGGCAAGATCGTGAACAGACAACCACCTTGGTGGCTGAGCTTGAGCGAGTCTGTCGCGCTCGCGGCGTAGCCCTGCTCAAGATCGAACCAGAGCTGCCTGACACGGCAGCCAACCGTGCGCTCCTGGCCAGCTATGGCTTTCGGCCCAGCCCGCAGACGATCCAGCCGCCCAGCACCATCCTGCTCGACATTTCGGACAGCGAAGATGGCATCTTGCAGGGCATGAAGAGCAAGTGGCGCTACAACGTGCGCCTGGCCCAACGCAAAGGCGTAACAGTGCGTGAGTGTACGGCGGACGATCTGCCAGCCTTCAACGAGCTCATGCGCGTGACGGGCGAGCGCGACGCGTTTGGCGTCCACTCGCCGGAGTATTACAACACGGCGTATCGTCTCCTATCGCCAAAGTACGCCGCTTTCCTGTTGGCCGAATTCGAGGGCCAGCCGTTGGCCGCCATTGTCGTGGCCTGCGTTGGGCAGACTGCCTGGTATCTGTGGGGCGCCAGCGGCGAGCGTGAACGCAATCGCATGCCGAACCATGCGCTCCAGTGGGCGGCGATGCGCTGGGCGCGTGCCCGCGGCGCGCAACGCTACGACTTCTGGGGCATTCCTGATGAATTGGGGCGGCTGGCCCAGGCGCTCAACCAGGGCGACGGCAGCGGCGCGTTGGTCGATGCGTTGCCGTTGGACATGGAGCGCTTTCCGGAGCACGGTCTCTGGGGCGTCTATCGTTTCAAGCAGGGTTTCGGCGGGCATGTGGTGCGCGTCATCGGCGCATGGGATCGCCCGGTGAGCGCGCTGGGCTACGTCGCCTATCGCGCCGGCGTTGGATCGCTGCAAGCCCGTCGAGAACTGGCTGCGTTGCCCGAAGCGGCAGCGAAACGGTTGCCCGGCGTCGGGTCGAACCCGTTGCTTGCCGTGATCCCCACCCCCCAGCAGTGGCGGCAGCGCCTCGCCGCGTTGCCCGACCCTCACGTGCTCCAATCATGGGAGTGGGGCGAGGTCAAGGCGCAGACAGGCTGGCGCGCCGAGCGCCTGGCGCTGGAGTGTGGGCCGGCTGCTTTTCAGTTCTTATGGCGGCAACCGGCGCCCTTTCTGCCGGCGCGCATCGCCTATGTGCCCAAAGGTCCAGTTCTGGATTGGGCCGACGACCGCACGGTGAATGAGGCGCTGGATGCCATCCAGGATCACGCTCGCCGCCGCGGTTGCCTGATGGTGAAGATCGACCCGGACCTGCGCGAGGACAGCGCCGTGGGCCGGCGCGTCATCGATCGCCTGCGCCGCCGCGGTTGGGTCTACAGCCAGGAACAGATTCAGTTCAAGAACACGGCTTTCAGCGACTTGAGCGTAGGCGAGGATGGGCTGCTCGACAGGATGAAGAGCAAGTGGCGCTACAACATCCGCCTGGCGGAGCGGCGGGGGATGCGCGTTCGGTTAGGCGACGCCGACGACCTCTCGGCTTTCTATGATTTGTATGCAGAAACGGGCGCGCGTGATGGTTTTCTGATCCGTCCCTTCGCGTATTACCAGACGACGTGGCGCACGTTTCTGGATTCCCAGGCCGAACCGGGGAATCCGGCGGGCGGCGCGCTCTTGCTGGCCGGCCACGAAGAGGAGAAATTGCCAGCGGCTGGGCTGTTCTTGTTGCGCTATGGCCAGCGCGCCTGGTATTTCTATGGCGCCAGCAGCGAGCGCCGTCGCCGCGACATGCCCAATTATTTGCTCCAGTGGGAGGCCATGCGCTGGGCCATGTCTCAGGGCTGCACGGTTTATGACTGGTGGGGAGCGCCCACCCAACTCGACGACCTGGCCGATGGGCTGCAAGGCGTATGGCAGTTCAAGCAAGGTTTTGGCGCTGCGTTCCAGCCCCACATCGGCGCGTGGGATTACCCCATTTGGCCTGCGCTCTATCGTCTCTATACCCAGGCTCTGCCGGCGGTCATCGCTTTGTTGCGCCGCCGTTCATTGTCCCCCAATTCACAGGCTGGTCAATGATGACGCTCGGTTTCAGCTGCATGTCTTTCTCATAGACGCGACAAATAAAGATCATACAACCGTAGGTGCGGTTACAAACCGCACAATCATGGTTGACCAGAGACGTGCGGTTACTGCAAACATAGTGGCGGGTCTCCCTTTGACGCCGCGCGCTCAATAATGGCTGTTGACGATGCTCCGCCCGCGCTTTGTGCGTGACCAGCGCAGAAAGCCCCATAGGAGCAGAGTGCCAGTCAATGTCATCAACGCCGACATGACAAAGAGAGTGGTGAAGCCAGGGCCGGCGATGATGTAACCGCCCAACAGCGCGATCAGCGCAAAACTGAAGCCAGCCGACATCTCGCCCGCGCCCGACATGGTGGCGCGCAGTTGGGGCGGCGTGATCTCCATGAGATAGACGAAGAATGCAGGATAGCGAATCGACGTGCAGGCCATCACGGCGATGTAGCTGACGCCGGCTGCCGGCCAGGTGGGCACAAAGGCCAGGGGCGCCATAAAGAGGACCACCAGAATCGACACCCAGATGGCCGTCGCCGCGTTGCCCACATGGCGGGTGATGAAGGGCACGCTGAGCGCAGCGGGCACGGCCAACAGGCGCGACACGGCAGAAAGCATACCGATCAGGCTGGTGGGCGTATTGAGCGCCTCGTCCATGTAGACGTTGAAAAATGTCACGATGCTACCCACGCCAGCGACTTGTAGGAAGCGGATGACCGACATGGCGACGACAATGCCAACGAAAGAGATGCCGGCGCTGGGCGCGCCCTTCTCGCTGCCGATGTATTCTTCGCTGCGCTGCGTCACAGGCGAGACGCGGGAGATCAGAATCACCGCCGGGATAAGCATCAGCCCGGCGATGAGCAGCGGCGCGCTGTATGGGGTGGGCGCGACGCTCGACCAGCCAAAGAGTGAGATGAGCAGACCCGGCAGAAAGCCGGCAATCATGCCGCCGCCAAAGGCAAAGATGCCGATCATGGCTGACTGGATGGCGATGACCCGCGTGCGTTCGCTGTGGTGCGTTGCGCCCACCAATACGGGCGAGCAATTGACGTAGTAACAAGAGATCCCCAAGTGTAGGATGACATAGGAGACGAGCAGCCATGCAGCTTGCCAGCTTTCCGGGGCGACATCGGCGAAGGGTAGCGCCAGGCTGCCAGCCAAACAGAGCGAGATGCCAGCGACCATGAGCGGCTTCGAGCCAAACCGCCCGCCCAACGCCCCAACGGGAAGGCTGGCAATGGCGAAAACGAGCAGACCCGCCGAATTGACCTGGCCGATGAACTCGGGGCCAAACCCCATGCGCAGCATGTAGAGGTTGAAAATGACAGTATAGACCCCACCGTCAATGGCAAAACCCATGATGGCGGAAACGAGCAAAATAAAACGGACATCACGGCTATAGGTCCGCAATGCCCGCATGTAGCTGGCAATCACGATTGCACACTCACCCCATCACTTGTTCGTACTCGTACTTGTACTGGCGCTCGTACCCGAAGCGCCCAGATTTTCCTGACTCTACGCTATCCATCATCAATTGTCAAAGCCATCCATCTCGATTTGTTGAATCAGAACAAATGTGCTAAAATCCAATATATTCATGTTTTTCGGCGAAAATAACAGCGTCGACAGGCAGCCGGCCTTCAGACTAAGAATCGTGAAACCCAAGGAGAACGAAAACCATGTGTGCGGCCAAAGCAAAAGGAAATAGTGAACCGGCGAAAGCAGCCGGCGAGGCGACATCGACTATCGACAGCGGCAAGCTACGCGCCCTGGAAACCACGCTGGGCAACTTGAACAAGAAATATGGCGAAGGGGTGGTGATGCGGCTGGGGGATGCGACCAAGCT
>CAZLMM010000050.1:0-47688 GCA_964560495.1 uncultured Caldilineaceae bacterium
CGCCAGTCACGACTTGCTGCACGTCCGGCGTCTTGGCGATGGCGATGCTCGGGTTCTGCACCGTCGTCGGCTCATCGTCGCGGTTGTTCTCTGGTGTGGGGTCGAAGTCATCGCCGCCCACAACCACCGTATTGGTGATGACGCCTGTCGTCGTCAGGTTCACTGTCACTACGACCGTGAAGGTGCGACTCTCGTTGACATTGAGCGTACCCACACTCCAGACCAACGGGTTCGGCCCGCTCGTCTGGGCGGGCGTCGCCGAAACAAAGGTTACGCCTGCTGGCAGGGTGTCGGTCACGCGCACGCCCGAGGCCACAAGCGGCCCGTTGTTTCTCGCCACAACAGTGTAGGTCAAGCGCGCGCCTGCCGACACCGGGTCTGGATTGTCGCTCTTGGTTACAGAGAGGTCCGTACCAGCGAAACCAAAGTCGATGTCGAAGTTGTTCTGGATCAAGCTCGGCAACAGCACACCCTGTGGGTTGTCCGGCGGATACGGGTTGTTCTGGTTAGTATAGGTCATGCCTACCAGCGGGCCGCCTGCGGCAAAGTTGCTGGCGTCCACCAG
This sequence comes from uncultured Caldilineaceae bacterium, assembly GCA_964560495.1. Lineage (GTDB taxonomy): Bacteria > Chloroflexota > Anaerolineae > Caldilineales > Caldilineaceae > UBA5069. Next base: position 566 of record CAZLMM010000050.1, read on the forward strand.
GGTCCAGAAGAAGTTGCCATCGGCCACTACATTGAACTTGTAGTAGCCAGTTTGCGTCCCCGGCGTGTTGGGGTCGTCGCCCGTCGTGGTGACGGAGTAAAGAACATCCTGGCCGTCATTGCCATTGGGGCCAGGCTCGAAGACGCCGTCGCCGTCATCGAGATAGAGTTTCATCAACACGCCGTCGATGCCGGCGGTGAACTCGGCCTCGCCGCCCTGGTGGTCGCCATCGGCGTTAGCGTCGTACCAGACATAGTCGCCGATAGCCGACTTGCCATTTGCGTAGAAGCCAAAGTCGATGGAGCGATCGACGGTGCTGGAGCCAATCGTCACCGTCGCAGCTACGGTCAGGCCAAAGGTCACGCCATTGGAATCCAGATTCGGGTTGCCGCCTTGCAGGGCTGAACTGGCGTCGAAGCCTTCCAACTGACCATTGGCCAGGAACTCGAAGGTGTCGATCTCGATGCGATAGGTGTTGGTGGGCAGCTGGGTGAAGGTGTAGACGCCGCTGGCATTGGTCGTCGTCGTCTTGACCAACGTCGCGCCAATGTACAGATTGAGCGTCACATTGGCGATGCCCGGCTCACCGGCGTCCTGGATGCCGTCCTTGTCCAGGTCATTCCACACGAAGTCGCCAATGACGCCATCGCCCACGGCAATGACGGTTGTCGGCTCCTGATCGCTGTTGTTGGACGGGTTGGATTCGGGCGTCGTGTTGCTCACCGTCGCCGTGTTGGTGATGACCCCGTTGACATTGCCATCCACAGTCACACGCACCGTAATCGCGCTGCCTTGACCCGGGTTAAGGTCGCCCAACGTCCACACCAGCGGGTTCGGTCCGCTTGTCTGCGCGGGAGTGGCGCTGACAAAGGTGACTCCGGCAGGCAGGGTGTCCGTCACCCGCACGCTGCGCGCAATGCCCGGTCCCGCGTTGGTGATGGATAAGGTATAGGTCAGCGTCTGACCTGCATTGATGGGGTCGCTGCTATCGCTCTTGGTCAGCCGCAGATCCACCGGATCCAGGTCGTCCTGGAAATCCTGACCGGTGACATTCGCGCCCACAGCCAGGTTCACGGTGATGAGATCCGGGTTGAAGCCGTCGCGGTCATTGAGGCTGCTGTAGCCGGCCTGGTTCGTCTGCAAAACATTGTAGACGCCTGGCTCGAGGCCAAAGAAGCTGTATTGACCGCTCAGATTGGTTGTCGTCGTCGTCGTGATGTCATCGCCGTCGCCCGGGATGCCATTCGGTCCGAAGTAGTGGAGCGTCACGGTGATGGCGCTCAGTGGAACCTCGCCCAGATCGTCGCAGCGGCCATCCGTCGCCAGAATCGGGGTGCTGTCGCAGACCACGCCGCTGATGCTGCCCAGATTCTCGAAGTAACCAAAGTTGACATTGGCGCGGCCGGTCAGACCTACGTTGAAGGTTGTCGTGCTGTCGCAGGCCAGACCCGAGCAGGCCGGCGGGCTGGTCACATCCGGGTCGCCCGTCTGGATGTAAGCCGCGTTGGGCAGTGTGCCGGTGTTGACCGTCACGGTGCAATCGCTGTTTTCAGGAATGCCGGCCACAGAGTAGTTGCCGCCCGGCACAGTCGGCGGGCCTGAGGTGACCACATTGAAGTTGCCGCCCACGCCGCAGTTGACGTTGACAGAGACGCCGCCAATCACCGACTCGCTGGCGTCGAAGACGCCGTCGCTATCAGCGTCGTCCCAGACATAGCCGGAGACTTCCACCGTGGCTGCGCCGGCTGCGCCGCCCAGGCGATAACCGAAGTCTTCGGTGAGGTTGCTGCCGCCGCCGGTCACCGTGGACAGACTCTGGTCATCGCAGACGGTGCACTGAACGCCCGGCTGATCCGGGTCGCCGGTCTGGTCGAAGCCGATAGGCAACGTCCCTGTATCCACACGCACCAGATAGGTTGCGTCGGCCAGACCGATGAAGATGTAACCGCCCGTAGCCGTTGTCACGGTGCTGGCCAGGAGCGTCGTTCCTGTGCTGTCGTAAAGCTGCACGGTGATGCCCTGCAGCCCAGATTCACCAGCGTCCTGCACACCATCGCCATCCACATCGTGCCAGACCAGGTCGCCTATCCGACCGGGGTCGTCGAGGCCAAAGTCGATATCGGTGATCTCTTGACCTGCGCCAACGCCGATGGTCAGGCTCGTGGGCGTCGTGGCCATCGTCAGATTGGACGGGATGTCCGGGTCGGCAGTATCGTAGGAGATGGTGTAGGCGCCTGGCGGTACGATGAACTCATACTCGCCGTCGCCGTCTGTCGTCGTCGTCATATTCACCGGCGAGCCGTTCAGGTCGAAACCGTTCAGGCTGACAGTGACGTTGGGAAGCCGCGGTTCGCCGGCGTCGAGCACGCCGTTGGAATTTACATCATGGAAGACATGACCTTCCACCTCGCTGGCCTCGATGAAGCCGAAGTCAGCCTGGAGATAGTCCTGATTGGCAGCTAACGAGACTGCCAGAGTGCTGCCAGTCGTAGCGACCATGCGCCCGATCTGCCCGGCGTTGACGCTGGAAGGCGGCGCCGGCACTTGCTGTTCCTCGGCCTTGACGAGATAATCGCCGGGCGGCAGGTTGTCGAACAAATAGTCGCCATTGCTGTCGGTGACATCCACCAGCAGCACGACATCATTCGGGTCGATGGTGCCGTTATTGTTGACGTCGTAATAGAGGACGATGGTTGTGTCCGGCGCGCCGACCAACGGGATTTCATCCTGCGTCGCATCGCCGTCGTCGTCATACCACGCCTTGTCGCCGATAGAGCCGCCCCAGTTGTAGCCGAAGTCGGCGTCGGTGATAGTCTGGCCGGCAGTAGTGATGGTGACGTCACGCGGGTTGGTCGTGCCGGTGGTCGGATCCATGGCTGCGCCGATGGTGGTGACAACGCCGAATGGCGTCGTTACGAGGCTGGAGGTAACCACCTGGACAAGATAATCGTCGGGGTGCAACCCCGTAAACTGATAGTATCCATTGGCATCGGTGACAGCGATCTGCAACATCGTATCACCGCCATCGATCACGCCGTCGTTGTTCTCGTCGATGAAAAGGCGCACAGTAATATTGGGGAGACCAGCCTCGCCAGCATCCAATACGCCGTTCTCGTTCGCATCCAGCCACACGGTGTCGCCGATGCTGGCCGTGCCCGGCGGGCGCAAACCGAAATCGGCCAAGGTGTACTGTTGTCCCGTGGTCAATGTTACGGACAGGGATGTGGGCGTGGTGGGGGAGTAGCCCGCAGGAATCGTCGCGGGGTTATAGGAGACGGTGTAGCTGCCAGCAGCCAGGCCCGAAACCAGATACTTGCCGTTGGCGTCGGTGGTTGCTGTACAGGGCGCGCAGCCAGGGCCGGTCACCTGCACCGTCACCCCCGAGATGCCCGGTTCGCCGCTGTCCTGCACGCCGTCGCCATCCAGGTCAGCCCAGACAAAGTCGCCAATGCTGCCCGCGGTGGCAGTCTGGGTGGTGTTGCTGGGCAGCGAGCCAAAGGCGCCGCTTGTTTCGACCAGGAGGCCGGTGTTTTCGATGATTGCCGGCGCGCCAGACGCATTCACTGTTGCCTGGAAGGTCAACACCGGGCTGACCAGAACGCTTCTGGATTGCGCTGAGGGGAACGAGGTGGGGCCATCGCCCGTTCCGCCGGCGCTGAAGGTCAGGCTGCCAGGGCTGGCTCCCGCTGCAACCGTACAGACCCATTGGTAGCTGACAACGTCGCTTGAGTCAGCCACGTCGTCGTCGGCGCTCACGAGCGTGGGTCCAGTCAGCGAGCTGCACGATGCGCCGCCTGTCGGTGTTGTGGTCAGCGCGCCAGCCGTAACATTGTTGATAGCCACGCTGGCCTGAAGGTTCAGACGCACGGTGATCTGATTGCCCGTAGAGACCAGGCTGGGGGTGGCGACCATGGCTGTGAAGCGCCCAATCGGCGTCGAGCCTGGGTCGAAGACCAACGCGCCGCCCTGACCCACATTGCCTGTGAAGTTGGCTGACGCCAGCGTCAACCAGGTGTTGGTGGCTGGATTGTAGCGCCAGAAAGCTTTGGTCTTGCCTTGGAAAGCGTAGACGTATGTGCCGTCGGTGGCCAACGCGCCGCCATCAGAAACGTTGCCGGGGGCCTTGGTCATGACGCTCCAGGAGTTGCCTGAAATGCTATAGCGCCAGAAATCTGGCTTGCCGTCGCCGCGCAAGGCATAGATGAAGTTGCCGATGCGGGTCAAGCTACCGCCCCAGCCAACATTCTGGGGCGTATCGGCCAGCGCTGTCCAGGAGCCGCTGGCGCCGGAGCACGCGCCAGCAACATTATTTGTCGTGGCATTGCAGCGCCAGAAACTCTTCTGTCGGTCGCCGCGCAGCGCGTAGATGTACGTACCATCAGTCGTCAACGCACCGCCCTTCTTTACATTAGATGGTGTATTGACCATGTTGGTCCAGGAATCGCCACTCACACTGTAGCGGCGGAAGCGATTGCTGCCGCCCAAGATGGCGAAGACATATTCAGTGCCGCCAACGTTCAGGTACTGGGCAGCGCCGCCCTCGTTGACGTTGTCCGAAGTGTTGGCCAGCGCCGACCAGGTGTTGGTCGTGATGTTGTAGGTATAGAAAATCTTGGAGTTGCCCTCCAAAGCGTAGAGCCTGCCCGCGCCGTTGCCGGTCAACGCGCCGCCCTTCTCGATGCCGTTGGTCGGTTGGGCGCTCGTTGTCCAGGAATTGCCGCTCGGGGCGTATTTGGAGAACTCCTTGGTGTTCGCCCCACGGAAAGCATAGAGGCCTGCCGTGAACCCGCTGGTCAACGTTTCGCCGGGCACGCCAGCCGCATTGCTGCCCAGGCTCCACGTCACCACGTTGGGGCCGCCATCCGGCGCAGAGAGCACGCTGGCGGAGCTGGCGTCGGGCCACGAGTAGGTGGCAACGTCGTTCTCGGCGTTGGCGCTGAAGACGTACTCGCCTGGGTCGCTGAGGGTGCACGACCAGACGAAATTGGATCCCACAGCACCCGTGGGCACATTGGCGCTGGCCGGAGTGGGGCCAGTGCAGGTCGCCGCGCCGCCGTCAATGACCAGATCGCTGGGTGTGACGTTGTTGACAGTCGAGCCGCTGTTCTGCTTGACGTTCATGGTCACGTTGACCGAGCCGCCTGTGTTCACGAAGTTTGTGCTCACTGTCAGCGCCGTATCAAGCGTCGTCGCACCGCTTGGACCGCCTTCTGGGTCGTTGCCGGGCGCCGCCGCCAGCGGCGTATAGGCGCCAAAGGTTCCGCCGGCGTTGGCGCTGGCAGCCACATAGGTCGCGCCGGTGGGTAGCGGGTCGATGACGCGCACATTTTCCAGCAGCCCTGTACCCGGATAGAAGGGGCGCAGGCTGAAGGTCAGAGTGCGGTCAGAGACGGTTCCAGCCGGATCGGCAAAGGCCTTGTCCACCGTCTTGGTCAACCCACTGACAAAGGGGAAGTCGGCGGCCAGATAGTTCTCGCCCACAGCCAGGCTCTTGGTGTGCTGAACGACGACCGGGAACATCGAACTGGGCAAATCAGGATCGGTCAGGTCCACCACAACGATGTAGTTGTCCGGACCGAGATCTGCGAAGAGATACAAACCCAGTTGATCAGAACTGGTCGTCGCCGCCAGCTCGTCGGGAGAGGCTACGCCATCGCCATTCGCGTCGCGGTAAAGGTTGACGGTGATATTGGGGATCCCCGGTTCGCCCGAATCGCACAGCCCGTTGCCGTTCGCGTCGATGCAGACCATGTCGCCGATAGAGCCAGGCGTCTGGCCGAAGAAGCCAAAATCGGCGTCGGTGACTGCGTTGCTCTGCGCCGCGAAGTCCGCCGGACTGACGGAATTCGGGTTCGCCGTGCTGGGAACGTATGGATTTGTGAAATAAGCGTCCACGGCGCTGCCGGGGCCATCCACCGGGTCCACAATGTAATAGAGCGAGGGATCGAGACCCGTGAAGCTGTAGTTGCCGCCGCCCGCGGTTGTGGTCGTGGCGATGAGGGCGTCCTGGCCCGCGTCAATGACGCCGTTGCCATTGGTGTCCTCGTACAGATTGACCGTTACGCCGTCGATGCCGGTGTCGCCGACATCGAAGACGCCATTGTTGTTGGCGTCGTCGAAGACCTTGTCGCCAATCGAGCCTACGCCGCCTGGGCGGTAGCCAAAGTCCACATTCAAGCGCTGTTCATTGAGGGCCAGGGTGACAGAAGTGGGGTCATTCCCCGTGGTCAGGGTGTAACCCGATGGCACGCCGCCTGATCCAGGCGCGGGCGCGTCCACACAATAATTGCCCGCGCTGAGACCATTGAAGAAGTACTGACCGCTGGCGTCGGTCACCTTGGTTTGGATCGGGCCGCTGGAAGGCGGGCACGAACCGGCATAGAGATTGACCGTTACGCCAGCAATGCCTTCATCGCTTGCATCCTGGGCGCCGTTGTTGTTCCAATCGCGGAAGACTGTATCGCCAATGCGCCCTCCGGCCACATCCACACACCCTTCCGAGCCGGTGGTCAATGGAATGCCGTTCTGAGTGATGGTGTAGAAGTTGCAATAGCGACCCGCAGAGACGCCTGCGCCTACCTGTGCGGTAAACTTGAGCGTCAGCGATTGGCCGGCATTGATGGCCGAAGGCACGGTGAAAAGCGGCTGATTCGGATTGCTGTTGTTCACGGTCGTTCCCGCCGTGACATCTGCACCGTTCACCAGGACGCTCAACTTGGCGACATAGCTAAAGCCGGTGGGCAGATATTCCTGGATCGTCAAGGGGCTGCCCGTTGCGCCCGTGCCAAGATTGTCGACAGTGATGGTGTAGGTGACAACCCCGCCTGGCGCAATGGCGGTTGGTGTGACGCTCTTTTTCGGGTTGAGCAGCGCCAGCGCGCCGGAATAGATCGTCTCGGTGCTGGTCTGGGGCGGCAACTGATTGGACGTCACTTCGACCACATTGTCCAACAATCCGCTGCCCGTGGCCTTGACAGTGACGGTCGACTCGAACTTTTGGCCGGGCTGCAATGTGCCCACGTTCCAGATCAAGGGGTTCGGACCGCTATTTTGAGCCGGCGCGGCGCTGAGGAATTGGACGCCGCTGGGCAGCGTGTCTTTGACCACCACATTGGTCAGCGTCAGCGTCCCCAGGTTATAGAACTTGATCTTGTACTGGAAAGTGTCGCCCACCTTGACCGCAGCGCGGTCGCTGGGCTTGCCAATGCCCACGCAGCCATTCCAGGTGACCACCGACGGCTCATAGTAGCGCCACAGATGATCCTTGCCGTTGTCGCTGCCGCCGGCGTCGCCGCCGAAGGTGTCGCCGTGAAAGACGGGACAGCCGCTGGCGTCAAGAATGGCGCTGGTGTCGTTGACTTTGATCTTGACCCACACATATTCAGGTCGGCCGCTGGTCAACTGGCCCACGGCCCAACGGATGGTTTTGGGGCTGACAGCGTCAGTCTGCGAGGTGGTGGCCGGCAGGGGCATCGAAGCGCCTGTATTGCTGCCATCCACACTAGCAAAGCCGAGGGTGGTGCCCAAGAGACCGGGCTGATCATACGAAATGCGGCTGCCAGGGTATTGAATGCGGTCCCAGGGGCCGATTGTATCCATGGCCGCGCGCATATCAGCCGCCGTGCGGGCGCTCAGCCGCCATTCGTCCCAATCGAAGAACCAGGCGTAGCCGCTTTGTGGGCCAGCCACACCGCTGGCAAATCCCCACGGGCTGTTGCCGCGGCCATCGCCATAATCAACGACGGGCGACGAGGCGCCAGCGGGCGAAGTCGTGCCGCCGGGATAGGTGGTGCCTTTGGCGCCCCAGGCAAAAGCCTGCTCGGCGTCCCACTTGTTGCAGGGCACGTAGACATCGCCACTGTTGTTGGTGATGCTCTTGGCGCCGCCCAGAACGAAGGTGCCCACGAGACCGCAGCGATTCACCTCTGAGGGATTGGCGGCGTTGCTAAAGCTCTGCCAGGAGCCCCACGCTGTGTCAGGGTCTGTGGAATAAAAAATGCCGGTGTCGCCATAGACGCCGGCCAAGGTGCCCCGGTGCAAACCACTTGTCGAGACCACCGGATTGTCAGTCACGCCATTGACGTTGGGGCCAACCGCCGGCATGCCAATGAGCTGCGAGGTCGTCTTGGCGCCGATGGGCCCGTCGCCGGTGGCGATGGGCGACTGACCTTTCATGGGCACCTCAACGTAGCCGCCGCTGCCAGTGGGCAGCAGATAGCCCACGTCCATGACCTGGACGCCGTTGGGTACGTAGAAGTCCACGTGACCACCCACACCAGTGGTGGTTCCGTCGCGGGGGACAACTTTGATGATGAGGCCCACTTCATCGTTGACCTGGAGGATCGGCGTTCCCGGCGCCCACCCGCTGTTGATGCGGTTGTCGAGGAGGGTCTGCGTCGCCGAGTCCAGGAACATGTAGACCATCTTGGTCTGCAAGTTGTGCGCGCGGGCGATCGGCGCATTGATTCCGGGCAGGATGCTGGTCACCGCGCCCAGTACGATTGCGGCAACCAACGCAAAATGAAGGAACAAAAGCGAAAAACGACTATGGTGCTTGGACATCATGGTTGAATCTCCTTGCGCAACAACGTTGTGCGCACATACCTGCTTCCGAACGCATGTGTACAGCCGATGCGACTATTGCAAATTCATGCACAGAAACTCCAAATCAGATATTTCGGTTCATTCAAGGCTGGATTGAACAATACATCTTCCATTTCACTGGTCTCTGGATTGGCTACTCATGTCGTCACCCATAACTCGTAACTCGTGAATTATTAAACTGCGGTTGCTTTGAAACCAGGAGTTTTCACAGTTCAAAAACTCCTGGTTTCAAACAGAGCGAAGCATTAACGTAGCGAACACTAGTACAGTTCGGCCTAAATGAGACCAGGATCTCGTCATTCTGAGCGCCAGCGAAGAATCTCGTTATGCCACCCAGATGTTTCACTGTGTTGGCGGGTGCGCCCGTTCCGATGGCGCAGAGCGCCTGTACCAAACAGCATGACAAATCGTAGTGTTAGTTAGGCCTATGTGTAATAGGTTGTGAAAGAGTCACCGCCCTACACAATTTCAGGCGGCCAATGATCTCGACATGATCTCAATAAGTAAGGATAGAACACCTTTCTCTCAAACAGAAAACGCTGACACTCTGGGTGTGAATGATTGCGCTGCAAAACTAAGTAATCGTAAAATTGGGTGCGTCGAGGAATCGTCGAGAGACAATTTTCGGACGGACTGTATGAGAATCGAAAAACTCTGACTCGGATAGTTGCGCGTCGTATGACGTTCGACAGGCGGACTGATCCGTCTTCTACTCGAAGGAAAAGCATGCTGCCCATGATTGATTATTTCAGTTGACGCTATTCAGCGGGATTGGGTTACGCCTGATTTTTCGCCATGTTTGTGGGGGACTTGCTGGGGGCGAGCACCACTCCAAAAGTACGAAATTCGGTCGGTTTGGCAATGACGCGGATCGGGCGCCTGGGATAGGGCTTCCATTCTGAAGCTCGATCCGCCAGCGCCCGATCCACCGGAGATTCCGTTCAATGTGAACAATGCAGCAGCGACGGCGTCCGGCATCTCCACCACTGATTATGACAGCACAACCTTACGGGCCAGATTACGCTTCATCGTCACTGAAAGGCGACCACACTGCAAGTTATTGCTCGCTACGTCAATACTTCACAAGTAATTCGTAATGCGTAACGCCTCACGAATGACGCATCACGAGTGACGATATGGGTAGCCAATCTGGCGACCAGGCACTCTGAATCGGCATTAGCGATTCACCAGAGGTAGAAAAGCGAATTGCAGCGGCGACGCCCCAGTCTGATCGATGTCGAGCAATTCAGAGTGACCATCCTGCATCAGCACCTCCAGCCGATAATCGGCAAAGACGCTCGCCGATGCTCCGTAGTCCATGAAGAAGTAGTTGGCGCCCACGTTGCGCCCGGCGTTGCGCGCTGGGATGAGATTCGCACTGGCGCGCATCCAGTCGCTGTCCGACCAGCGCCGCATAAGATAGAAACCAATCACATCCACCTCACTCACGGTCGTCCAGCGTATTTCTGCATGATCGCCATAAAATGTGACGCTGCTTGCGGACAGCTGGACCGTGGTGGGGCTGACGATCTGTACACCCACACTGGTCTGCTCTGCGGGAACAGGCATGATGCCGCCTAATGGGCCTGAGGGGCCATCAGGATCGGCCAGAGCATCTTGGACAAAAGCTGAAACGATCGTCTGACCGCCGGGTCGGCCACCGCTGTCCGCGCTCGCTTTGAAGTTGACCTCCACGGTGATGCTGGCGCCTTTCGCTAACTCGCCAGTGGGCAGGGCCAGGTCTGTCCAGACGAGCTGGCCGGTCGCGCTTTGATTGGCGACTGGGGCGGCGCTGACGAACTGGAGATAGGCGCTCTCGAATGCCAGTCGGAGAGGCAATGACGTGATCCCCACGTCCCCGCTGTTGGTCACCTGGACACGGAAGGAGAGCGGTTCACCGGGGCGGAAAGGACCCGAGTCCGTGGGGAGAATTGCAACGGTTGCGTCGGCGATGAACGCAGGTTGGACGCCGAAGTCTGCATCCATCTGCACCTGTCCTTGCGCTAACGTCACGATACGGGGTTGGGTACCGCCATTCTGACCGGAAGTCTGTTCGGGCGCGAAGGACTGATATGCACGGAGGACGCCAAACGCATCATTGACCTGCACAGAGTAGCTGCCGGCGGGCAGCTCGGTGAAGAGATAGCGCCCGTTCGGATCAGTGGTGGCTGTCGCGACCATTGCTCCGCCGCTCGCCAATTGCACAGTGACGCCTACGACTGGCACGTCGGCGGCGGCGGCGCTGTGATAGACGCCGTCGCGATCCAAGTCGAGCCAAACCAGGTCGCCGATGACGGCGCTCTTGGTTGGATCCGTCTGACCGCTCGCTTCGTACTCACGATAGCCGAAGTCTGCGGTTGTGTTTGTCTCGTTGGCAGCCAGGTGAAGGGCATAGGGCTGCTGCTTGTTGTGACCGTCGGCGTGTTGGTTCGGGCCGATGACGGCGGGTTCGAATGAGCGCAGGACTTGCAACGAGTCGGAGACTTCCACCAGATAGTCGCCAGGCGGCAAGCCCATGAAGGAAAAATCGCCGCCGGCAAAATTGGTGTGTGTGGCGATGATGGGTTCTCCCGCATCCCACACCTGATCTGCGCTAAGGTCGCGAATGATGTTAACGCTCACCATGGGGATGACCGGTTCTTCTTCTGGGGAGAAGACGCCGTCGACTATGTCGTCAACGGGGATATCCTGCCAGATGGTCCCGCTAACGGTCGAAAAGCCCGTTCCACGCAATCCGAAATCGGCGAAGAGATACTGGCCGCCGGCCGCAGCAGAAACGAAGACGGTTGTGGCTGCCCCGACCGCATAGCCGGTGGGCGTCTGTCTCAGCGCCACGTCAAACTCCCCGGCCGGCGCCTCGATGAGATAGCGCCCGCTCAGGTCGGTAAAAGCACAGCGTTGCGTGTTGTCGCTCCTTGCAGTTGCGCACACCTCCACACCGTTGAGAATCGGCTCGTGGGGTTCGCGCTGGCCGTTGCCATCGACATCCACCCAAACGAGATCGCCGATGATGGCTTGCCCAGGGTCGGGCAATGTAACATAACCGAAATCGTGGTTGCGCTCCTGCTCGCCGTTCTCTACAAGTTGCGCTGTGGTCGGCTCGGAGATGCTTTGGCCGCCGAGGGTGTGAATCATGTTGCTGAGCAAGCCATATGGGTCCACAACATCCACGATGTAGCGTTCCCCCACAGGCGCATCCAGACGATATACGCCCATAGCGTCAGTGACGGCGGAGTCGACCAGGTAATCGGATGGCGGGTCCATGACGCCGTCGCCGTCATCCAGATAAAGACGCACAAGAACGTTGCCGATGCCCGGCTCACCCATATCCTGCACACCGTTGGCATTGGCGTCGTACCAGATGAAATCCCCAATGCTGGTGGCGTCCATCTTCAGCCCGATGTCGGCTTCGCTGTGCACCTCCCCAGCCTGCAACCAAACGACCATCGGGTAGGGCGTCGTCACAAGGTTCAGATAGGCAGGCACACTAGATAAATCAATTGTGACAGTGTACACGCCAGCAGAAAGACCTGTGAATGAGTAGCGACCATCCACATCGGTCATGACAGTCTTCGTTATGCCCCCCAGCCCGGCCAGGCGCACAGTCAGACCCGCCAGCCCAGGCTCTCCCGAATCCTGTATCAAGTCCCCATCCTGGTCATTCCAAACATAATCGCCCAGAGCGCCACTCAAAGGCGTTTCAATGGTGTGGTCAACGGCCTTCAGCAACACACTGCGGTTGCCATGTACATAAGCGGCGTCGTTCAATGCTGCGGAGCTGTCAATGGCGACGCCATAAACCGCAGGCAGTGGGACGCCATCGCCCATTGCGCCTGCCAGGAAGAGGCTGGGGTTGCCAGAGAATTGAAAAAATGCAAGCAAAAAGAAGATAACCAACGCTGCCATCGCCATGAGGACGAGTATTCCGATAATCACCCCGCCCACGAACCGGAGGGAATAGAGGCTCAATCGCGAACCGGGAGCCATAATGTCTTTCTCCCTTTACCAAGACGCCTACAGGTGTAGCAAGGATATGCCCAAATGACATACGGCCCACAAGTTGCGCAGGCGCTGTGCAACTTGTGGGCGCAGATGCTGTGCAGGAATGCACTGTGCGATGGGGCCTTCAGATAAATCATACAGATAAATCATACAAGATAGAGATTTCCGTGATATCCAACCAGTTGTTACAGCGGCAGTCATTTTCGATTCGTGGTCACGACGATATCAGTGAAGAATGCGAGGAAGTCGGCTGTAAGCAGGTTGCAACTTCACTCTCCCCTTATCTTAACATATAGACCTGAACATTACTATTAAGGATAGAAAAGGATAGAACGAACATATGCAGACTCTCATATGGGTCGCGTCTCTCGCGCCGGGGGCGGGCGGGAAGTACTGATTTCTGGATGATGAACTCATGTTTCGCCTAAAGATCGGTAATCCGGCTGAGCACATGCGAGCCTGCCTGTTCCCCGGCGCGTAACCACACAAGATCCGGTTGGGCCTCATTCTGTGCAGTATGTGCGCCCTGCGCCATCGCCAGCGAAGTATCCTATCCGGCCACGAAGATACTTCGCTGCGTTCAGCATGACAATACCACCAACTTATTTAAGTCCTTGTGTACTAGTGTCCTGTCAACGGTCAAGTGATGGCAATTCCGTAGGAGCGCTGCGGCGCAGCAAGCAGCGCCCCTACCCATCAAATCACGCTTGACGCATCACTAGCGAGTAACCAATGGCAAGAACGAGCGGGATTGGAGAGTTGCTGCGCCGGCGTCGACAATCTCGCTGCGGCCATCCACCAACACCACTTCGATTCGATATTGATAGATTTGACCCGGCTCCACGTTGAAGTCTTCCCATTGGTAGCCCCCGCCGACCGACCGTCGCACAGGGATCAGATCCAGATTGCGTTGCTCGAACACATCTCCTTGGATGCTGCGCAAGATGTTGAAACCGGCAATGTCAGCATCGGCGGTGGTCGTCCATTCAACGAAGATTCGCTCATGGGTCGCAGAGGCTTGCGCTGCGCTCACATGAAGCGAAGTGGGGCTAAGAGCCTGCACGGGCGCAACAGCGGACTTGCTGCCCACAGACAAGAGTGTTCCCAATGGGCCATTGGGGCCATCGGGATCAGCGAGGCCGCCCAGCGCCGTCGCCAGATTCTCTGTCGCGCTATTGGGCTGGCTGCTGGTGTCCGCCAAGATGCGAAAGTCAATCACCAGGGTGTAGCTGGCGCCGGGCGCCAGATCCGTCCCAAAGGTGGTCGTGAGGTCGGCCCAGTCGAGCTGGCCGTCGTCAGCGTTGTCAGCCGGCATGGGCGTCGCGCCTACGAAACTCAGGAACCGAATATCATAGACATCGCGCAGGGGCAACGTTGTAATCCAACTGGTTCCCACATTGGTGATCTTGACTTCGAACTGAGCCGTCTGACCCGGCCGCGCTGGCGAAGGCGTCAGCAGGCGTTTGGCGATGGTGTAGTCCGCAGTGGCTGTGTCGCCAAAATCATTGTCATCCGACAACCCCGCCCCCTGCGTGACGATCAGTTGCGTCGCCAGTGTGTCGGGCGTCGTGCTGGTCAAGCCACTGGGATTTGTCTCAGTTAGAAGGTATCGGCCTGGGACAAGTTTCGTGAACACATACGCGCCCTGGCTGTCTGTGGTCATGCAAGCCAACGGCGTCGCTCCATCAGGCAGGTTGTCGCCGTTGGCGTCGCTATACAGGCACACCTGTACGCCGGGAATGCCCGGTTCGCCCAGGCCTTGCACTTGATCTTGATTGGCGTCAAAGAAGACGACGCCGCGGATGGCTCCCCGCCCGGCGTAACCGAAATCAGCGTCCAGGCGCTGCCCACCAGTGATCAGAGTCGCCTCAAAAGGATTCACTCCTGCGGTCAACTCCAGGCCAGTCAGGATGGGATTTGCGCCAGGCGGCGGTGGAACGACAACGCAAAAATGACCGGCAGGCAAGCCATCGAAGAGGTAATACCCGGCGGCGTTGGTCGTGGCGCTGCGCACCAGGCGGTCACATGGGGCGGCGCTGTCGGTGTAGAGCCGCACCAGAACGCCTTCGATGCCCATTTCTGGATTCGGCCCGCCCATCTCCTGGGCGCCGCTGCGATTGTCATCATAGAAGACGGCGTCGCCGATGCGCCCGCCCGGGACAAGACCGGCGTCCCAGGTGGCGTCGCGTTGGGTCGCGCCCAGGGCGATGATGGGCGTCCAACCGGTGAAGGGATCAACGTCGCTGTCCAGGGCGTTGTCCGCGCCCGCATCTTTGGGACTGAAGGCAAAGCCGCTGGGCGGCGTGAATGACAGAATATAGTTGCCTTCGCTCAGGCCATCAAACAGATAGAAGCCGCCGTTTGACGTAATCGTCGATTTCAGCAGCACCCCTCCTCCATCCAGGAGATCGACAGATATGCCGTCGATGCCGCTCTCGCCAGCGTCTTGCACGCCATTGCCATTGGCGTCATTCCAGACTCGGTCGCCCAGTTCAGCCCCGTAACAGATTTCCAGTTTGGGACGATCGGCGCGCAGGCTTGCCGACGTCGCCTCGCTGCTGTGGTAGCGTTCGCGCAGGACTCCGCTGGCATGATTGAGCAAGAAGCCGCGGTTGGCGTAGTCGCCTTTCAGCCAGCCGCTCACCAGGCTGCGCACATCGAAGTCCACTGTGATCGGCGTGTTGCCGGCGACAAACGACGACCAGACCGTTGGCGAGTACTGGCTAGCGAAATTCGTCCAGGTGACGCCCAACTCACTCCAGGCGGAAGTGATTCGATGAACGTTGATCGTCCTACCGCCAACGCCAGCAGCTCCGCTCGCCTCATCCATTTCCAACGTCAGCGTAGCCTGGCTGAGGGCCGCGTTGGCAGGAATAGCGCTGAGGTCGAACTGGAGCAGACTGAAATGGGGATAGTTGTTAACGCTGCCCGTATAGAGGACAACAGCGCCGCCGTAATTGGCGTTCGGAAAAGCCTGATAGACATAGGCGTCGCTGACGGTTCCCGCACGCCCCCGCTGCAAAGTGACGCAAACGCCCGCGCCGCACGGTCCCACGCCGTCGTCGTCGCTGCGGCTCAACCATGAGCCGCCCTCATACACTTCAACCGAAAACGTATGACTTCGACTCCAATCCACCCCAGGCGGCCAGACGCCGTTGACCGTTTCATTGCCTCGCGTCGTCCCGCTGGCGATCACTGCTCCATCCAGCTTGACCCGCCACTGTTCCGGCGTACTGTTGCTGCCGGTAAAGTCCACCCACCAGCCGCTGCATTCCGCCTGGGGCCAGGCATCGATGATCCAGGCAGGCGCATGGGTCACTGCCGGCTCCGACGACGACTGGGCAATGGCGGGTAGGCCAATCATGGCGCACAAAAGCACAACCAGCATAGTCAACAAAAGGAGAATTCTTGGCGGGTGGAACAACTGCCCGATCTGCAATATGACTGAACGTGTGGCTTGCATAACTCCCTCATTTCATTTGGCATGATGACGTGGTGTTCTCGAATATCGACGAAACCGCCGCTGTCTTGGTTGGGGTGATGACGATGACGGCCATTGAACAGTTGCCGTGATTGTCTATCTTCAATCATAGTTTAGTAACTTAACGATTCAGCTTGCATTGCATGGAGCGGTGTTGCCCAACAAATTGCTCACAGCCTTTATACTTTGCTCTGTTTGAGACCAGGAGTTTTCGCAGGCCAAAAACTCCTGGTCTCAAAGCAACCGCAGTATAGCATCCCATCAAAAGGTGTTTTGTGCTATTGACTAGATGTGATATACTCGCCCGTGCAATTCGCCCTACACAATTGTTCTCCAAATCGTTTGCCATATCGATTTTGTCACATCGTTTGCCGCAATCCATCGGCAGAAGATTTCTGATGTCAGATAACGTCAAAACTATCATCCACAAGAGAAGGCAAAGGAGATTGACCATGAACAAATCCGAACGAATTCACCCCGCAGTGATGGATGCTCAGAGCAGCCTGCGCCGCGGCCGCATCAGCCGGCGCGAGTTCCTGCGCTTTGCAACCCTGCTCGGCGCTTCAGCGACGACGGCTTACGCGCTGGCTGCGTGTGCGCCCGCCGGCGTCGCTCCGGCCGCGCCGACCGGAGAAAGCGGTGCGACGACCGCGCCGGCAGCTGGCGCCGTCAAGCGCGGCGGCGTCCTGACGAAGGCCATGCAGATGCAGCAGCTCGACCATCCGGCGCGCCTCTCTTGGGTGCAGGGCGCCAATGTAGTGCGCCAGGTGGCCGAATATCTCACCGAGACAGGATCCGACAACATCACCCGCCCCTATCTGCTGGAAAAGTGGGAGGCAAACGATGACGTCAATGAGTGGACGCTTTATCTGAAGAAAGGCGTCAAATTCAACACCGGGCAGGAGATGACCGCCGATGACGTCATGTTCACCATGAGTCAGTGGCTCGACCCAGATGTAGGCTCATCCACTCTGGGTCTCATGTCCTATCTGGAAAGCATGGACAATGTAGAAAAGGTGGATGACTACACGATCAAGCTCCATCTCAAGGAACCACAGATCGGCGTGCCCGAGCATCTTTTCCACTACCCGAACGTCATCCTGCCTCGCGATTTCGGCGGCGATTTCATCAAGCAACCTGTGGGAACGGGCGCATTCCTGCTGACAGAGTGGGCCGACGGCGAGCGTGCGGCCTTCAAGCGCCGCCCGGACTATTGGCGCATGGGCGCAGACGGCCAGGCCTTGCCCTATTTAGATGAGATCGTCTATGTTTCCATTGACAAGGATGCTGCTGTCGCCGCGTTGCAGGCCGGGCAGGTGGACAGTATGTATCAGCCGCGCCCGGAAGACTGGCAGGCCCTGCAGGGCGTCCCTGGGCTAAACATCTATCCCGCCAGTACAGCGCAAACCTTTGTCGGCCGTATGCGCGTCGACCTGGCGCCGTGGGACGACAATCGGGTGCGCCAGGCGCTCAAGATGTGCCAGGATCGGGAAAAGATTCTCCAACTTGCCTATTACGGCCAGGGGGACCTGGGCATCGACGCCCACGTTGCGCCGGTTCATCCCGAATACGCACCCAAACCAATTCCCGCGTATGATCCGGAAGGCGCCAAAGCGCTGTTGGAAGCGTACGCAGCGGAAAAAGGCATCGCACTGCCGCTCAAAGTGACGCTGGCAACCAAGAACGACCAGTCCGAACCAGGCATCGCCCAGGCGCTCAAGGAACTGGCTGCGCCGGCTGGCTTCGACATCCAACTGGACATCACCGAGCCGGGCGGCTACTGGGATCGCTGGACCGAAGTTGACCTGGGCATCACTGCCTGGACGCATCGTCCACTGGGCACCATGGTGCTGCCACTGGCCTACATCGCCGACGCCGATGGCAACCCGGTGCCGTGGAACGAAACGCGTTGGGTGGACGAAGAATTCACGACAAAACTGCGTGAGGCAGAGCGCACGCTGGATGTGGAAAAGCGCCGCGCCATCATGAGCGACCTGGAAGATATCCAGATGGAGCGCGGGTCGATCTTCATCCCCTTCTTCAACAAAGTGTGGAACATCACCAAGAGCGAATTCCAGAACGTCGTCGGCCATCCAACGGATTACGATCTGCTCTACGAGGTGTGGAAGGACGCGTAGTAGGAAATAGGAGATAGGAGAGGCGGCCACGCCGTTATTTTCTACCTCCCATTTCCTACTGCTCGCCAGGTAAACAGTTCATACGTCACGGGTCACGAGTGACTCGTGATAGTCGGCGATATGAGCTGCCAAGCAAGAGATCAGTATTTCCTCTAGGATACGTGGGCGGAAGTAACCCAATGGTTGTCATGCTGAGTTTCCAATGCCCTGCGGGGCATTGGAAACTCCCTAGAAACTCTCGCCGACACGCAGATGCTTCACTACGTTCAGCATGACAAGAGCGGTGTTTCTTGTCCACGTTATGCCACGCGGGGCATTGGAAACTCAGAATGACAATACCCTGGCCCTATTGAAGGCCATCTGTACTGGCTGACCTTATCGTTCGATTTACTCCAATGGCGCGTTTTCTCGTCCGCAGCATCACATCGACCGCCATCACCATGGCGCTGGTCTCCATCTTCCTCTTCTTCCTGCTTGAAGTGGGCAGCGGAGATGTGACCGTTAAGATTCTGGGGGTCTTTGCCACGCCCGATCAGCGCGCTTCCTATCGCGCCCAGCTTGGGCTGGACGCGCCGGCCTGGCAGCGCTATATCGATTGGCTCGCAGGCAGCGACTGGCGCGCCGGCGCGCTCCTTCAGTATCCCCTGGTGCAAATGGCGAACCCCCAAACCGGCGAGGGCGAATGGTGGCTGGATGTGAACGGCAACCTGGTGCGCTTTCAAATGGAAGATGGCGAGCTGGTCATGTTAGTGCGTCAGCCCAACGGC
Organism: uncultured Caldilineaceae bacterium; assembly: GCA_964560495.1. GTDB lineage: Bacteria > Chloroflexota > Anaerolineae > Caldilineales > Caldilineaceae > UBA5069. Next base: position 19,558 of record CAZLMM010000050.1, read on the forward strand.
TCAACCATCACGGTCCCTGCGCCCAACGTGTGGCAGACCGATGAGAGCGGCCAGCAGTACTTTTGGGGCATTGACACAAAGAACAATGCGGTCAAGTGGGTGCGCGGCCAGGGAGCGCAGGTCTTCACCCTCACCAAAGCGGGAATGCGCAGCGAGGATGACGGCCCGCAACAATATATCCCATTGCGCAAGGGACTGCTGCGCGGAGACGCCGGTGTCTCCCTGCAAACTGGACGACCTGTTGGCCTGACCCTGTGGCCGCGGCTGCGCAACACCCTGTTTCTGGCTGCGACAGCCTTTGTAGTCGTCATGCCGCTGGCGCTGTTATTGGGAATTCTGGCCGGCGTCAATCAAGGCCGGCCGGTGGATCGCACCATTTCGATTGCCGGACTGGCGCTCACTGCCACACCAGAATTTGTCACCGGCATCTTTTTGATCATGATCTTTGGCATCTGGCTGAAGGTGCTGCCTGCCACTTCAGTCTTTCTGACGCCTGATGCAGTCTTCACCGACCCGCGCCTGCTCATCTTGCCGGTGATGACGTTGACGGCGGTGGAGTTGGGTTACGTGGCGCGCATGACCCGCGCCAGCATGGTGGAAGTAATGGACGCGCCCTACATCCGCACCGCTATCATCAAGGGGATGCCCTATCGCCGGGTGGTTACACGCCACGCGCTGCGCAACGCGCTGCTGGCCCCCATCACCATCATCATGCTCCATGTCAACTGGCTCATCGGTGGCGTCGTGGTGGTCGAGGTCATCTTTGGTTATCCAGGACTGGGCCGCTACATTTACGAAGCTGCGCTGTGGGGCGATTTCTATGCAGTCGAGGCTGCAGCGATGATCATGGTGGTGGTGGCTGTCGCCACGCGATTGATCGGCGATGTGGCCTACATGCTGCTCAATCCACGTATTCGTTACGCATAAACATCCATGACCGCCGTTTCAACCACCGGACTTTCATCCCCCACTTCACGTTGGCGTCGTTGGAGACAGAACTTCTCCATCATTTTCGATTCGCGCGTTGCGACTGTGGGTTTTGTCATCGTAGCATTCTGGTTCATCGTCGGGATCATTTCCATCTTTTGGACGCCCTATCCGCCCAACGCCCAGCTCTTTGCTCAAAACCTGCCGCCCAACTCGGTCAATTGGCTGGGCACAGACAACCTGGGACGCGATACGCTCTCACGTCTCATGGCCGGGACCCAAGTCATTTTGCTCAAGACGCGTCTGCCCGATGGTTGGGTCATCCCGGGCGGCGTGGCTCTGTGGGGCGTATTTGGCTCCGTACTTCTAGGAGCCATCCTGGGGCTGAATGCTGGTTACCGGGGAGGCAGGTCGGATCAGAACATCATGCAATTCCTCGACGCGCTCATCGCTTTCCCAGTCATCGTTCTCTACCTGGTGGTCATCTCGGCATTGGGTCAGGGCGATCTGGTGGTCATCCTGGCCATCACCATCACCGGCGCGCCCGGGGTGGCGCGCCTGGTGCGCGCGCTGACGTTGGATATCAAAACGCGCGACTACATCCGCGCGGCCGAGACACGGGGCGAGGGCAAGTGGTGGATCATGACACGCGAAGTCTTCCCGAATGCGCGCGGGCCGATCCTGGTGGACAGCATGTTACGCGTGGGCTACGCTATCTTCGCCATCGGCACGCTGGGCTTTCTGGGGATTGGCCTGCCCCCGCCTGAGCCAGACTGGGGCAGCATGGTCGCCGAAGCGCGACGCACGATCTTCATCAGTCAGTGGGCGGTGATCTTTCCGGCCGTAGCCATTGCCTCGCTGGTGATTGGCCTGAACTTGATCGCAGATGGTTTGCGCGAGGAAACAACGCGCTATCAGCGGTGATGACGCCCAACAGGCAGCAAGAATGACAACAACGATGGTGGATCCGGGCAACAGTCCGGTCATCAAGCTGGAAGACCTGGCCGTCGCCTACAAAGTGCGAGGCGGCGAAGTCGAGGCCGTACAGAATGTCTCTTTCGAGATTTTCCGCGGTGAAGCCTTCGGCGTGGTGGGCGAATCGGGCTGCGGCAAGAGCACCGTGGCCTGGTCGATCGTGAACTTCCTGGGTGCGAACGGGTTCGTCAAACGAGGCAGCATCAAATTCTTGGGGCAGGACCTGGTGGGCAAAAGCGGCGAGGAGCTGCGCCGTCTGCGCGGCGACCAGATCGCCATGGTTTATCAAGACCCCATGCAGGCGCTCAACCCTTCCATGCGCCTGGGCGACCAGATGAAAGAGGTGCTCACCATACACCGCGGCTTGAACGACAAAGAAGCCGAAAAACGCAGCATCGCCATGTTGGAGCGAGTCTATATGCCCGACCCGGCCAGTGTCATGCGGCGCTACCCCCATCAAATCTCTGGCGGCCAGCAACAACGAGTTGTCATCGCCATGGCGCTGCTCAATAATCCGGCGTTGCTCATCATGGACGAGCCGACGACCGCATTAGATGTCACTGTGGAAGCGGCTGTGCTCGACCTGATCGCCGAATTGCGCCGCGACTTCGATACAGCCATCATGTTCATCAGCCACAATTTGGGCGTCGTGGCGCGTGTCTGCAATCGGGTGGGAGTCATGTACGGCGGCGAAATGGTGGAGCGGGCCACGGTGCAAGAACTGTTCGCCCGCCCGCAACATCCATACACCCAGGGACTGTTGCGCTGCGTGCCTCGTCTGGGGTCGGATAAGCTCAGCAGCGTCCTCTATCCCATTCCTGGGCGCGTGCCGCCGCCCGACCAGCGACCCACCGGCTGCATTTTTGCCCCGCGCTGTGATTACGCGGCGGAACGCTGCCGTCAAGAACGGCCTCCACTGCGCCAGACAGGGGGCGGCTCCTGGGTGCGCTGCCACTTGGCAGAGGAGATCGACCCAAGCAAATGGATGCCGCCGGCTGATTTGACGCCGCCGACAGTGGACAAACGCAACGAAGACGCCGACGCGATCTTGCGCGTCGACGGTCTGCAAAAGTATTACCGCGTCCAGGGAAGCTCGCTCAAAGATGTGGTTGGCCTCGGCGAAAAGCGCTACGTCAAGGCGTTGGAGGACGCCACATTCTCCGTCCCCAAAGGCAGCACACTCGGCATCGTGGGCGAAAGCGGCTGCGGCAAGAGCACATTGGTGCGCACCATCATCGGCCTGGAAGACAGCACCAGCGGTAAGGCTGAGTTCATGGGCTTCGACATTGCCAACGGCGTGGAGAAGCGCAACATTGATCTCATCCGCGAGCTGCAGATGGTCTTTCAGAACCCAGATTCAACCATGAATCCGTCGTACACGGTGGGTCAACAAATTGCCCGCCCCATCTTGCGCTTTGGCACTGCGCCCAAGAGCCAGGTGCGCGAGGAAGTGCTGCGCCTCTTGCGCTCCATGCGTCTGAGCGACGCCTACTACGACCGGCTGCCGCGCCAGCTCAGCGGCGGCGAAAAACAGCGCGTCGGCATCGCCCGCGCGCTCGCCAGCCGCCCTGAACTGGTGCTCTGCGATGAGCCGGTGAGCGCACTCGATGTTTCGGTGCAGGCCGCCATCCTCAATCTGCTCTTGGAAGTGCAAAAGGAACAGGGGACGACTCTCCTCTTCATCGCCCATGACCTGAGCGTCGTGCGCTTCTTTTCGGATCATGTGGCCGTGATGTACCTGGGTCAGGTAGTGGAGTATGGCCCGGCTGAGGCGATCTATGCGCCGCCCTATCATCCCTATACCGAGGCGCTGCTCTCCGCCGTGCCCATTCCCGACCCCACCGCACATCAGCGCCGCATTCGCCTGGAAGGAACCGTGCCGAGCGCGCTCAATCCGCCCAGTGGTTGCCGCTTCCATACGCGATGCCCGCGGCGCAGCCTTTTGCCTGACAATGGCGCTATCTGTGAGCAAGAAATCCCCCCGTGGCGCGAGTTCACCGACGGCCACCGCATCTTTTGTCACCTGTCCACCGATATGCTCCAGTCGTTGGAGCCGGTCATTCAAGGGGCGGGTGGCTGATGCGAAGAGTGTCAACGGTTATAGTTACTGGTTACTGGTTATTGGTTACTGATTGGTGGATGATGGACAGAGGCGTTACATGCTGATTCACGATTGTATGACCCGTCACCCCATTCTGATTGCGCCCACTCTATCGGCCACAGAGGTGCAGCGGCTGATGACCGAGAATCACATTCGGCACCTGCCCGTGGTCGAGAGCGGCAAACGGCTGGCTGGCCTGATCACGCGCCAGCATCTCATGCTCAAGGCCGACGCTGTGGGCAGCCTGAATGTGTGGGAGATCAGCCGTTATCTAGCGGACCTGACAGCAGCCCAGATCATGCGCAAGGCAAGAGATGTGCTCACCATCACCGCCGACCGCACGGTGGAAAGGGCCGCCGCCATCATGTCTGAGAATCGCGTTGGTTGCCTACCCGTGGTGGAGGATGACAACATCGTCGTGGGCATCGTCACAGAAACCGACTTGCTGCGTGCGTTCCAGGAGATGCTCGGCTTGCCCAGCCCGGGGGTGCGCGTCACCATGCGCATGCCAAATCGCAAAGGCGAATTTGCCAAGCTCATGGCCGTACTGGCAGAACACAAGTGGGGCGTGATGGGCATCGGCGCATTCCCCAGTCGACGCCATCCCGGTTTCTACGACGCGGTGGTCAAGATTCCCGACGTGGCGAAAGAAGAGGTTCAGGAAACACTCTCGCAAGTTCCCGACCAGGAAATCGTGGACGTGCGTACAGCCATCTGAAAGATTCGTCCCCAAAATTGCAATTGAAAGGCTGAATTGTGCTTTTACGTAACACGAACCGATTATTGAAATCCGTCGCCATCGTCAGCGCGTTGCTATTCCTGTCCGCATGCGCCCTATTCGAGAGCGCAAATCCTGCGCCATCGGCGACGGCCCCCGTCCCCGGCGCCGCTTCTGCGGAGGATGTGGCTGCGCGCAATGGCAAATACTCTGCGCCGCCCGCCATGACCCTCGATGCAGAGAAAATCTACTACGCCACCTTCAAGACAGAGCAAGGCGACATCAAAGTCCAATTGTACGCCGACCGCACACCGCAAACAGTGAACAACTTCGTCTTCCTGGCGCGCGACGGCTTCTATGACAACACCACGTTTCACCGAGTGCTCGACGGATTCATGGCGCAGGCCGGCGACCCCACGGGCACGGGCGCCGGCGGTCCGGGCTACACCTTCGCCGATGAATTTGGGGAGGGTCTTGTTTTCGACCGTCCCGGTCTGTTGGCCATGGCCAATGCCGGCCCCAATACTAACGGCAGCCAGTTCTTCCTCACCTTTGCGCCGACCCCCCATCTCAACGGTCGCCACACCATCTTTGGCGAAGTGGTCGAAGGCCAGGACGTCCTCGACAAGCTCACCCGGCGCGACCCACAACAGAACCCAACGACGCCCGGCGATGCGCTCTACCGCGTGGTCATCGAAGAATCGGACGCCAGCGCGCTGCCCACCTCGACGTCCCTACCGCCGACGCCCACACCCTTCTCACCCAGCGCGCTCGACAGCAGCATCCGCCCGATGGCGACCATGACCGCTACGGCGCGCTCCAACTACTTCAACACGCCTCCGACTCAGCAGATCATCGAGGACAAGGTCTATACCGGGACCATCGTCACCAACCAGGGCGTGATCACCCTGGAGTTGCGCGGCGACCTGGCGCCCGTGGCGGTCAACAACTTTATCGTCCTGGCCGACCTGGGTTTCTTCGATGAGACACCGGTCAATCTTGTAAGTCCACAGAATTTCATCATCGTCGGCTCGCCGGGCAACGCTCCCGAAAGCGACGCTGGTTACGCCCTGGAGCCGGAGATGAACCTGCCGGTGACGCCGGGCGCAGGTTTCCTGGCCTATGTGCCCAAAACCAACGATCCCTCGCGCGCCAGCAGCAGTCAGTTCTTTCTCATGCTTGGCCCCCCTGCCCCAGAGATGAACGCGCGCTACAGCTTCTTTGGCCGCGTCGTCGCAGGGTTGGATGTACTGGCACGGTTGACCACGAACGACACGGTGGAGTCGATCACGGTGGCGCGCTAGGAGAAAAGTCAAGAAATCCTCCCCTCAAAACGGTGCGCCACGCTCAAACGCGCCGTAGTAGCCGCAGGTCTCAGCAGCGGAGACGGCCGCCAGCGCCAGGCTCCCCTCTACGGATTCTCCTCTGTTGAATTCCACCAGGAAGCGGGCGATGAAGGCATCGCCCGCGCCCAGCGTATCCACCACCGTCGTCTCGACGACCCCCTGGCGATAGAGCCGCTGACCATCGTAGGCCAGCGCGCCATGTCGCCCGCGGGTAGCGACGATTATGTTCGGCCCCCAAGCATGGGCCCAGCGCAGCAGGTCGCCTGTCTCGTCCTCCGACACATGAGAGCAGGAGAGAAAGGCATAGGAGACATGCGGCAACGCCTGGGCGAGATAATCACGCTTCCACCCTTGAGAAAAATCGAAGGAGAGGCGATTGGCAGCCCAACTCAGGCGCGGCAGATCCTTTTCGATGTGGCTGTAGATGCTGGTGTGGGCGATGTCGTGTTGGCGGATGAAGACGAGATCATCTTCTGTGAGCGCCAGCAAAGGAGTGACGCCGGCGCTCGACTCGCCAAAGACCCGGTCGCCGTCCACCAGCGACACCTGGCAATAGGCGTTTGGCCCCTCGACCACGCGACAGCGACTCACATCCACGCCTTCTTCGACCAACGCATCGAGGAGAAGCCGCCCCAACGCGTCATTCCCCAGCCAGCCGATATAGCCGGCGCGATGACCATAGCGCCGCGCCAGCACTGGGACGTTCACCGCGTTGCCGCCGGGAAACATGCGCCGCAGGTGGATATATTGATCCATCGTGTTATCGCCAACACCAATAATGCTGACGACCGACTCCACGTTAGCCTCCTGGCTCATTCGCCCACCATTTGTACAATGATGCGTCGTTGGCGCGGTCGGTTCTCAAAGTCCACAAAGGTGATCTTCTGCCAGCGCCCCAAGACGAGCTGTCCGTCGACAATCGGCGCGCTGATGGATGGTCCCAACAAGGCTGCCCGCACATGGGAGAAGCCGTTGCCGTCGTGATGATATTCGTTGTGCCTGTACTCCCCGGCTTGGGGTGCAACACGCTCGAAGAACGCCCGGAAGTCGGCCAACATCCCAGGTTCATATTCCGTGGTGGTGATGGCGCTGGTGGCGCTGGGCGTAAAGACGCAGACGATGCCGCTACGTATGCCGCTGCCTGCCACAGCCTGGCTGACGGCTTCGGTGAGATCGTGCATGTCACAAAAGCCCTGGCTTTCGAGCTGGATTTCGTTGGCGATCACCATAAACATCTCCTTGAATGAGTTCATTGCCCAGGCGTTTGAGCGAACAAAACGTCCAACTGTCTAGCCGCACAGAGCATAGATGCAAGCAAACGATGACTCCATTGTACGCAGATTGGAGGAAAGAGAGAACTTCTATTGATCCATAGATGAAACATTTATGAATGTGCGATGGGCGCAACCCGGCGCACAGCGAGAACGGCTGTCGCTTTTTTCGTCGAATCTCAAGGAAATACCCAGCCATCTCTTATGGAATTGACAAAAAATATACGCTCACATATGATTCGCCGACCCCGATGCGTTTCATTTTTCCCACCAGATAGACTAAAAGGACGGACCAATGTTGATATTGATGCACAGAAATAGCATCCGCTATCTTGTCTGCCTGACGCTGATCGTTGGCGTCCTGCTATCGTCCCTGCCGCAGCCGGCGCTGGCACAGGAGTTGCCAGGCCCGGTGTTGTGGCTCAAGTTCGATGAGGCTGCGGGAGCGACCACCTTCGCCGATAGTTCCACCAGCGGTGCAAACGGCTCATGCACCGGCGCTGCCTGTCCTACGGCAGGTGCGACAGGAAGACTGGGACAGGCGATCCAACTTGATGGCGCAAACGACCGTGTCACTGTCACACGCAATGCCCCTGCCGGCGCCTATACGCTGGCGGCATGGGTGCGCAATGACGCATCCTGGAACGGCTGGAGCACCATCTTCCAGTTTGGCGAAGACGCCCCCTGGTTCGGCGTCTCGTCTGACGGCCAGTTGACGCTGTATCCCGTCATCTTCGGCGGCAGCGTGCCTTTGGGAAAATGGGTGCACGTGGCCTACTCTTGGGACGGGACCGCCAACCGACTCTACATGGACGGCCAAATGGTGCAGACCAACCAGACTGCGCCGCCAGGCGGCGGCAACGGCCTGGGTATTGGCCTGGCAGAAAACGGGCGCGACGCCTGGCTGGGCTTCCTCGATGACCTGCGCGTCTATGAGCGTACGCTCAGCGACCAGGAGGTGGAGCAGCTCGCCAAACCTGAAGCCATTCCGGTCATCGTGCAGCCGCCTCCAACGCCCACCGCGCCCAATGACAACGCCCGATTGATCGACCTCACGGTCTCGCTTTACAAAACCGCCGCCAGTGAAACGGACCGCCAACCCTACGTGGAGCTTTTCCAGCTCTTCGCAGATGCGCTCTACGAGGCCACCAATGGCGCCCACAAACTCCGCACCATCACCATCTATGACAATGGACGTTTCTCGGACCGCGCCGACATCCGCTGGATTGCCAACGAAGTCCAGCCGCGCGCCAGCACCAACGGCTATGGCAAAGGCCGCGGCACAGTTCACATGGGCGACACGATTTTCAACTCCTCGTCGATCGCCAATCCGGACCATCGCGGCGCCTTCCTCAACACCCTCATCCACGAATGGGGGCACTACATGTACGGCGTCCTCGATGAATATGAGGGCAGAAAAACGAGCACCGATCCAGGTGCACCGCAGGTGGGCGACACGCCGCCCAACCCGTGCTCGATCATGTGTGCAGCCGGGCAGGAGATCAACTTTGCCAATCTCAACTTTTCCACACCCAAGTCGACCGCGGGCGCCGGTCGCACGAACACGGCCCACTATCGCGTCTTCCAGGCCAGCGGTTGGGAGGTGGTGGCGCGCTCACCCAATGATGATCCGCAAGCGGAGCGCGGTCAGCGGCTCCACTGGCCCGACCTGGCCGCCAAAAAACCGGCTGCGGATCAGGACTCCAGCGTGGAGCTTCCGGCTAACCAAACGGCGGCGCGTGCTGCGCTCAACATTGTCTGGGCCGACGCCAACGCCACCACCACCAAGCAGCGCATCTTCTTGGTGAACATCTCGGCCGACATGGGCGAGAACAACAAGCTGGAGAGCGCCAAGCTGGCCCTCAAGAACTATGTGGACAGCGCCAGCCAGGGCGACCAGATCGCTATCATCACCTTTGCCGATGTTCACACCGTCGTACAGCCATTCACGACCATCGACAGCCCGGCTGCTCGCACTGCCATCAAGAACCAGATTGATACAATCCAGACCAAGCCAGGCGTCAACGACCGCAAGATTGACGCTGCGGACCAGGCGGCGTTGGCGATCCTGGCGGAGGCAGCCAACAACGCCGTCATCATCGATCGCGGCGTCTTTGTGATCATCGACGGCGGCTATACCGATCAAACGGAGCCGCACATCTTCCAGAAGATCGGCGACCAGCACGGCCAAATACCGCTGCATGTCTTCAACTTCGCGGCCACGAACAAGCCCAACGATCTCTATGGCAACTCGCTGCAACTGATGCGGCCCTTTGTGGGCAGCTACACCACCGTCAGCGCCGGCGGCTTCACCATCCCCACGGCTGCGAGCTCGCGGGCGGAGAGTGTCGAAAGCAGCGAGCTGATCGACGCCTTCGCCGACGTCGACCAGGAAGCATCGCCGATCGTGGATGTCGATCTGGGCACATCCTACAATCTCGCGGTGGAGCCGGGCGCGCCCTTCTCCACGACCATCTTCGTGGATGCTACACTCGATGAACTGGAGGTCGTCGTCTTTTACGACGGCGCCGAAGGCGAGGTCGAACCTCATCTCAGCGACCCCGGCGGCCAGGAAAGCGACCCGCCGCTGTGCGATGCGGACGGCGCAGGCACGCTCTGTTTCTTTAGCGTCAGCGCGCCTGACGCCGGCGGATGGCTGCTGGAAATTGACTCCCTCGAAACGGAACGATCCGTCGACTACGAGGCAACCGGTTACGCGCTGAATGGCTTCACCTATCAGGCCATCCTGTCCAGCCTGGCCGGCGCGTTCGTCTCATACCCGCAGGAAATTGTGCTTGTTGCCGAGCTGAGCAACGTCGAGCGCATTGCCAAAGCTGGGGTTACGGCGTGGGTCGAGAAGCCAGATGGCAACTTCGCCGACCTGACCTTCAAGGACGACGGCGTGGCGCCCGACGACACCGCCGACGATGGCCTCTACACCGCCATCCTGGCCTATGACCAGCCGGGCGACTACTACGTCACTGCGGTCTTCGACAATATTGCAGGTGAGGCTGTCTTCACGCAGGCGGGCATGGCCGACGTCGACGACTTCGAGACTACGCTGGTCCCCGACGACTTCGATCGTTTCGCCTCTCTGGAGGTTTTCGTCGATGGCTTCGCCAACGACGACCACAACAACACCGACGCTGAGGCGACCGACATACCGGCTGACAACGGCGATATTCCAGGCCGCATCGACAGCGCCGGCGACGTGGACCGCTTCCGCCTCACCTCGCCGCAGCCGCTGACAGGAGATCCCAAGGCCTCTGGAGTGGCTGTTGCCAGCATCGATGCCGACAGCCAGCGTTACATCCTGCGCCTCAGCCGCTTTGCCCTGGGCATGAATGCGATCGTGCGTGTCACCACAAGCGCCGGTTCGACCGAACACCAAACTGGCGCTTTAGGCTATGACGGCTACTGGACACTGCCGCTCGATCTGACCCCGGGTGAAGTCGTGCTGGTCGAGGTGCGTCACAGCAACAGCCAGGCTTCTGGTGGCTTCTACGCGGTCAGTTTCGGCAATCCTGTGGCCGGGGAGGTGAGCGTGACTCTGGAGAGTTCCATCTATCTGCCGGTTGTGGTGCGGTAAGAAGTTGTAGAACATCATAAGGCGTATCAGAAACGAAAGTCACGAAAGCGCTGCCAGCCTTTCGTGACTTTCGTTTCTTTTGTGTAATGCGTCACCTTGATTCCCGTCTGTTTTGTTGCAAACATGCTCGGACATAACGACCGGTGGTATGGAAACCGCCGGCCCTGACCAGAACTTTTGGGGGCTTCCAAATCGGCCAAAACAGGCGCATAATAGAAGACGATGTGTTCTGCGTTTTTGTGGGCCATCGCGCTCTTTCTCTGTTGCTCTCGCCCATTTGTTTGTTCGGGAGCTCACCTATGCGTCGTCAATTCTTCCTCTACGGTTCGGTCTTCGTTCTTCTTTCGTCGCTCTCCTTCTTCTTTCTGTTGACGCCAGCCCCTCTGACCACTGCCAGCCGCGCTGCTTCAGCAGCCTGGCGCGACTTAAATGGTCCTTGGGGCGGCCCGGCGCAAAGTCTTTCACTGAACCCCGATTATCCCGCTGATCCATTGGTTTTTGGCGGCGGCGGGCGCGATCTCGGCCATGCATCCTGGGGTGGTTTCGGCGTCTTTCGCTCCAACGACGGCGGCCTGACCTGGCCCGACCGCGGGGGGCCGGAAAACGGCGCGCTCTTCGATGTTGCGTTTTCGCCTGATTGGGGCAACGACGGCTACGCGCTGGCGGCTTTCTGGCTCGGCCTCTGGTCCACGAGCGATCGGGGCGACAGTTGGCGCCAACTCTCCAGCCTGGAAACGGGCGGGCCGCTGGGCATTGCGGCGGTGGCTGTCGGCCCGATCGTCGATGGCAAGCGCATCCTGCTGGCGGGCGGCGCGTATGGCGGCGTCTGGCGTGCGGTCGGCGATGGGTCGCCCTGGACCTATCTCGGTCAGACCAGCTCGGTGACGGCTGTTGCGTTTCAGCCGACGAACATGCAGGTCGCGCTGGTCGGCGCATCCGACGGCGTTTGGCGTAGCGAGGACGCCGGGCTGACCTGGACTCGCGTCACCACGCCCACCCAGGTCTTCGACCTGGTCTTTCGCGCAGGTAGCGGCGAAGTCTACGCCACCTTCGACAACCGCATCTGGCGCAGCAACAACGGCGGTCTCACCTGGCAACAATTCACCGATCTGACAGCTTATTTCCTGAATCCCATCGGCGTGAGCGCCGACGGCGCGGGGATCTTCACATCCGCTTACGGCAAGCTCTATCGTTACGAGATCGCCTCATCGTCCTTCATCACTGTCCCCACGAATCTCTCGGCCAACTTCATCCTGCGCCTGGCGCCCTCGCCCACCTTTGGTACAGACAAGACCCTGCTGCTCTCCACCTATGACGGCGTCTATATCAGCCATGACCGCGGCGAGACCTTTGTCCGCAGCCAAGGCTTCTATCCGCTCTACGTTTACGATCTACAGGCAGCGCCAGACTATGCAACAGGCGGCGATCTCTTTGCCACCGGCGGCTATGGCATCTGGGCGCTGCGCGCCGGCGAATGGACGCCCCTCAACAACGGCCTCATTGGCGGGTCGGCGTCGAATGTCAACTCTCTGGCTGTCAGCCCGGATTACATCAACGACGGGACGCTCTTTGCTGCTCAATCAAGTGGTGTAAGCATCGGGGCGTCGATCTATCGTTCCACCAATCGGGGGGCCAGCTGGCAGCGGCTCGCCGGCGCGGCCTATCTCATGAAGGTGGAGACATCGCCCGATTTTGCCGCAGACCGCCGCGTCTACATGCTTGGCGACCAACGCGTCCTGCGCTCCGTGGATGCCGGCGAGACATGGTCCAGCTCGCCTATCTGGGATTGGAGCAATCCTGCCCAGGCCATGGCGCTGTCGCCCAATTTCGCGACCAACCACACCATCTACGCTGTCGGCGCCAACGTCTATCGCTCCACCGATGGGGGCGATACGTGGACGCCTGCGACCAGTCCACCGCCCATTGGCGCAGCCAGCAACCCATCATGGCAGCCGCGCCGTCTTGTCGCCGCTGCCGACGACACTCTTTACCTGAGCATCTACCGCTATGACATGACGCCGCCCTATCGCCGCCACGACCAGCTCTGGATCAGCCGGGACCAGGGCGACATGTGGGCGCGACTGGAAGCCGCGCCCGATCGTCCGGTGGCAGACCTGGCCGTGAGCCTGATGGATGGCGCGCTCTATCTAAGCACGTTCGACGACAATCCCACCGACGAATTCGACAGTGCGCCCGACCTCTATCGCAGCATCGACCAGGGCGCAACGTGGCTGAACCTGGGCGCGATTCCCAACGGCAAGGACGGCGCCAATCTGCTCGCGCCGCCCGGCCTGATGGATGCGTTGTTGGTCGGCGGTAAGGGCGTTTGGCAGTTCGACATTCCTGATGCGCCTACGGCCACGCCAGATCCCTGTCAGGAGCTTCTGCTCAACACCAGCTTCGAGTACGACGGCGTTTGGCGCATACCTGTGACGGCCTATAACGCGCAGCGTAGCATGGACTTGCACAGCCACGGCTACTGGTCCATGCGCACGGGTATTGTCGATGTAGCGGAGAATCGACGCAGCTACAGCGACTTTAGCCAGGATGTGACCCTGCCTGACCTGCCAGTGTTGACTCTGCGCTTCCAGCGTTGGCCTCACTCCAACGCGAGCAGAGACGCCGCCGACGCTGCTGCGCTGCAAACGATCCTTGCTGTAACCACGATGGACGAGTTTTATCGCGCCGTTGAAGCGACCGCCGCCGACTTGCAATACGGCATGGTGATTACGCCGCCGGGTGGGACAATTCACTTCCTCTATGCGCGGTTGGACGATGACCAGGCGTGGATCGATGAAGAATTCGATCTGGCCGCGTACAAGGGGCAAACAGTGCGGCTTCAGTTTGGGACGTTCAACAATGGCGTTGGGCCGCTGGCGCTTCAGTATTTCGACGCCATGCACCTGCAAGCGTGCAGCGCAACGCCATCCGAGACCATGACGCCCAGCCCAACGCCCACACCCTCGCCGACGCCGGCGGCCCATTTCTGGCTGCCGCTGATCCAGCAACCGCGCAGAGGCACCATCCCCGCGCCGGTGGGGGAGTGAGGGACTGACGGTCAGTGTTACGCTTATTGATCTCTAGATTGACAGCTCATAGACAACACAAATAGACTTCGTACATTGGGTAGGCGCGGTTTGTAACCGCACGTCTCTGGTCAACCATGATTGTGCGGTTACAAACCGCACCCACGGTTGTATGATCTTTATTTGTCGCGTCTATCAGATCGATTGACAGCTCATATCGCCGACCATCACGAGTTACGAGTGACTCGTAATTCGTGACGTATGAATTGTTTACCTGGCGAGCAGTAAGTGATGTGAGAATGAGAGGCTCGCTTCTTGTATCTCACATCACTTCAGGTTTGGGCATCTTCCAGCCACTTGACCCAACTCAATGCATATCCCACCGCGCTGATAAGCCGCCGGTCGCCTGTCCACAACTCACAGCTCAATGCTTCTGCCAATGCCAGGTAGTAGGCACCGTAGGCCGTGGGGCGGCGAAACTGTTCGGCCAACTCACAGGCTCGGACGTTCAAGCCAACAGAGGGAATCAGGGTAATGGATTGTACATGCAAGGTATCGAAGGCCTGTCTGCCGGCCTCAGCGCTCATCAGGCCGCGGTGAACGTGGTTGCGGATCACAGATGTTGATTCGAAGGCGAGATGTTCCGGCGCAAAAAATATCGACATCAGCCTCGACCCATGATTGCCAAAGCTCATGGCCGCGCTGGCTTTCGGCCTCAGCCAGAACCAACTTCAGGGCGAGACTGGTGTCAACGCACACCCGAAAGCTCATCAGTGCGCTCCTCTCTTAGCAGGTCAAGGACTTCGGCGGAGTTGGGCAGAGGGATGCCATTGCGTTCGCGAAGGATCTGCTCACGTACTGCGGCGGCGGTGGAAAGAGCCGCCGAGCGCATCTCTCTCCGCTGTTGAGCATCGAACTTCCTCGCCTCCAGCTGATGAAGTTCTTCGATGCTGATCCAGGCCATCAAGGGTCGACCGCGGCGTGTAACAATAATGCGCTGCCCGCCGTATGCGACCTTTGCCATCAGATCCGAGAATTGAGCACGCGCCTCGTTGACGCTGATGATCTCCATTGCGTCTCCCTCCTTTGGTGGTCATGATGCACTTGATGTACATCATGAATTCTAACGCATCAAAGAAGGAGTTGCAAGACCGCTATGAGTGTCTTCCACGGTTGGGGCGTGAGGTGGGCGGCGGAGATGCTTCGTTGAGAAAGATGGTCTGCGTTCGCCGCCCACCTCAGGCCTGTACGGTGATTTGCCCAACTTGAATTACACCCGGCTGCCAGGGGTGTGTTTCAAGTTCTTGCCGGGAAGTGGGCCTTTCCGTCAGCCCCAGCCAGCCGCACCGCCGGGTCGCCCAATACCACGTAGTTGCGGGCGTCGCTGGTGGCTGTCCACAACCATGCGAGCTCTTCTGGGCGCACGAACTCACCCAATTTGAGCCGCTCGATGCGGTCGGCCACCTCGGTGCTCAGGTCAGCGTAGCGCGCGTTGAAGTCCTCCATGACTGCGCCCAGACGTTCGCCAGCAAACAGGCGCTGCAGCGCACTCTCGAAGGTGGTCGCCTGGCGCTTTCCCTCCCACATGAATGACGCCCCCCAGGCCCGATCCACATGGCCGACCACAGCCAGCGCCCCGCCTCTGGGATGACCGAGCAATCGTTGGGGCAAGCGGGCGATGAACGGCTGGGGCGCAATCGGGATGCGCTCGATCTGTTCCAAGCCGCTTGCCAGCCGCCCCTGGTCTTGGCGCGTTCGGATGGTGAACTCATCGAATTGTGGCGTGCCTGCGCCGTAGCAGGCAAAGAAGAAGGCGATCAACCCTTGCAGCCGGGCGTCGTCGCCGATGTCGTGAGCGGTCAGATAGTGTTGTTCAGTGGGAGCCCCCATCCCCGGCCAGTCGCTGCAAATCAGGGCGCCCTGCTCACTGCGTTGACGAGGATGGCCGTTCTGGCCGAAGCCCAACCCGTGGCCGGCGCTGAGAAGAAAAGCCGGCGTATCGGCGCCGCCCAGCAGACGGGTAAGCTGGGTTTTGTTGGCCAGAGCGCCATTCCATGTTTGCACCTGCCAGCTTTGCAGACGTTGGCTGAAAGCTGTGGCAAGGGGGGCGACGAGGTCGGTCGAGCTGAGCTGCGTGGCGCGGTCGCCTGGGTTGCGGACGCCGAAAAATGCAGCCTTGCCCAGCGGCTGGTCGGCAGCTTCCGCCGCCGCCACGCTGCCGGCGTAGCTTTCGTATTCGGCCAGCGTCTCGAAGTGAATGCGGCCCACGGCGTGAGCCACATCGAGCTGGTATTGAAAGCGAAAGGGAATGGCGGCAGGGTCGCCGACGATGAGCAGGTAGTAGGGAACCTTGACCGGGTCGACGACGCCAGGGGCGCCGCCGTTGCGACTCAACCAGGCGTTTTTCGACTCGCCGGGCCGGTAAAAGAACGTTGGCGAAAGACCTGCATCCCAATAGCGCTCGCCTGCCTGCGCCTGCCGCAGCCGCAGCAGCGGGTCGAGCGCTTCGCGGATTGCCGGCACGCGTTCGCGATCCGCAAAGGCAAAAATGACGCCCCAGCCGGCTTGAGCCAGATCATTTGGGTCTACGCCGGCGATGACGCCCTTGGGAGTGTCCTCGCCAAATTGCCAGCGCACACCGGTTCGCAACTCGTTCATCTCGGCGGCGGGAAGCGGTCTGCCCTGCGCCAGGTTTGCCAACTGTGGCGCGTTGAGCGGCGGCAGCAACGGTTCACCCGTCAGGGCATCGATCCCATTGGCATAGATGAATTCATCGGGCATCGAACACTCCCTCGTCCCATCCGTAAGCATCAGCGCCGTAATCCGACGCTACAAACGTTCAAACCGGCGATGGGTTACGCTCCTTAAATCCACGCTGATGCCAGTAAGGATAGGCCGGCGTCACTGCGCTGGCTGCGTCCAGGCGAGCGACCTGCCCGGCAGTCAGCGCCCAACCCACCGCGCCCAGGTTCTCGCGCAATTGCCCTTCGTGACGCGCGCCGATGATCACCGTCGCCACCGATGGCCGCTGGAGCAGCCAGTTGATGGCGATCTGCGCCACGCTCTTGCCGGTTTCCTGGCTGACCTCCTCCAGCGCATCCACCACGCGATAAACATACTCCTGATCCACCGGCGGCCCGCCATCCGCGGCGACCTTGCTCTGCAAACGGCTCACCTCTGGCAGCGGCGCGCCTCGACGCACCTTGCCCGTGAGCCGGCCCCAGCCCAGTGGACTCCACACCACCGCGCTCACCCGCTGGTCCAGAGCCAGGGGCATAAGTTCCCATTCGTAGTCGCGCCCGATGAGCGAATAGTAGGCCTGATGGGCTACGTAACGCGCCAGCCCGTAACGCTCGGAGACGGCCAGAGACTTCATCAAGTGCCAGCCAGAAAAGTTCGAGCAGCCGATGTAACGAATCTTGCCTGCGCGCACCAGGTCGTCCAATGTGTGCAGCGCCTCCTCCACCGGCGTTGTCGCATCGAAGCCGTGGAGCTGATAGAGGTCGATGTAGTCGGTTCCCAGACGGCGCAGGCTCGCATCCACCGATTTGAGCAGATGATGACGCGAGGAGCCAAGATCATTGGCTCCCGGCCCGTTGCGGAACGTGCCCTTTGTCGAGATGATGACCTGGTCGCGGCGACCGCGGATCGCCTGCCCCAGGATCTCCTCGGCCGCACCGGCCGAATAGACATCCGCCGAATCGAACATGGTCAGGCCAGCTTCCAGGCAGACATCCACCAGCCGCGTCGCCTCGGCCGCGTCGGTTGCGCCCCAACCACTAAAGAATTCACCTCTGCCGCCAAAGGTGCCTGTGCCCAGGCATAACGCCGGGACTTTGAAGCCTGACCCACCCAGTTGTCTGTACTCCATCATCACAAATGTTCCTTTCATCCACGTGTACGATTGACGCGCTTGTTGTCATTCACTGTCTGTTGTAGGTGCGGTTCGCAACCGCATATATCGACCAGCAAGAAATCCTTGACCGCCGCGAGATAATCAGCAGGACTCATGCAGTGAGTTCGCCGCTAAGAAGTTGCAAGCGTTGCACCAGATTGTCTCGCATACGCGCCAGGGAAGCCCATTCGACGAAACCCATGCGATCATCGGTCTGCCCTGTCTGATAGCAACGGAAGAACTCGTCAGATTTCCTTATTGCGTAACTCAACAAAATCTCCGGCTTGGCTCAGTGGCGGGAATTTCCCTAAACTCCTTTTTACCATGTTTCGGCTCACTCCACAATCCACGGTAAAACCGCCACCGAGGCGCTGCACTGGTCGGGGTAAGTGAGGGCGTTTCTGATGGCGGACAGGCCAGAGGCGGAGGAACGTGCAACGGCCGGCGCCACATCCTGTGCGCGCTCCACTCCATCGAGGACGTGTATCCTCTGGGCTGGTCGAACCGTCGTGAGTTTAGCGCGCAGGCGATTGGTTGTCAACAGCCACGGCCCGATCGTATTTGACATCAATCACGATGTTGGCTAGAATCCCGGTAGCTTAACTCTACGCGTCAGTCGTCGAGAACCCATCGAAGGCGCGTTCAGCGCATCCCGCCCTCATAAGTACATCGAAGAGAAGCACAATCATGACGAACCCGTTACGTCGTTCCATTGGATTTCCTACTGTGAGCCAGGCGGCGCCGAAAGCGCAACGCGCCCCATTGGCGACGACCGCACACAAGACCCATCGGAGTCCAAACACTTCACTGCGCGCATCGTCGACAAAAGCGCAACACATGCAACACGCGTTTGGCAACCACGCGACTGGATTGCTCTTGCAGGCCAGGTTGACCGTCGGACCGGCCGGCGACAAATACGAACAGGAAGCCGACCGCACAGCGCAGCAGGTCATGCGCGCTCTGGCAGCGCCCGCTGCCGGCCGACAAGATGCAGCCGTAGAAGCCCAACCCGATGCGCTTGCTGCAGTGCGCCGCAGCAGCCTCTTGAGCATCCGCAACCGCATCCAGTCAACCTTTCTGGGTCAGCCCGGCGCATTGACCAGCGACGCACCAGCGCGACCCGCGGCCGAAGGCGTCAGCCGCATCCAGCGGGACGAGGTAAAAGATGAACAGCCGCACACAGCGCCAGGGCACGGCATGGCAGGCGGCCCGGTTGACGCAGGCGTGGCGCACACCATCGAACGGGCGCGTGGCGGCGGTCAGCCCCTGGATGATGGCTTGCGTGCATCCATGGAGCATGGCTTTGGCGCGGATTTCAGCGCCGTGCGGGTGCACACGGGCAGCCAGGCGGACATGCTCAACCGCTCGCTCAACGCCCGTGCTTTCACCGCCGGCAGCGACGTCTTCTTCCGCAGCGGCGAATACAACCCTGCCAGCCGCACCGGTCAGCAGCTCATCGCCCACGAGCTGACCCACACCGTACAGCAAGGCGCCGCAGGCGTCCAGCGACGCAGCGATTTCATCCAGCGCGGCTTTCGTGACTGGTGGCGCAGCAAGTTCGGCAAAAAAGAGGTCCAGGGGCGGCAACGAGGCTCCATGATCGGCGATCAAGTCACACAAGACGAAATGCCCGAACAGGTTGAGATGAATGAAGAAGTCGCCACAGCCCGACTTGCAACCGATAAGGGAGGCGAAGGCGATGTAGGGCACGCCTGGGTAGAGCTGCGTTATGATCAGGAAAAAGCCGCGACCTATGCCCCTCTCATCAATCGCCTGCCCATCATGCCCTATGGCAAGCAGCGGCTCGCCGCTGGGCTGCACGATAGCTGGGGCTTCTATCCGCGCATGTACACCAAGAACATGGCGAATCAGCGCATCATGGAGAAACGAGGGGAAGTGGGCGCAACGCCCGGCAAAGGTAAGAGCAGCAGAGAGGGCGATACAGGTCTGCGCCAACTCGGACACTTCATCAAGAACCCGGCAAAAACAGGGGCTGACGATGGGCGCAAGAAATACATCTGGGCGTCCGTGCGCACAGAGGGTCGCGTCGAAGAGCCTGACGACGATCACATCGCCAGCGCCCGCATGAAATATCGGGTCACACAGAAGCAGATCGAAAACATGACGCGCTACATCGACTCTAAAAGCAGCGCCACATACAGCCCCTATCGCCTGAACTGCACAAGTTTTGCTGTAGAGGCGCTGAAGGCTGCTGGACAATCTCCGCCAAGCGGCACATTCTTTGGCTTCTCGTACCCCAAGGCGCTCCATGACCTGATCGCCACGCAGAAGGAGAAACGAAACCCAGATGCTTTTGTGCGTAGCGGCCAAAACCTCTTTGGCGGATTGATGGGACAGAAAGATACGAAAGACCCAGAAGCGTGGGAAGGCGTGAATTTCAACTGATGAATGCTGTTTGGGAGAAGGGGCGCCTGTGATGGGCGATACGACCACCTGTACGAGGTGGCGCGTCTGAATTGAGACAACCCGCATACACCCCGCAAAAGAACGACAACGGCGAAAACAGCGATTCAAGAGCATCTCTCAAGAGACCTACCGGAAAGCCCTGGGTAAGTCGTTCGACATCTCCACGGTCACCAATCCCATGAAACCTCGCTATCTGAAGCACAGAGATACGATCGAATTGACACAAGAGGCTGTCATAGCGGCGCGCCAGTCCAAGAGCGACGCGCACGCCAAACGACCATTGCAGAAAGAAGACCGAGAGCGGGTTAGGCGACATGTCCACTGCGAATGATTTGGCTGTCCTCTCATCGAGCGATGATCGTCCCCTGCCTGATTGGCAACAGGCGATCATCGACAAAAGCCGCCATCCGACAGGCAGCCCGGCCTCCTTCTCGCGGGAAGAGTTGCTGGGGTCCGTGACGGATCGCTTTCACAAGGTTGCCAGCCAGCACAGTCAGCGTCTGGCAATCGCCGACTGCGACAGACAGATCGGCTATGGGGAACTGGAGCGGCTGAGCAGTCAGATTGCCCAGGGCGTTTTGGCGCGCCTGGGCGCAGCGTCGGAGCCGGTCGCAGTGCTCTTCGATCACGGCGCTGATGGCGTGATCGCCATCCTGGGGGTGCTCAAGGCCAACAAGTTCTATGTGGCGCTGGATCCTCTCCATCCGCCAGCGGCATTGCGCGCCATTCTCCACGACTCTGGCGCTCGCCTGATCCTCACCGATTCCGCCCATTGGGAGCTGGCCGAAAGCCTGGCTGCGGGTCAGGCTGTCTGTCTCGATCTGGATTCTCTGGCATCAACCGAACCAACGCATGATCCACAGATGGTCATCACGCCCGAGGCCGAAGCGTTCATGATCTACACGTCCGGTTCCACAGGCCGGCCCAAAGGCGTCCTCGGCCACCATGCCAGCATTCTCAACTTCGTGCGCAACAGCGTGCTCGATGACCACATCAGCCCAAGCGACCGCATTGGCTTGGTGAACCGATTCTCGTTCAGCGGCTCGTTGCTCGCCCTCTTCAGCGCCTTGCTGACCGGCGCTTCGCTTCATTGTTTCAACCTGAAACGCCACAGTCTGGAAGAACTGATCCGCTGGATGGATCGCGAAGAGATCACAGTGCTCACGGCTGGCTCTGCCTACATCCAGATGCTGGGGATTTTGCGCGGCGCGGGGAATTTCCCCTGCCTGCGGCTGACAACCTGCGGCGGGGAGGCCATGTCTCGCACCCATGTCGAGCTTATGCGCCAGCATGTGCATCCCGGTTGCATCCTGCGCCATGCGCTGGGCATGACGGAAATGAAGCTGATCGCATCCTATCGGCTGGATGGCGCCACGCCGCTGCCCGATGGACTCGTGCCCATCGGCTACCCGGAGCGCAATGTGGAAGTCTTCTTGTTGGATGAGAACCTGCACAATGTGAGCGACGGCGAAGTTGGCGAGATTGCCGTGCGCAGCCCGTTCATGACCCACGGCTACTGGCGTCGTCCTGACTTGATGCAAGAGCGCTTTCCACCTGCGCCCGACGGCAAGGGCCAGATTTTTCTAACCGGCGATCTGGCGCGCCGATTGCCCGATGGCTGCATGATTCATCAGGGTCGCAAAGATTTCGCGGTCAAAGTGACCGGCCACCGCGTCGAACCAGGCGCAGTTGAGGCAGCGTTGGGTGCGTTGGGTCTGTTCATGGCAGTGGCCGTGACTGCCAAATCCTTTGGCGAAAACGACACGCGCTTGACCGCCTACCTGCAGGCTCGTGGCGAGCGCCGTTCATCCGCAGAGTTGCGCAACCTGCTGGGTGAACGGCTGCCCGAATACATGGTTCCTGCGTATTTCGTGTACGTTGAATCCATGCCGCGCAACGCCAACGGCAAGATCGACCGCGGCGCCCTGCCCACGTTCGATTTGGCGCGCCAAACGCTGGCGACGCCGACTGCGCCGCCAGCCACGCCCCTGGAAGCTGCCCTGGTCGAAATCTGGGAAGAAGCGTTGGGGATTGGGAGCATCGACGTCTACGACTCCTTCCTGGATCTTGGCGGCAACTCATTGCTGGCTACGCGCATCTTGACGCGCATCAACGAACGGTGCAACGTGGAGATGGCGCTGGCAGAGTTCTTTGCGCTGCCCACCATTCGGCAAATTGCCGCAGCCGTCACGCGCCTATGGATGGCGCGCTTGTCGGCCAGCGAGCTCGATGAGATGCTCATGCAAATTCCAGCTACCGAATCTCCCGTGCGTGATGTCAGTTTCCAATCCACCCCATTGTCCTGGTGAGGTAATCAGAATCATGCAAAGCAGCACAAAACTGCATGAGAAAGCCTGAGCATGTGCGCAAAGCGCTACACAACATGAGAAACCCGACTGCGTTCCGGTAAGCGATTTCTTTTGAGGGAGTTTCCTGGAACGCTGGCGCAAGGAAAAAGGGCTTCCCAACGAGACCGATTCGGAATAACCTCAGTCTCGCTTGCTACCCACCGACTCCACCCAGCCAGAACTGTCAGTCATCACGCAGCGCGGTCTGCGCAGCGGCAAGGGCCTCGTCCAGCGCGTCTACCGCGCGCAGATAGACTGCGGCGGCGTGACGTAGCGGTTCCCAGTATAAGACGCAGCCAAAGAATCTTCAATTGAACGCAGCAAGGTCATCGAATGAAGGAGCAACCTCAGTGACAGAATCTCTTCCTCGTCCCCAGCGCGTGCTCGTGACCGGCTCCACCGGCGCAATCGGCCAACCTGTATGTGAGCGACTGCTGGAACGCGGCCATCATGTGCGCGGCCTGGCGCGGCGGCCCACCCCTGGCCTCAGCGATTTCGTCGAGGGCGATCTCAACGACCGCGCCGCGGTTCAGACCGCGGTGGAAGGCATGGATGTGGTGATCCACCTGGGCGCCTATCCCAACGACGCCGATTTTCTGGATATGTTATTGGAGCCAAACGTGCGCGGTCTGTTTCACGTGTGCGACGCGGCCCGTCAACTGGGCGTCAGGCGTTTGGTATTGGCCAGTACGCTCCAGACAGTGACCGGCCACGTGGTGAGGGATGGCCTGGTGCGCATCGAAGACGGCGCGCTGCCCACCAATCACTATGCGCTGACCAAGGTGTGGGCCGAGGTCATGGGCGAGATGTATGCGCGCTGTTATGGCCTGTCGGTGATCAGCGCGCGCATCGGCTGGCTGCCGCGGAACAGGGAGGAGGCGCAACGCCTGGCCGCCTCGCCGCGCGGGCCAGACGTCTTCTTCAGTCACGAGGACGCCAAACGCTTCTTCGAGCGTTGCGTCGAGTCGCCGGCGCCAGGCCCATCCCAATCGGTCGTGGTCTTTGCCATCAGCAACCCCCTGCGCCAGCATCGCCTCGATCTGGAGCCGGCGCGACGCATCCTCGGCTACGAACCCCAGGACGTCTGGCCCCGAGGGTTGCCTTTCCCGGTGGATGCGTAGGGGCGACCCTCGCGGTCACCCCTACTGACCATGCCTCTTGCGGGCGCCCCCAAATCAATGGGGCAATTTGCCCGTCATCTGCATGTACCACTTGATGCAGCGGTGGCCGAAATCGGGCGCGCAGAACATCAACGGGCAGCCGCCGGCGATGACTGCGATGCCGTGTTCCTGGCAATAGCGCACCGCAGCGGCGGAGAGGCTGCCCTGCATGAAGGATTGGTGAATCCACACCCGGCCCACGCCGGCTTCGCCGCACTCGTGGACGAGTTCTTCGGTGACTTCCGGCTTCGTGACAATGACCACGCCATCCACGCCGCCGGGGATGCTCTTCAGGTCGTGATAGCAGGGGTCGCCCTCCACGCTCTCAGCGTTCGGGTTGATGGCGAACACCGCATATCCATTGTCGCGCAGCCGGCGGTAAATCAGGTTGGCTGCCTCGCCGCCCGTGCGCGACACGCCGGCCACCGCAATGCGCTTGTGCGCCAAAAAGTCTGTCGTCAATTCGTTCAATGTTGTCATCGTCCTCTCCTTTGCCTGTTCACTTTCGACGAATATTTCCATACTGCGGTTGCTTTGAGACCAGGAGTTTTTAGCCTGCGAAAACTCCTGGTCTCAAACAGAGCAAAGTACAATTTGACACACTCGCGTTTGCGGCGCGTTCCCTACGGCTTGCACAGCGGGTTTGACCTCAATTATTGATCTCTAGATTGGCAGCTCATATCGTCGACCATCACGAATCACGAGTGACTCGTATCTCATGACATATAAATTGTTTACCTGGCGAGCAGTAACCCGAAAACAGGCTCACACGGAGACACGGAGAACACAGGGAAAGGCGGAAAATTACTTCGTGCCCTCGTGTCTTCGTGGTGGATTTTCATGCGCTTTGACGGGAATGTGCGCCGTCGCCCAACTTGCGCTACACTTTGGCGTAGCGCAGCGACAAACCCACAGGAGCAATCACCATGACCCTCAGCGAGACCCTGGACCAACTGGAGGCTGACCTGCACGCCAACAAGGCCAGCGAACGCCGCGCGGCGGTGCAACGCGCCGCGCAGATGCTCAGGCAGCGCGCCTGCCTGCCGCTCTGTCGCCAGCGCATCGTCGCTCTGCTAAGCGACCTGGCGGCCAAGGACCTCTTCTCCTCTGTGCGCGATGCGGCCCAGGCTGTGCTCGACAACCTGGCCCAGGGCTACGACCCGGCCTGGCTGCCCGCCGACCGCCAGCACATGATCGGCGTGACCTGCCCCGACGGCCATGTGAGTTATTTCGATAGGCGCATCCTCTGCGACCAGAGCCGGCCCTTCAAGCGCACCATGGAGCGCGCTGGCGAGCGCGTCGAGGAGACGGTGTACATGGTGTGCAGCGCGGATGGCTGCTCTCATGAAGTCAAGATTCTTCTCGATTGCAAGGCCTACCGATGAACGACCCCATTCCCATCATGGAGGGCGAGAGCCTGAGCGACGAAGAGCGCCGCCTCATTGCGCTCCTGGAACGCCTGGAAGCCGGGCAACTGGACTTTCTCGACGACGCCGGCAAGCGTCTGGCTGAGCTGAGCGCCATCATGCTCGGCGTGGTCTTTGGCGTCACCGCGTTTGGCGACGTCTTTCCGCCCGCTTATCTGACCAGCGTTCCCGCGGCCAAATGGCTGACCCTGGCTGGCTTGCTGCTCTATCTGGCGTCCCTGAGCGCCAGCCTGATGGCCGTCCAGCCCCGCAGCTACCGCCGCTTCACCCACAACCTGAGCGCGGCCCGCCGCGAGCTGGAGCGCATCATCGCTTATAAGAGCCGCTGGCTGAGCGCGGCTGGCCTCCTGTTCTTTGGCGGGTCGGCCTTGCTGGCCTGCCTGGTCGTCTTGTTGCTATGGACCGCCTGACCCAACCAGAAAGTGACCTCCCAATGCCCGAACTGCGTCTGACCCCAACCGAAAATCGCCTGATTGTGGAGCTGGACGACCTGAGCGGCCAGGTGGATTGGCGCGGCTGGCTGGCCGAAGCCCTCAATGTCGAGCTCATCGAAGCCGACCCCGTGGGCTATGGCCGCCGCCTGTATGGGCGTGTGTTCGCCGACCCAGCCCTGGCCGACCGGATGATGGCGTTGCCCGACAACGCCCGCCTGCAGGTCGTCGCCCAAAGTCAGGCCGAGCGCGTGGCCTGGGAATACCTGCGCGACCCCCAGGGTGAATTGCTGGCCGCCCGGCTGCAGATGACCCGCGGCCTGCCGCCCGGAGAGCAGCCCGACCTGCCGCCCTCGCAGAGCTGGCTGGACGCGCCCGCCGGGCTGACCATCCTGGCCATGCCCGTCTCTGCCGTGGATGAAACCCGCCCCCTCAACACCGAGGCCGAATGGCAGCGCCTGGCGCAGACGGTGAGCGCAGCCGGCAGGCAGATTGTCCTGAAGCGCGTGCGCCCGCCCACGGTGATGGAGCTGGAGCGCGCCCTGTCGCCCCAGGCCTGCACCATCGTCCACTTCATGGGGCACAGCGCCAGCCGCGACGGACAGAGCAGCCTGGTCTGCGAGGACGAACGCTCCCGTCGTTTTGTAGCGACGGGTCGCCGTTTCGCCCAGGCGCTGGACCGAGGCGTCTTCCTGGTCATCCTCAATTCGTGCGAATCGGCCCAGGCCGGCGGCTGGACCGAGTTCGCCAACCTGGCCAGAGGACTGGCGAGGCAAGGAACGCCCTACGCCCTGGGCATGCAGCGGAGCATCCCCGACGACGCCAGCCTGGTTTTGAGCAGGACCCTCTACGACTTTCTGCTGCAAGGGCGCAACGTGGAGGAAGCAGTGATGCGCACCCGTCGCGCCTTGCTGGACGACGCCAACCTGCGCAACCGCGCCTTCCTGGCCGGCGTCCCGGCGCTCTACAGCGCCAGGCCGGGCGACGCGCCCGGCCTGGCGCTGACACCCTTGCTGCGCCCAGGCCAGCCGTCCATCACGCCGCACCCGACCAGCGTTGCTCGCACTGTCCAACTGACCGAACTGCCGTCGGCGGCTCATTTCGTGGGCCGCGGGGACGAGATCAGCCGCGTGCTCGAGGCGCTGCTCGACCCGAACGAGAATGCCTTCACCGCCATCTATGGCATGGGCGGCGTGGGCAAGACCGCGCTGGCTGCGGCCGCCGCGGCGCGCATCGGCTGGCATTATGACGATCATATTCTCGCCCTCTCCTTCGAGACCTTCGACCGGCTGGAAGGCGGCCAGGTCGTCGTGGACCACGGCTTCGCCGGGCGCTTTTACGCCCGGCTTTTGGAATACTATGGCCTGGACGTAAAAGGCGACGAAGGGGAGCAGCAGGCGGCCATCTTGCAGGCGCGCACGGGGCGACGCAGCCTGCTGATCCTGGACAACCTGGAGACACTGCTGGACGCCTTGTTGCACCGCGACCTGGTCGCAGAGCGACTGGCCGCATTCGTGCGCCGCCTGCAAGAAGGCAAGGGCAGCGTGCTGGTCACCTCGCGCCTGCGTCTGCCGGCCGACTGGGGCCGTACGCGCAGCGTGGAGCTGGAGGGGCTGGAGGAGACCGCCGGCGCGGAATTGTTCCTGAGCCTGCTGGATGCGGAACGCCAACCTGCTGCGCCCCTGACTGAGCGCCGCAAGCTGACGGCTCGGGTCGACGGCCATCCTCTGGTCTTGCGTCTGCTGGCTGGGAGTTTCAACCAGATGGGCGGCAGCCTGGAGGACTTCCTGAACGAGGTGAACGAGCAGCTTGGCCGCGCCCGCCAGCTTCCCGACAGCCTGGCCGACCCCCAGCGCCAGGCCACCCTCTACGCCTGTATGGCCTACAGCGTCGATCGCCTGAACCCGGCCCAGCGCCATCTGCTGGCCCAGCTTGCCATCTTCCGCGCCCCCTTCCCGTTCGAATACGCCTTGCAGATTGTGACAGGGTGGGGGCTGGATGGCGATGTGGACGAAGCAACCGTCAACGCCGCGGCCGCCGAAGTGATGGCGTTGGCGCGGCTGGGACTGCTGAGCCGCGAGGACGAGGCCGGCGCCGACGGCAGCATGACGCTTTTGGAGCTGCACCCCATGCTGCGCTGGTACGCGGCCCAACATTTGCCAGCGCCGGCCGGCGAAAGCCGCGCGCGCTACACCGCGCTCTATGGGGCGTTGGCCGCCCAGGCCTACGACCAGGATGGCCCCTTTGGCCGGGACGCGCGTTTTCGCCAGTTGGTGCGCAAAAGCCAGGCCGAATTCGACGCGGCCAGGCTGCTGCTGCCGGCGCGGGCAGCCAGCCTGATGGCCTATCAACTGGCCCAGGTGATGCAGATGACCGGCCAGCCTCAGCGCGCCCGCACCCTGCTGGAAGAGGCGCTGGAAAATTATATGGAAGGCGGCGATGTGCGAGCAATCGCCGTGACGCAGAGTTCGATGGCGGACGTGCTTCGTC
>CAZLMM010000051.1:0-47145 GCA_964560495.1 uncultured Caldilineaceae bacterium
GAATTCGGTGTCAGGCGTATAGAGGCTGCTGCTCGTATCGTAGTCGGGCAGGCTGCGCACCCACAGGCGCTGTACTGGGCGAAAGTCGGGATGGTCGCGATTGGAGGGGCGCAACGCAGGAACATACCATCCGGGTGTGCGATCCAGATGGGCAAGCAGGGCCGATCGGTCGTCCAGTCCATCCCGGCACAACTCGATGAAGCGGGGAAGCGCCTCTTCGCCTTCGCCAATGAGAATGGCGTCGAAGAAGGGCGCCATCGGCTCTGGGTTCATGGTGACGCCCGGGCCGCCGGCGATGAGCAAGGGCCAGGGCGAGCCATCCCACTGGGCGCTCTGCTGCCGTTCCGCCGCCAATGGCGGAATAGATGCCTGGCGCAGCAGCTCCACCACGTTGAAATAATCCATTTCCCAGGAAATGGTGAAGGCCCACACACCGAACGCTGCGGCAGGGCTGCCGCTCTCCAGAGATAACAGCGGCTTGCCAGCCTGGGCTGCACCCTTCTCCCAAAAGATGCGCTCGCAGACAACATCCTCTTCGGCATTGAAAGCACGGTAGAGCAACTGGAGCGCCAGGCTGCTCATGCCCACGTAGTAGGTGTTGGGCATGGTCAGCGCTACGGGGATGCGCCCACCCCAATCCTTGTAGACTGCGCCGGTCTCGTCGCCGCTGGCGCGCCGTCCGGCGCTGCGGTGTGTAGGGTGTGAGTGACTGCGTGGTTTCATCCGTCTCCTGTCTGATCCTTGATTGGCGTCGCAATTCGAGACGGAGTATATCATACTTCACCGGCAAGCAGCTCACCACAAGGGATCAAAATTGCCTATTGACAATCATGCAACCGTGTGCTAGAATACGATTCACCGCATACGATTGCATAAATTCGTCGGGCAGTTGAACTTCGACCAAGCAGCCAGCAACCAGAGCGCAATGGACGCCCCTACACGCCGACAACAGAAGAGCGTCGTCACCATGCGCGATGTGGCGCAACGGGCGCATGTCTCCCAAAGCACCGTCTCGCGCGTTCTCAGCGGCGCGGCCAACGGCATCCCCATCGGCGAGGAGACCAAAAGCCGGGTGCTGTCCGCAGTCAAGGAGCTGGGCTACTACCCCAACCTCTACGCCGGCAGCCTGCGCGGTCAGAAGACCCAGTTGCTCGCCATGATGGTGGCGGACATCGGCAACCCCTTCTACCACTCGATGGTGCGCGCTGTTCAGGATGTGGCGCGCAGCCGCCGATACGACGTATTGATCGCCAACACAGACCACACTCGCGACGGCGAAGCCTCTTTCTTGGAATCGATCATTCGTCGCCCGGTGGATGGCGTCATCATGGCGCCCTATCATCTGAACGACGATGACATCGACCGCCTGATGGCGCGCAGCGGGTGCGCAGCGGCAGTGGTCGGTCAGCACATCAGCCATCCCCAGGTGGACGTGGCCTTTGGTGACGATGGTCAAGCCGTCTATGACACAGTGATGTGGTTGATCAACCAAAGAGGACATAGGCGCATCGCTTTCATCGGCGTCACGGATGCTTTTTCGGCCGGCGCGCGGCGGCATCGGGCTTATGAGCAGGCCATGGCGGACGCCGGCTTGATGATTCCGCCCAACTACTTCTGTGTGGGGGACTGGACGCCGCCCAGCGGCGCAGAGGCGATGAAGACGCTGCTTGCCCTGTCTTTGCCGCCCACTGTCGTTTTCGCCTGCAACGACTTGATGGCGATCGGCGCCATCGAGACAGCCCTGGGGTTGGGGCTGCGCATTCCAGAGGATGTGGCTGTGGTGGGCTTCGATGACATTCCTGTTGCCACATGGGTGCGACCGCGCCTCACCACGGTGGCCCAATATCCGGCGCAAATGGGAGAACGCCTGGCGACTGCGCTCTTCGAACGCATTTCCGGTGCGTATAGTGGGCCGGGGCGTCGCTACGAGGTACCATGTTGCCTGGTGGTGCGCGAGTCGGCGTGAGGGCAGGCGGCAACGGATTATTTCGCGGTTGGGGCGCAAGGTGGGCGGCGGTGATGTTTGCCGGGAAAGATGGTCTGAGTCCACCGCCCACCTCATGCCCGTACCGTGGTCTACCCCTAACCTGAATGACATCCGGCGGGGTGGTCAAAAGTTGCGGGGCCGGTGATATTGTGTTCTGCCAGGTTGCTGCACAGATCTTTTACCATGATCTGTGCAGCGGCCTGCAAACATACAACAACCATTTCATTTTTGTGTTTGTGAAGAGAGGGAGGACGTACAAATGCGTAAGCTATTCGTAGTGCTCAGCGCGTTGATGGTCTTTGCGCTGATCCTGTCTGCTTGCGGCGGCGCTGCGCCCGCGCCAGCCGGCGAAGCCCCGGCTGCCGAAGAGCCGGCCGCCGAAGAACCGGCCGCCGAGCCGACGCCGGTGGTGAACAACTTCGGCGAATGCGACGACCCGCTGATTCTGTGGCACGGTTTGACCGGCTCTGACGGCGCGGTCTTTGCCGAACTCCTGAGCCAGTTCTCAGAGGCCAATCCAGACATTTGTCTCGAGTCACAAGGTATTGTATGGGATACTTTCTTCCAGAAGTATCCCACGGCTGTGGCAGCGGGTACGCCGCCGGATATGGTTATCTTCCACGCTGCTGAAGTAAATCAGATGGCGTCCGAGGGCTTGATGATGCCCATGGACGACGTGATCTTCAATGACGGCACGCTCAACAAAGCTGATTTCAACGAAGTCTTGATGGATACTCTCACCATTGATGGGCAGACGATGGCGGTGCCCTTCGACAACCACGGTTGGCTGTTGTGGTACAATACGAAGCTGCTTGAGGACGCAGGTTTACCTTCAGATGAGGCAAGCCTGCCCAAGGATGGCGCTGAGTTCATCGAGTGGGCGCAAAAATTGACCACCGACGTCAATGGCAAGCACCCGAACGAGGAGGGGTTCGACAAGGACAACGTAGACGTTTGGGCGATCGATTACACGTGGCCGCGTTTCACGATTCCCACCACTCTGTGGCAATATGGCGGCGGCGTCATCAGCCCTGATGGTAAGACGGCTACTCTGGATAGCCCCGAGTCTGTCGCCGCTGTTCAATTCTGGCACGATTTGATGTACAAGTATAACGTAGCGCCGCCTGCGATTCCGGGCAAGACTTGGGCAGGCGATCTTTACAAGAACAATCGCCTGGTCTTCATGTGGGAGGGCACCTGGACGGGCGGCTTCATGCGCGACAACCCAGATATCGCGGCTCTGACCAAGACCGCCTTCATCAATTCCCTGGCGCCAGACGGCAATCAGGCAGTGAAATTTGACTCCCATATCATGTCCATCCCCACTGGCGTAGATGAAGATGGTGTGACGAAAGCCAAGGCTCTGATGAAATTCTTGGTGGACAGCGGCGCCTACTGGGCCAATTCGGGCCAGGTGCCGGCGCTCAAATCTGTGCAAGCGCTGCCAGAAGTCCAGGCGATTGCATCGGTCGCCAAGGCTGCCGAGCAGTTTAACGCCATCGGTCGAACCGATCTGTCCCACAAGGCCTTCATCGAAATCCAGACAGCTTGGGAGACTGCCGTGAGCACTGCGCTTGCAAGCGCTGATACAAATGTCGAACAGGCCTTGAGTGAGGGCAACGCTCGCATTCAAGAGATTCTTGATCGCCCCTAACCCGGTCACCTCTATTGTTCTCACAGTTGGTGCGCTCGTGCCATGCCGAGCGCACCAACATCACAACCACGAACTATTTCTGGAGCGGACGACTAATGGCATCGACTACTCTTTCAGCAACGAATGCACCAGCCGCCTCGAATCGCCGCTGGAAAGAGATCCGCAAGCAGCTACCGAACTACCTGTTCGTTCTGCCCCATTTCTTTTTCTTCACAGTGTTTCTGCTGTTTCCAATTGTTCGTGGCCTGCAGATCAGTCTATATGACTGGAAGATCATGCTCCAACAACAGAGGTTTGTTGGGCTAGCTAATTATGAGACATTGCTGAACGACCAGGTCTTTCGCACAGTGATAGGCAACACCTTCGAGTTCATGGTCATTACAGTTGTTCTCAATGTAGTATTGACTCTCTTGGTGGCGACAGGTCTGAAGCACGCCTTCTATGGCGGTAACTTTCTACGAGTACTCTTCTATGCGCCAGCGATTCTCTCTGTTTCGGTGTTGGGAATCATTGCGATTCGCGTGTGGGATACACAGATCGGTATTATCAATTATTTTGTCACCACTATACTAGGCGGGCCGCGTATCTCGTGGCTGGGCAACCCGGCCATCGTCATCCCGGCGCTCTCCCTGACGACTGTTTGGTGGACTTTCGGCTTCCCCATGCTCGTCTTCATC
This sequence comes from uncultured Caldilineaceae bacterium, assembly GCA_964560495.1. Taxonomy (GTDB): domain Bacteria; phylum Chloroflexota; class Anaerolineae; order Caldilineales; family Caldilineaceae; genus UBA5069. Next base: position 4,319 of record CAZLMM010000051.1, read on the forward strand.
GCCGGTCTACACAACATCCCCGAGTCGCTCTACGAGGCTGCCAAGATTGACGGGGCGGGGCCATTGAAGACCTTTCGCCACATTACGCTGCCGTTGATCACACCGACCATGCTTTTCGTAGTGGTGACTCAGTTCATCGCCCACATGCAAGTTTTTGCCCAGCCCTACATTGTCACCGGCGGCGGACCGGGCAACGATTCTCGTTCGGTCGTCATGTATCTCTATGAAACGGCGTGGAAATTTTTTCGTTTTGGCTATGCTTCCGCCGTAGCGGTCATCCTGGCGGTGATCATGATCGTGGTCACACTCTTTCTCTTTTCAGTAATGCGCAGGCGAACTGAGTACTAGGCGAAGGAGAACGAAAATGACAGCGACGCCCTACAGACCCCACACTCGATCATGGTACAGCCGCAACAAGTATGGAGTGCGTTCGCTGCTCCTATGGCTGGCCTTTTTGCCACTTGCCTTGATTGTGATCATTCCGCTCCTCTATATGTTTGTCATGGCCTTTACGCCGGAGCAAAATCAACTGGCCTATCCTATCCAATGGATTCCCCAGCCACCAACACTTACCAATTTTGTCAAGATTTTTGTTGACCCACAATTGCCTATCGCCCGCTGGTTCATCAATAGTCTGCTCATTGCAACAGTCGGCACGGGCATCATCATTTTCCTGTCATCGTTAAGCGGCTACGCCTTTGCTCGGCTAGAGTTTCCAGGAAAGTCTCTTCTTTTTTCACTGCTCATTTTTAGCCTGATGATCCCCGCAGCAGTGACGCTCATTCCTGTTTTTCTGCTCTTGCGTGACCTGAGAATGCTCAACACCTATCAGGCCATTTGGTGGCCGGCGGCGGCGTCGGTGACAGGCATCTTCCTCATGCGCCAGCACTTTTATTCGATTCCTGTAGAGCTCGAGGACGCTGCAAGAGTGGATGGCGCCGGGCGCTTCCGCATCTACTGGCAAATCTGCCTGCCTCTGGTGCGCGGCGCTATGGTGGCGCTCTTTATCTTTGCCTTTCTGGGGCTGTGGAACGACCTCTTCTGGCCGCTCATTGTCCTCAGCGACCGCCCCATGCTCACCCTCCCGGTGGGACTGTTGGTCATCCAGCAGGGCAGCTACATCCAGCGCGGGTTGGCTTTCGCCGGCGCATTCATCGCCTCTACGCCGGTGCTCATCTTCTACGCCTTTTTCCAGCGCAAGATCATCGCCGGCATTACCATGACTGGGTTGGCCGGGCGATGAGCGCGCACGCATTCGTTGTTTCTGGCAGACCCTAAGTTTTTCACTCATGAAACGCAAGTTCTCGTCCTACGGCCCCATCGACACCCTGGCGCACTACTACGTTCCGCGCACAGAGCTGATCGACAGCGTCGATCAGCAGCTCGTGGGGAACGAGCTACAGGCGGATGGATACTACATCACCGTTTGGGCGCCGCGTCAGACGGGAAAAACATGGGTGTTGCAACAGGTTGCGCGCCAGATTCAGGCAGAGGGCAGGTTCGACGCCGTGATCACGACGCTGCAATCCGGCAAATCAGTGACGACACCCGAACAGGCGTTGGAGCTGCTGATAGACAATCTACGCTATCGTTTGCGTATTGACTTTCCAGCAGTGACTCGCTGGTCGGAATTGGGCGCACTCTTCACGCCGCGCTATCTGAGAAGACCGCTGGTGCTCATCCTGGATGAATTCGATGCGCTGCCAGCCGGGTTCATCGAAGCCTATGTCAATGAGTTTCGCGCTGTCTATTCCGAACGTCAGAATGAAATCGACAGACCGATCGGCGAAAAAACCTATTGGCTTCATGGGTTGGCTTTGATCGGGGTGCGTAGCGTGTTGGGCGTCGAGAATGTCTCTGGCTCGCCCTTCAATATCCAGCGCAGCGTTCGCATCCCCAATTTCACCCTGACCGAAGTGACTGATCTATTCGATTCGTATCAGCAGGAAAGCGGTCAGGCAATCGACGCTGAAGTAGTGGAGCGCATCTATTATGAGATACAGGGTCAACCGGGCTTGACCTGTTGGTTGGGCGAACTTCTCACCGAGACTTATAACGGGACGCCCGACCAGCCGATCACCATGAAGGAGTTCGACCAGGCCTATCTCTGGGCGGTCAAGGGCCTGGGCAACAACAACATCCTCAATATCGTCAGCAAGGCCAGACAAGAACCGTACAAACAAGTTGTCTTGAGCCTCTTCAAGACCGACCGCCCGCTTGAATTCAGCTTCGACGACCCTCTGTTAAATTATCTTTACCTGAACGGTGTGATCGACATCGAGACAGCGCCGGACAATCTCTTCGTCAGATTCTCTTCGCCTTTCGTTCAGAAACGGCTGTTCTACAGCTTCGCCAGTGAGCTTTTCGGTCGATTGGGCAATCTCTATCAGCCCTTCGAGAATCTACATCCGATCATCGACGAGAGCCGCTTGCAGATTTCTGCGCTGATTCGGCGCTATGAGTCCTATCTGACCGAGAATCACACCTGGCTTTTCAAGGATGCACCGCGGCGTTCTACAGACCTGCGCATCTTCGAGGCAGTCTATCACTTCAATCTTTATATATACCTGGCGCGTTTTCTGGAAGGCTTTGACGGTCAGGTGACCCCCGAATTCCCCACCGGCAACGGGAAGATCGATCTGCTCATTCGCTACGCCGGGCAAATCCATGGAATCGAGGTGAAAAGCTTCGTCAACGCCTATGAATACAAACGCGCGCTGCGTCAGGCCGCCTGGTATGCGCGCAAACTGGGTTTGCCAGAGATTTTTGTTGTCTTCTTTGTCGAAGGGGTGGATGAAGTGAATCGACGACAGTTCGAAATGAGCCAAATCGACGCCGATTCAGGCGTAGTCGTGCATCCAATTCTTGTCGCTACCGGGGCGGCGTAATCCAAAGGCTATCCAAAATGAACCAACCATCAGCAAACATCTATATCGACCCCAACCGGGTCATCGGCGACATCTCACCTCTGATCTTTGGCGGCTTTGTCGAACATATGGGCCGCTGTGTCTACGAAGGCATCTACGACCCCGCCTCGCCCCACGCCGACGAGGATGGGTTGCGCCGCGACGTGCTGGACGCGCTGCGCGCTCAGAAATACACCACCATCCGCTACCCCGGCGGCAACATGCTCTCTGGCTACAACTGGCTAGATGGGGTCGGCCCCAAGGAAAAACGCCCTCGCCGCCGTGAACTGGCCTGGCAATCCATTGAGACCAATCAGTTCGGCGTCAATGAATTCATGACATTCTGCCGCAGGATCGATGCTGCGCCCATGTTGGGCGTCAACATGGGCACCGGGACCATCCAGGCTGCAGCAGACCTCGTCGAGTATTGCAATGCTCCTGTGGGAACCCATTTCAGCGACCTGCGCGCCAGTCATGGCTATCAAGAACCGCATAATGTCAGGTATTGGTGTGTGGGCAACGAGATGGATGGCCCCTGGCAGATTGGTCATCTGGAAGCTGCGGAATATGGCCGAAAGGCTCTGGAAGCGGCCAAAATGATGAAATGGCAGGACCCGTCAATCAAGACGGTGCTCTGCGGCTCGTCGAATGACAAGATGCCCACCTACCCGGAATGGGATCGGGTTGCCCTGGAGATCGCCTGGGAGAAAGTGGATTATCATTCGATCCACTATTACGCCGGCAACTGGAACGACGACACGGCCAGCTATCTGGCGTTGGCCGTCGACCTGGAACATTACGTTGACACTGTGGCGGCCACGTTGCGCTATGTCAAAGCCAAGAATCGCAGCAAACACGATGTCTATCTTTCGTGGGACGAATGGCAGGTCTGGTACAAAGACCGTAGCGGGCGCGGCGATTGGACTGAGGCGCCCCATCTGAGCGAGGAGATCTACAACCTGGAGGACGCGCTGGTCGTTGGTCAGTGGCTCAATGTCTTCCTGCGCAAGTGCGATGTCATCAAGATTGCCTGCGTTGCGCAGATCGTCAACATCATCTCGTGGCTGCACACCACTCGCGACAGCCTGCTCAAACAGACCTCCTTCTATCCCTTCCTGTGGGTGAGCAACTTTGCCCGCGGCCAATCGCTCGACTTGCTGGTGAAAGCGCCCATGGTGGAAACAAAACAATATGGCGGCGTGCCCATGTTGGATGTGAGCGCCAGTTACGACCCGGCCACGGGCGAAGGCGCGGTCTTTGTAGTCAACCGCAGCCAGAGCGACGCGGTTACGACCGAATTCATCTGGCAGGACGGCGCGCCCCAGCGCGTCAGCGAGGTCTGGCAATTGGCCGGCGACGACCCCAAGGCTGTCAACACCTTTGCCCATCCCGATGCGGTGACGCCCCAGAAGCTCGCCAGTCCGTCGCTGCAGGATGGCAAATTCAGCCTACGCCTGCCGCCGCTGTCGTTCACGGCAATTCGCGTCGGTTGAAGGCCGTAGGTGCGATTCTCAATCGCACATGGCCGGCTGACAGACTTGTGCGACTGCAAGCCGCACCTACGATTTTGAAGATGAGGTTATGCAACATTCATGAGCACACGTAAACGTATTTCCCTTGACGGAACATGGCAGTTCTGTTGGACTTCTGACGACAACCCTGAGCCTGGAAAAATTTTGGACAGCGGCGAATGGCGCGCAGCGACCGTTCCCCTGCCCTGGCAAGCCCAATTCGACGATTTGCGTCTCGAATCTGGCGTGGGCTGGTATCGCCGCACCTTCACCCTGGAGAGCGGGCACGATGGCGCGGCCATTCTCCATTTTGGCGCGGTGGACTATCACACTGTTGTATTCTGCAACGGCATGTGGGTCGGCAACCACGAAGGCGGCTACTTGCCCTTTGAGTTCGACGTCGCCCATCTGCTACGGGACGGCGAGAACGAATTATTCCTCCGCGTCACCGACCCGGACGAGAGCCGTCGCGACTGGTCCAAGTTTCCCTTCAGCGAGATTCCCCATGGCAAACAAAGCTGGTACGGGCCGATTGGTGGCGTCTGGCAGAGCGTCTGGCTGGAGCTGCGCCCGACGCTTCACATTCGTTCGTTGCGGCTGACGTCCATGCCGGCCACAGCCTCTATTGAAATCCGTACAACGATGAGCGCAGAGCTGCCCGCCGACGCCAGCCTGACCGCAATCGTCGTCGGCCCCAATGGCGAACGCGTCGCCGAATGTTCGCTTGATGACAGCGGCAACGGGCAAGCGACGCTGTCAGCGCCGCAGCTGTGGAGTCCAGACGCACCTCATCTGTACACAGTGACGGTCGTTTTGTCCGTGGGCGGAATTGCCCAGGACGAAGCCCGCCTCACGTACGGCTTTCGCACCGTGGAGGCGCGCGACGGGCGCATCTATCTCAACGGCCAGCCGATCTACCTGCGCGGCGTCCTCGACCAGGCCTATTATCCCGAAACCATCTACACGCCGCCCAGCGTGGAATTCCTGGAAGACCAGGCGCGTAAGGCGAAGGCTCTGGGGCTGAATTGCCTGCGCACCCACATCAAAATCGAAGACCCGGCCTATTACGATGTGGCCGACCGCCTGGGGTTGCTCATTTGGACGGAGATTCCCAATTGGGCGCTGCTCACGACCGAGGCCAGTCGCCGCGGTCGTGAAACCTTCCGCGGCATGGTGGAGCGCGACGGCCATCACCCTTCCATCATCGCCTGGACGCTCATTAACGAGAACTGGGGGACTGACCTGACGCGCAATCCGGATCATCGCCGCTGGCTGGCCGAATTCTATCATGAGGCCAAAGCCATGGACCCGACGCGGCTGATTATCGACAACTCGGCGTGTCACGGCAACTCTCATGTGACCAGCGATCTGGAGGATTATCACCACTACCGCGCCATCCCCGATCACGCCCAGGAATGGGACGAGTGGGTGGAGGATTTCGCTGGGCGCGGCAGCAAGTGGATCTGGTACAGCGATTACCAGCATGAACGCCATCCCGACCTGCCGCTCATCGTTTCCGAATTCGGCAACTGGGGATTGCCCGACCCAGACGCCATCCAGGAAAAGGGGAAAGACCCCTGGTGGTTCGAGACCGGCTACAATTGGGGCGAGGGCATTGTCTATCCCCACGCCATGCGCCAACGCTTTGATGACTACCAGCTCGGGCGCGTCTTTGGCTCCTTCGAGGATTTCATTCGCGTATCGCAGGAACACATGGCTGCCAGCCTGCACTACGAGATCTCCTCCATGCGTCTACAACCGGCCATCGCCGGCTACATCATCACCGAGTTCACCGATGTACACTGGGAATGCAACGGCCTGCTCACCTTGCGGCGGGATGTCAAGGCCGGTCTGGCGGAGGTCTTCACGCCCATCAACCAGGACAAGGTGGTGATGGTGCGCCCGCAGCGCTGGAGCGGACGCCCCGGCGAATGGATTGCCGTGGAGGTGCGCGCCTTTGGTGTGGAGGGACAAGACGCCGACGGCGTGATTGCCTGGCAGGCGGGAGAGGCCAGCGGCAGCCTCCCCGCGCCTGGCGGCGTGATTCAGGCGCCGTTAGCTGGCCCCGGCATGGTATCGCTGCAGGTGCGCTGGCTCGACGCCAAGGGTGCGCAGATTGCCGCCAATCAGCTCGATCTTGCCTGTCTTGCGCCGACTGCGCCGCCCCAGCCTGTGGCGGTCCTGGATGATCCTGCGCTGGCTGCGACTCTCAGCGGGTTGGGCTACAAAGTGGTCAGCGTTGACAGCGTCGATCTTGGACAGCCGGGCGTGACGTTGATTGCTCGTCATTATTCACACGATCTGGAACGCGCTGTTCAGCAAGGCGCTCGCCTGCTCGTGTTGGCCGGGCCGGACTTTGCCCAGTCGCCAGAGAGCGTGCGCCTGCCCGTCGGTCATATTCTGCCCCGCGCTGGCACATCCTGGCAGGGCGACTGGGCGACGTCCTTCAGTTGGCTACGGAAAGAAGGCTCCTTCGCTGCGCTGCCGGGCGGCCCGCTGCTGGAAATGGAATACGCGGAGATCATGCCCGACGCCGTGCTGGTGGGGTTGCCCATCTGGGCGATGAACGCACACAGTTGGGCCGGGCTGGCCCTGGGATGGATCCACAAGCCGGTGTCGCTGCTGGCAAGTCTGCCCTATGGCAAGGGCTGGATTACCGTTTCCACGTTCAACCTGACTGCCGAAAACGTGACGAACACCGTAATCGCCCAGGGGCTTGTCGCCGGGCTGATTGACCTTGCGACGAGGAAACCGTAAGGCAGTATGGGAAACTTACAGCAGCTGGCGTATTGCCCATAGAGGCCACGTCGAGCTCAGGACACAGGGTGCTGTACCCTTGAACTTCCCGGATGAGAATTCCTGTGAATATCAACATGCTCAAAGGATAACATGGTAGATCGCTGTGTCGCAGACACCGTTTCGTCAAGATCAGGCGATTTGTTGCAATAACATGCCATATTGTGTATATTGTTGGCATGGAATTCACGAAGCTGTTGGAAATTGTCGGTGACGAGCCAGTCTTCACGACTGGATTCCTATTGGCCGGCGACGTCACTGTGGAAGGTGTTCAGCGTCAACTCTCACGCTGGACATCCTCCAACCGTCTGACTCAGTTGCGCCGCGGTCTGTATGCGTTGGCGCCGCCTTTTCGCAAGACGAAGCCAGAGTCTTTTCTTGTCGCCAATCGTTTGGTGCGCGCCAGCTATGTGAGCTGCCAGTCTGCGTTGGCCTTCTACGGGTTGATCCCTGAATACGTCCCCACCGTGACCAGTGTCACGACCCGGCGTCCGTGGGTATATGAGACGCCGCTGGGCGCTTTTATTTTCCGCCATATCAAGAAAGAACTCTTCTGGGGCTATCAACTGGTGGATTTGGGTGGAGCCCAGCAAGCGTTCGTCGCCTTGCCTGAGAAGGCCATTCTCGACCTGGTGCATCTGACGCCCAATGCAGACTCGCCGGAGTATCTACAGGAGCTGCGTCTCCAATTCCTGGATCGTCTCGATCTGCCGCGGTTGGACGTGTTCGCCCGGCGCACGGGCAGCCCAAAGGCGCAACGCGCCGCCGCTATCGTCGTTCAGCTTGCCGCGAGCGAGGCTGCGGAGTACGAGCCGCTATGATTGATTATTTGGCCCACTTGGTTGCCATAAGCGCCACACACACGCAAGCTCGCAATGTCGTACGTGAATATCTTCAGGCGCGCATATTGGAATCGCTGTATGAGTCGAGCGCGATGATTCCGCTTGCATTTCACGGTGGGACAGCCTTACGTTTTCTGTATAATATCCCACGTTATTCTGAAGATCTCGACTTTGCGCTGGATCTCGAACGGCCGCGGTACAACTTTCGCAACTATCTTCACGATCTGCACGGTGATCTGAGTGCGCAGGGGTACGATGTTCGTCTCAAGGTGAATGACACGCGCATCGTGCATAGCGCCTTCATTCAGTTCGTTGGCTTGTTGTATCATCTTGGTCTTTCGCCTCATCGTGATGAAACGCTCTCGATCAAGATCGAAGTTGACACCAACCCGCCGGCCGGCGCAACGCTGGAAACCACGGTTGTGCGCCGCCATGTCATCTTGCGTCTGCAACATCACGATCGGGCGTCGCTTCTGGCAGGCAAGCTGCACGCCGTTTTACAGCGATCCTACGTGAAAGGGCGAGATTTGTATGATTTACTCTGGTATTTGAGCGATCCAACTTGGCCGCCGCCTAATTTTACTTTGCTCAACAATGCCCTTCGTCAGACTGGGTGGGATCGGGAAGCTCTGGCTACTGGCACCTGGCGGGGAGCAGTGAGAAGGCGTATCGAAATCGTGAATTGGGACGGCGTCTTGACCGACGTGCAGCCTTTCCTGGAGAACGCGACTGGGGCGGATCTCCTGAACGCCGACAATCTTGCACGCCTGCTTGCTTGATTCAGTGATAGAGTCCATTTGTTCCTCATAGAAACTGGAGCCGTTATGTCTCTACCAACACGACCAGAAGCCATTGTCCTGCTCCATGAATGGGTGCAGTCCGATAGCCTGCGCAAACACATGTTCGCTGTTGAGGCCAGCCTGCGCGCCTATGCCCGACACTATGGCGAAGATGAAGACCTGTGGGGCATCACCGGATTGCTCCACGATCTGGATTATGAACGTTGCCCCAACATGGACGACCAGGAGAACGGCCACCCGCGCACAGAGCTGCGTTTGTTTGCCGAGCGCGACTACCCACCCGAGCTCATCCATGCGGTGCAGGCCCACGCTACCTTCCTCGACGTCCCGTGCGAAAGCCGGCTGGACAAGGCGCTCCTGGCCTGTGACGAACTGACCGGCCTGATCCTGGCCAGCGCTTATGTGCGCCCAGACCGCAACCTGCGCAACGTGGAGCTAAGCTCAGTGAAGAAGAAGTGGAAAGACAAGGCGTTCACCGCGGCCATCGACCGCAAGGAGAACTTGCACTTCATCGAGCAGCTTGGCGAACCTTTCGACGAACACGTGCAGCGCGTTCTCGACGCAATGAAGGGCGTGGCCGAAGAACTAGGCGTGGCGGGTCAGTGACTTCACACCATCCAAGAAGCTCGGAGCCTCCTGGATGGTTGAAAACAGGAAGTTATTTTTAGACAGTTACTATGGTTGATTGAGCACTGAACCGCCCAGCCGCAGCAGCGCCGCGCCGATCTGCCGCAGACATCCTGGCAGGTCTTGTTCAATGCGCAAAGGAGAGAGCTTGAGCAGCTCCCATCGTTCTGTGTGGGCTGCCGGCGGTTCTTCTAGCGTCGCTGCCTCATCCACACAGTTCACACCCAGGTAACCGCCCCGCGCTCGCAAGGCGATATCCACGGGGCGGTCGCCGACCAGCCGATTTTTCAGCGGACGCAGCTTGTGTTCGCGCAGAGCATCCCACAACGCGTCGAAGGGGTCAGCCTCGAGGAAGAGATCGACCACATCGTGGGCGCTCAACAGCCGGTCGAAGTTGGTGTGGATGAAGGTCAGCCGACGGTAACTCTTGGCCGGCACGGGACGTTCCAGGCGCTGCAACGGCCCGATCTCCACACGAAAGTAGTAGTCATTGCTGCGCGGGTGATCCGGTTCATTGGGGATCAGTTCCCGGCGTGTGGCAAGACGGTAGCGCCTGGTTGCAGCGTAGTAGGTCACTGTCTGGGCCACATCCTGGTCGCGAAATGCGCCGGTTTGATAGAATGCCAGATAGTCCGCGCCGATGCGTTTTGGTGCACGGCGCTGGGGAATGCGATACCAGCCCTCCGAGGCAGCCCGACGCAGGTCTTCGGCGTTGTTGAGCACCGCAACTAGAACTGTACGTCGGCGCAATTGGGGGTCAGAGTAGGAACCAGACATAGTTCCACAACTATACACAAGGCGCAGCGAAGTCGCAAGCGTGTGTTATACTCAAAACCAGATGCGTCATTGACCGTTTACACTCGAGCACCGCTCATGTCCTATTCAACCATTCTGTCCATCACTGAACTCCTTGCCCACCTGGACGATCCGGCCTGGGTTGTCGTTGATTGCCGCTTTTCCCTCGCCGACACAGAAAGGGGCTGGCGCGACTACCAGCGCGCCCACATCCCTGGCGCAGTTTACGCCCATCTGGACAGAGACCTCTCTGGCCCCATCGTTCCGGGCCACACGGGACGTCATCCGCTGCCAGATGCCGAACGCTTCGCCGAGACGCTTTCGGCTTGGGGCATCGACAATCAGACGCAGGTCGTCGTCTATGACGACGCCGGCGGCGTCAACGCTGGTCGGCTATGGTGGATGCTGCGCTGGCTGGGTCACGACGCCGTCGCGCTGCTCGATGGCGACTGGCGCGCCTGGCAGCGTTCTGGCCTGCCAGTTGTGAGCGGCGTGGAATCGCGTACGCCGCGGCGCTTCACAGCGGCCGTGCGACCTCTTCTACAGGTGCACGCCGATGAAGTGTTGCACAACCTCCACCATCCAGAGGTGAAGCTCATCGACGCTCGATCCACCGATCGCTTTCGTGGAGAGAATGAGACCATCGATCCCAAGGCGGGTCACATCCCCGGCGCGTTCTCAGCCTTTTATGGTCCAAACCTGACTGAAGATGGCTATTTTCTGCCGGCCGAACAGCTGCGTGCTCGTTTCCTTGATCTGTTGCAAGAGACGCCCCCGGACCGCTGCGTCCTTTATTGCGGCTCTGGTGTGAGCGCCATCCACAACCTCATCGCCATGGAGATTGCCGGTCTCCCGGGCGCCCGACTCTATGTGGGTTCGTGGAGCGAATGGATCACCGACCCAGAACGCCCCATCGCCACCGGTGAAGTGACGTAGAAATTCATCTCCGTTTCATGAGTCACGTGCGGACGCCTGCGGATTTGCAGGCATTCATCGACGAACAAGGCATCTTGGCGCGGTTGGTGAGCGAGCTGGGCGAGACGCCCACAGTGTTGGCGGCCGCGGCTGCATTGGGGGTCGAGAGCGATCAGATCATCAAGACGCTCTTGTTTCTTATCGAGAAGCCTGGCGCGGCAGAGCGAGCGCCAGTGGTCGTCATCAGCAACGGCGAAGCGCGTGTAGACAAGGCGCTGATTGCTGCACACTTTGGTGTGGGAAAGAAACGGGTAAACCTTGCACCGGCGCCAACGGTGCTCGATCTGTTGGGCTATCCGGCTGGCGGTGTGCCCCCCTTTGGTCATCGCACGCGCCTGCCGGTGATTGTGGATGCTGCGGTGGTGGCGCTGGAGGAACGGTTTAGCGGCGTCATTTACGGCGGCGGGGGTGATGATCGCACCATGATGGAACTGACCGTGGCAGAGTTGCTACGCGTCACAACGCCGTCGATCCTGGCTGTCAACCACCCGGTCGAGTAAGCTCCACTTGATCATGAGACTCAAGAAGGTCACGCTTGCCGCGTGACCTTCTTGAGTTTCGTCGTCATTGCGACTTGGTCAAGATGAGGCAAAACGAAGGTTCGGTTACAAACCACACATTTCAGACCACAGATGCCAAGATGTCCTTGACCAGAACAATCTTCGTCGTTCTCGGTGTCTGTCCGGTCAAGTGGCCCGACGGTCAACTGCACGCAAATCAAGGCGCGCGCAAGTGCACGGTCGTCAACGTCAGGTCACGCCCCAAAGATGCGGTCGAAGAAGCCCTTGTGCTGTTGCACGGTGTCATCCCCAAAAGTCTTGGCAAACTCTTGGAGCAACTCACGCTGTTTGGGGGTCAGGTCAGTGGGCGTCACTACCCGCGCCGTCACGAGCATGTCGCCCCGGCCGCTGCGCTGCAATCGGGGGATGCCTAATCCACGTTTGCGGAAGGTGCGGCCAGTTTGCGTGCCGGGTGGAATCTCCAATGTTTCTTCTTTGCCATCCAACGTGGGGATGTTGATGGTGGCGCCCAACGCGGCCTGGGCGATGTTGAGGGGCAGTTCCATCTGGATGTCGAACTCGTTGCGCACAAAGATCGAATGCGGCTCCACCGACACCACGACGAACAGATTGCCTGGCGATCCGCCCATCGCGCCAGCTTCTCCTTCGCCGGCCAGACGGATACGCGTCCCTTCATCGACCCCAGGTGGAATCTTCACGCTGATCTTGCGCGTCACGCGCATGCGTTTTTGCCCGCTGCACTTCTTGCAAGGCGAAGGGATCACTTCGCCTGCGCCGCCGCAAGTGGGGCAAGTGGAGGAGGTGATGACCGCGCCAAAGAGAGGGCTTTGCTGACGACGCTGCACCTCGCCTGCCCCATTGCAGGTGGAACAGACGACCGGTCCTGTGGGCGGCTCTGCCCCAGAGCCGCCGCAGCGGTCGCACGCTTCTAGTCGGGGAATTTCCAGCTCGCGATCGACGCCAAAAGCCGCTTCCTCAAAGGTCAACTTGATATCGGCGCGCAAATCAGCGCCGCGGCGTGGCTGACGGCGCGAGCGCGTAGATTGCTGACCGGTGAAGCCAGCGAAGAAATCCTCAAAAATGCTGCCCAGATCCCCAAATCCAGAAAAGTCTGCGTTGCCCATGCCAGCGGCGCCTTGCAGCCCGGCGTGACCAAAGCGGTCATAGGCTGCTCGCTTCTGGTCGTCGCTGAGCACCTGATATGCCTCATTGATCTCTTTGAACATGGCTTCGGCTTCGCCAGAATTGTTCACATCTGGATGATACTTCTGCGCCAGCCGGCGAAAAGATTTCTTGATGACTTCTTTGTCGGCGTTGCGCTCCACGCCCAGCACCTCGTAGTAGTCGCGCTTTGTCATGACTATTCCCAATTGATGATCCATGCACAAAGACCGGCCAGCGCGATGGTCGCAATAATCAACGCTGTCCACTGACCAGGTAAAAAGCCCACATTCCAGGCACTGACAATCAGGATTGCAACCATCCCGATGGCAAGTACAACCCAATTTGACAGGACTGGATAGTTACTCCAAAAACGTTTGATCGCATCCATGATCTGCGTGAAACCTACCCTACAACCTATGCTTCGCTCTGTTTGAAACCAGGAGTTTTTGAACTGTGAAAACTCCTGGTTTCAAAGCAACCGCAGTTTAGAGGCCAACAAGTTCCGTGCTGTATTTTGCCAACAGGTCTTCCCAAAGAACATCGAGTTGAGCATACAATTCGGCAAGAGAGCCATCATTGACAATGACCCGCGTCGCCTGACGCACCTTTTCGTCCTGCGATGACTGTGCTGCCAGCCGAGCGTTTGCATTCGACTGGCTCATACCTCGGCTTCCCATCAGGCGAGCCATCTGATTGTCCAGGCGGGACGTAACCACCCAGATTTCACGACATAGTATAACAAGGCGACGCGACTCAAGTAGTTTGATTGCTTCCAAGACTGCGATCGGTTTTGTCGATGTGGCTAAAATGTCTTGTGCAGCAGCAAAGACAGCCGGGTGAACAATACCTTCCAGTTGTTGCAGTCGCCCCGAATTGGCGAAAACGATTGCGCCCAACGCCTGCCGGTCGATTTCTCCACTGGCCGCAAGGATCTCCACCCCAAAGGCGTCGACAATTTCCTGATATGCTGGCATCCCTTTTTGCATGACCTGATGGGCCAATTTATCGGCGTCCAATGTCAACGCGCCCTTGCGCATCAGATATTCGAGCACAGTGCTTTTGCCCACGCCGATATTGCCTGTCAGGCCGATGATGACCATGCAGGAAAGTATATCACAGTGGCAGAATGCTTGTGAAAGAATGATGGACTTTGCGGTTGACTCATTGAAGATTCATGGCAGGTGGAACGTAGGGGGTGAGTGCGGCGCAAGTTCAGGCCGTTTCTACCTCCTGTTGTAGCCCAAGCATCAACGCCATCAGTCCCCGACGCGCCTGCGTGGGATCGACCGGCAGAGGCTTGAGGATGGTCACATTGAGCATCGCGACCCCATGCACCATCTGCCAGGCGGTCAGCGCCAGCTCGAAGACGCCAAGCCCCCGGTCGCTGGGAAGAATACTCGCTTCAACGCAGCGCTCCACAGCCCGATAGAGCGTCATGAAGGCAGAATTTTCCATCAACATCTGCCCGGCTGTGACCGATGGCGGCAACGTCTCAGGCATAAGAAGCGGCGCATTGGTAAAGATCAACAGAAAGAGATCCGAGTCTTCCCGAGCGAAGGCGATGTAGCTCATGCCGCATTCCACCAGGTAGTCCAGAGGCGGCAATGTTGGATCAGGGCTCGCCAGATATTGCGTCAGGCGCTGGAAGCCTTGCAGGCAGAGCGCGCCAATGATCTCATCCTTACCGCCGTAGTACTCATAGAGACCGGCTGGGCTGTACTCGATCCGATCTGCAATGGCGCGGATCGTCAGCCCGTCGATACCATGTTCGCGCACGATGGCGCGCGCAGCATCCAGAATCGCCTGTTGGGTGCGTTGGTGTCTCCGTTCGCGCGGACGCAATGTTTCCATGAATGAACAGTCCCCAGAATTCCGAATTTAGTTCGGAATTGTAGTACATGTTCAGCTTTCCGTCAATCCCAGCACACCCGCGAGCTTGCGCACTGTGAAACGGTTGCGCAAGTAGTGTGCATAACGCCCAGCGTCGGACAATTCCTGTTGGGAAAGACCAAGCTCTTGAACATTGGTCGGCCCACCCACTGCCGCCAGCCAGCCAGCAATCTGCCCAGGCGACGGCACATCTGCAGCAATCTTCTGCACATCCTCCCAGCGCTCGAGAATGCGGCGCTTGAGGGCGTCGAACCGCTCCGTTGTCATCTCCAGGAAAGGCTGCTGCCCTGCGATCATCTCATCGGCCAGGTCGCCATAGACGCGGCGAATCGCCGCCATCTCCTGGTCACGATCGGGCAAGACCGCTGCCTCGAGCAAGTCAGAGATCTGGCTTCTGGTCAGCCCGCGCACTTGTTCGTAGAGGGCGGCGGCCAGCGCCGTTCCCACGCCGGTCTTTGCGCCATGAAGAATGGCCGGACGACCTTCGTGTAGGAGGCGCATTTCCCAAAAGTGAGAGTAATGATGCTCTGTACCCGAAGCCGGTCGAGAGTTGCCGAAGTCGACCATGCAGTAGCCCGAATCGAACAGGGCGTAGATGAGCGCGCGCACACCGGCAGCGTCGCCAGCCCCAATCTCCGCCGCGCCGTTGGCCGTGCGCCAGGCCGTGGCCAACATTCGGTGGGCGATGGCGTCGTCGTATGGCTCATCCCACAGGAGATGACCCAAACGGAAATCGGCAGTGGAGGTGAACTTGGCGAGCACATCGCCCACGCCAGCAGCAATCATGGCGCGCGGCGCAGCGGTCAGCACATCGATGTCGGCAAAGACAGCGATGGGCGAGCCGCAGAGGTAGGTGATCTTGACGCCGCCCAGGATGAGCGGCGCACCCACCGACACGTAAGCATCCACCGAAGGGGCGGTAGGAATAGAGATAAAGTCCGCGCGGGTGCGGTGCGCTGTGAAGCGAGCGATGTCCGTAATGGTGCCAGAGCCGACGGCGATGAGGGTGCGCGTTGCATCGTCGGCAGCGATCATCGCCTGGAAGATGTGATGAGCGTCGGCCACCACCTCGGCGCTCTGATAGATCACCTTGGCGACATCGAAGTGAGCGGCCTCCAGCGCTGCCGCCAGCTCCGCGCCTTGGGCCGCCCAGGTGTTTTGGTCAGCCAGCATCAAGAGCCGCTTGCGTCCTTCAGCCCGGCAGAACTCCACCACATGCTCTGTCGCCCGGTCGTCTACAGTCACGATCTTGGGTCGTTCGTTGATCACTCTTCTGTCCTTTCGCCGTCATGACATTTGCAATGCGGCCGCCAATGCGTCGATGAAGGCGTGTCCCGCCTCCTCGGCGGTGCGGCCAAAGGAGACCACGCCATCTTCGTGGCCGCCCATGACGAAGAGCTTGCGTCGCCGCACATCGCTGACGAGAAACAGGCGCAGCACCTCTGCTGACATCTCCGGCGTGCCATAGGGGATGCTGGCGTCGGTTGCTGGCAGTCCCAGCCGACTCGCATGACGCCAGATGTGGGGAGAATGGCCGTGCATGACCCAACGGATGCGACTGTCTGCTGCATAGACCGCGCCGTGGGTCATGGTTTCGGAAGAAGGGCGCACGGGTCCTTCCGCCACGACCACATTCTGCGGAGGGTGACATGCGGTGATGACCACATAGTGTTCTGGACCGCAGTCGATCACACCGCCCGTTTGAGTGCCGGTGATGACGAAGCGTCGCCGTTCGGGCGGCGCGTTGAAGGGCGGCAGACGTCGCGAAATGTTGCCGAAGCCATACCCTTCATAACGGTCGGGCGTCTGACCCAACACTTGCAGCCAAAGAAGAACCCTGCGCCAGGCGTTGATCTCCGCCACCTCTTGCGGCGGTAGGGGCGGCGCCGGCGAAAAGTGCGCTTGAAACTTGACGATTCCCTCAGTGTTCTCAGAATGCGTCGCCATCTTGTCACCTCATGTACATACCACCGTTGATGGAAAGCGTCTCGCCCATCATGTAGCCATTGGCCGGGTCAGCCAAAAAGAGCACTGCCGCAGCCACCTCTGCGGGCGATCCGAGACGCCGCGCGGGTGTGTCGCTCTGCCAGCGCGTCTGCTCCTCGGGCGTGGCGTGTTCCAACAGGAGATCCGTGGCGATGCGCCCTGGCGCAATGGCGTTGACGCGGATGTTGTACGCGGCAAACTCGCGCGCCAGCGATCGGGTCAATGCCAACACGCCGCCTTTCGCCGCTGCATAGTGGGCATGGCGGGCAGAGCCGCGCTGTCCGGCCACCGAGGCAATGTTGACGATGACGCCGCCGCCAGCAGCCATCATGGCAGGCAAGACAGCGCGGCAGCAAAAAAAGACCGACGACAGGTTGACCGCCAACGCCTCGCTCCATTCGGCGTCGCTGATTTCCACAAACGCCTTTTCGGGGAACGAGCCGACGTTGTTCACCAGTACATCAAGGCGACCACGGCTGCGCAAGACAGCGCCCACCATTTGTTGCACCGCGCTTGAGTCCGTTACATCGCATTGGGTGGCCTGGACGCTGCCGGAAAGCGGCGTGGCTTCATCACATACGGCCTGGGCCGCCGCGTGGTCGCTGCGGTAGCAAAAAACGACTGTTGCGCCGGCGCGGGCAAAGGCCAACGTCACTGCACGTCCGATACCCCGCGCGCCGCCCGTCGCCAAGACGACCTGGCCCGACAAACCCTCATTGCTCATAGACGTTCATCATTCTGATGTCAAAAATAGGCTCACACGGAGACGCAGAGAACACAAAGAAAGAGTCACCCGTAGGTCACGCTTGCAGCGTGACAATCACGGCTGATTTTTCATCGTTATCGGTGTCCGCAGGTCATGTTGCCTGTTCTGTCGACTTCCCTGCGCCAGTCTCATACCTCTGACAGATCGCGAAACGTTTCCTTCAACGCCGGATAGAGGTTGATATAGATGCGATACAGGGCGTTGTAGCGCGCCGCCCAGGTGGGATCGGGCGTGAAGACCGCCCCACGGCGCACCATGGCATCCACCGCGGCCTGGATTGTGGGATAGATGCCCGCGCCCACTGCCGCAACAATGGCGTCGCCCATGGGGGCGCCAGTCGCCGCCTGGGGGAGATGCACCGGTCGCTGGAGCACATTCGCCTTGATCTGATTCCACAGGGCGCTTCGTGCGCCGCCGCCCACACAGGCCAATTGGCGCGCAGTGAAGCCGGCCTCTTCCGCCGCGGCCATGTTGTGGCGCAGACCATAGGCCGCGCCCTCCATCACTGCGCGCACCATGTCGCCCTTGGTCGTAGCCAGCGACAGACCACAAAAGACGCCGCGCGCGTTGCTGTCCCAGATGGGAGACCGCTCGCCGTACATGTAGGGCAGAAAGATCAGACGATTGGCCCCAGGCTCGCTTTGTTCTCCCAGGCGCGTCAGCAGGTCGAAGGCGTCTGCGCCAGAGCGCGCCGCCTGCTCTCTTTCCGCCTCGCCAAGTTGGTCGCGAAACCAGCGCAGCGCGCCGCCCGAGGCCACCAGCGCGCCTACCACCAGGTGCAGCCCCGGCGCAGCATGACCCAGGGGGATCAGCTCTCGCCCCAGGTAGGGCCGGTCGCTGCAAATCAGCAACACCGTTGACTGGCCGGTCATTTCCACTGCGTCGCCAGGCCGCACCAGCCCGGCTTCTACGCCGGCGGCTGTGCCGTCGGTCATGCCGGCGACCACGGGCAGGCCAGCGGGCAAACCTGTGGTCGCCGCTGCCTCGTTGTTTACTTTCCCCACCACCTGGCTGCACGGGCGCAGAGGCGGCAGCTTCGCCTCATCCAACCCCATACGCGCCAGCAAATCCCCGGACCAAATCTGGTGGGCGCTATGGAAAAAAAGCGTCAACGGCCCATGGGAGAGGTCTATGGTGAACTCGCCGCAGAGTTTGTGGATGATGAAGCCATTGGGGAAGAGCAGTTTGTGGGCTGCGCGCTCGATAGCGGGCGCGTGGCGTTGTAACCAGAGCCACTTGGGTGCAACGTAATAGGGGTCGATGCGCCCGCCGTTGATGCGGGCAACCTCTTCTTCGCCCACGTAGTCGGCCAGCCAGCGACATTCGGCGTCACCCCGGCGGTCCATCCATAGTTGCGCGGGCGCGAGGGGGCGACCGCCCACGTCCACCGCCGTGATCGTTGGCGCCTGGCAGCTTACGCTCATGGCTGCAAGCGAGCGAGGGTCGATGGCGTCGCGCGTCCACAGGTTGCCCAAAACGTGACGCAAGGCTGCGAACCAATCATCTGGATTTTGCTCCGCCCAGTTTGGGTGGGGGTAGGTCGTGGGGTATTCCTGGCTGGCCTGCGCCAACAGGCTGCCATCTTTGTCTATGACCACTGCTTTGACGCTGGTGGTGCCGATATCAACGCCGAGAAGAGAGGTGGGCATAGGCAAGCGAAGTCGTGATGGTTAACGCTGAGCCGTCATGATTGGGACAGCCTGGCGTCCATTTCCCTTTGCAATGAAATAAAGTCTAGCAGAGGGGAGGATGGAGACCAAATCAGTTGATGGGATAGCGCCCAAAGCGGCGTGCAGCCTCCACGAGTTCCAGTACATTTTCGGCGGGGACATCAGCCTGCAGATGGTTGGCCGGGGTGAGGATGTAGCCGCCGCCCGGCGCAAGCTGGCCGATGCGCCGCTGCACCTCCGCGGCGACATCCTCTAGCGCACCGCGCATCGCGTGCGTAATGTCGATGCCGCCCATGAATGATACTTGACGCCCAAACTCGGCCTTGATGGCCGGCAAATCCATCGCCGGCAGTGGCTCCAGTGGGTGGATCACATCAACGCCAATGCTCACCAGGTCAGGAAGCAGTTTCGTGATTGCACCGTCGCTATGCAGCATGACCACCAGATCGGGGAGGGCATCCTTGGCGACTGCCACCAGGCGCTTCAGCGCGGGCAGGATGAGTTCACGAAACAGCCGCGGTGAAATGAGCGGACCTGTGTTGCCAGCATAGTCGTCGCCGGGCAATTCGACCATGTCGATGTAGGGGCCGCAGGCAAGCAAGTAGTTGCGCATCAACTTTTCGTACAGGGTCGTAATGCGCTCGATCAGCGTTTCGGCAAAGCCGTCGCTGTCGACCATATCCATGAGAAAACGTTCCGTCCCACGCAGGTCGCACGCCGTCTGAAATGGCCCATGCGAGGCCACCATGCGCGCCGTCACCCAACAGTCGGTCGTTTCATGTAGGCGCTGCGCTCGCTCCCGCACACCTGTCGTCCACATGGGCAGGTCGGGGTCCGGCCAGGAAATGAGCCGTTCGATGTCGCCAACATCGCTCGCGTCGGCCAGAAGGCCACGTCCGGCGTAATAGTAGGGCAACGCCCGCACCCATACCTGCCCCAGCGCGTCGAGTAACTGGTTGGGCGCCTGACCCGGATGGCTGGGGCTGGTAGGCGTCGCCGCTGGATAGACATAGCGGATATCCGTGCCCAACGCCTGCCACAACCGGTCGTCCTGATAGGAGATATTGTGATAGCTGCGAAAGGGCGCGACTGGCTCGCCCAGGTTGAGTCGTTCGAGCATGCGAAAGTAGAGCTCATCGACGATCCCATAAGGCCCGCCGCCCAGCGCATAGGGCACGCGGTCAGGCTCCTGATGCTGTAAAGCAATGCGCACGCGCTCACGTGCGGTCAGGCGATCATTCATGGGTCTTCTCCTTGCGCAACAAATGAGTTGGATGTACCCAAATCATTCGGGTGCGTTCAGTTTGAGTTGAGATGGATTCATCTGTCCAACCGATTTTGAACGCCCTCAAATCATGCGCAGGCCGTCACAGGCCAAGTTGGCGAGCGTTGACGCAGTGCGCCAGTGGACGGCCTGCGAAAAAGTTCGCCACATCGGCGGCGACGCTCTCGGCCCCGGCCTCAGCCGCCTCGCGTGAGGCGCCGGCGATATGGGGCGTCACCGTCACATTAGGCAGGCGCAACAGCGGCCAATCGACCGGCGGTGGCTCTTGGGGAAATGTGTCCAATCCGGCGCCGGCCAGGCGCCCATTGGCGAGAGCTGCATAGAGCGCATCATAGTCGACCAGGGGACCGCGCGCTGTGTTGATGAGATAGGCGCCCTGCTTCATCTGCGCCAGTTCCGCAGCGCCGATCAAGCCCACCGTCTCCGGCGTCACCCGCGCGTGAATGCTCACGATGTCCGACTCGGCCAGCAAGATAGGGAGGGTGGTCTGCTCCACGCCCAATTCAGTGAAGCGGTGAGGTGGAACATAGGGGTCGTGGGCGAGGATGCGCATTCCAAAAGGATGCAGGTGGGCTGTCAAACCCTGAGCAACCGCGCCAAAGCCCACCAGCCCGATGGTTTGTCCACGCAGCTCGCGACCCGCCCTGTCATAGCGATAGAGCTCGCCCTGCCACATTCCCCTACTGAGCGCTTTGTGACTGCGCCCAATGCCCCGGCACTCAGCCAGGATCAGCCCCAGGGTGAATTCGATGACGGCCTGGGCGTTGCGCCCCGGCGCGTTGACCACGGGAATGGCGCGCGCTGTGGCCGCCGCGACATTAACGTTCACCAGACCACCCCGCGAGCAGCCGATGATGCGCAGCTCTGGGCAGGCGTCGATGACGGCTTGGGTGATGGGCGCAACATGGGTGGCGATGACTTGGGCGCCCTGGGCCAACGCAATGACGTCCGCCGGATCGCCGAGGGCCTCGTACACCTCGGCGACGGCTCGGATGGCCTCATCGGGCCAGGGCGCTTCCATGCTGACAATGACGAGGTCGGGAACGACGGGTGCAAGATGACGGCGTAGGGCGGCTTCAAAGTGAGCAGAGCGCACAAAGAGATCCCCGATGATGGCAATTTTGGTCGGTGAGCCGGTCATGGGTCGAGCACAAGAGTGGTGAACTGGGGACAGTATTACACGATATTACACGATCAGGTCAGGGATTGAGGCCAGGCTCTCGACGATGAAGTCGGGGGGCCGGGCCATTCTTTCTACTGCGGCGCGGGTGGCGACGCCGGTGAGTGTTACAGTTGTGACCATGCCCGCGTTCTGTCCCATCAAGATGTCGGTTTCCAGACGGTCGCCCGTCATCATGCAGTTTTCTGGCGCGACGCCCAAGCGTTCCAGCGCGACTTGCATGATGAGGGGAGAGGGCTTGCCGGCGAGGATCTCCACCTTGCGTCCGGTCAGATGTTCCAGGGCGGCGATGGTTGCGCCAGCGTCGGGAATGCCGCCGCCAGGCATGGGGCAGGTCTTGTCGCCATTGGTGGCAAAGAAGCGCGCGCCCTGGATAAGGGCCTGGTAAGCCGTATTCAGCTTGCGATAGTCCAGCGTGCGATCAAAGGCAATCACCACTCCATCGATGCCCGTCGGCTCAATCACCTCTTTGTCGTTTTGATCGGTCAACTCCTCGACGACGGTCAAGCCGTAACCCGCCAACTCACGACGCAAACTCTCTTCGCCCACGACGTAGAGGCGCAAGTGGGGTTCGTGGCGCGCCAGGTAATGGCCCAAGACATAGGCCGAGGTGATCACGTCATCTGGCTGCGTCGGGATGCCCAATCGCGTCAGTTTGCTGGCATAGATGTCGCGTTGCTCCAGCGGCTTGTTGCTGACGAAGAGGACTCGCTTGCCGCGCGCCCGTAGCTGGACAATCGCTTCCACACTGCCAGGGAGCGCATGTTCACCCAGGTAGACCGTGCCGTCCAGATCGAAGATGAAGCCGTCAACTTTTCGTCGCAAAGAAAACACTCCTGACAGATTTGAAAGACGCTGCAAATAGTTGCGACAAACGCACGTGTTTGCGCAGTGAGCGTATCATGTTCATTCGAAGCTGTCAAAACATAGAGGGGGATGTAACCTCCGTTCTGCACATTGCTTGACAGAGGGCGACCTTCCGTGATACGATTTTTGCAAGAATTTGCTCATTGGGCGCTTTCTTGCGAAGCGTCGATTCCCTTCTTTGGACAGACCATCCCGCGCACATCATTTCGGGGCCGCCATGGACGAACGCGATGAAACGTTAGCCATTGTCGCCAGTCTCTACTATCAGCTCGACCTGGGGCAGGCAGAGATCGCCGAGCGTTTTGGCGTCTCAACATCGAAGATTTCGCGTATGCTGAAACAGGCGCGCAACCGGGGCATCGTCGAAATCAAGATTCACATGCCCATCCCGCGCGACGTCGAACTTGAGCAGAAGCTGATCCAGACTTTTGGGCTGCGCGACGCTGTCGTGTTGCAGGTGGGCGTTGAACGCGACGAGGGGCGGTTGACCCAGGCGACCGGTCGACTGGCAGCCAGCTATTTACAACGAGCCATCAAGAACTTTGCCGCGGGCGCGTCCATTGGCGTAGCCTGGGGAACGAGCGTCTACGCAGCGGTCTCCTCTCTGCCGGTGATGAACTCGCTCAAGGTCGATGTGGTGCAACTCGTCGGCGGCGTCGGGGCGCTGGCCGTGGACGGACCCGATCTCTCGCGCATGGTTGCGGCCAGGCTGGGTGGACGTCACTATGACCTGCATGCGCCGCTGGTGGTGGAACGGGTGGAGGTGCGCACTGTGCTCTTCAGCGAGCCGGCGGTGCGCGATGGGTTGACGCGCGCCCGCAACGTCAAACTGGCTATCACGGGCATTGGCTCGGTGCAGGACAACGCATCCAGCTTCCTGCGCGCAGGGTTGCTCACTCCCAACGACCTGGAGAATCTGCGTGCATCCGGCGCAGTGGGTGAGATGGTGGGGCGCTTTTTTACAGCGGAAGGCGCTCCGGCGCCGGTCGAGGTGAATCAACGCATCATCGGCGTCGAACTCCATGACCTTCACGCGATCCCCCAGGTGGTAGCGGTGGCGCGTGGCCTGGCCAAAGTGGATGCGATCCTGGGCGCGCTCCGTGGGCGTTATATCAGCGTCCTGGCGACGGATGATGTTACTGCGCGGGCGCTGCTGGAGAAGTCGGCGCGCTGAAGGTGCTGTATAATGCGACACGTGTTGATTTGACGCCGCCATACGTCAGTCAGCACGCCAGTGCGTAAATGGATGGACGAGCGCCTGGATTCACCCAAAACTGCAAATTGAGAGGTGGACGGTCTGTGACGACATTGGAACAATCACTCAATGACTTCAGCCCGGCTGTGCGCAGGCAAAGCCTCATGGAGTTGCTCCGCCAGCAGCCCACACCGCCGGTTGTCTGGCGGGATGCGGCCAACATGCACTGCCACACCTTCTTTTCGTTCAACGCCTATGGCTACTCGCCGACAGGATTGGCCTGGCTGGCGCGGCGGCAAGGGTGGCCGCTCATGGGATTGATCGACTTCGATGTGCTTGACGGTGTGGATGAGTTTCTGGACACCTGCGATGCAGTGGGTGTGCGGGGAAGCTGCGGCATCGAGACGCGCGTTTTCTTTCCTGAGTTCGCCAGCCAAGAGATCAACTCCCCCGGCGAGCCGGGCGTCATGTATCACATTGGGTTGGGCTTCACGTCCAGCACGCCGCCGCCCGCAGCCGCTCCCATGTTGGCCGACCTGCGCGCCCGGGCGCGGGCGCGCAACCTGGGCGTCATGGAGCGAGTCAACGAGCATTTGGCGCCGGCGACCATCGATTATGACCGCGATGTGTTGCCCTTGACGCCGGCCGGCAACGCGACTGAGCGGCACATGGTGGAGGCATATGTGCGCGCTGTGGAACGTTCCGTCACTGACGTGACCGGCTTTTGGGCCGACCGCCTGAACATGGCGCGCAGTGCAGTGGAAAAGATGATGGCTGATCCGGCCAGCTATCGCAACACCGTGCGCAGCAAGCTCATGAAACAGGGCGGCGTGGGCTATGTCCAGCCCGACAGCGGCTCGTTTCCCTGGTTGGCGCCGGTGACGGCCTTCATCGAGCAGTGCGGCGCGCTGCCCTGCCACGGCTGGCTGGATGGTATGTCCGCCGGCGAGCAGAACCCCCACGCTCTGCTAGAAACCCTTGTCGGACAGGGAGTCGTCATCGCCAACATCGTGCCCGACCGCAACTGGAACATCGCCGATGCTGAGCAGCGCAAAGTGAAGGTGCAAAAGCTCTACGAGTATGTGGATGCCTGTCGCGCCCTCGATCTGCCACTGAATGTGGGCACAGAGATGAACAGCCCCGGCAATCGGCTAATGGACGACTTCGATGCGCCTGAACTGGCGTCGGTGCGCGGCGCATTCATGGACGGCGCGTATTTCATTTATGGTCACACGGTGATGCAGCGCATCAAAGGAATGGGCTATCAGAGCGAGTGGGCGAAGACAACGCTGCCCACTCGCCGCGAGCGCAACGACTTCTTCACTGCGTTCGGTCGCGCTGTTCCGCCGGGTGGGCGAGGACGCGACCAGCTGGCCGCGATCACGCCGGAGATGACGCCGCGGGAAGTATTGCGACAAGTGGTTGGACAGTGACAAACTGGGCCGGCAGAAGGGGCAATCCGCGTCAGCGGCGGCTCCACACCCTGGCCGAAGGGCGTCCTCAGCAGGTGAGAAGTGATCGAATGAGAAAAGGCGAGTCAGATTTGACAAAGCCTGGCAGATGGCCCAAGCATCGATTTTCTTGATCGGCGCCGGAGCGCCGATCTGATATACTAATTCCAGATGATGAACTCATGCTGGCCCACAATCTTCCAGGAAGCTCCCAGCCCCCTGGAAAATGTGCGACATGAAGATTTCAAAGAGAAACGACCATGCCTTCTCGTGCACGAGCAACCAACCATGAATCGCACGCCGGCGGGCATCGCGGGTCGTCGGAGGTTGTCGGGCGTAATTCTGCTCTCTCTCATCATCAGTCGGATACAGGGGTTCTTCTCCATCAGACCGGCCTCGATCCTGCCTCCATCTCGCGCCAGGACGCCCATTTTTTGCAACGCGCCATCGGCAACCAGGCTGTCGGTCATCTCTTGTCAGGCGGCGCACGCCGACCAGCCACACCAGGCGCAGTATCCGCTGCGCCGGCCATCCAACGCACGCCCATGGGCCCGGATGGTGGCGCGCTGGACGCCGACGCCCAGCAGGAGATCGAAGCCAGCGCCGGGCACGGTCAGCGGCTGGATGGCGACCTGAATGCTGAATTGGGGCATGCCTTTGGCCGCGCAGATTTCAGCCGCGTCACCTTACACACTGACAGCCAGGCCGATTCCCTCAACCGCTCGCTCAACGCCAAAGCCTTCACCCTGGGCCGCGACATTTTCTTTCGCCAGGGCGCCTATCAACCCCACACTAGCGAAGGCAAGAGTTTGCTGGCCCATGAGCTGACTCACACCATCCAACAGGGTGCAGTCGCCCCGCAGGCGACGCCAGACTTGGTTCAGCGTCAAAGCGAGCCGATGATTCAGCGATTGATCACCAAGAACGATCTCATCAAGCGGGCTGGCGACCCGGAGCTCAACAAAGTCGTCTTCGGTTTCACATACGAAATGAGCTCGCGCTACAGGCGCATTCTGGCTGCCCTCGATGCATATCATACGGCTGTCGCCAGTGCATCTATGAAAGATCCGCCATCTCTCCAGAAGGTAAAAGAATCGCTCGGCGAGGTGGGCGGCGCGTGCAGCGCTTACATCAAGGCTCATCGCAAGGACAAAGAGCGCACGCCGGACATTCGCACCCTGCTGAATGAAGTGAGGATCGAGGACGAAGCTCTGGACGTGATCATAGCAGCGCCCGACCAATATCAAAACATGGATGTGCGTTCCGCCATTCTCACCGAGGCGGCCAAGATCAGTGACGCGCGTCAACGGGAGGAATACGAAAAAGAGAAGGCCAGGAAAGGCGGCGGCCCCAAGATCGAGGGCAACCTGGGCGGGCTTTTTGGCGGCGCCAAGGGCGTCGAGGGGCCTGTCGGCTTCACAGAAGAGGTGGGAGACGACGCGCCTTCATTGGAAGGAATGAAGTCAGACTACACTGACAAATACGCC
Source organism: uncultured Caldilineaceae bacterium (assembly GCA_964560495.1). Classification (GTDB taxonomy): domain Bacteria; phylum Chloroflexota; class Anaerolineae; order Caldilineales; family Caldilineaceae; genus UBA5069. Next base: position 31,033 of record CAZLMM010000051.1, read on the forward strand.
GAGGGTGAAAGTCACATCAGCACCTTCAAAACCAAAGACAAACGCCAGCTTGTCGCCAAGATCGAGCGCAGCGTGGCCGCCGGCAACCTCAAGAAGGAGCTGGAAGCCTATCGCCACATCTACAAGACTGCCGGCAAGCATCCCAACCTGGGGCGGGTTTATGGCATGGCGATTGTGCCCTATGGCATGATCAAGGTCGAGGCCATGATCATGGACGAAATCCCCGGTATGCGCGGCTCTGAAGCCATGGCCGCCTTGCGCGAAGCCTGGCAGGCCGGGCAGATCTCCAGCGCCGAATACTGGGGCGCCATTCAGTACATCGGGCGCAAGATGCTCGAGGTGGTGGCGCACCTCAAGCAGGCCGGCATCGCCCACAACGACATCAAGCCCGATAACTTCGTGGTGGATCAGCGCAGCGGCGAACCCATCGTCATCGACCTGGGGTTGCACAGTAAGCAAGGCGATCGGGTGGGCGGCGCCACCAAAGAATACGCCGCGCCAGAGATGATGGTCGATGACGAGACGCCCGGCGTGGGCAGTGAAAAAGGCGACGTCTTCACCGTCGGCTCCACGCTCCTCGGCGGCGTCGAGGGGATGCTTGGCGGCTCGCGAGGCAAACTGCCCAAGCACGGTCTCACGGTGAAAGGCGGCGGCGAGTCGTTTACGCGCGATAAGGAGGGCAACGCCCAACGCGTCATGGCAGTGGCCGGCGTGAAGACATCCTACACCGATTTCATGGGCAGCGTGATGGAGCACAACCCAGAGAGTCGCCCCGATGCTCCTGGCGCGCAAAAGAGTGGATTTCTCAGCGACAGCCTCATCGACGACGAGAGCGCGCGCAACGTGCTCAAGCGCGTCGTGGGTCGCAAGCTGCCAGATATCAAGCCGACCGACAAGCCGACCGACAAACCGCGCGTCACCAAGAAACAGATCGATGAAGCGATGAACGGCGTTTCACGTTCGGGCGGAGTGGGACGTAACGGCGGTCTGCGCGAATTGACCACAGGCGCGCAGGCGCGCAACTTGGCCGATTCCACTACGCGCCTGTTGAAAGCCCTGGCCGCAGCCAGCGCGCTGGCCGACCAGGCCGAAGAAGAAGGCATGGTGGAGGAGGTCAAATCCCTGCGCGAGCAGATTGCTCGCAGCTATGCGTCGCTCTCGCGCACCGGGTTGGCCAAGCCGCCCACCAAGAAAGAGTTAAAGAAGGGCGCAAAGTATCGCCCCGAAATGGATGAAGTCGAGCTGGGGCGCGTTGTCGCCGAGGCGAACGCAACGGGCGACGGAGTGGACGCCCTGCTCAAGACGCCCCATATCAGCGACCTGCGCCAGTTGGCGACGCTCAAGCTGCGGGTGCAGGCGCTCCACGATGTCCTGCCGCAGGCGACCAGGCGTCCCCGCTTTTTTGGCGTGGAGCCGAAGCCCTTGCCCACGGGCGTCAGCGAGGCGCGCGCACGCATGGACGGCCTGCTGCCCCTCATCGACAATCAGGTTGTCACGCTGGAAAAAGAACAGGCGAACGCGCTCAAGACCGCGCAGAAACTCCTTGGCGGCGGCTGGTACGAGCCAGCGCGCGCTGCCCTGGAGAAATTCGACGCCGTGAAGCCGGTGGTGCGCAGCGGGTTGACCAAGCCGAGCAAAGAGGGCGCAGAGCGCGACAAGGCGATCCAGGAAGCCGCGGCCAAAGCTATTGCCCGCACCAAGAAATATCAAGTCGCCATGCAGAAATTTAGCAATCAGGCGCTTAGTTTTCTGGGGGCGCTGGGCAAACGGCCACTGACCGATGACCAGCTCGACGCGGCGCGCACCCAGTTGGGCGAGTACCTGACCGTGGCGGGTCGGGTGTTGCGTCTGGAACAGGAATGGCTGCCCCAAACCCCCGCCAAGACGCAGTCGGTGAAAGCGCGCGCCAAGTCCTTTGGCGAGCTGTGGGCGCCGCCCAAGAAATTGCCCGATGTCAAGCCCTCTGACCGCTGGAAAAAGCTGGGCAAGGGGAAGTGGCAAGACCTGGAAGGCGACAAGACGCCGCCAAAGGTGGAAAAAGAAGTCGAGGAGGAACAGGAGAAGCCATCGGTCAAACCATCTTCAACCAAACAGAAAGCGCCGCACCCGCCCACCAAGATGTTCTCATTCAGCGAAAGCGAACTTGAATCGTCGCTGGAAGGGGACAAGCCCAAAGGACCCACGCCGTTGGAGGCGCGCCTCCAGCAGGATGGCCTGATCGAACACCCCATCGACGGTGACGGCAACTGCTTCTACGCGTCAGTCATTCACCAGCTTGAAGCCAGCCGTGACCGCACCTATCGCACACCGCAAGCTCTGCGCAACGCGCTGGCAGATCAACTGGCGCGTTCGGGCGGGGACGACACGCTCCAATCCATCGTCAGGGCGCACAGTACCACCATCGGCAAAGTGGCGGCCAACATTCGCACTAATCGCTCGTGGAACGGACTGGCCGGTGACATTGCGCCCGAATTGACCGCCAACATGCTGCGCCGCCAGATTCTCATCTACCACGCCGGGGGCGTCCTTACCCTCGACCCACGTCAGGGCGCGCTCGGCGGTCCTCTGCGTATCGTCTACAACGGCAGCGACCATTACAACTCGACAAGCGTTGCAAAATGAGTTCAGACACGAGATGTAATAGACCAGGGATGGATCCAATGGTCAAGCGCTTTTCATTGCAGAAGGTATTTTCTCTGTTTTTGTTGGTCTTTGTCTTGGCGGGCTGTGGAACCTCCCAGGCAAAAACCTTGCCCTACGTAGATCTTGATGACCGGCAGCCTCTGCCAGAGGTGAAACCCAATGCCCAGATTTCTATACGTATTGGGGTCGCAGCCATCATGTCGCCGGAAGGCACTGCGGATAGCTATGATGAGCTGGCGCGTTATCTTGAGAAGAAGCTCGGTCAGAAGGTGGAACTGGTGCAGCGACGCACTTATGCAGAGATCAATCAATTGGTGGCCGATGCTCAGGTGGACCTGGCTTTTGTCTGCACCTATGCCTATGTCGTGGGCGCCGAAGCTGCACAGATGGAGTTGCTGGCGGCGCCCGAGGTAGGTGGACGTTCTGTGTATCATGCCCGCGTCATCGTGCCGGCCAATAGCCCAGCGCGCACGATTTCATCGCTTCGAGACAAATCCTTTGCATTCACCGACCCGATGAGTTTCACCGGGCGTATCTATCCGCTCTATCTATTGCGGCAGATCAACGAGTTGCCCGACGATTTTTTCGGGCGCACTTTCTACACCTATAGCCACGACCGCGCCATTCAGGCTGTGGCGGAAGGCGTCGCTGATGGCGCTTCGGTCGATAGTCTGGTGCTTGCCTATGCGTTTCAGCGAGACCCGAGCCTGGCAGACCGTGTCCGGGTGATCCACACATCACAATCTTTCGGAATACCACCAGTCGTCACGCCTTCTTCTCTACCCATTCGCCAGCGCGCACACATGGCAATGATCCTGTTGGGTATGGACGAAGACCCTCAAGGACAGGAGGTCCTGCGTCACCTGGGAATCGACCGCTTCACGCCGCCCAGCGACATTGCCTATGATGGAGTGCGCCGGATTGTGCAAACGACGGGAAATTCACCATGAAAACTCTGGTCGACTCTGCCGTCACTAGGCGTGTACATTCTTGGTGGCCGAATGCCCTGCCTGCGCGCTGGACGTGGCGTCTGTGGCGCCAAGTGGGCAGCGTCAGCGTGCGCACCAAGATATTGGGCATGGCGCTGACCCTGACGATCTTCTTGGGTGTTGTCCTCACCTGGCAGGTGCGCTCGGTCATGATCAACACCTTCATGGAAGAGTTAAGGAATCGCGGATTGTCGGTAGTCAGCGACCTGTCTGTTCGTAGCGTCGATCCGATTCTATTGAATGACGCGTTCTCCTTGCATCGCCTGTTGATCGAAACGATTTCGAATCATCCTGATGCCGCCTATGCATTTGTTCAAGACGATCAGGGGCAGGTGATTGCCCACACGTTTGGCGACGCCGGATTTCCCATGACGCTTCTATCGCTTGATTTTGCTTTGCGCGCACAGTCGGAGACGGGCAGCCCTCTCACCCATCTCGTCTATCAAAGCGACACTGGCGTCATCCATGAATTCACAGCGCCGATTTTTTCTGGGCGCGCTGGCCAGGTGCGATTAGGTCTAAGCGAAACGCGCCTCCTCTCCATCGTCAACATTGTCACCGGTCAGTTATTGCTGACAACACTTGTTGTGGCTTCGGTAGGCATACTGGCCGCAATGTTCTTGACCTGGTTGCTGACGCGCCCGATCCTCGACTTGGTGTCCACCACGCGCGCCGTTGCCCAAGGGAATCTATATGTCAGGGCGCCTCACTGGAGCGATGACGAAATCGGCAGTCTGGCCGACGCTTTCAACCAGATGGTCGAACAATTGAAGCGCAGCCAGAGCGACCTGGCGGAGAAAGAACAAGCGCGTGCCCAGTTGCTCCATAAATTGATCAACGCGCAAGAAGATGAGCGCAGGCGTATTGCCCGCGATCTGCACGACGGTGTGGGCCAAATGTTGACCTCGATCATTGTTGGCATGCGCACTGCACAGCGCGATGGTACGCTGGCTGCATTCCAGGCGCGCTCCGAAGACTTGTGCAAAATGGCCTCTGAGACGCTGACGCAAGTGCGCATCCTGAGCCGCGAATTGCGCCCCAGTTTGCTTGACGACCTCGGTCTAGCGGCCGCATTGGAACGCTACGTCGCTGAGTTTCCCCATCTCCATCCGGGAATCTTGGTCGATCTACACTGCGACCTGCCGGGCCGCCTGCCCACCACTGTGGAGACCGCCCTCTATCGTATTGTGCAAGAGGCGATGACCAATGCGGCTCGCCACGGCAAAGCCACTTCGATCGGCGTATTGGTGAATCGGCGCAATAATACAGTACAGACAATTGTCGAAGATAACGGCGTCGGCTTCGATGTGGAACAGGTGCGGCGCTTGCGGAACAGCGTAGGCATCTTTGGGATGAGCGAGCGCGCCGACCTATTGGGCGGCAGACTCGATATCGAAAGCGGTCTGGATGGCACCACGATCTATGTGGAGATTCCCCTGTGAGCAAGACACGTATCTTGATTGCGGACGATCACGCCATCTTGCAGGCCGGGCTAGAAGCGATGCTCAACGTCGAGCCAGACATGCAAGTGATCGGCAGCGCCAGTGATGGCTATGCTACAGTGCGACAGGCGGCGCTGTTGCAGCCTGACGTCATTCTATTGGACATTAACATGCCGGGACTGAATGGGCTAGAGGCGTTGAGACAGATCTGCACCCAATCGCCTTCAAGTCGCGTACTGATCCTGACAATGCACGACGACGCCCAATATTTGCGCCAGGCCATGGTTGCAGGGGTGGCGGGATATGTGCTCAAACAGTCAGCGGGCAAGGAATTGCTATCGGCGATCCGCACAGTACGTGAGGGCGGCGTCTATCTGCACCCGGCCCATGCACGCATATTAGCTACATCTGATACGCCAACTGTCATGGCAGCGCCCGGAGAGGGAACAGTGGACGCACGCAAGCGTCTTCAAGTGCTTAGCGAACGCGAAGCCGAAGTTTTGCAGCTTGTGGCGATGGGCTATCGCAACAGCGAGATTGCCGACAAGCTGGCCCTTAGTGTGAAAACCGTGGAGACTTATAAGTCGCGTATGATGGATAAACTAAATCTTTCCTCGCGCACAGCATTGGTCAGGTTTGCGCTAGAGTTGGGGCTATTGCAAAAAACGATGGAGTGACAATGCCCATCATTTCCCACCCCAGCAATGGTGTGGCGCCTGTTCCGACCCTGCCTCTTGTCAGGGAATCCCCTGACGTCCTCTGCTTTCTTCTCAAACTTTTCTGACAAAACCTCAAGTATTCTCCGCTAGAAACCAGATACACATCGGGATATGATGGCTCAAGGTAACTGGGCTGATGGTCGTCTGTCCTTCAGTCGTTCCTTATCTATCTATCAATCGAGAGGTATTCCTATGGCCCAAATTGTGTTACAAGAGAACCCGCTGATGCGAATGCAGGAAGATATTCGCCGCGCGTTGGAAAAGCCAGAGGGCGAACGGCGTTGGGGCATGGTCATTGATACACGTAAATGTGTGGGTTGCCATGCCTGTACGATCAGTTGTGTGGCCGAAAATAAGCTGCCGCCTGGTGTGGTCTATCGACCTGTGCTCGACCGGGAAATCGGAATCTACCCCAATGTGACGCGGCGCTTCATGCCGCGACCTTGTATGCAGTGCGAGGAGCCGCCGTGCGTGCCAGTCTGCCCGGTCAACGCCACCTACACCCGCCCCGACGGCATCGTAGCGATTGACTACGAACAGTGCATCGGTTGTCGCTACTGTATCACAGCCTGTCCCTACTCGGCGCGCACCTTCGATGTGGGGTACACCTACACCGAAGAGACGCCAATGCAACAAGAGTACGAGCTGCTGCCCAACTACGAGTATGGCGTCGAACACGCGCGCATACCCGACAGTGAAGAGTCGCCCATCGGCAATGCGCGTAAATGCCACTTCTGCTTGCACCGGTTGGAGCAGGGCGATCTGCCCATGTGCGTCACTACCTGCATCGGCGTTGCCAACTTCTTCGGCGACCTGAATGATCCAGAGAGCCTGGTGGCAGAGATGGCGTCGTCGCCCAATGTCGTCGTGCTGAAGGAAGAACTCGGCACCAAACCCAAAGTCTTCTATCTGATCTAGGGGAGGCGATTCAATGACTACTTTAGCAGCTCCCATGCCTGGGAACGAAGTAAAAAGCCACAACTGGCTGCAGTGGCTAGCTTGGATTCTGACAATCATCTGTCTCGCCGCCGGCGCCTACGGCCTCTATCTGCGCTTCGCTGAAGGCCATGCAGCCGCCAACTATGGCTCCTATGTGCCGTGGGGTCTGTGGATCGCTGCCTATGTGGCGCTGATCGGCGCGTCGGCCGGCGCCTTCGGCTTCGCCGCCGTCATCTTTATCCTGCGCAAGACGGAGCATTACGGCTTGGCGCGGCTGGCGATGTTGGTGGCGCTGGGCGCGTTTGTCGCTGGGATGGTCAACGTCTGGCTCGATCTGGGCCATCCATTCCGTTTCTGGAAACTCCTTCTGGAGACCTCTTGGACCTCGATCATGGGCTGGATGTCTTGGTTCTACGTGATCTATGGTTTGCTCTTGGTGATTGGCCTCTTGCTGACGCGCAGTGGTGTGATCCCCAAGTTTATGGAGCGTTTCTCCTGGCTCGCCTTTCTCTTTGCGATTGCCTTCGCTGGCGCCGAGGGCGCGCTCTTCGGCGTGGTCGGCGCCCGCGCGCTGTGGGAATCGGGTCTGACGTCAATTCTGTTTCTTGTGGAAGCGGCGCTCTTTGGCACAGGGTTAGTGGCGATCGGCGCCCTAATCTTTGACAGCCTGAGCTCAAAGGCCGCGCGCATGATGGGCGCTGTAATGCTGATTTTACTGGCTGTGCTGCTGGTGCTGGAGTGGGCGGAATATACCACTGCGCTTTACGCCTCGGTGCCGGCCAAGAGCAACGCTGTGATGACTATCCTCACCGGCCAGTTCTGGTGGGTCTTCTGGGTGTTGCACCTTGGCCTTGGTGTTGTGGCGCCCGGTCTGCTGCTGCTCTTTGGCCGTGGCAACGCGTTGCTCACTGGCATTGCCGGCGGGCTGATTGCTGCCATGGGGCTGGCGACCAAGCTCAATCTGGTGTTGCCCGCTCTGGCGCAGGAAGAACTGGAAGGGTTGGCGCACGCCTTTACTGGGCCGGGCCTGGTTTTCACCTACTGGCCTTCATTGATGGAATGGCTTGTCTGGCTCGGCACGCTCGGTCTGGGGGGCCTCATCGTCCTTGTCGGCTATCGACTTTTTGGCTTGGCCAATCCAACGCAATCCGCTGGCGCAAACAAGTAGGGGGTTGATATGACCACTAAGACAATCAAACAGACCTTCGATGTGGACACAGATCATGATGACGACCAAAGGATTACACTGACACGGCGTACATTTGTCAAGACTTCGGCGCTGGTGGGCGGTGCAGCAGCAATTGCCAGCCAGTTGCCAGCAGCTGCCAGGGTTCTGGCAGCGTCATCACAGGCTGTACAGCCCAGCGCGACCGCCGCTGTGACGGGGGAAAACACCTACGCCCTGGCCGATCCGAACAACATCCTCTACTCGTGCTGCCTTCAATGCAACACGGGCTGTCCCATCAAGGTAAAAATTGTGGACGGCGTTGTCTCCAAGATTGATGGCAACCCCTTTGCGCCCTCCACCTTCTGGCCTTACCTGGACTATTCTACATCACCGCTAGAGACGGGTGGCATCGACGGCTGGATTTGCCCCAAAGGTCAGGCCGGCATCCAGACAACCTACGACCCCTATCGTGTCCGCACGGTGCTCAAGCGCAAAGGCAAGCGTGGCGACAACCAGTGGGAGAGCATCCCCTTCGAGCAAGCCATCGATGAGATCGTCAACGGCGGGACCTTCGCCGACGGCAGCGCCAGCCCCGGCCTGAACGAAATCTACGCCCTGCGTGACGCCAAGGTCGCCAAGGAGATGGCGAAGGCCGTCGACGGCATCCTTGCCGAGAAAGATCGGGAGAAGCAGAAAGCGCTGGTGGAGGAATTCAAGGTCACCTTCGTCGACCACCTGCATACACTGATCGACCCCGACCACCCGGACTTGGGGCCGAAGAACAACCAGTTCACCTTCATGTGGGGGCGCCTCAAAGACGGCCGCGGCGAGATCCTCAAGCGCTTCGCCGGCGACGCCTTGGGATCGGTCAACGCGCACGGCCACACCACCGTCTGCCAGGGGTCGCTCTACTTCACCGGCAAGGCCATGAGCGAGCAGTTCGTCGAGGGCAAATGGACAGGCGGCGAGAAGTTCTACTGGCAGGGCGATCTGGCGAACACAGAGTTTGCCATTCTGGTTGGCAACAATGTTTTCGAGGGCGGTTACGGCCCGCCGTACCGTGTCTCCAAGATGACCGACGGCCTGACTAACGGCCGGCTGCGCTACGTGGTCATCGACCCGCGGCTGGGCAAGACAGGCAGCAAGGCATGGAAATGGCTGCCCAACATCCCCGGCACAGAAGCGGCCATCGCGTTGGCGCTGATTCAAGTGATCATTGCCAATGATCGGTATAATCAGGGTTATCTGGAAAACGCCAACCAGGCTGCGGCCACGGCAGATGGCGAGCCCAATTTCTGCAACGCCGCCTGGCTGGTCAAGTTGGACAAGGATGGCAAGCCCAGCAAGTTGATGCGCGGCTCGGACCTGGGCATGACGCCGGAAGAGCGTGAAAAAGCTGACGGCTCAGGCACATGGAAGTTCGACCCCTTTGTCGTCTGGCACGATGGCAAGTTTGTCACCTTCGATCCGAATGACAAAGAAACGCCAGTCACGGGCGATCTGCTGGCGGACACCGAGTTTACGGGGCTGGATAAGGATGGCAAGGCCGTTGCGATCCGGGTCAAGTCGGCGCTGATGGTGCTGGCCGACAGCGCCAACGAACACACGGTGGAAGAATGGGCCGAAATTGCTGGCGTCAACCCACGCGATCTCTACGAAATTGCCCAGGAGTTCACCAGCCATGGGCGCAGGGCGTGCGCTGACATCCACCGCGGCGTCAGCCAGCACACCAACGGCTATTACAATGTGCAGGCGTGGAACGACCTGAATCTGCTTATCGGCAACTATGATTACGCTGGTGGCTACTCAGTTGCCAAAGCCTATGACCAGAATGGCGCCAAAGAGGGACAACCGTACAACGTTACCAAGATGATCAGCGGAGCGATGGGAAAATTTGGTCACACGATCATTCGCTCCAGCAAATACGAGACGAGCACAATCTTCGACGAGTATCCTGCCAAACGCCCGTGGTATCCGCTGGCGACCGACATCTACCAGGAAATCATCCCTTCCATCGGCGACGCCTATCCTTACCCAATGCAGGCGCTCTTCCTGTACATGGGCGCGCCGGTCTACTCACTGCCAGCAGGCCACACCAATATCGAGACGCTCAAGGATCCGGCCAAGCTGCCGCTCTTTGTGAACATCGACATCGTAGTCAGCGAAACGTCGCTCTATGCAGACTACATCATTCCCGACCTGACCTACCTGGAACGCTGGGAATTCCACAAGTCGCACCCAAACGTCATCGTCAAGAATGCGCCGGTGCGTCAGCCGACCATCGCGCCGCTGACCGAAACCGTCACCGTGTACGGCATCGAGCAGCCGCTCTGCATGGAGAGCTTTCTGCTTGCCATTGCCGAAAAAATGGATCTGCCAGGTTTCGGCCCCAACGGTTTTGGCGAAGGCAAGCCCTACATGCGCCAGGAGGACCTTTACATCAAGCAGGTTGCCAACATCGCCTATGGCGAAAAGCCCGACTTGGCCGATGCAGTGGAAGAAGCGTCCGATGAGGAAGTCGAGCTCTTCCTGAATGCCCGCCGGCACCTACCCAAGACGGTCTTCGACGTCGACGCCTGGAAGGCGGCCATCGACAACGACGAGAGCCTATGGCGCCGTGTCGTCACCGTGCTCAACCGCGGCGGTCGCTTCCAGCCCTTCGGCAAGATCCTCAGCGGCGACCAGTTGGCCAATAAGTACGGCAAGTTCATCGGTATGTATTGCGAGAAGACTTACGATACGAAGGACAGCATGACCGGCGAGCACTTCAGCGGCGTGACGCGCTACTTCGAGCCAGGGCGCGACTCGCTCGGCAATCTCGTATCCACACAGGACGAAGCCGCCGGCTACGATCTGCACCTGATCACCTTCCGCACCATGTTGCAGACCAAGAGCCGCACGCCCGGCAACTACTGGCTGACAGCCGTGGAGCCGACCAACCACGTCATCATGAACACCGTGGATGCCAACCGCCTGGGCCTCAAGAGTGGCGACACGGTGCGCGTCACCTCGGCCACCAGCCCGGACGGCATGATGGATCTGGGCAACGGCCAGAAGATCGCCATGGACGGCGAAGTGCAGGTGCTAGAAGGCCTGCGCCCCGGCGTGGTTGGCTTCAACCTGGGCTACGGCCATTGGGCCTACGGCGCGGCCGACACCGTGATCAATGGCGAGACCATTGTGGGCGACCCGCGCCGCGGGCGCGGCATCCATGCCAACGCGGCCATGCGCACCGATACGCACAACCCCAACACCACGCTGCGCGATCTGGTCGGCGGCTCAGCGGTCTTCTATGACACCAGGGTCAAGCTGGTTAAAGTGTAACAAAATCCAGAGGCGGGGAGATGGGAGGCTGGCAGCAGTCAGTCTCCCATCTCCAGGTCTCCCAGCTCCCTGACTATGTCCATCCAACGACTCACTATCCTTATCGGCATCATCCTCGTTGCTCTCATCACCTGGCTACTGTTGGCGCCGCCACGATTCTGGCTGAACATGATCAAGGTGGTCGAACCGACGGCAGGCATTGGCGCGCAATTGGTGGAGAAGTACGCCTGTCGGGACTGTCACCGCATCGCCGGCGAAGGTGCGCTCAAGGCGCCGAACCTGGAGGGCATCACGCGGCGTAGCGGCGACCCAGTGCATGTGACACTGCGCCTCTGGCTGCGCAATCCGCGCGCCATCAAAGGCGATACTGCAATGCCCAACTTCCACCTGTCCGATAGTGAGATCGAAGCGATTCTTGCCTACCTCATGGAATCGGATATCGTCCAATAATCTGTACTGCATTCGGTTCCCGTTCAGGAGTTTTGCCGCCAATCCGTAGAGCACGAATGACCACAAGAAGTGAATTTATCTCTTCATATAACGAGCCGCCCAACTATGTCATCACAAGTTCGAATCGCCTCCTTTCTGAATCCGTGTGCTGACAGGAACCGTTGTCCATTTGAAGGGAGTGGATGCTTCCCAGTAGAATGAACGCTATGAAATCGCTGACAGAACTCCTTGACGAATCCTCTGCTCTCCATCGTCATCTCTGTCCGCGCCAGGTGTTGGGCGCGCAGATGGGCCTGCTGGCTGGAGAACTGCTCGATCTCGATCTACCGCAACGCGACAAACGGCTGCTCACCATCGCCGAAACCGACGGTTGCTTCACCAGCGGTCTCTCGGCGGCGACCCATTGCTGGGTGGGTCGCCGCACTCTGCGCATCGAGGATTACGGCAAGGTGGCCGCCACCTTTATCGACACCCAAAGCGGTGTGGCGATGCGCGTTGCGCCGAATCCACTCGCACGTGACCTGGCGGCCGACTATGCGCCTGAAGCAGGCAACCGTTGGGAGGCGATGTTGCTCGGCTACCAACGCATGGCCTTTGGCGAGCTCTTTGTCTGGCGCGCCGTGGGGTTGACCACGCCCATCGCGGCGATCATCAGTCACGCCGGCCATCGCGTCGTCTGTGACCAATGCGGCGAAGAGATCCTCAATGAACGAGAGGTGGTTGTCGGCGCGATCACTCTCTGCCGCCATTGCGCATACGGCGGCTACTACCACCTGTGCAACGAGGCCGACCGCGCGCTGCCGCTGGCGCCGTGGGCACTTCAGGCTGCTGATTGACCGGCGCCGCGCATGGAACCACTCTTTGCCGGCGCTGCCCCAGACCTACACCCCGGTCGCTGCCTCAACCGGCGTCACGCCGGCGCGGGCTGCACGCGCTGCGTCGACGGCTGCCCGGTGCACGCGATCATCCTCGACGGCGTAACCCCGCAGCTTGACACAGAAGCCTGCGTGCGGTGCGCCCTTTGTGTCCCAACCTGCCCCACCGACTGCTTTGTTCCGGCCATCGATTACGAACGCAAATTGTGCGAAACGGTCGCCGCGCTGCCGCCGGCGCCGATAGCGTTGGTCTGCGCTGCGCACCCGGCGCCCGCGCAGAGTGCGGCAAAGGTCGAGGCCGTTGTGCAGCATCGACGCTGCCTGGCCGCGCTTGCCGCCGCCGACCTGCTGGAGATGTCCGCTGGTGGTGCGCGCCCGCTCTGGCTCGATGACAGTCCCTGCACCGCTTGCCCCATCGGCGCGGCGCAGGCGGCGTTGGCGCGCACGGTCGCTGCGGCGCGCACCTTGCTCCACGCAAGCGGACACTCACCCGCCATTCTGCTACACAGCGAGCGCCCGTCGGCGCCCGACGCCAAAGCCCGGCGGGCGCCGCTCTACGACGGCGCACAACCAGCGATGACGCGACGCGCCCTGTTCATGCGGCTGCGTCCACAGTCAAACCACACCGATGACGAGCCCCCGCTCGACGACCTGGTGCAGCGTGGCGCGCCGCTGTCCGCACGCCTGCCGCAGCAGACGCCGGCCAGTCGCCGGCGTCTGCTCACTCCACTGACTTCGTGGCAGAGCGCCACAGACGGTGAGTTACCCGCAGCGCGCACACCCTTTGGCGCGGTGGAGCTCGACGCAGCGCGCTGCTCCGCCTGTGGGCTTTGCGCTCGTTTCTGTCCGACCGGGGCGCTGCAATTCGCGTCGAGCGATGAACAATTCACGCTTTCCTTTCACGCAGCGGCGTGTATCGACTGCGGCATCTGCACCGTGGCCTGTCCCGAAGGTGCGATGCGGATGGACGCCACCGTGGCACTGGACGCGATCCTGCGCGACGAAGCAGACATCTGTGCCGCCGGAGTGCTCACACCATGCACCGTCTGCGGCGTGGCGACCAGAGCCGACGCAAACGCTCAAGCCGTGCGCTGCCATGCATGCCGGCAGGGCGCCGGTGCGGTAACATCTCTGCACGACGAGGCTGGCTTGATGGCTGACCTGCTCAATCGCAGCGCGCATGCGAAAAAATAAGCAATCATTCAAGAAGGGAAAAATCAGATGGCAGACAAGATTCCGGCCAGCTATACAGCTTTCCAGGAGACCTATCCCGACGTATTCGCCGCCTACGAGCGACTGGGCGCAGCCGTTCATGCTGAAGGGCCGCTCGACGACGGCATACGTGTGTTGGTGAAGCTGGCATTGGCGATCGGCGTTGGCGCTGAAGGCGCAGTTCACTCGCACACACGCAAATGTCTGGAGGCCGGCCACAGCGCCGCCGCCATCCGCCAGGTTGCGCTGCTGGCGATCCCGACCGCTGGCTTTCCGGCAGGCATGGCGGCGCTTTCGTGGATCAACGATATCCTGAACTCGGCATGAGCGACCTGATCGCACGCACTCTGCTCACTTGCCCGGACTGCGACTACGCTGAGATGCTTGACATTCCCCACGACACCTGACTGGTTCTCCACCGGTGCGCCAGTTGTGGCGCCATGCTCCGCATTTGCGCGTGGCAAACGGCAAGCATTATTGCATCCCTTGTTCGGATTACGGAGACGACGCCGTTGTCGGTGGCGGGCGCACAGGCGGCGATCACGGAAAGGGCGCCGACGCCCCGTGCACCTGCTGCCGCGGTTCCCTTTGGCCCCGTGACGCGCCGACGGAACTGCCCGAAGTGCAATCAATTCGCAAAGACTCGTGCAATTCGTGGACAAAGAACTCTGACGCCTGAATCGTCGCTTTTTGATTTCAATCTGCTACTGTAGGCCGTACAACTCCGTCTCCGGGTGGAAAGCCGCCCAGGCAAACCAGAAGTGATCGAATGCCAATATCTGCGTCAGTCGCTGGCCAGCCAGGTCACCTGCCACGGCTTCGCCCAGAATATTCCAAACACTGCCGGTCTCTTTGTCGCTGTAGGCGCCATCACCGTTAGCAACAAAAGTCAGGGTGGCGCCGCCATCAATGCGGCGGTCGAATACGGCCACGCTGCCTATATCACGGCCCTCACTGATCGCGCCCGCATCGAGTGCGCTGGCCGTGCCCGTCTTGTGGAAGACCACCAGCGGCGCACCGGCAACCTCATCGTTGATGGCGCCGGTGGCAGCCACCTGCGTGAATGGATAGGCCTTGACGACGCCTGGCAGCACGACGCCAACGACGCGCTCCGTGGCGGGCAGACGTTCGTCGATTTCACCCTGGAACAAGAAGGGGCGCTGGGTGCTGTCATAGCCCGTGTATGGGTTGGCGCCATAGCTTCTGTTGACCGGCGGCCGCGCCAGCACCTGCCCGTCGGGAAATTCGGCGGCGAAATCGGCGAAGCTGATCACCTGGCTGGCCAGGAAGTCGAGTTGCGTCCCCGCGTACTGGCCGACGATGCCCTGGCCGGTGAACTGCTGCCACCAGGTCTCGGTCTGGCGGTCGTACATGATCAGGTCGCTGTTGCGCAGCTTGCCAGTTGTGCCAAAGTCCAACACTTGCCCGTCGAAGCTGCGGTCGAAGACGATGCTGGCGTTGCAGAGCGGGCAGAAGGTCACAGCGACCGGTTTGCCGCCCACCGTGTCGTTGACGATCTCATGCCAGATCAGGATTGCCAGCGGATAGGCGCGCACATCGCCATCCTCCTCGAACATGATCACCGGGTCGCGGTCGCTCAACCAGCCGCCCGCTGCAGCGACGCTCTCGAAGGTTGGGTCGCTGATGGCCGGGATGCCATCCTTGGGCGGCCCGCCGGAGATGACATCCTCCCAGGCGATGGTGCGCCGGGTGAAGTCGGTGGCCCATTCGTTGGTCGAAAAGGGCGGCGGCGCCGGTGGGAGCAGCACGCCTGCGGCGCCGCCGTCCGCAACCACCGCGACAACCGCCGGCGTCTCTGCTGGCCCCGCTGGCGCATCAGCCGGTGTCAGCGCAGCGCACGCCGCGGCAAACAGCGCAATGGGTGCGATCAACACGGCAAGTAAGGTCAAGCGCTTGTTCATCAATTTTCTCTCCTTTTTGTCGGATCCTATGCCGTCGCCTTTTGCCAACGCTCTCTAGACTGCGCAACTTGCGCAATTCTTACCTCCTTCGCAGCGTTTCCATATTCCGGGCAGAGGCACGATATGCGGGTCTACTGCGCGCAAGGTAAAACTTAGTGCGTTGGCTGCGTCAATAGCGCACTGCGTTGTCAATCAGGCAGGACTCGCTCCACTGGACGGCTGCAACTTTGGAATGTGCAACACATGGACCAACTTGCCGAACAACAACGCCTTGCACAGCATCGCGACCGGGCGGATAACTGGAAGCAGTGGGGTCCTTATCTTAGCGAACGGGCGTGGGGCAGGGGCGCCGTGCGCGAGGATTACAGCCCACACACACGTGGGCCTAAATGAGCCGGTGGCATTGTCATGCTGAACGCAGTGAAGCATC
>CAZLMM010000052.1:0-46921 GCA_964560495.1 uncultured Caldilineaceae bacterium
CAACAGGCAAGGGCAACGACCAGGTGCGCTTCGAGCTGACCGTCATGGCACTCAACCCTCGCCTGCGCATCATCGCACCCTGGCGCGAGTGGACTATCCGTGGGCGCAAGGATGCCCTCGACTACGCCGCGGAGCACAATGTGCCCGTCAAAGCGACCATGGAGCGCATCTACAGCCAGGACCGCAATCTGTGGCATCTGAGCAACGAAGGCGGCCCATTGGAAGACCCTTGGAACGAACCGCCAGCCGACATGTTCGAGTGGACGACTGCGCCGGAAAAGGCCCCCGACGAGCCGGAATATGTGGACATCTACTTCCGCAAGGGCATTCCCGAACGAGTTAACGGCGTGGCCCACGGGCCAGTGGGCATCATGCAGGCGCTCAACGAGCTGGGCGTCAGACACGGCGTCGGTCGCGCGGACATCGTGGAGAACCGCCTGGTGGGAATGAAGAGTCACGGCGTCTATGAGACGCCCGGCGGCACACTCCTCTACAAGGCCCACGCCGCGTTGGAGCAACTCTGCCTGGACAAGGAGACGCTCCACTTCAAGCAGGTTGTCGGTCTGCGGTTCGCCGAGCTCGTCTACAACGGCCAGTGGTTCACACCCTTGCGCGAGGCGCTGACCCAGTTCGTCAACGCAACAGAACAGAATATCACGGGCACAGTGCGCTTCAAGCTCTATAAGGGCAACGTCATCCTGGCCGGGCGCAAGAGTCCGTTCAGCCTTTACCGCGAGGATTACGTCACATTCGATGAAGACAATGTCTACAATCAGGCCGACGCCGAGGGTTTTATCAAGCTCTTTGGCCTGCCCCTCAAGGTGGCGGCCATGCTCAAAATTCAGGGGCGCGGTGTGAGCGACTTCGACGAGGTGGATTACGACGATTTCAAGCGAGACTGACCTGAACGTAATCGCCCGTGATACGTGATTCGTCACGCATCACGAGTCAAACGCGGGTCTGATGAGTAGTGAATGGTAAACAGTGAATTGCGAATGATGAGTTTATCGAACATCAACAACTTGGCGCCTGATCTGATCCTGCGCAATGGACTGATTCATACGGTCGATCCCAACCAGCCGCGCGCCCAGGCGGTGGCAATCAAGGATGGCCGCTTCGCTGCCGTGGGCGCAGACGCGGCCATTACGCCCCTGGCCGGCGAACGCACGCAAACGATCGACCTGGCGGGGAAGTGCGTGCTCCCGGGCATCTTCGACAGCCACAATCACCTCATGCAGGTGGGCGTCAAGCTGGCGCGCATCCGCCTGGACGAATGCCGCTCGCCGGAGGAAATGATGGAGCTGGTGGCTGCCCGCGCGCGGGTTACGCCGCCCGGCCAGTGGATTGTGGGCGAGGGCTGGAACGAGAACATCTTTGACCGGGAGCGCCTGCCCACGCGTTGGGACATCGACCCGGCGACAGACCAACATCCTGTCATCCTCATGCGCTTCTTCAACATGGATGTGGTGAACAGCGTTGCCTTGCGCATGGCTGGCGTCACCCGGCGCACGCCCGACCCAGAGGGCGGCAAGATCGAGCGCACTGCCGACGGCGAGCCGACCGGTCTGCTGCGCGCTGCGGCCAAGCTCTTCGTGCGTCGCCTCTTGCCCCAACCCACACCCGACGAGCTGATGGAGGCGATCCGCTTGGGTTGCCAGGAGATGAATCGCTTCGGCGTCACCAGCGTGGTCGACCCGGGTCTCTATCCGTGGGAGATCAGCGCGTATCAACGTTACGCCAGCCGGCGCAGCGGCGACGGTCATCATCCTCTCACCGTGCGCGTCAACGTGATGCCGAGCTGGCACGGTTTTCGCGAAGAAGAGACCGAAGAGGAGCTTGACCAGCGAGCGCGCAGTCTAGGGCTGTTCAGCGGGCTGGGCGATGAGTGGCTGCGCCTGGGTGGGCTGAAGATGGCTATCGACGGCGGCACCAGTTCCCACTCGGCCTTCATGTACGAACCCTTCGAGGGTGAGAATGAGGTGCGCAACTTCAACCGGTTGGATCCGGCGACCTTGCGCCGTCACTTTCGCACCGCGCAGGAGTTGGGCTGGGATGTGGGCATCCACACTTGCGGCGACCGGGCCATGGACATGGTGGTGGACGCCTTCGCCGATGTCTGTCGGGAGCTGCCCCGACCCGACGCCCGTCACAACGTCATCCACGCCTACTTCCCCAGCGACCGCAGCCTGCGCCAGATGGGCGAGCACGCCATCGCCGCGGTGATCCAGCCCACGTTTCTCTACTGGGAGGGCGACATGATCTTCCGCGACGTGGGCGAGCGCCGGGCAGCCAACTACAAGCCGGCGCGCAAATACCTGGATCATGGCGTGGTGCTCTGCGCCAACTCGGACATCCCCAGCACCGTGTCGGTTAACCCCTTTGTGGGCCTCTTCGCCCTGACAACACGCAAGAACAATCTGGGGCATTTCGTAGCGCCCGACCAGGCCATCAGCCGCGCCGAGGCGCTCCACGCCTACACCCAGGCCGGGACGTGGCTCACACGTGAGGAGGCGCTCAAGGGGAGCATCAGCCCCGGCAAGCTGGCCGACATGGTGGTCATCGACCGCGATTACTTCTCTGCGCCAGACGAGGAGATCAAAGAAATCCAGGTGGAGATGACGCTGGTGGGCGGTGAAGTGGTCTACTCTTGCGAGGGGTCGAGACGTTGATTGAAATAGTTGAGCTCCCAGATCAGAGTGGGGGAGCGCCTGCTCAGCGAACTACTCACGGTCTTGCATGAAAATAACGAGGGAGACGCAGTTGCGTCTCCCTCGCTTTTCCTCTCCGCTCTCCGAATCAACCCGAAGCCTCTGCCGCCTAGCGGCGATAGCTGCCTTCGCGCCGCGGCGCCCGGTCTCGATCGCGCCCCCGGTCGTCGCTGCGCGGGCCACGGTCGCCGCCGGGTCGGCTGCCGCGATCGCCGCCGCTGCGCCCGCCCCGGTCACGCGACTGGGCTTCTTCCACCGTCCATCCTTCCAACACAGCCTGGCGACTCAATCGCACTTTACCCTGGGGATCGATATCAATGACCATCGCCGTCAGCTCGTCGCCCAGATTGGCCACATCCTCCACTTTGCCTACGCGATAGTCGGCCAGCTGACTGATGTGCACCAGGCCGTCGATGCCCGGCAGGATGTTGACGAACGCGCCGTATGGCTCCACCCGCACGACGCGTCCCGTGTAGATGCGGCCCAACGTGACTTCCTCTGTCATGGAGGCGATGACATCACGCGCTTCCTCGGCGCTCACGCCGTCGCCCGAGATAAAGACCGTGCCGTCTTCCTCGATGTCGATCTTGACTTTGTACTGCTCTTGCAGGCCGCGCACAGTCTTGCCGCCTGGGCCGATAAGTTTGCCGATCTTCTCGGGATCGATGTGCAGGGTGAGGATGCGCGGCGCAAAGTCGCTCATCTGGGAACGCGGTGCAGGCAGCGCTTCGAGCATCTTACCCAGAATGAAGACGCGCCCAGCGCGCGCCTGCTCCATGGCCTGGCGCAGGATCTCAAAGTCCAGACCTTTGATCTTCAGATCCATCTGCAAGGCCGTAATGCCGTGTTCACTGCCAGCCACTTTGAAGTCCATATCGCCCAAGGCGTCTTCCATGCCCTGAATGTCGCTGAGCACCCGATAGGCGCCGCTTTCCATATCTTGCACCAACCCCATGGCAATGCCAGCCACAGGCGCGGTGATGGGCGCGCCGGCGTCCATCAGGGCCAGGGTGCTGCCGCAGACCGACGCCATGCTGGTGGAGCCGTTGCTGCTCATGACTTCGCTCACCACGCGCACAGTGTAGGGAAAGTCATCGGGAATCACAGGCGTCAGCGCACGTTCCGCCAATGCGCCGTGACCGATCTCGCGGCGGCGCGGGCCGCGCACAGGATAGGCCTCGCCGGTGCTAAAAGGCGGGAAGTTGTAATGGTGCATATAGCGCTTCTCGTCACCCGGCTGGAGTGTGTCCAGACGTTGTGCGTCGCCCGGCGTACCCAGGGTGACGACGGAGAGCACGTGGGTTTCGCCGCGCATGAACAACCCCGAACCATGCACCCGCGGCAAGCGGCCCACCTGTACGCTGATGGGGCGGATGGTCTGTGTGTCCCGGCCATCGGGGCGCAGACCTGTCTCCAGAATGCGCTGACGTGTGGCGTGCTTGAGCGCAGCGTCGTAGGCGTCGTTCAACAGGGAAGCCGAGACGCTGCCGGCGGCAACGCGCTCGGCAAAGGCTGCTTTCACCTCTTCTTTGACCGCAGCCAGGGCATCCTTCAGGCTGTGTTTGTCCAAAACGGCTGCCAACGCGGCGGTGATTTTGCCCTCCGCCAGTCGGCTCACTTCGGCCTGCAGCTCAGGACTGGGCAGGTTGACCACATAGTCGACGTACTTTTCCTTGCCCACCTTTGCGCGCATTTCCTCGATGAGTGCGATAACGGGCAGCATGGACTCATGAGCCAGCTTGAGCGCCTCCAGCATCATGTCTTCAGGGAACTCATGCGCGCCAGCCTCCACCATCAGAATGTTGTCGCTGGTGCCCGCCACCTGCAGGTCAAGGCTGCTGTGTTCCATTTGCGACGCCGTGGGGTTGACGACGAACTCGCCATCGACGAAGCCGACTGTAACGCCGCCGATGGGGCCAGCCCACGGAATCTCGCTGATGTGCAGGGCTGCCGAGGCGGCGATGATGGCGAGCGGCTCCATGAGATGCTCGCTGTCGCTGCTCAAGACGGTGACGATGACCTGCACTTCGTTGACGAAGCCCTTGGGAAAGAGGGGGCGCAGTGGGCGATCCACCAGGCGCGACATGAGAATGGCGTCATCGCCAGGTCGTCCTTCACGGCGCTGGAAGCTGCCAGGGATACGTCCGGCGGCGTAAAGCCGCTCCTCAAACTCGACGGTCAGAGGGAAGAAGTTGATATCCGGGCGCACGTCTCTGCTCATGCAGGCCGTGGCCAGAAGCACCGTGTCGCCATAGCGCACGGTGGCCGCGCCGCCGGCCTGTGCGGCCAGGACGCCAGTTTCGATCATGAGGGTGCGCCCACCCATGCTGGTGGTGAATACCTGCGCGCCATCGAACAACTGCATATTCTGTTTTCTCCTTGCGTTTACAACGCGAACTATGGCAGCGCAGAGGAGCTTTGCGAGACGGGCTGCAAGCCGAGGTGCGGAACTGGAGACCAGGGTCAACGTGACAGATTCACCCTTGTTGACCTCGCTCTCCAATGCCGAACCCCGACGACCGTTGCAGGCGCCCGGACAAAGCCTCTTCTGTCTGCCTGACTACTTCAGACTATGCCTGGCTGCGGAGACCTTCAAGACCTCAGAAGCCCGGCGACTGGGCAAACAAAAAGGGCGGGAGTCGTAAGAAACGATTCCTTCGCCCCTCTTTGTCAACATGTTCAACAAACAATCGAGCAAACCACCAAACTCACTTCCGCAATCCAAGACGGCCAATCAATGCCTGATAGCGTTGGCTGTCTTTACGCTTGAGGTAGGCCAGATGCCTGCGCCGCTGACCGACCAACTTCAATAGACCCCGGCGAGAACCTTCATCGCTCTTATGCACATTCAAGTGTTCGATGAGGGCGTTGATGCGCGTGGTCAACAACGCGACCTGCACTTCAGGTGAACCAGTGTCGTTGTCAGCAAGCCGATATGCGCCGATCACCTGACTCTTCGCTGTCTTACTCATGCTCATGGTGGTACTCCCGTTCCTCCCGGAACCGTCTATCAAAGAATGAAGATTTACAACACCTTACCCAGGTCATCGCTGTACCCGGCGCATAACCCAGAATAATCTTCATAAGTATACAGCTTCTTCCTCACCAGGGCAAATCAGCGACGACACATCCCAAGACGAAGCCCGTGGATGTTGCTCCCAGGCTCTGAATCTGTTACGCTTGGGCGTATCATGGACATCTTGCGCGGCGTGGTGGAGCGCATCACCTATCACAATGAGGAGAATGGCTACACAGTTGCCAAGCTGACGCCGGAGCGCCTTCCGTTTCATCATCACGGAGAGATGCGTGAGGTGGCGATTGTTGGGACGCTGCCCTCGATCAATGTGGGCGAGAGCGTCGAGTTGCGCGGGCGCTGGACCGTGCACGGCGATTATGGCAAGCAGTTCGTCGTCGAACAGATGCGTGCTGTGCTGCCCGCCACCGTGGCCGGGATGGAGAAGTATCTGGGCAGTGGGCTGATCCGCGGCGTGGGCCCAGTGACGGCGAAACGCATTGTCAGCCATTTTGGCGTCCAGACGTTGGATGTCATCGAGCAGACGCCGGAACGCTTGCAGGAAGTGACAGGCGTTGGCCGCAAGCGCGTGCAGATGATCACCCAGGCATGGTCGGAACAACGCGCCATCAAAGAAGTCATGCTCTTCTTGCAGAGTCACGGCGTCACCACCAGCCTGGCAACCAAGATTTACAAAACCTATGGCGATGAAGCCATCGCCATCGTGCGCCAGGACCCCTATCGGTTGGCGCGCGACATCTTTGGCATCGGCTTCCTCACCGCCGACAAGATCGCCCAGTCCCTTGGGCTGCCGCCCGACGCGCCCCAACGCATTGCGGCCGGCGTGGCCTATGCGCTCAATCAGGCCACAGATGAGGGGCATGTCTTTCTGCCTACGAGTGAGCTGATGCAGCAGGCCGCAGAACTCCTTGCCGTCACGCCGCAACAAGCGGGCGCGGGGTTGCTCTATCTCCAGGCCGACGAGCAGGTGGCAATCGCTGACCAACCGGGTGGAACGGCGCTTGCGCAAATATCCGCCCCTGCCCGCCCAGGAGAGACGCCCCAGTTGGTGGCCGAAGCGGGCGGTCTGTATGCAGCCGCAACCGTGGATCAGGTGAAGCGCCTGCTGAGCGAAGAGCACGCGGTTTATCTCACGCCGCTCTATTACTGCGAAATGGGGGTCGCCAACCGTCTACAGCGCCTGCTCCGTGAGGGGCGCAGTCGCTTCGATTTTTTCCAGTTTGGTAATTTCGACTGGGATGGCGCATTGGCCCAGGTGGAGCTCCTCAACGCCATCCGCCTGGCGCCCCAGCAGCGCGATGCCATTGTCGCCACCTTCACCCATCGCCTGACGATCTTGACCGGCGGGCCGGGCACGGGCAAAACGACCACCGTGCGCAGCATTCTGGAACTGTGCCAGCAGACGGCGCGGCGGGTCCTGTTGGCCGCGCCTACGGGGCGTGCAGCCAAACGCCTGGCCGAGTCCACCGGCGCGCCGGCCAAGACCATCCACCGCCTGCTGGAATTCAAACCCGGTGAAGGGATGCTCTTCCAGCGCAATGAACAGAATCCATTGGAATGCGACCTGCTCATCGTGGATGAGGCTTCCATGCTCGACCTGGTGCTGACGAATCATCTGCTCAAAGCGATGGCGCCGGGCGCGCATCTGCTGTTGGTGGGCGATGTAGATCAACTGCCCAGCGTCGGCGCGGGCAATGTGCTCAAAGACATCATGGCCGCGGTCGAGGGAGACGAGGCTCAGTCGCCCGGGGAGAAGGTTCGCTTCTCCGGCGCGCCGGCGGTGGTCATTCGGCTGCACACCATCTTTCGCCAGGAGGCCGGCTCCTACATCATCACCAATGCCCATCGCATCAACGCCGGACAGATGCCCATCATGGACAACGAGAAGGCGACGGACTTCTTTGTCTTCAAGACCGACGAGCCAGAGCGGGCCGCCCAATTGTGCGTCGAGCTGGTGCAGACGCGCATTCCCCGCCGTTTCGCCATCCCCACGCAGGACATTCAGGTGCTCTCACCCATGCACCGGGGCGTGGTGGGCGTTGGCGCACTCAACGAGGCGCTGCAAGCCGCGCTCAACCCGCCGGCGCCCAACAAGATGCAGAAGCATGTGGGCAGCCGCGTCTATCGCCAGGGCGACCGGGTGATGCAGATTCGCAATAACTATGACAAGGATGTCTACAATGGCGACATGGGCGTCATCACCCAGGTGGACCTGGAGATGCAGAAGCTGACCACCAATGTGGATGGGCGCAGTGTGGTCTATGATTTTCTTGAACTCGATGAAATCGTCCACGCCTTCGCCGTCAGCATCCACAAAAGTCAGGGCAGCGAGTACCCTGCCGTGGTGATCCCCATCCTGACCACCCACTACATGATGTTGCAGCGCAACCTGCTCTACACCGCGGTGACGCGCGCCAGACGCCTGGTGGTATTGGTGGGTCAGCCCAAGGCCATCGCCCTGGCCGTACGCAACGACAAGGTGGCCGAGCGCTACACGGGTCTGGCTGAACGCCTGCTGGCGGTCAGTTGATCCTTCTGCTCTACCGTTGAATGATGGGTTGCGATTGTGGTATCATTTCGGGAGAGCGATTCATTGACGTAGGCCGATTCAAAGTTACCGTTGTCATTATTCAAGTCTTTTCACACATTCGATTCATCCAAAAGAGAGGTCGCATATGCCAGCCACCAACGCGCCGCGCAGCTCGAAATCCAACGACGCACCTTCCCTTCCCCTGGCCGTTCAACTCTACTCCTTGCGCAGCCTGACCATTCCCCTGGCCGAACGACTCAGCCAGGTGGCTGCCATGGGCTACACGGGCGTCGAGATGTTTGGCCCGCTGGAGCCGCCCGCCGACCAGCTGGCCGATCTGTTGCATGCTAACGGGCTGAAGCTGGTTTCGGCCCATGTGGGCATCGACCTGTTGGAGCGCGACCTGGACGGCGTCATCGCCTATCACAAAGCCGTCGGCAACGATGTCCTCGTCGTGCCGTGGATCGGGCCTGACCGCCGCGGCGACAGCGCAGAAAGTTGGGCATCCTTCGGTCGCAACCTGGACGCCATTGGCGCTCGCTGCCGCGCGGCGGGGATGCGCCTGCTCTATCACAATCATGACTTCGAGATGGTGCGTTTCGACGGCAAGACCGCCATGGAGTGTCTGCTGGATGCGGCGACGCCCGCCAATGTGGGCGCAGAGTTCGACCTGGCCTGGATGGTCAAAGGCGGCGGCGACCCGGTGGCGCTGCTCCATCAATACGCGGGCCGCTGTGCGCGCGTCCATGCCAAAGACCTGGCGCGTCCCGGAGAGAGCGCCGGTAGAATGGGGTTGGCAGATGTGGGGCACGGCGTGTTGGACTGGGACGCCATCCTGCCGGCCGTTCATGCAGCCGGCGCGGAATGGCTGATCGTGGAGCACGACGAGCCAGCAGACCCGCTGGCGAGTATGCGCCGCAGCTATGAGTTCTTGAGCAGTAAACTGGGATGATGAATCATAAATTGATCCTTGCGAATGGTTTGTGCGCCAACAAGATGTTGGCCGCATAGCGTTGAGCATTGGCAATTTCCACAAGGGATGATAGCCATATGGCCCAAAGGGCGATGTTCGAGGGATTGGTCTTCGATGAGGCAGGCAACCCGGCGTCCGTGGCGTGGGTGGGAGAGAACGCCTGCTATGTTGTGTGGGATGATGACTTCAAGCGCCACATCGACGCGGAAGAGGTGGATCGCCAGGTGCTGCGCTTCATGCGCGACCAGGTGGAGGGGCAGCGCGACCTGGCGGTGACTGCCATGTTGGAGATGCTCGGCAAAGACGACATCTTCACCAAGGCTGCCGTGGAATCATCCATCAACAACATAGAGAAGGCTGTGGGCAACCCAATCCCGACCGAAGCGCGTCAGTATCTGGGCATGCTGGGTTTCAAGATCGTCATCGACCTTCACGGTCATGTGTTGGGCATCAACCTGCCGGCCAGCGCTATCGACGAGGGAGAGTGAGCGTTGACGAGGCCCGCCATCCTCATCCTTCACGCATCGGGCGCCAACCGCGACGCCGAGGCAGCCCGCGCGTGCGAACTCGCCGGCGGTGCGTCCGAAATCGTGCACATCAACCAGTTGCGCCGGGGCGAACGCCGCTTCAGCGACTATCAGGCGTTGCTCCTGCCTGGCGGCTTCACCTATGGCGATGCCCTGGGGGCTGGCGCACGGTTGGCTCTTGATCTACGCGTCTACTTTCTGGATCAGCTTCAGGAATTCGTGGCGAGCGGACGCCCCATCTTGGGCATTTGCAACGGCTTTCAGACGCTGGTCAAGGCCGGCGTGCTACCCGGCCCGGCGCCCAACACAATCGCTGATTCTGTGCGTCGCGTCACCTTGACCGAAAACGCGTCCGGCCATTTTGAGTGCCGGTGGGTGCACTTGCAAATCAACCGACAGGCGCGGGCATCCTGGTTGGCCGAAATTGACGACGTGATCTTCTGCCCCATTGCCCACGGCGAGGGCAACTTCCAGGTGAAAGACCAGGCTGCTCTGACTGAGTTGGAGGAGAACAACCTGATTGCCTTTCGATACGTAGACGCCGCTGGCAGTCTCGCCAACGGCGTCTATCCCCTCAACCCCAACGGCTCAGTCGCTGATATCGCTGGCGTCTGCAACTGGGGGGGCAATGTGGTCGGGCTGATGCCCCACCCTGAAGACCATCTTGCACCCATCCAGAATCCTCTCGGTGAGGATGGCCGCTTGGGACTTGCCTTGTTCCAGGCGATGATTCGTGTGATAGTCTGAGGGCTATGATTTGACCAGCCCCAGCTACTCGCTCACCTTTTCCACCACCTCGAAACCGCTTACTTCGATGACGGGGGCGCCATCCTCACTGACCCAGATTCCGCACTGGCTGCCCTTGTCGCTCACGCCCAACTCGACTACGGAGCCATCCATGCGATAGGCCGGATGGTACCACTTGGCAACCTTCTCTGATTCACCCTCGATGTAATGGGCAATGAGTGAGCGACGGAAACGGTCGTCCGTGGTGTTGGGTAGCGAACCGTGGACGATCTGCCCGTTGAAGAAGAGCACATCGCCCGGCGCCATGAACACTGGCTCTACGGGCGTCCCTTCGGGAATGGGCACGGTCACATCGGTGAAACTCTGGGTCGTGTCAGACTTGACCGTGCAGAGGATGGGCCAACTCTGACTGCCGGGAACGACCTGGAGACAGCCGTTGGCTTCGTCGCAGGGATCCAAGGCCATCCACGCGGCGATACAAGTGCCCGGTTGCACCCGCAGGTAATAGTTATCCTGGTGCAGCGCTTGGCCGCGTGCATGGGGCGGCTTGAAATAGTGCATGGTCTGCACGGCGTAGGGCTCACGCCCCAACAGCCCGGTGAGCCAGACATTGATGCGCGGCTCCGTGAGCCAGTCGAAGCTGATCCGATCCCAGCGGTGCATCTGCATCAGACGCGGATACTGAAGAAGTGGGTCGCCAGTTTGGGGCGACTTGATACGCGTATCGCGGCTGCAATTGGGATGGTGGCGCAGCTCCATGTAGTGGTCGCGGTATGCGGCGGCCTCCTCCTCGCTGAAAAGGCCGCGGGCGACAACATAGCCGCGCTGGTCGAAATGCTGTTTGTGATCGGCGGTAAGCATCCAGTCTCCTCCTTATAGCAAAACGCATGTCTGAAACTGCCATCTGGCCAATAGAATCCGTCCGTAGAATTGCTGAATCATAACTGATTCCCAGCGCGGTTGTCCATGATTGGCGCTGCTATGGTTTTGCACGATCCTGCTGTCATGGGCGCGTTCTGGTCCTCTTGCCCTGGATGAGGATGACGACTGCGGTCGATGATCACGGGGCTTGCGCATATGATGGAGTGTTCTCTTGGTTGGCGTCGGGTGAGGGACCCTCCCTCCCAGGAACGACTGCGCAAGTCTTGGATCAGTTGCACGACATAAACATCAGATTGTGCTATACTTGGCGCACTCATTCACAATTTTCCATTCACCATTCTCAATTGGAAAGCCGATTCACCCATGATTTCGATTGAACAGGACGCCCCGGCAAGCAGCGTTCATGCCCTTGCCCTGGACAACCTTCCCTGGGAGGAACGTCCCGCTGGCTGCCATGAGGTTGTCTGGCGTTACAGCCGCAATCCCATTATCCCTCGCAACCTGATTCCCATTTCCAACAGCATCTTCAATAGCGCGGTTGTCCCGTTTCAGGGCGAGTTCGCGGGCGTCTTCCGGGTGGACACGCGCAGCCGCGCCATGCAGCTTCACGCCGGGCGCAGTCGGAATGGCATCGATTGGCATCTGTCGCCCGAACGCATCCGCTTCGTCCCAGATAATCCAGTTGTTGCCGAGATCAATGAGTGGGGCTACGGTTATGACCCACGCGTCTGCTGGCTGGAAGACCGCTTCTATGTCACTTGGTGCAACTATCACCACGGCCCCACGATTGGCGTGGGCTACACCGATGACTTCGAGACCTTCTATCAGTTGGAAAACGCCTTCCTGCCCTTCAATCGCAACGGCGTGCTCTTTCCCCGGCGCATCGGCGGCAAATACGCCATGCTCAGTCGCCCCAGCGACAACGGCCACACTCCCTTTGGCGATATATACTATAGCGAAAGCCCAGACATGACCCATTGGGGACGCCATCGTTTCGTCATGGCGACCGCCGGCGGTTGGCAGAGCACCAAGATCGGCGCCGGCCCCACGCCCATCGAGACAAGCGAGGGCTGGCTGCTCATCTATCACGGCGTGTTGACCTCGTGCAATGGCTTTGTCTACAGCTTTGGCGCGGCGCTGGTGGATTTGGAGCAGCCGTGGAAGGTGATCGCCCGCGGCCATTCGTATCTACTCTCTCCCCAAAGACTCTATGAGCAGGTGGGCGATGTGCCCAATGTGGCCTTCCCGTGCGCCAGCCTGGTGGATGGCGCCACGGGGCGCATGGCGATCTACTACGGCGGGGCCGATACGGTCGTCTGTTTGGCTTTTGCCTATGTCGATGAGATCATCGACTTTGTCAAATCTGGCGCGTGAACCATGGCCGATGCCAGGGAAGGCCTTGTCATCCGCGAGCTGACCAAAGACGACTGTCCGGTGATCGCTGCGGCCTTTGCCGCCCAGGGATGGAACAAGCCAGTCTCTCAATACCTGGTCTATCATCAGGAAAGCCTCCAGGGCAAGCGAACCGTGCTGGTTGCCGAAGAGTCGGGTCGATTCGCCGGTTATGTGACCATCGTCTGGGAATCCGGTTATCCGCCTTTTCGAGACGCCGGGATCCCAGAGATCGTTGATTTCAATGTGCTGATCGCCTTTCGCCGTCGGGGGATCGGTTCGGCGCTATTGGATGAAAGCGAGCGGCGCATTGCTCAACGCTCCAACGCGGCCGGCATCGGCGTTGGTATGACCGCGGACTATGGCCCGGCCCAAATCCTGTATGTCAGGCGCGGCTATCTCCCGGATGGGCGCGGGTTGTTTCAAGATGGCAGGCATTTGGAGTATGGAGATCAGGCCGTGGTCAATGACGACCTGGCGCTCTATCTAACGAGATCGCTGTAAGCAGTTCACCCGTGCAGCTCACAGCTGCACCAACCATTGGGGTAAGTGAGGGAAGCAAACCGTGAAGTCGCAATGGAATCAACGTCTGCGAGGCGTCCTGCGCATCATCGTGGTGATTGCACTGGCGCTGATCATTGGCTTCGTCATCACAGCCCTGGTCAGCGACGAGCCAGTTGAGGCGTACAATGCCCTGCTCACCGGCCCGCTGCCCAAGATTTCCTTCAGCGATGGCGAATTCAAGGTGACGGGCGTCAATCGTTTTGGCAACTGGTTGGAAGAGAGCATCACCCTGATCCTCCTGGGGTTGGCTGTGTCCCTGGTCTTTCGCGCTCGCCAGATCAGCCTGGGCGCTGAAGGGCAGCTTCTCTTGGGGGGCCTCGCGGCAGGCATCGTAGCGCTCTACGTGGACGCGCCTTTGTGGATTCACATCCCGCTAGCCCTGCTAGCTGCTGGCGCAGTCGGCTTTTTGTGGGGGCTTGTCCCCGGTATGCTCAAAGCCTATCTCAGCGTCGATGAGATCGTGAGCACCCTCATGCTGAATATCGTCGCACTGCAGCTCTACGACCTTCTCTTGATTCGCTGGCTGCGCGACCCAACGGCCGGCTTCATCGGCACGCCCTCCTTCCCTGCATCGGCCACGCTCCCCCTGGTCATCCCGGGCACGCGCGTCACCATCATGATCTTCGTCATCGTCATTTCCGTGGCCGCTGTCTGGTTTCTCATGAACCGTACACCGTTTGGTTATGAGCTGAAGATGTTGGGCAGCAACATCCGTTTCGCCGAATATGGCGGCATCAACACCAAGCGCGTCATTGCCCTGAGCATGGCCGTCAGCGGCATCCTGGCCGGTCTGGCCGGCGCGCACCTGGTCATGGGACTGCTCAAACGCGTCACCATCAACCTGGCGCCGGGTCTGGGCTTCGAGGGCATCGTCGTCGCGCTGCTGGCGCGCAACAACCCCATCGGCGTGGTCTTCACCGGACTCTTTTATGGCTATCTGCGCACCGGCGCGCAGATCATGGATCGCACCACCGACGTGACCCGCGAGGTCGTGCTCGTCATTCAGGCCATCATCATCTTGTTGGTGACCGCCGAACGCCTCTTCCCGGCCTTCCAGTCATGGCGCAGGCGGCGCAAACCAGCCAACGCTCTCGTCCAGGCCCGACCAGAAAGGAGCGCCTGATGTCTCTCGACGTTGTCTTGCAGAGCGTCTTTTCGGCTGCTTTCGTCGCCACCATCATCCGCATCTCCACACCCATCATCCTGGCCGCGTTGGGCGGCCTCATCGCCGACCGCGCCGGCGTGGTCAACATCGCTCTGGAAGGAATGATGCTGGGCGCAGCCTTCACTGGCGTGGTCGTCAGCGCCTACGCCTTGCAGTGGCGGCCGGAGATGCCTTTGTGGCAAGCGGCCTTTCTGGGTCTTGTGGGCGGCGAAATCGTCGCCGTCGCGCTGGCGCTGCTCATCGCTTTTTTTCACCTGGAACTCAAGACAGACATCATCCTCACCGGGCTGGCGATCAATATCCTGGCCGCGGGCGGCACGGTTTTCATCATGTTTGCCCTCACGGGCGACAAGGGCAGCACCTCCACCCTGGCCAGCCCGGGGCTGCCCAACATGCGCATCCCCTTTGTCAATGGCATTCCGGTTGTGGGGCAGTTGCTCAACGGCGAAAACCGCAACGGCTACAACATCCTCTCCTACGCTGCGTTCATTCTGACGGCAGTGGTCAGCGTCTTCCTCTATCGCACACAGCTGGGCGTCCATACCCGCGCCGGCGGCGAAGCGCCGGAGGCGGCGCGCTCGGTGGGCATTCCGGTGCATCGCAATCAGTATCTGGCTCTGGTCTTCAGCGCGTTACTGGCCGGCCTGGGTGGGTTGAATTTGAGCATGGGCTACCTCTCCATCTTCCAGGCAAACATGACGGCCGGACGCGGCTTCATCGCCCTGGCTGTGATCAGCCTGGGCAACCGCACACCGTCGGGGGTGCTGATTGCTGCGCTGGTTTTTGGCGCGGCCACAGCCTTAGGCGCGCAGTTGGGCACGCTCAACGTACCGCCCCAACTCATCGAGATGATCCCGCCGCTGGTGACGATTGCTGCGCTCATCATCTATCAGGCCCGCCGCCGCGCCCGCATCGCCGCCAATGCCCGCAAGTTTCAGGAACAGGCCGAGGCGAGACAGGCATGAACAGCTCCCTAGAAACTCTCGCCGACACGCAGATGCTTCACTACGTTCAGCATGACAAGAGCGGTGTTTCTTGTCCACGTTATGCCACGCGGGGCATTGGAAACTCAGCAGAACCGGTCGATCTCCTGATTCGCCGCTGTCACGCGCTGATTTTCGACGCCCAGGGGCAGCCCACGATCCGCCTTGACCAGGACATCCTCATCGCCGGCCCCCAAATCATTGCCGTCCAGCAGACAAGCGATCCAACGCCCGCGGCCTGCGCGGTGATCGACGCCCGCGGGCTGCTCGCCCTGCCTGGGCTGATCAACACCCACTGCCATGCGCCCATGGTGCTCTTTCGCGGCCTGGCCGAGGATCTCTCCATCGACCGCTGGTTCAATGAGATCATTTGGCCCGTGGAGAGCAACCTGACCCAGGAAGATGTCTATTGGGGAATGTTCCTGGCCCTGGCCGAGATGATCGAGAGCGGTGTGACCACCATCGCCGACCACTACTTTTTCATGGATCAGGCCGCCCGCGCAGTGAGCGAAGCCGGCACGCGCGCGCTTCTGGGTTGGGCAATCTTCAGCAGCCAGGGCGACGCCGGCCTGACCACCGCGGCCGAGTTTGTCGCCGCCTGGCACGGACAATCCGACGGACGCATCGCCGCGTGCATGGCGCCCCATGCGCCCTATACCTGCGACGACGACTACCTGCGGGCCGCGGTCGCTTATGCGGAACAATTGAAGGTGGGAATCCACATTCACGCTGCGGAAAACATGAGCCAGACCCAATCCAGCCTGGAAAGGCGCGGGGTGACGCCCATCCGCGTCCTGGAGGAAACAGGTGTACTCAGCCGGCCCACCATCATCGCTCACGGCTGCGGCATCCTGCCAGCCGATATCGAAATTTTGCGCCCCTACGCCGCGCATGTGGGTGTGGCCCATGCGCCCAAGACCTATCTCAAGCTGGCAGCCGGTATGACGCCCATCTCCGCCCTGCGCGCAGCCGGAGTGAGCGTGGGCTTGGCCAGCGACGGCGCAGCCAGCAACAACACCCTGGACATCCTGGAGAGTCTGCGGCTCATGGCCCTCATCCAAAAGCAGATAGCCGACGACCCAGAGGCGATGCCCGTGGGCGAGGCGCTGACGATTGCCTTTTGCGGCGGCGCGACGGCGTTGGGCATGGGCGAACGCCTGGGGCAGCTTGCGCCCGGCTTCCTGGCTGACCTGATCCTGGTGGATGTGTCGGGTGTGCACCATCAGCCCCTCCACAACATGCTGGCAACCATCATCTACAACCTGCGCGCCAGCGATGTGGACACCACCATTGTGAATGGCCGGGTGCTCATGCAGGGGCGTCGGCTGTTGACGCTGGACAAACAAGAGATCATCGCACAAGTGAACAAGAGCATGGCGCGGCTGGCCCAGCGCGTACCTGGGCGACGCATTCAGGTTTACAATCCATAGAAGAAATCATGAAACGCAAAATCATCATTGACACCGACCCGGGCATCGACGACGCAATGGCGATCCTCTTTGCCCTCGACTCGCCCGAACTCGAAGTGATGGGGCTGACCACCATCTTTGGCAATGTCCACACAGCTCTGGCCACGCAAAACGCACGCCGCCTGGTGGAGTTTGCCGGTCATCCAGAGATCCCTGTTGCTCACGGCGCGGATCGCCCTCTGGATCGCCGGCTGGACGGAGTGGCCGATTTTGTCCACGGCGCCAACGGGTTGGGCGATGTAGCCCTGCCTGACCCCATCCATCCCCCCGATCCTCGACCGGCCGCCCAATTTATCGTGGAGACGGTGATGACGCACCCAGGTGAAATCACCCTCGTTCCCGTGGGGCCGCTCACCAACATTGCCCTGGCGCTCAGCCTGGAGCCGGCCATCGCCGGGCGTGTAGCAGGGGTTGTACTCATGGGCGGCGCAGCCACAGTCAACGGCAACGTCAACCCGGCGGCGGAAGCCAACATCTACAACGACCCCCACGCTGCGGACCGCGTCTTCACTGCTGGCTGGCCGCTGACCATGGTCGGGCTGGATGTGACCATGAAGACGGTGATGGATGATGTGTTTTTCCAGTCGCTGCGCACTTCGACTATAGGCGATTTCATCTACAAAGCCAGTCGTTTCTATCTCGCCTTTCATCAGGCCGTTCATGACCAGTTCGCCGCCCACACCCACGATCCATCTGCTATCGCCTACCTCATCGACCCAACGCTCTTTCGGGTGGAGCGGGGACCGGTGCGCGTGGCAACCCATGGGCTGGCTGCCGGACAGACGCTCTTTGATCGCAGACGTGAATGGTATAGCAGCAATGCCTGGACATCCAGCCCATCTGTTGATGTATGCGTGGACGTGGATTCACGGCAGCTGTTGGGGTTATTTTATGAGCGAATCACCAGGCAGCCGTCCCATCCCATCACCCAACAGGAGAAAGAGTTATGACGCGACGGTTTATCATTGACACGGACACAGCCTCTGATGATGCAGTGGCTATCGTCATGGCGCTGCAACAGCCAGATGTGCAGGTGGACGCCATCACAGTCGTCTATGGCAATATGCCTCTGGAAGTCGCCAGCGCCAATGCCCGCTATTCAGTAGAGATCTGCGGCCAGACGACGCCGGTCTATGAAGGCTGCGCCCAACCTTTACTGCGCGCGCCGGCTTACGCCGACTGGTTTCATGGGCCTTACGGCATGGGCAAGCTGGGGCAATTACATCCCCGGCGCCCAGCGGCGGGCGGCAATGCAGTGGAAGAATTAATCCGCCGCTTTGCCGCGGCGCCGGGCGCGATCACCCTGGTGACATTGGGACCGCTGACCAACATCGCGGCCGCCCTGGCGGTGGAACCGCGGCTGGCTGAATGGGTGAAGGAGTGCTATGTCATGGGCGGCGCTGCGTGCTGCGTGGGCAACGTGACGCCGGCTGCGGAGTTCAACATCTGGTGCGATCCAGAGGCGGCGGCCCTGGTCTTTCGCTCAGGCATGCGCCTGCTCATGGTGGGGTGGGAGCACTGCCGCGGTGAATCGGCCCTGAATGACGAGGAAATCGCCTCGGTCTACAGTTTTGACACGGAGCGGGCGCGCTTTGCCATGGATTGCAACTCCTATGCCTATTACGCCGGGCGCACAATCCAGAAGGAACAGGGGTTGATGCTGCCCGATCCGGTCACCATGGCGATTGCCATTGATCCATCCGTATGCACGCAGCGCAGTCCGCATCACGTGGAGATTTCCTGCGACGCAGCACTGACGCGCGGCATGACGGTCGTCGATCAACTGGGCGTGACGAAACAGCCGGCCAATGCCGAAGTCTGCTGGGCGATTGCTACGCATAAATGGAAAGAGATGTTATATCGGGCGCTACGGTAGGGCGGCATCGGTTGGAAACCGACGCCTACGGGCGACAAAACCTACTGCGCAGGTTGATGGGTGGAAGGCTTGAGTTGTAAGAGATGTTATATCGGGCGCTACGGTAGGGCGGCATCGGTTGGAAACCGACGCCTACGGGCGACAAAACCTGCTGCGCAGGTTGATGGGTGGAAGGCTTGAGTTGTATCAGTCGATGACAAAGGAGCCGTTCCGGCAGAATAGCTCGCCGTCCACCCAGACTTCGCTTTCCTGGCGCATGTCGCAGATGAAGTCCCAGTGGACGCTGGATCGGTTCTTGCTGCCGGTTTCGGGATAGCCCGCGCCCAGGGCCATGTGAATCGTGCCGCCGATCTTCTCGTCGAAAAGAATGTTCTTGGTGAAGCGTTGGATGCCTTCGTTTGCGCCAAAGGCAAATTCGCCTAGAAAACGCGACCCTTCGTCGCTGTCGAGCTGGCTAAGGAGATAGGCTTGATTCTTGGTCGCCGAGGCCCGCACGACTCTGCCGTCCTTGAACTCGAATTCGACGCCATCCACCTCGCGACCGCCGCGGATGGCCGGGAAGCTGAAACGCACCCAACCGTTGGCTGAATCTTCCACCGGCCCGGTGAAAATCTCGCCGCTGGGCATGTTGCGCCTGCCGTCACTGTTGACAAAATTGCGCCCAGCAATGGAAAGCGTCATGTCGATGTTTTGGCTGCGCAGCTTGACCTCCGACTTCCCCTTGAGCCACTCCACCAGACGCTGCTGACGCTCGCCAAGAGCGCGCCAACACGCGGCAGGGTCGGGCTGATCGCAGAAAGTTGCTCCAAAGACGAAATCCTCGTAGTCTGCCAGACTCATGTCTGCGTCCTGAGCAAAGGCTGGGCAAGGAAAGAGCGTTCCCACCCAGCGATGTTGACCTGCTGCGCTCCGTTCCATGTAGGTCTGAGAGAGACGGCGCCGGGCATTTTGCAGACGCTGCTGTTGTGCGGGATCGACGCCGGTCAGGCTACGCGTGTTGCCCGTTGCATTGATGTTGATGCGCACATCTACGCGCTCAGCCGTAAGCACGTCGGCCGGCGAGAGCCAATCGAGCTGGGCGGCGCCGGCATTGCGCAAATAGGCTTCTTCCAACGTCTCGCTATTGAGCATCACTGTCGGGTGGCCGCCGGCGCGGGCGACCTCAGCCACAACCTGCTCGACCAGCGGCAGGGCGATGGGATGGCTCTGTACCAACACCCAATCTCCCGGGCGCACAGCAGTGCAATAGGTGGTCAGTAAACGGGCCAGGAAAGCAGCGCGTGGGTCGCTCATGGAAGTCGTTTCTAGGTTGGCCCGCCGCCAGCATGGACAAAGAAGGTGTTGTTCTCTCTGGCGCGCGCTGGAGCAGGCTTGGCGGCCAAGAGATCGTCGAAGAGGGGCAGGCGGCCAGTCTCCACGGCATGCTGGGCATAGAGAAACATGGCCGCAGACCAGGCCTGGAAGGCGAAACCCATGGGATGGCCGCGCTCGCCGTGCATCCACTCGCTGAACTCCCATTCCTCGTTGAGGCCCTCCCGGTTGGCATGGGCCAGCCTGATGAGCAGCCGCTCGGCCTCGGCTTGCCAGCCATGGCGCACCAGCGCCGCTGCGTGAAAACCGCCGATCATGGGCCAGATGCCGCCGTTATGATATTGATGGGGCAGATTCAGATTGCGGCTGCGATAGTAGTCGCGCCAGTTGGCTTCGCCCGGAAAGATGGGCGGGTAGATGGCCTTGGTGGGGTACGGCTCGGCCATGCCTACCTGACGCATATAACGCAGGATGTGCTCGGCGCGATGGCCATCGGCCACGCCGGTGAGAATGGCGAAAAGGTTGCCCAGGCTGTCGCACCAATCGCCGTATTCGCGAAACGCGACCCACGGCAGATAGAAAGGACGGCTGGAAATAGCGCCGATATTGTGATAGAGCATGAACCACTCCAGCCGAATCGTCTTGAGCTTTTCCAGATGTTCGGCGAAATGCTCCGCCACCCAGCAGCGGTCGATCCACATGAGCAAATTGAGCCGTTCGTGAATGCCGTTGGCATCCACGGTGGGCCGATAGATAGGCGTATCGGCCGGCATGAGCAGCGCCATCTCTTCGTGGGCCAGGGTCGCTGCATAGTAGAGCACGTTATCGTAGAGCACGTTGTAGCGCACGGCCAGCAAGTCCATCCAATCGCCGGCTTCGGGAATCTCCAGCAACCCGCATTCGTTCATATCCTGGTATTCGAGCCAGGCGAGCGCGCGGTCGATGCTTGCCCAGTGACAGCGCAAGAAGGCCCAATCGCCTGTCACGCGATAGTGGAGATAGTGGCCGATGATGTACCACAGGTTGGCGTCTACCGCGCCGGCATTCTCCGTGCTCACATAGCCCGTGTCCGGATTGACGTTGAGCTGGATCAACCCCAGCCGCGATTGATAGCGCCCCATGGTTTCCAGCGAGGCGCGGCCGGCCTGTAAGAAAGCCGGGTCGCCGGTGACGACCGCGCCGAGAAAAGTGATCATGCTGTCGCGCGCCCACACCTGGGGGTAGCCGGCGTTCAACCCCGAAGCGCGCAATCCGTGGGGCGTGACGCAGCGATGAAGAATTTCGAGCGCATGGGCGCGCGCCTCATCGAGTAAATCGTGGTCAGGTGTGGCGATAGTCATCGTCTGGTTCGCACATCAAAAATAGGCTCACACGGAGGCGCAGAGAGCACAAAGAAATTTTCATGCGCCGTGGCGTCGTTTGCGGCATGGACAACTGTTCTATTCTACTTCTATCCTGCAGATGGCGCTAATCAACCCTCATTGCGCCGGCTCGATGACCAATTCCTTCAGATGCCAGCGCCCATCATACCAGACGAAGCGCCAGCGATCCTGGCTATTCTGCGCAGTTGCTTCATCGCCATCCAGGGTGATCTTTAGTGTTGGCGGCGCGGCGAATGGCTGGGGTGGCTGCGGAAAGACGGCCGCCACGTAACGATCCATCAGCGCAGCATGACCCTCCCACACATAGTCGTCGCCGGGATCGGGCGTATTGCGGCTGTCTACGATGCGGCTCTCCTCTGCCCAGAGTACAGCCAGCAGCGACAGATTGCGGTCGCTGGCCGCCTGGCGTTCGGCAGCTATCAAGGCCGGTAACGCCATTTCCGGCGCAGCAAAGGCAAAAGCTGGCGGAGTGGGCAGGGCAACGGGCACGGGCAGGATACGGGTCGGCACAGGTGCGCATCCAGTTATCATGGATACAGAGAAGAGCGTTAACCAAACCACTGCCAACCGTTTGGCCTTTGCGCCGATGGCGACTATACTGTACCCGTTCGCGCCGGTTGGGCTTTGGCGGCGACAAACACAAGGAGCTGTGTGCATGAATCCCGTCATCTTTCAAATTGGCCCCTTCTCACTCCACTGGTATGGCCTGCTCATCGTGGGCGGCGGTGTCCTGGCAACCTGGATCGCCAGTCGCTACGCCAGAAAATCGGGCGAAAAAGTCGACCACGTATGGAATCTGCTGGCCTGGGCGCTCATCGTCGGCATCATTGGCGCCC
The DNA here is from genome assembly GCA_964560495.1 of uncultured Caldilineaceae bacterium. GTDB lineage: Bacteria > Chloroflexota > Anaerolineae > Caldilineales > Caldilineaceae > UBA5069. The sequence continues at coordinate 22,380 of CAZLMM010000052.1, forward strand.
GGCTCTATCACGTCTTTAGCTCGCCAGCAGACGGGTTGGGGTGGGCCTATTACCGGGAACACCCGGGAGATATCTTTAATTTTTGGAATGGTGGCTTTCGCGGGTTGGGCATTTATGGCGGTCTGGTCGGCGGTCTGCTGGCCTTTTTCGTCTATTGTCGCGTCTACAAACTCAACACGCTGCGCTTTTTGGACTTTTTCGCCCCGAACGTGCTGCTTGCCCAAGCCATCGGTCGCATGGGCAATTACATCAACCAGGAGTTATACGGCCCACCGACGACCGCAGCGTGGGCGTTTCACATCAACCCCAATTATCCGTGTCAATCGCCACCCAATCTGCCGGCGACTGTGCAGGCGTGCGGCACGGGCAACATCGTTCCTTTCAATCAGGAAACCCTAGACTGGTACGCCAACAACGGCTTCCACCCCACCTTCTTCTACGAGGCGCTGTGGAATCTCAGCATGTTCGCCGTGCTCACGCTCCTCCTGCGTTACGCTGGCCATCGCATGCGCACGGGAGACGCCACCCTACTCTACTTCATCTTCTATGCCATGGGGCGCTTCTGGGTGGAGATGTTCCGCCCCGATGCATGGATGGCGGGGCGGCTGGCGACGGCGCAATGGATTTCCATCGCTGTGATGATCGTCGCCACGGTTCTGCTCATCCTGCGCCACTGGAACTGGTCATGGCGCCAGCACCAGGATGACACCCAGGCCAAGCTGAGCGTCAATGCGCCGCTGGAGCCAGTTGCAGTGTAAGATAAGAATGGGTGAATTGTAAATGGTAAATGGTGAATAGTGAATGGGGTCGTCGCGGCCATTCACTATTCACCATTCTTCATTCATCCCTTGCCGTCACCCCACCATCTCAATCGTATAATCGAGCAACTGGGCATCCAACCGCCAGTTTTCCACCAGCTTGGCGACATTTTGCAGTTGTCGATGGGCCTGCGTGCTGTCCTGACTCACGCACACGACCTCCAGCACAGAACGCGTCCATTCGTCCTGCGCGTCGGCCTCGCACACCGAAACATTGAACTCGCGGCGTAAGCGGGCGATGACCGGCTTGAGGACGCCGCGTTTATCCTTCAGGCTTTCCGCCAGAGGTATGTACATTTCCAGGGTCAAGAGTCCGATAGCCATAATTTGAGGTTGGCTCAGCGGTGCTGAGTCCAGGTTGGGTTGGCGAATTGTTCACGAATCAACACTGCCGAGCGGCGCAGTTCCGGGCTGGAAAGCTGGCCGGGCTTGAATACCAGATTGAGCTCATCGACAAAGGCCTGCGCCATGATCTGGGCTACACGCTCAAAATGCACCAGGGAATCCCTGTCATCCACACCCAGCGCGGCGGCCAATGTACAAGCCCGCTCGCTCAGCTGGCCGCGCAGTCGCAATCGCTCAGCTGGGTCAAGCGCCAGTACATCCACCAACCGACCGATGTCGCCCGTGAGGGGCAGGCTGCCGTGCTGCAAGACATAGCGGGCGCGGCGACTCTGCGCGCTCCCCATAAGCTTGCGCCCGCTCACCACGATCTCATAGGCGCTGGGAACCTCGAAACACGCCGCAGAGACATCCGGTCCAGCGCGCACGTGTCCATCCGCCTTCATGACTTCCCGAGCGCCGAGGCGCTGTAAACCTACCACCAGCGCATTGCTCAAACGCAGATAGGCATCCATGACGCCGCCGGCCAGGCGCGGTTCGCTTTGCGGCCCGGCCACTGAATAGGTCAACTCATCGGTGTGGAGGATGGCTCGCCCGCCCGTGGTGCGGCGCACGATGTCATAGCCCAGCTTGCGCGCCGCCTCCTGGTCGATATCGCTGGCGAACTGATGGCGGCCCAGGCTCACGGCTGGCGGCTGCCAGCGATAAAAACGCAAGGTGGGCAGGCTCTCGCCGGTTGCGCACGCCTCGGCGATGGCCTGGTCGATAGCCATGTTGGCCATGCCGGTGCGCGGCTCGTCTTCGATGATGAGTCGCCAGATAGCAGGAGCAAAGGATTCGGATGAAGAAGGTTCGGATTGGGACATGTGAGAAACGTTTGCGATGTCTGGATCACGATTTACTGCTCGCCAGGTAAACAATTCATACGTCACGAGTGACTCGTGACTCGGGATGGTCGGCGATTTGAGCAGCCAATCTACAGATCAGTAGGGCCAGCATGTTGGACAAGAGACAGTCCCATTCACAATTCACCGTTGACAATTGACAATTCACCGGCTTCCACCACCACGGCCTGCTGTCCATTGACGTTAAGCACGGCGCCGGGCTGATTGTGAGAGCGCTTGACGATCCCCAGCGCTATCGCTGCGCCTAGAGTGGGGCTGAACGCTGCGCTGGTGACGCTGCCTACCTCGCGACCATCCGCGGTCAGAATGTCGCTGGCGGCGAGATGTTGCGCGCTGCGCAGAGCCACCAGCGTTTTCGTCACCTTGTCATAGGTGATCTGGCGTGCGATAATCTCCTGGCCGGTGTAGCAACCCTTGTTCTCGGCGCAGGCCCAAGCCAGGCCCGCCTCCAGGGGCGTGTAATCGGCTGTGAGTTCTGCGCCAGGGAGAGGGCGTCCCAATTCGATGCGCCGCGCCGTGTAGACCGCTTCGTCGGCGCAAATCACTGCGCCTGCACCCACAAGGTGTTCCCTCAAGGCATCCAGCCGGGCGCTGGGTGCAACAATCTCCACGCCGGGGACATCGTAGTTCTGTTGGCGGACAAGAATCGTTCCATCGTATTCGATCCATTCTCCGTCGCTCGCTTCCTCCATTGGCAAACCCGCCGCAGCGAGCACGGCGTCCGCTTGTTGTCCCATAAGGCGCATACGCCCGTAATCGGCGCTCAGGTTGCGCAGCCTTATCTTGTCCATGAAAAAAATCTGTCCGCGCAGATGGCGCTCCAACGCGGCTGCTTCACCACGGGCGGGGAGCAGCCAGAGCAGCTCGCCTGCTTGGAGTACGGTGAAAACAAACAGGATGCGCGCGGTGGGGCTGGTGAGTACGGTCACGACGGCATGGCCCGGCGTCAGCCTGGCAATGTCGTTGGTCGTCATGCGTTGGAGAAAATCCACGCGGTCAGCGTCGCTCAGGGTCAGCACGCCATAATCCGGTCGCGCCTGAAGCGCAGCGCCGTGAACGAATGCCTGAATTTGGAGTGTACTTTCCATCGTTTTGCTAGCCCCTATGACTTGTCCTCGAACAATCTATCAGGTGCGATCTTCCAGGGAGCGCGGAGCTTCCCGGAAGATTTTTATCGCCCCTGCAAGAATTCCACAATACGCCAGAACATCTCTGCACCGGCCTCTGTCATCTCCTCGCCGATGAGCAAATAGTGGCTCACGTCGTCGTAGTAATAGGCCTCCACAGCAATGCCTGCTGCCCTGGCTGCTTGCTCCAATGCCTGCGCCTGGGAGACGGGGATCACCTCGTCAGCAGTGGTGTGGATGATCAGCGTGCGTGGCAGACGCGCTGGCGTATAGACGGGCGAAAGCCGCAATAATTCCAGGGTGCGCACGTTCGGAAAGCCTAGCGCCGGAATGACATTGCGATGTTGGGGTGGAATCTTCAGCCTTCCCGCATAATAATCACGTGCGCCTTCGAAGGCGTTAGCGATTCCACCGACGATGACAACCGCCCCAACCCTCTGCGTCTCATCGCGCAGAACAAGATGCATGATTGCACTGCTAAAGCTGCCGGCGAACAGGGCAACTTCGTCGATCCTCCTACCTGCGGTCAGCGCGCCATCAAGCGCCAGATGGAACCCAGTGCGAGCGTCTTCGGCGTGACCTTCGAAATCGATGGCTCGCTCCGCCGCCGGCGATAGGGCCGCAACCGTGAATCCGATTGCGGCAAACGCAACGCTCACCGGTTGCCAGCCATCCACGTGAGAAGGATAGATGATAAAGAGCAGCGGCGGCTGTGCGCCTGACTCCACTTGTGGACTTCCTTGAGCTGGGCGATAGAGCCGCAGGGTGTCCACCACCACGCCGTCTCGCTCGAATTGCCAGGCAGTCACATCAGCCTGCGCGCCGGGTGGGAAGGACGAGGTGACCGTGTAATCGTCTGTGCGGTGCAGCTTGACCGCCTGGGCCAGAGCCACGGGCAGCGGCGTTGCAAGATGACGGCGCAAGATGATGGGCGGGACCGTCGTCGTTGCGCCCGGCGTCACGAGCATCAGCCGGCGCAAGCCCAGCAAGCCAGTCGCCTCCCCTTCTTCTGCGCCGGGCGCAACGGCTGCAACGGCGTAGAGTCCTGTCGGCAGGTTCTCCAGGCGATAGCGGCCATCGTCGCCGGTCACAGCGTTGTGAGGCGCGCCATCCGGCTCGGCGATCACCACTGTTGCACCGGCTACGGGCGTTTCTCCGATCAGAACGACGCCGACGATGCTGCCCGTCGCGGCTTCATCCGGTCGCGCTCTGAGTGATTCTGTGATGCGGGCCAGTCGGTGTGACAGCACATTGATCTCTGGCGAAGCGGTGCAGCCTGCAAGCCCCAAACCGACTACCAGAGCGACAAGCAGCCTGAGAGTCGCCTTGACCCCTGGACGTAATGGCACAGCTCCCCCTGCAGTGTGCTACCGATCCCCTTCTACGGCGCTATAGAGCGCGCCCAAAGCCGTGTAGTAGCCGCCCTGTTCGGGGAGAGAGAGGGGCGTGCTATAGTACTGACTCACCAGGTTGAGCACCCGACGCGTGCTGGTCATATCGGTCATGTGGCCGATGACCACGATGTGCTCGCAGTGAAGCGCTTTGGCCGCTGCGATGGAAAGCAGACCAATCACTTGACCGACCAGCGTGACCAACGCCGCGGCCAGGTCGGCGCGGCTGGCCGTGACCTCCATACGCGCCAGCCGGCCAAAGTTCACGGCGGTCGCTGAAGCCGGCAGAGAACCGATGGGACCTGTCACCACATCGGCCAGGCTCAGATCCACGCCATTGGCGTTTCCTTCCACAGCCAGGCGGTCGATCTCCAGCGGGTCGACCGTGTGCAACAACAGGCGGCCCAATCCTAACAGCGTTCCACCACCCACGGCCGCGCCGGTGATGTGGCGGTAGCGTGCATTGAGCGCCGACACCACCGCTGTGCCCGAACCAGCACTCACCACCAAGATGCGTTTGCGACGGTTCGCCAGGCCAGACGCTGCTTGTCCGCCGCGGCCGATCGCTTGCAGCTCGCCCACGCCCATAACGCGGGTGCGGCCAAGTTGGGGCGGCAGCAAGCGATGGCGGCCGCCGGTCACGGCCAGCATGGGCAGATCATCCAGATCGACGCCGCCCTGGGCCAGGATTGTCCGTACGATCTGTTCATTCGGCTCGCCGATGTAAGCCTGCGTCCAACGACGCAAGTCGCCGTGAACGAAGGCCACTGCATCTGTGTTGCTGATGCCAAAGTCGATGGCTGCCTGGATGTCTGTCGAGGGATGGGAAGAAGGTGTGCTCATGGGTTGCTCCTACCCTTGATACGGGTGATGGACTGACAGAAAGAACTATATCACGGCTTGATGCTGGCAGCAATTGGTCAGGAGGTATCTTCTGTGGTTCACTCCGAAGTGCATCCGTTTGTTCTATAACGATTTACAAAGCCTTGCGCATGGTGTACACTGACCCCAAGATTCCGTATTTTTGAGGTTGGGCGCAGCGTCGGGTATGAACGACATCGCTCAACAGTCAATCCAACGAATCACAGTCCGTTGCGTTAGAGTCGCCTTTTCGAGGAGAATTTTGTGAGCACAACATCATCCTATGCATCCCCATCCGCCTGGACCAGTGCTTTGAGCAAACAGCAGTATATCGCCAGCGATGAGATCGCCACGACAGTCTTTCTCACGCAGCAGTTGGGCAAGCCGCTGCTGTGCGAAGGGCCGGCTGGCGTAGGCAAGACCGAGCTGGCCAAGGCCATTGCCGGCGCCACCGGACGCGAGCTCATCCGCCTCCAGTGTTATGAAGGGCTGGACGAGACCAAGGCGCTCTACGAGTGGGAATACGCCAAGCAGATGCTCTACACTCAATTGCTGCGCGATAAACTGCAAGAAACATTGGCTGGCGCAAAAAGCCTGGTGGAAGCGGCTGACCGATTGGCGGGCGAGGAAGATGTTTTTTTCTCTACACGCTTCCTGCTTCAGCGTCCCTTGCTCAAGGCAATTCTCAACCCCACCCCAACGGTGCTGCTCATCGACGAGATTGACCGCGCTGACGCCGAATTCGAGGCATTCCTGCTGGAAGTGTTGAGCGACTTTCAGGTGAGCGTTCCCGAGTTGGGCACATTGGCCGCGGTGCATCGCCCGGTGGTGCTCCTCACCAGCAACAACACCCGTGAGTTGAGCGAGGCCCTCAAACGGCGCTGTCTCTACCTTTTCATTGGCTATCCATCCGTGGAACAGGAACTGGCCGTCGTGCGGCTGAAGGCGCCCGAGCTCAACAGCAAGCTGGCGCGTCAGGCAGTGGAACTGGTGCATCGCCTGCGCGACATGGATTTGCGCAAGTCGCCCAGCATCAGCGAGACCCTGGATTGGGCCAAATCGCTGGTGGCCCTCAATGCACGCCAGCTCGATGCGGCCACGCTGGAAACCACGCTCTCCGTTCTACTCAAACACGAAGTCGATCTACAAAAGGTGAAACGGCGCATGAATGTCTCGGAGCGGGGCGTGGACATGGGCGGCGATGAGCTAAGCCAATATCGCTGGAAGAATTAGAAGTGCACGTATAGGGCTGAAAGGAGTTGCCGCATGGAAGAACGCATGATTCGCTTCATCACCGCGCTGCGCGCCGGCAGTGTGCGCATCAGCATGGCCGAGAGCGCCGACGCCTTCAATGCCGTGGACATGCTCGGCGTGCAGGAACGCGAGGCCTTCCGCATGAGTTTGCGCGCCACCTTGATCAAGGACGCGTCGAGTCTGGCCGTCTTCGACGAGCTCTTCCCCATCTTCTTTGGCAGCGGCGAGATGCCGCCCATGAGCAATGTCATGGAGGATATATCGCCCGAAGAAGCGCAGATGCTGGCCGAAGCGCTGCGCATGTTCAACGAACAGTTACGCAAGATGATGGAGAAGCTCCTGCGCGGCGACCAGCTGAGCCAACAAGAACTCGATCGTCTGGGGCAGATGGTCGGCTTGAACCGCATGGACGATCTGCGCTATCGCGACTGGCTGACCCAGCGTATGATGCGCGCCCTGCGCTTCAACGAAGTGCAAAAAGCGTTGCAAGAAATGATGGATCTCCTCAAGCAGATGGGCATGAGCAAGCAACGCCTGGAACAAATGCGCGAGCTGCTCAAGGCCAATCAACAGGCGCTGCAAGAACAGATGGCGCGCTACGCTGGGCAGCGCATCGCCGAGAACATGGCCGAACAACCGCCCGACAGCGGCGTCGACGATCTGCTGGATCGCCCCTTCAGCGCCCTCTCTGATCGTGACATGGATCGCTTGCGCAAGGAAGTGCAGCGCCTGGCCAACCGTCTGCGCAGCCGCATCGCCTTGCGCCAAAAGCGCGCCAAAGCGGGCCAACTCGACGCTAAGGCGACCATCCGCAATAGTCTGAAACATGGCGGCGTGCCTTTCGAGATCAAGCACCGGGATCACCGCCTGAAGCCCAAGCTGGTGGTCATCTGCGACATCAGCACCTCCATGCGTCACTGCTCCGAGCTGATGCTGAGCCTGGTCTATGCCCTGCAAGACCTGGTCACCAAGACCCACGCCTTCGCCTTTATCGACCACCTGGAATACATCTCGCCCGATTTCGTGGGGCGAGAAGCCAGGGACGCCATCCAACAAGTCCTGGTGAGGATGCCGCCGGGTTACTACAGCACCGACCTGGGCTATGCTCTGGACAATTTCGCCCGCAACTACCTGGACACTATCGACAATCGCACCACACTCCTCATGGTGGGCGATGGACGCAACAACTACAACAATCCCCGGCTTGATCTCTTCCAGACCATGGCGCGGCGGGCGCGACGAGCCATCTGGATCAACCCAGAGCCGCCCATGCTCTGGAGCAGCGGCGACAGCGACATGCTCAAGTATGCGCCCTTGTGCAGCAGTGTAGCTGTAGCTGCCACCCTGGGCGAGCTGACCGCGGCCGTTGATCAGTTGTTGGCCGAGGCGTGAGGGGGCAACGATGACAACAGCAGTATTGGAAAGTCCCAGGTTGCGCGCTCCGGTCAAACCCAAGCAAACGCCAACAGCCGAGACAACCGAAATCGAATACCCTGAAACGGATGGCAAGCCTATGGCGGAATCGGGACCCCATGCGCGCGCAACGGTGTATCTTTACGCAGTATTCAACAATCTAATTCGGGTAATCCGCAAGGATCCATCGGTGTATCTGGCAGTCGACATGTTTCTTTACTATCAAGAAGGCAACAAGTATGCGAATAAGGCGCCCGATGTGATGTTGGTGAAGGGCGTGGACGGCGCCTATGAACGCGATTCATTCAAGACTTGGGTCGAAGGCACCGTGCCAGCTGTGGTCATCGAGGTTTCGTCCAAGTCCACCTGGATCGAGGATATGGTCATCAAGGCATCCCTTTATGCACGTCTGGGGGTAAAGGAGTATTTTATTTTCGATCCCTTGCAGGAATACCTTTCTTCCCAACTGATCGGCTTCCGTCTGATCGATGATGAATACGTGCAGTTGCCAGCGGGCGAAGATGGCGGAATCGACTGTGAGGAGATGGAAGTACGTCTCATTCCCAACGGTCGTTTCCTTTTTGTCACTGACCTACGCACAGGAAAAGACATTCCTGCTTTGGAGCGCGAATACGAAGCACTTGCAGCGATCGAGAGCGAACTGCAAGACATGACGCGGCGCGCCGAGCAGGAAGCCCAACGCGCCGCCCAAACCGAAGCGGAAAATCAACGGCTGCGCGCGCTGCTGGAACAGTTGCAGAGCAGCGACAAATAGGCAGGTCGGGAGGAACCACATGACCATACAACTCGAATCGCTGCCCGCCCCCTTGCTCTGGGAGATGACGCCAGTCGGCTGGCATAGCGACGGCCCATTGCTAACTATCAGCGCCGGCGCACACACGGATCTGTTCACCAGCCCAGCCGGCGATGGAGCCAGCGCCAATTCGCCGCGACTACTCTTTCGGCCTGACCACAATGACTTTGTTCTCAGCGCCAGAGTGCAGGTGAATTTCGCCTCCACCTTCGACGCCGGCGTGCTGCTCATCTACGGCGACGAAAGGCGTTGGGCCAAACTCTGCTTCGAGTATTCACCCCAATGCGAGCCGATGGTCGTCTCGGTGGTTAACCGCGAGGTGTCCGATGACTGCAATTCGGTCATCATTGACGGCAACATGGTCTATCTGCGCATCGCCCGTATGGGACCAGCCTATGCGTTTCACTATTCACTGGATGGCATCTTCTGGCGCATGGTGCGCCATTTCACATTGGGCGCGGGCGATCACGCGGTCGGCTTCTCCTGCCAATCGCCCACGGGCGCCGGCTGCACAGCAGACTTCAGCGACGTTCGCTTCGCCGCCCACCGCCTGGGCGATCTACGTTCTGGCGAATAGGAGGGGCAGGCGCCCCAACCATTCACAATTCACCGTTTACAATTGATTCACAATTGACGCTTTCAGAGTCACTCATCTTCACCACTTTCAGGATTAGCAAAGGAGCGCTCCCTATGGCCATGCGGGCCGATTACATCTGGATGAACGGCAAGATCATTCCCTGGGACGAGGCAAAGGTGCACGTCTTCACCCATGCCCTCCATTACGGCAGCAGCGCGTTCGAAGGCATCCGCGCCTACGAGCTGCCCGATGGCCCCGCCATCTTTCGCGGGCGCGAACACTTCGAGCGCCTTTTGTTTAGCTGCAAGGTGGCGCGCATCCCCTCGCCCTACACCGTCGATGAGTACATGCAAGCCACTGCAGAAGTATTGCGCGCCAATCAACAACGCAACGCCTACATCAGACCTCTGATCTTCCGCGGCTACAACACGCTGGGTGTAGATGGCCGCGGTTGTCCCGTGGAAGTGGTCGTGGCAGCGGTGCCCTGGGGCGCATACCTGGGCAAAGAGGCGTTGGAGCAAGGCGTGGATGTGCAGGTGAGCAGCTGGCGGCGCATGGCGCCCAGCACACTCAATGCGTTGGCCAAGATCGGCGGCCAATATGTCAATAGCCAGAACGTGGTCATGGAGGCGCGCGACAACGGCTTTAGCGAGGGCATTGCCCTGGACATCTATGGCTATGTAAGTGAAGGGTCGGGCGAGAATCTCTTTGTCATCCACAAGGGCGAAATCTATACGCCGCCCCTTTCCAGCAGTATCCTCGGCGGCATCACCCGCAACTGCGCCATCACACTCGCCCAGGAATTGGGCTACAACGTGAAAGAGCAAGACATCCCACGCGAAATGCTGTACATGGCCGACGAACTCTTCTTCACCGGCACTGCGGCGGAGATCACGCCCGTGCGTTCGGTGGACCGTATGCCAGTGGGCGACGGCAAGCGCGGGCCAATTACCCAGCGCATCCAGGCGCGCTTCTTTGGCATTGTGGAAGGCGAGCTGCCCGACACACACGGTTGGCTCACACCGGTGAAATTGTAGAACTCATGAAATTGTCCGTGCGATTCTCAGTGGCATGCCTCCGGCTGACGCGCCATTGAGAATCGCACCTATCATAGCATCATCCTTTTTCTTTCTGGGCGGGCGAAAATTGCCGCCCTCTTTCACGCCGATTGACAATTCCCCAACCTCTGTTGTAGGATACCCACCAATGTGGTGCCAGGGAGGCCCAAGTCTCCACACCACCTGTCCACTTTGCAGAAGAACCCCAAAGTATTGACTATCAACACTGGCGTCTGCACCGCTGACATAGTCGCATGAAGTGGAGCCGCACATGGTGCGTTACATTTTGACCCGATTGGCAGGCTTGATCTTTGTGCTCTTCGTGCTTTCCATCATCACTTTTACGTTGATGCACGGCGTGCCCGGCGGCCCGTGGGCCTATGGACAGCGTTTGATGAGCGACGAACAGTTGGCCGCGCTCCAGTCGCGCTATGGCCTGGACAAACCCGTGTGGCAGCAATATCTCATCTGGCTGGGCGGCGTGCTGCGTCTGGACTTTGGCAATTCCTTCCAGCGCCCAGATGAAACCGTGGTGGGGTTGATCGGACGCACCTGGCCAGTGACCTTTCATCTGGGCATCATGACGCTTCTCTTTGCCTTCGGGGTGGGCATTCCTTTGGGCATCATTTCGGCCCTGCGTCAGAATACTTGGATCGACTATATCGCCACCATGCTTTCCATCTTTGGCTTTGTCACACCTCACTTCGTCTGGGGCATCCTGTTCATCCTGGCCTTCTCGCTCTATCTCAAATGGCTGCCCACCGGCGGTTGGGAAGGGCCGCAATACTGGATCTTGCCCGTACTCGCCTATGCCTTTGCACCCATCGCCATGGTGGCGCGCTACACCCGCGCCAGCGTAGTCGAAGCGTTGCGCGCAGACCACGTGCGCACGGCGCGCGCCAAGGGGCTAAGCAACCAGGCAGTCATCTCGCGCCATGTGCTGCGCAACGCCTGGATTCCCATGATCACGGTCTTTGGCCCATTGGTGCCCGACCTGATCACCGGCTCCATCTTTATCGAGGCCATCTTCCGCGTACCTGGGCTGGGGAGCTATTGGGTCACCAGCACCTTTCAACGCGACTATCCCATGATCATCGGCCTGGTGATGCTCTGGGCTGTGCTCATCGCCATCACCTATCTGGTGACGGACATCCTGTATACATTCCTGGATCCGCGCGTTCGCTATCGCTAGAATCTGTTCATGACGACCGCCGAACTCTCAGTATCAGAAACTTTGATCGCCCGTCCCTTACCAAAGCGCAGCCTGTGGCGCGATGCAGCGCGACGCTTTTCCCGCAACAGGCTGGCGCTCATCGGCCTGGTCATTGTCATTGTTTTGTTGTTCATTGCCATCTTCGCCGACGACTGGTTTCTTGCCCTGCTGCTGCGCCGCGCGCCTGAACCGCTCCTTGCCCATTACTACTATGAAGAATCGTTCATTGGCCCGACGGGCGCCTTCCCCAACAGCGATTTCTGGATGGGCGCAGACCTGAACGGCCGCGACCAATATAGCCGCATCCTCTACGGCGCGCGCATCTCCCTGAGCATTGCCATCCTCTCGCAGATTCTGGCGCTGCTCATCGGCGTGCCGCTGGGCGCGCTGGCGGGCTGGCGCGGCGGCAAAACCGACTACGTCATCATGCGCTTCGTAGACATCATGTCTGCGCTGCCGGTGCTGCTGCTGGCCTTTCTTATCATGTTGCGGCTAGGCGCCAGCTATTGGAATGTGCTGCTCGCCATTGCCATCACCAGCTGGATCGAATTGTGTCGGCTAACCCGCGGCCAGTTCCTCACCCTGCGTGAGAAAGAATTCGTAGAGGCGTCCCGATGCGTGGGCGCCAAAACGCCGCGCATCGTCTTTGGTCATCTGCTGCCCAACGCCATGGCGCCGCTGATCGTATCGGTGACGCTTGGCATCCCACGCGCCATCTTCGCAGAAGCGGCATTGAGTTTTCTGGGCGTCGGCATCAACCCGCCCACGCCCAGTTGGGGGCAAATGATTGGGCGCGATGGCATTGCCAATATCTCATTCTTCTGGCATCTGGCGCTCTTTCCAGCGCTGATGATTGCTCTCACCATGTTAGGGTTCACGCTGGTAGGCGATGGTCTACGCGATGCGTTGGATCCGAAGACAGTGACTGGCAAGTGACGCCGTGCTTTCACTCAATCCATCTCAAACCAAAAGGAGTCACTATGAAACGATCAACCCTTCGATGTCTCAGCAAGATTGGCGTCGTCGCCATTGCGCTGAGCCTGATTCTGACGGCGTGCGGCGCGCCCGCTGCGCCAGCGCCCAGCCAACCAAGCGCGGAGAGCGCCGCGCCCCCTGCTCCGGTGGTCAACCGCCTGGGTGTGGAATTGCCCGCCGACGCTCTGCCGCTGGAAGAGCAGGTGATTCGCTTCCCCGCAACAGAAGCCACATGGATGACCTGGGATGCCAGCGTCTATGACGAAAACGATGGCGATGTCTTCGCTTGGGCCGACTCGTGTGTGCGACCAGACAAGAACTACGACCCGCAACCCAATTTGTGCACTGAGTGGTCAGTATCCGACGACGGCCTGGTGTGGACTTTCAAGATGGACCCCAGCCGGATTTGGAGCGACGATACGCCCATCACAGCGGATGACATGGTTTTCACCTTCCAACGTTTCGCCCGCCCCGATTACGACTTCGAGTGGTTCTACAGTATGGCCAACATCGTCAACTGGAGCAAGGTGGTCAGCGGCGAGGTCGCGCCCGAAGAACTGGGCGTGAAAGCAGTAGACGCCAACACTTTCACCATCACCACCGACCGACCTACGCCCTACCTGATCAAGCTCATGGCAGACGCCTGGGTGACGCCCAAGCACGTGATTCAGGATCGCCTGGATGACGGTTCCTGGGCTTTCGACCCGGCCAAGCAGGTCTTTGCCGGGCCGTTCAAGCTGGAAAGTTACGAGAAGGGCAAACAACTCAATTTCGTGGCAAACGAGAAGTACACTGGCCCTCACAAGCCCATGGTCGACAAACTCGTTGCCGTCTTCATGGACCCGCAGGTGCGCTTCGTTGCCTATAAGAACGGCGAGTTGGACTACATCGGCGGCGGTTATCAGCAAGACCTCCCACCTTCGGCCATGGCTGAAATCATGGCGAACCCGGATCTCCAAAAAGAATTGATCGCCTGGCCGAACTTCATGACCTACTATCTCTTCTTCGACACCTGGAATCCGCCTTTCGACAACCTTTTGGTGCGTCAGGCGTTCAGTCACGCCATCGATCGCGACAAGATCGTCAACGGCCCGCTTCAATACCAGTCGCAGGCGGCCTACACCATGAACCCGCCTGGTTTCCCCGGCGAGAGTGTGGAACAGCTCAAGGATGTCCAGGCGTATGACCCCGAAAAGGCGAAGCAATTGCTGGCAGATGCAGGCTTCCCCAACGGCGAGAACTTCCCGCCGTTGACCATGTATACACGCCAGGCATTTCCAGCGCTGACCAACGCCGCAGAAGCGATTGCCGCCATGCTCAAAGAAAACCTGGGCGTTGAAGTGGCGATTCAGGATTTAGATTACGGCACTTACATGGAGCGGCTGCGAGCGCAGAAAAGAGACCAAACCGGCGACTTTATCTTTGCCCTGGTACCCTACGAGTTCGACTTCGTGGATGGCAGCAACATGTTGGGCGTGTGGGGTGGTTGTGAAGAAGAGGGAGCGGACATGTCGAACATGCCAGGCCGCCACACCTGGTACAACGCCGAATACAACACCCTTTTGTGCGACGCCGGTTCGCTCTTGGGCGACGAGGACGCTCGCAATGAGATGTATCAACAGGCCGAGCGCATCCTTATCGAAGATGTCGCGCTGATCCCCATCCACCACCCCATCCTGGTGGCCATGGTTAAGCCTAACATCAAAGGTCCTATGTTCGAGCCGAGCGACGCCGGCATACGGACATGGAATCGCTTCCGCTTCTCATCACGCGAATCGAACATCTACAAAGCCCAAGAGTAGTTCGTGAATGGCAAGTTGGTGACCGGCTCGCCAGAGATCGGCGGATGTCGCCAGCCACAATTCGGGAAGATTACCATCTCTCGACGGCGACATCCGCCCTATCAGTACATTACTCTTCGCCATTCCCGATTCATTATGACCCGTTCCCACGATCTATGACCTCCACCTTCCACATCTCGTCCGCCTATGGCGGCGACGGCTGGCAACCTCGCACTCAATCGCTCGCTGAAGAAATGGGTGCGATCTGGGGACAGTTCGGCGTCAACAACGAGTGGGCGCCGTTGCAGGCTGTACTGCTCCACCGTCCCGGCCCGGAGCTGGCGGCGTCCGCCGACCCGGAGAGCGTGCAATACGTTGCGTCGGTCGACGCCGCTCTGGCTGGCGCGCAACATGACGCCATGGCCCAGGCCTACCGCGACGCGGGCGTCGCCGTTCACTATCTGGACGCGCCCGCGATCCATAAACCCAACCAGATGTTCATGGCAGACCTCATGTTCATGACGCCAGAAGGCGTTATCTTGGCGCGACCGGCCTCCACCGTGCGCGCTGGCGAGGAGCGCATCGCGGCTGCCAAGCTGGCGGCCCTCGGCGTGCCCATCGTGCGCAGCGTGGGCGGGCGGGGCGTTTTCGAGGGGGCGGACGCCATGTGGCTCGATCCGCAGACAGTGCTCATCGGTCGCGGGCTGCGCACCAACGATGCGGGCGCGCTCCAGGTGAGCAGCGTCCTGCGTGAAATGGGCGTCGACTCGGTCATCGTCGATTTGCCTTTCGGCTCGATGCACCTCATGGGTGTCATCCGCCTGGCTGACCACGACCTGGCAATTGGCTTCCCTGGCCGGCTGGCGCACCGCGCGGTCGATCTGCTACGCAGCCGCAACGTTCGCGTGGCGTTTCTGCCCGATGAACATGAAGCCCATCACTGCTCGGCGCTCAACTTCGTGACCCTCGGCCCGCGAGAGATTCTCATGGTCGGCAACGCGCCCGTCACCCAGCGATTCTACGAAGGTCTCGGCATCCGTTGTCATACAGTGGAGATGCAAGAGCTGCGCAAAGCCGCCGGCGCCATCGGGTGTCTCAGCGGCGTATTACAGCGTGAGCGATGCTGAACATCGTTTGCCCCATAGGACAACTTACGCTATAGTGAGATAAAACATATGTTCCGCATTTTGCTGAGAACGAGGCGTTCATGGACATCAGTTGGTATGGGCTTTCCTGTTTTCGTATCCGCGAGGGTGGCGTCACAGTCATCTGCGACCCATATGACAAATCTATCGGCCTGACGCTGCCCAAGGTGCGCGCCGATATCGTGACAGTCAGCCACGACCGGCCAGGGCACAATGCAGTCGACCGAGTGGCGGGCGACCCCAAGGTGCTCTACGGGCCGGGGGAATATGAGATCAAGAATATCTTCGTCAGCGGGCTGGCGACAGTCCACCGCAAGGTCAAAGGCGATTTACCCGAGCGCAACATCGCTTATTTCTTCGAGTTTGGCGACCTGACAGTGGGTCATCTGGGGGACCTGGGCGAAGCGCCCACCCAGTCGGAGATTGAGGCGCTCAATGTGGGCGAACTGCACGTGCTTATGGCGCCGGTGGGCAGCGGTGCAACGCTGGATCCGGCGCGCGCTGTAGAAGTCATTGGAATGTTGGAGCCGCGGCTGATCATCCCCATGCACTATCGTCATCCTGGGCTAGAGCCGTCTCTCGCCGAGAACCTGGAGCCGGTGGAGAAGTTTCTCAAGGAATTCGGCGTTGCCGTCCCTGACCCGGTAGACACACTGAAGGTCACCAAAAGCAACCTCCCCGAGGAAACCCAGGTTGTCCTCCTCAACCTGACGAGCTGAAGGAATGGTGAACAACCGCAGGCCGGGGCCTTAGCGCTCATCAACTGTTAGCCATTGACTATTATTGATCTCAGATTGGCAGCTCATATCGCCGACCATCACGAATTACGAGTGACTCGTAACTCGTGACATATGAATTGTTGACCTAGCGAGCGGTAACCACCAACCATTACCCCAGTTCATATGGATTGATCTTGTTTTTGGGTTTGGGCAGCAGCTTGCGCAGCCACGCCTTCCACAGCACAGGCTCTAATTTTCGCCACGCACTGACCTCGACTCCGACAGGCTGACGCTCATCTCGCGCTGTAGCCACAGGACGCGCAAAACGAAAGTTGACATAGGAATCGGTGATCTGGCTGATGGGTTGTTGCCCTTCTGGCAAGGCTTGCTGCCATTGATGCGCCTGCTCGTAGGGTGTCTGGGTGGGTTGCGCCGACAGCCCAATACGAATGGCCCAACGCTGTAAGCGATCAAAGAGGATAACTGGCAGGTCGGGTGTGAAGGCAGAAGGGCCAGCAAGGCGAAAACGCCAGAGTAGCGCCAGTCCCACAATCAGCAGAATGGGCGTCAACCACACCCAGAGCCACCAGAACGGATCATCAGCAAGGGCGTCCGCCGCAAAGCTGTCGCCCTCTTCTGGAAACTGGGAGAGCGGCTGGTTGAGATCGCTTGGGCTGCCCGTTGGCCCGGCTTGGGGCGACTGATCTTGCGTTTGTTGCTCAGCAATGGTGGCGCTGGCACCTTCGTCACCGCGCGGCCGGTTCAAGGGACTCTCCGCGGCGGTCGGCTCAAATTCCACCCACCCCAGGCCGGGAAAAAAGACTTCCACCCAGGTGTGCGCGTCACGCTCGGTCACATAGTAGAGACCGCTTTCCTCATCATAGACGCCCTCGGCATAGCCGCTGGCAGTACGCGCCGGAACGCCCAGAGTGCGCAACATCATGGCCATGGCCGTGGCGTAATAATCGCAATAGCCTTCCCTGATGTCGAACAAGAAGTACTCCAAAGGATCCATATCAGGCGGCGGGGCCGAAATGGCATCATTATAGGGGATGGTGCGCAGGTAACTCTCGATGGCTTTGGCCTTGGCAAAGGAGGTTGTTGCGCTCACAGTCAGCGTTTGCGCCAGTGCGATGACCTGTGGCGAAAAGTCTGCAGGAATCTGCACAAAACGATCCACAATCGAGGCCGGATATTCCTCGCCAGCATTCTCCAGCGCCAATTCGGTCACTGTCGTTGCGCTGGACAAGAGCGTATACGCATCGCCGATATCCAGGGTCTCGCGCGCTCGCACCATGCTGAATTCCACCGTCGAGAGCGTCTCATCTTCAAGAGGCGGCGCTTCCAGTGCGGGCGCGGGCACATCAACGGCCAATACATCGATCGGAAGATCCATTTGCCTGATGTCCGGCGCGCCAAAGACCACATTGCCCGTAGGCGCCATGAGGGTGATGGTCTGCGTCACCGGTGCACGGGCATCCCACGCCGGAATGGGGACGGGCTGGAACGCATCAAAGGCGATCTCAGTCTCGCCTGTGTTGAGCCAGCCGCGACCGTCATAGGTGTCATACACCACGGCGCGCCAGTAGCGCCCTGCCGCAGTTTTCACATTGAAGACCAGACTATCACCCACATTGCGTTCGCCTCCCAGAGAAAGGGAACGGCCAAATGCGGCGCTGCCCGGCTCAGCGCGCCGATTGAGCCCCTGGTAAAGGCGATTCAGATCCAAGGATGTTTCTTCCCATTGCTCGTTGATGGGCGCAAACAGTTGGCGCACCTGCGCACTGCGTCCCAATCCAGGGGCAAGCCAGGCAATAGTGAGCACGATAACGCTATAGGTCAAGCCTGTGCGAACAAAGTCCCAACCAATCTCCTGGCTGACATAGACGCGCTGGTCACGCCAACGCAACTGCTGCTCCGAAAGATTGGTGCGCGTGAGCAACAACAAGGCCAGGAGTGAAAAGAGCGCCAGTAAGCCCAACACCGACTGGGGGGCGTAATAGGCGTTGAGCACCAACACCATGGCGGCTGGCGTAACGGCGCGCCAGATATAGCCATAGCGTAGAATTGACCACATCCCCAAGAACGCCAGCCACCACAGTAGCAAAGAGATCTCGAAGATAAAGACATAATTGTCGGCGCTGGCCGTGCGGTTGATCGCCGCGTCAAGCCAGTTGAGCAGGCGCAGCAAGACAAAATAGGTGCGCGCTTGCAACTCCGGCACGCCTTTGTCCAGAATCGGGGCGATCTCCGTCTGGGTGGCGTTGCCGGCCATCAAAAAGAGCACCAGCGCCAGACCGGTGAAAAACGCATGGGAAAGGGCGAAGAAGTTGTCGAATCGGCTAAACGACATCAACGTCGCCAGGATCACGGCGCCAATCGTCACTGGCACGACAACGCTCATGCCCGTTGAAACATGGCCGGCTGCATCCATGGAGATTGCCAGGATGACAAAGAGCAGCCCGCCAAGAATGGCGGTGACCAGGAGTCCGTCCTGAAAATAGACGTTGTCCAGATAGCGGGTTGGGGGTGAGACAGAACGCATTGAAACTGATTTGCTCATAGCAATGTCCACAAGAAGCCAGCCAAAAGAAACAGGACGACAATCGCTGCCCCCATAAGCAGCCAGACCCCCGTCCAGTTGATCGTCTGGGATTCGATGAATAATTTCTGTGGGGAATCATCCACGCTGATCTGCCAGGCGCGCCCGGCGGACAATTCGCCCCCGGGTCCTGCCAACTGTGCAATGAGCCGGCTGTTTTGCACCAGGTTCAGCCAGTTCCCAGCGGCTGCCCGATAGTTCGCCGCTTGAACCCGCGCCGCGAGAGCGCCTTCCAGCACCGCAGGATCGCTGCGGTCGCTTGGGTTGGCCTGGGATTGGAAGATCTGCGCCTTTTCCTCAAGATCTCTGGCAATGCGCCGCCATTGATCGCCCACGTTGCGAACATCTATCTCTTGTGTGATGCGGAAGGTGCGCTGCAACAGACGTGATTCTTGATCGACTCTGGGCGCAGACTGGGCCAACACCGCCCGGATCAACGCCCAGTTTGGATCGAGGGGCGTTGCATTGGCCAGCGCCAGTCCGCTTACGCCGCCGGGCAATGTTATATGCATCTCGAACGCGGGGCGCAACATGACAGAACCACCTTGTAAGGCCGCAGCCTCGTGGAGCAAACCTGCCAGATCTTCGAGGCTGCTCTTGGCAGCCTCTTCTGCGCCCGCAGCAGGGATGCCAGTGAAGTGCAATGTGACGCCGCCAGGGACGAGCGTCATTGTCACTTGCCAGGCGGCAAAGATCGCCGTACTGTCTGCCGGCGGCTGCAGCTCTTCGGCAACGATTTGGCCCCCCGAGATTGCCACCGCTGCATCGCGCTGTCCCTCTTCTAGCATCTGAAGGGATTGCTCGACTGTAATGCGCCGGCGCTCGTCGGTGATCAGTTCTTGCGCCACCAAGCCAGGCGGCAAACGTTCCAACAGGTCGAGCATGCCCAAAGCTGCCTGCCAATCGCGTCGGTTACGCGCATCGGCGAGGGCGACGGAAAGACCTTCGTTCAGCCACTGGGAGAGTCCTCCCCGTTGTGGATGTTCCAAAGGCAGGCTATTGAGGGCTTGCGCTGCAGCTTCCACCAGAAGCCGCGCATAGCTAGGATTGACCACACCGGCGTCGTTCAACAGCCGTCCACGATAGAGAGCCGCCTGCCCTAAATGGGCAGGAGCAAGATCGTTCAGAGCGCCGCCAATGTCCAACGCGGCTTCGTATGCTGCCAGCGCGCGCACATAGAGATGGGTGCGGATCGCTGAGTCTCTGGCGCTTGACAAAACTTGAGAATAGAGCTCGCCCAGCTGCACCCAGGCAGACACAGAAGGGGCGGAGATCACGACGGACTCGGTCTGGACAATTTGTTGCCAGGTGTTGGGGTGGATCATCCTTATCCGAATGGGCGTCTCTGGAAGGCGACCTTCGAAGAGCCACTGAACACCCAGGTCGCCCTGCGAGGAGGGCGGTGCGTATGTCCAACCTTCAGGCTGAACCGTAAGCCAACCTGCGGGTGACATTGTGGCTGGCAGGGTAATGGTCGTTCGTTGACTCACGCTGCCCGGCCATGCTTGCAATACAGCAACAGGATAGCTGATTTCCAACATTGGCTGGCTGCCCAGGTCAAGAGTATATGTCAAGCGTAGATCAATCCGACCGTCTGCCGGGGCCAAAATACGCACCTCGGGGCCTTCAGCGCCCTCCTCAATGGCAAGGGGGGCCCCGTTCGCCGTGATGGCCAGATCGGAAGGAAGAAGTTCGTTACTTGGTCCCGCGGCGGAGTGGCTGGCGATACGCAAATTGAGGGGAATCGCCTCTTTGCTAGAGTTGCGTAGGCGATAAAAGCCATCAAACGCAAGAAACGCAGAATCGCCACTTTGCGTCAGGCGCATGTCGGTCGTCTGCGTCTGCAACACAACCGCGGATCGTTCGCTGGGCAGGACGAATAATTGACCTGGGCCGCCATCCACAACCTCTTGAGCGCGCAGGGGCAACGACACGCCGACCAACATGAACAAAACGATCCATATGATGACGAGACCTCGCTTGTTCCCAGGCGTGTCAAGCCGTATCGCTGCACCATGTTCAGTTGCAATTCTAGTGGGCTTTTGGTATCGTAGCATCACGTCCGGTGGGTCGTCTTCTGGAAAGGGCAAATGAGTCGTATGGTCAAATTGTTGATGCAATGGGACATCAAGGTGGGACGTGAACAGGACTTCTCAGAGTTCGTCGTACGTGAGTTCGCCCCTCGCCTGATGCAGCTCGGCATCGAGCCAAGCGAAGTTCTGTATACCATGTACGGGGAAGGCCCGCAAATGCTCACCCTGGGTGCGGTGGAGAGTCCGGAGAAACTGGCCGCCATCCTCCACAGCGGTGGTTGGCAGAAACTCCACGCACGATTGCTGACCTATGTGACCAACTACAAACATAAGGTGGTACGCGACAACGGGCGCAATTTCCAGTTGTGAACGGAGACTTACAAATCAGCTGTCATATGCGGTCAGAATCGAGACTTGTCCAATAGGGGCGTCTGGCTCTATAAGGTCGTTTTTTGCCCTGTCGACATCTTTCCCTTGAGATGGTTCAGCGCGAGCTTGTTCGATTCGACGACCATCCACCGACACAACAGTGAAGCGCCACCCCATCATCTCCACAGCCTCACCTTGTTGGGGAACATGCCCCAACACTGAAAAGATCAAGCCCCCCAATGTGTCCGCGTCTTCATCTTCAAAATCCACTTCGAGAAGTTTCGACAGCGAGTAGATATCGATCCGGGCATTGATCAGATAAGCGTTCACACCAAGTGGCTGAACAAGCACAGCTTCCGCCGAATCATATTCATCTTGTATCTCGCCAACAATCTCCTCCAAAATGTCTTCGATGGTGACAAGTCCAGCCGTGCCGCCATACTCATCAACGATGATAGCCATGTGAACGCGGTGTTTGCGCATTTCGGCAAACAAGGACTTGACATCCTTGCTCAGCGGGACAAAATAGGCAGGTCGCAATAGCTGGCGGATGGGAACGTCCGATTGGCGTTGCGCCAGACAGGTAAGTAAGTCCTTAGCGTAGAGCAGGCCGATGACATGATCGATGCTCTCTTCATAGACAGGAAGACGGCTGTGTCCTGCGCTGATGATCTTTTCCAATGCATTTGCGAGATCTTCTTCGACATCGATGGCGACAATGTCGATGCGAGGCACCATGACTTCGCGTGCCACCGTCTCATTCATTTCGAGAATCGATGTGATCATCTCTTTTTCGCTCTCTTCAATCTCCGGCTGATCGCCGTGACCAGAGATGACCACCTTCACACGGTCGTCAGAAAACAGCACGCCTTCTTCAACATCTGCCCTCCCGGCAACTCGCTGCAAGATTCGACTGAGAACAACGGCCAGCGGGTGAAAAAGCCAAAAAACAAGCCTCAGAAAAGTATCCAGATGGACAAGGTGCGCCAAAGGATCGTGCACAGCAACCGCCCTTCCCAAGACGTGTGCAAGGGAGGCAATGAACCATGTCGCCAGGATGAGCAAAGTCAGCCAGAGAGTCGAGGAGTCATTCAAGCCGATCTGTACAGCGCCAATTCCGAGCAAAATCACGCCCAGAGTAGCCAGAAGCGTAATTGTGGCTGTCCAACGTGGACGGTTGTACGCGAGGGCATCGACGAAACGCACTTCGCGTCTATTCGATGCTCCTATCCTACGGATTTCAGCGAGATTTGCCAGATTCGCCGCGCGATCAGCCAAGGCTGCGATGAAGATGAGGACGACCCCAATCCCGAGGGTGATCGGGGCCAACCAGGGGACATTCACACTTTACTCCTTGTGGTCGGCAGATAGCCTTCCACTTTGTTGCTGCCCAGGCGGGCGCGCCGGAACGCCATAGACAGTACTATTGGGCAATACATCGTGGGTGACAACTGCACCAGCTCCTGTTCGCGCACCAGCGCCAATGAATAGTGGCGCCACCAGCATGGTGTCGCTGCCAATAAACACATCGTTCTCAATGACGGTCTTGTGCTTGTTCTTACCGTCAAAATTGCATGTGATTGTCCCTGCACCAATGTTGGTGTTTTCGCCTACATGGGCGTCTCCCAGGTAAGAAAAGTGCCCCATTTTGACCCCAGGCCCCAGATAACTGTTCTTGACTTCGCCGAAGTTGCCCATGTGAACCCCCTCTGCAAGATGCGCGCCTTTGCGTAGGTGTCCAAAGGGACCGATCTCCGACCTGGCGTCCATGCGCGCGTCTTCGACGACCGAGTAGCTGACCCGACAATGATTGCCAATGATGCTGTCAACAATCTGTGAGTGAGGCCCGACGAGAGCATGTCGGCCTACTTGCGTGTTGCCCTGAAGAATGACGCCTGGGAGGAGGGTCGTATCCGCACCGATCTGCACTGTATCATCCACAAAGGTGGAAGCCGGATCGATAATCGTCACCCCTGCCAACATGTGTCTTTCGAGGATGCGCCGCCGCATGACGGCCTCCACATGCGCCAGGTGGATACGGGTGTTGACGCCATCGACCTCGTCGACTGGAGCTATCAACGACTGCACCCTGCACCCCTTTCCCACGGCAACCCCCACCAAATCGGTCAGATAGTATTCCCCTTTTTTGCTTTTGGGGATAAGTGAGAGGTTTGCCTGCAGCCAGGCAGCGTCAAAGCAATAGATGCCCGGATTGAGTTCACGAATGGCGTACTGCTCAGGAGTGCAATCGGCTTCCTCGACGATAGCGATAATCTCGCCTTGCCCATTGCGTAGAATCCTGCCAAAACCCTGGGGGTCCGTACGTGTAACAGTGAGCATGGCGATCGTCGGGCAAGAAGAGGCAAAAGAATCCACGAGCGCCGCAAGCGTTTCTCCACGCAAAAGGGGCATGTCGCCATAGGTCACGACAACTGCATCGACGCCGCTCTCGAGGAGCGGCACGGCCTGCTGAACGGCGTGCCCCGTACCCAGCAGTTCGTTCTGGCGTGCGTACGAACAACGATCGGCCAATACAGCCTTCACTTGTTCACCCCCATAACCGACCACAACAATTGGAGGATAGGCGCTCACGGCTTCGGCTGCGCGCACGCACCAATCGATCATTGGGCGTCCTGCCACAGGATGTACGACTTTGGGACGATCGGATTTCATGCGGGTGCCATAGCCTGCGGCCAACACAATAGATGCAATCTTCACAATTCTTCCTTTGCTACCAGCAAGCTGCCAGTTGAATTCCACTATTGTACTCATGATCGTGTGTTTTGGCGATCCTACACACCTTGTTGTTGGTGGTTTTTCTCACGATCTGGCGCTTCCAAGAAGAAATCAGTATTGACTGAGCGCCTTTCATCCAGCTTACAACGGCAATGTTGGGAAAGGCAGGCATCTGTTCTTGCAGGAATGACATAACAGGCGCACCAAAACAGCGCGTTCAAACGCAACCATGATTTTTTCGATGTAGTAAAGAGTGGGAAAACAACCAGAGGGTGCTATCAAGCAAAGTAGAGGATATAGAGAATCTTGAACAAGAGGGGAGGGGCTGGCAAGCAGAGGCTTTTCACATAATGGAAGAAAAGGAGAGAAGAGGTTGGCAATGGCCTACTCTTGCGTGGGGAAACCCCAG
>CAZLMM010000053.1:0-46155 GCA_964560495.1 uncultured Caldilineaceae bacterium
TTCCCCAGCGCCTCGCCTCGCTGATCCAAAAAGGCCAGCACGTCCCCCTGCGCCTTCAGCACGTTGGCTTCGCCCAGGCGATCACCCACCGCTCGGTACAGCCCCAGCGCCTCCTCATACTTCCCCAGCGCCTCGCCTCGCTGATCCAAAAAGGCCAGCACGTCCCCCTGCGCCTGAAGCACGTTGGCTTCGCCGGCCGCGGCTTCGGGCGTGCTTTGTGGCGTGTCCTCCAGCAACCGATAGAGCGACAGGCTGGTCGCAAAATGCTCCAACGCTGCGGCCGACAGGTAGCGGCGATAGGCCGCATCTCCGGCGCGATAGCGCGCCTCGGCCTCCGCCAGGGTGAGGCCGGCCGCGGCATAAGCGCGCGCCGCCTCGCCATAGGCGATCTCCGCTTCGTCCAACCGCCGGGGCGCGGCGCTCTCGAACAACCCGGCCAGGTCATACCAGGCGTCGCCAATGGCTTGATAGTCGGGTCGTTCCATCTGGCGCAGCTCGCCCACTCGCTGTTGCAGATAGGCGATGAGGCTGGGGCGCAGGGTTTCATCGGGCACAGGGTAGGAGGGCCGCCGGCGATAGAGAACCGACTCGGTCTGTTGCCGCGGGCCGCCTCCTGGAAATGCGCCGCGCCAGGCGCCAGAATCGGACGCGCCAGTGGGCGCAGAAAAATAGAAAACGCCGCTGAGACGAGAAAAAAAATTGGGCGCGGCTTCGGCCAGGCGGCGTCGCTCATGGGGCGTAGCGCAGAGCAACAGACGATGGGGCAGCAGGGCCAGGGCGTCCCGCTGCACATCCAGGGAAACGCACAGTTCATTCAGCGCACTGCCCAGCTCGACCAGCGTAACCACCGGCGGGATGGGTTCAGGCGAGATCCCGGCCAGCAAAGCCAGCAGATTGGCCGGCCGCTCACTGAGCGAGCATTCCACCAGCGGCAGCGGCGCAAGTGTGCGCGCCAGGTCACCTAACACCTGGCGCTGCACGTCGCCGCTGTCGAAAACGGCCACAGCCCAGGCGCCCTCGGCCAGAGACATGAGCAGCGCCAGTCGCTGCAAATTTTCTTCACGCTCTGCCAGAAGCTGGCCGATGGAGAGGGTTGCATCATCCAACGCTGGGGCGAGAGGCAGGCGGTCGCCGGTCATCGGGCCTCACCCTTCTCTGGCGTAGTGATCCAGCAGCCCCCACAGCGCGGGGTGGACATCGCACCATTGCACGCCATTGGAGTATTCGATGAGTGCGCCTTTGTAGAGAAGCTGTTCGATCTCGGGTTCATTGCTCAGCAAGCGATCCTGGTGACGTGCGGCCAGCAGCAGCCACTCTTGCTGGCTCAGGTTGGCAGCCAGCTCCCGGCGCAAGTCCTGGGCAGCGCGCTGTGCATCCCCCAGTTCGATCTGTTGGTTGTCCGGGCTGCGCCGCAGGGCATAGATGGCCGCGCTGCGCGTCAGCTTCACCAGGTCCACAGGCAGACCGCCGCTCGTCTGCACCAGCAGGTCGAGGGCATCCTGGCTGATCAGCCGCTCCTCGATGCGACGCAGGACCATCATGCGCAACCCGGCGTGACCGTCATCATCGTCGCGACCGTCGCTGCGCCGCAGGGCGAAATTGTGCAGGTATTGGTCGTAATGAAAATGGCGCAGCACACCCTGATAGTCGCCGGAATAGCGCATGGCCAGGGGGAAGGTATAAATGAGGGTGGCCTCTGGCGCGGTGATGGTGGGTGTGTGGTCGCGGAAGATGTTACGCGCCGCCTCCAGGTCGATCTTGTCTAGCCCTTCGACAACGAGCAGCAGCCGCTTTGGTGCGATTTGGCGCTGAGCCTGTTCGATGACCCAGTTGAGGCGGCGGATCAACTCTGGCATCTGCCGATTCACTTGGGCGTTGAGCTGGTCGCGGGTGAAAGACGATTGGCTGGCGCCGATCTCGACCTGCCCCAGAAAGGTGCTAAACTCGGCATAGGTGCTCAATTCGCCGCGCGGCGAAAAGTCCAGCCCGGCGACGATGCGCCGCCACCAATCGACCACGCCCAGCCAGGCGTCGGCCAGCGGCTCCGCCGCCGGGCGTCCCACCAGACCCTGGTCGATGCAATAGCGAGTGATCTGGGTGCTGAGGGCCAGCATCAAGTCTTCGTGGCGCACTGTAGCGCGGCCGATGATGTTCAAGGCGTCGAAGCCGATGGCCTGGTAGCTGTCGGCCAGCTCCTCCACCAGCTTGTTGAGCTCGGTGCTCTTGCCGCCGCCCCGATGCCCCACCAGGAGCAGCTTGATCGACTCCTGCCCACTCTGGGCCTCTTGCAAGGCGACGCGCAAGAAACCGCGCGGCGAGTTGGTGCGTTCGATGAACCAGGTTTGCAGGTCCCGCCCGCTCACCGGCGCCCGTGGATTGAAAAAACGAACAACTTGAGAAAGATTGACGGCCTTCATGCAAGGTTTCCACTCTCTGGGATGTGTATAGCTTCTCGCATTATATCACTTTGACCGATCCTGTCCATTGTATCCACTACAGATATTCCACTACAGATATTCCACTACAGGCCACATGACCTGCGGACACCGATAAGGATGAAAAAAACAGGGACGGCCATGATTGTCACGCTGCAAGCATGACCTACGGATGTCTCTTTCTCTGTGTTCTCTGCGTCTCTGTGTGAGCCTATTTTTCACAGCATGTATCCGCTACATCGGCGCTTTGCCAAGCGCGGCCTGGCAACCTATACTTGCCAGAAAAAGAGCCAGGAGGCAGGTATGGAAACCAATCGAGCCGATGTCGTCATCTGCGGCGCGGGCATCGCCGGCGTTGCGGCCGCCTATTTTCTCAGTGTGCGCCAGGGCGTGGGCAACGTCGTGTTGGTGGATGAGCGCCGCCCCCTCACGCTGACCAGCGACAAATCCACCGAGGCCTATCGCAACTGGTGGCCGGGGCTGGATGACGCCATGCTGCGCTTTATGAACCGCAGCATTGACCTGCTGGAAGAGCTGGCCGACGCCACGGACAACCTCTTTCACATGAACCGCCGGGGCTATCTCTACGCCACCTGCGACCCGGCGCGCGCCGACGAGTTACGACGCACGGGCGAGCTGGCGGCGCAACAGGGCGCCGGCCCCCTGCGCATCCACAACGGAACCGGCGGCGCGGTCTATCATCCTGCGCCGGGTCATGGCTACACAGGCCAGCCCGACGGCGCCGACCTGTTGCTGGATCCTCGCCTGATCCGCGCCCACTTCCCCTTTCTGGCCGACGACGTCGTTGCTGTGCTCCACGCCCGGCGCTGCGGCTGGTTCAGTGGGCAGCAGTTGGGCATGTATCTGTTGGAAGAGGCGCGGCGCGCCGGCGCGACATTGGTCAACGGCCGGGTGACCGGCGTGGAGACCGGGGACGGGCGCGTGACCGGCGTGCGCGTGGCCCTGCATGGCAGCGAAGAGGTCATCACGACAGGCGTCTTCGTCAACGCGGCCGGGCCGCTGCTGGGCCCGGTGGGGCGGTTGGTGGGCGTCGATCTGCCTGTCTTCTCCGAACGCCACCTCAAGATCGCCTTCGACGACAAACACGGCGTTGTGCGCCGCGACGCCGGGCTGATCATCTGTGAGGACCCGGTGACGTTGGCATGGGACGACCAAGAGCGCGCGGAACTCGCTGCCAATGAAGAGACGGCCTGGCTCACCCGCCCCCTGCCGGCCGGCGTCCACATGCGCCCCGAGGGCCACGGCGAGAGCCAAACCATCCTGCTGCTGTGGGCGTATCATCTGGCGCCCCACCCAGAAGTCTTCCCTGTTCCCCTGGAGCCGGATTTCGCGGAAGTCGTCATCCGCGGCATGAGCCGCCTGATCCCGGGTCTGAAGACATACGCCCAGCGCCTGCCCAAAGTCTACATGGATGGCGGGTACTATACGAAAACCGCCGAGAATCGTTGTCTCATCGGCCCGCTGCCCGTGGAAGGCGCGTTCGTCTGTGGCGCCTATTCGGGCTACGGGCTGATGGCTGCCTGCGCCGGCGGCGAGTTGCTGGCTGCCCATGTAACGGGCGGCAGTCTCCCGGCCTATGCGCCGGCCTTCCTGCCCAGCCGCTATGACGACCCTGCATACCTGACACGCGTAGCCGAATGGGGAGCGAGCGGGCAACTGTGATGACACAAGAATTGGGTTCTCCGTAATGGTGGAGTCGATCCGAATGACTACCTACACCCCACCAGCGCACTGGCTGCGCATCACTTCCATCGACGCACACACGGGCGGCGAGCCGCTGCGCGTCATCACCGGCGGCTTTCCTGAGCTGCCCGGCGACACGATCCTGGCCAAACGCCGCTACGCCCGCGCGCACTACGACCATCTGCGCACTGCGCTCATGTGGGAACCGCGCGGCCACGCCGACATGTACGGCGCTCTGCTCACGCCGCCGGTCACGCCCGACGGCGACCTGGGGGTGCTCTTTCTTCACAACGAAGGGTTCAGCACCATGTGCGGTCACGGTGTCATCGCGCTGGCCAAGGTGCTGCTGGACACGGGAATGCTGGAGAGGCCGGGTGACGCGCCTGTCATCCGCATGGATACGCCGGCGGGGCGCGTCACCGCCACGGCCCGGCGGGAAAGGGGCATTGTCACGTCGGTTTCGTTCCAAAACGTACCATCCTTCGTCTATGCCATGGACCAGTCTGTGGACGTGAGCGGCGTGGGGCGCGTCCGCTATGATCTGGCCTTTGGCGGCGCATTCTATGCCTTCGTGGATGCCGACTCCCTGGGAATTGGGCTGACAACCCAGGAATTCCGCACGCTCATCAACGTTGGCATGTGTATCAAGCGGTCGGTGATGGCGTCACTGCCCATCCGTCATCCCTTCGAGCCAGACCTGGGCTTTCTCTATGGCGTGATCTTCGTGGGCGCGGCTCATGACCCGGCGCACCACAGCCGCAATGTCTGCATGTTCGCCGATGGGGAGATCGACCGCTCACCGACGGGCACAGGCGTCAGCGCGCGCGCTGCTCTTCATTTTGCCCGACGCGAGATCGGTCTGCACGAGCCATTCAAGGTGGAAAGCATTCTGGGGAGCTGCTTCACGGGCGAGGTGGTGGAGACGACCCGTTTTGGCGACTACGATGCGGTGATCCCCCAGGTGACGGGAACGGCGCATCTGGTGGGGCGCAACGAGTGGTGGATTGACCCGGACGACCCATTGGGCGGCGGTTTCATGTTGCGGTGATTCATGCCACAAATCCTTCCCCTCCGACCAACGTACTCAGCCAAGTTTCTTGCTCACCACCGTCTGTAGGATGACCGACAGGACGATAATCAGCCCGTAGATGAGCTGGGTCCAGAAGCCCGATAGACCGACGGCGACAATGCCAGCGTTGATTGCGCCGACGATGAATGACGCGACAAAGGTGCCGTAGACAGTGCCCGTTCCACCGAAGACCGACGTCCCGCCCAAGAACACCGACGACAAGGTGTTGAGCAGATAGCCTTCACCCAGGGTGGGCCAGTAATAGGTCACTTCCAGGCTGGCGATGAGACCGGCGAACGCGGCAGCCAGACCCGTCGCGCCAAACGCGATGATCTTCGTGCGGCTTACATTGACGCCCATGAGCCGGGCGCTCTCGGCGTTGTCGCCCACCAGGTAGATATGCGCGCCGAAACGGTGACGATTGAGTACGACCCAAACCACGATGGCGATGATCACGGTCCACACCATCTGCATGGGAACGACGCCAAACAGACGACCCACAAAGAGATTGTAGAAGAATGTATCACGCGCCGGCAACAACGATGCGCCGTTGCCTCCGGTCAGCACCTGCACCACGCCGCGCCACAAGAACTGTGTGCCGATGGTGATGACCAGCGACGGCACCGCAAAGCGAGAGATGAGCCAGCCGTTCATCATGCCAGCGCCCAAGCCGGTCAAGAGACAAAAGACCAACGCCAGCCACAAATTGGCGGTCGTCATCATCACCGTGGTAAAGACCAGCATCCCCAGCGACATGACCGCCGGAAAGGAGAGATCGATTTCAGCAGTGATGACAACCATCGTCAAGGGCAGCGCCACGATGGCGAAAAAGGGCGTCGTGGACATGAACGCCCCATAGATGTTGTAGGAAAAGAACGTGCGCGGCGAGCCGATGGCAAAGAAGAGCCAGATGAGAAAGGCGACCGCTGTGATGCCAATTTGCAGGGCGTTTGTGCGCAGCCAGCGGGTAAAAGCACCAGATTGGGCATTCATAATGGCTTGTGATTCACTTCCTGGCATCTATACTTCGCTTTGTTTGAAACGCGGAGTTTTTGAACTGCGAAAACTCCTGGTTTCAAAGCAACCGCAGTTTAGGATGATCGTTCTTCCGTCTGGCTGCCCTGTCGCCGCCCGTCGCAAGCCGCGAGTAACGCAAATAGCGTCAGCCTGGCAAGCGCTAACTGGACATGGAGCCTGTACGGGCAACCAGATAGAGCCGGCTGATGAGTTCTTCGAGCGTGACCGATGACTTGGAAAACTCGCCCGCCACCATACCGCGGTCGAGCACCACAATGCGATCCACCACGGGATAGACGTGGAAGATATTGTGATCGATGAAGATGGCCGATTTGCCCGCTTTGGCAATGCTGCCGATGAAGTCAAGAACTTTTTGCGTCTCGGACAGGGAAAGGGCCATGGTGGGTTCATCCAGGATGATGATGTTGGCCTGAAAGTAGAGGGCGCGGGTGATGGCGACGCCTTGACGCTCGCCGCCCGACATCGTGCGCACCGGGGTGTCGGGCGTCACTGCCCTGGATGTGAAGCCCATGTGTTCCGTCATCAGGCGTAGCGTCTCGCGGCGCATGGCCTGCACGCGCAGAAAACCCAGGCGATTGCGCAGCTCGCGCCCCATGAAGATGTTGCGCCAGAGACTTTGCTTATCGGCCAGGGCTTTTTCCTGATAGACCGCTTCCACGCCTAACTCGCGCGCCCGTTGCACAGTGAGATGGTCGATGCGCTTGCCAGCGAAATAGATCTCACCGCCAAGGTCGGGGCGATGATAGCCGGTGATAATCTTGACCAGGGTGGATTTGCCGGCGCCGTTGTCGCCCAATAAACCAACCACTTCACCGGGATAGACCTCGAAGTCGATGTTCTGGAGCGATTTCACTTCGCCAAATGACTTGGAGATATTGACCAGACGCAACGCTGGTTCGGGCATGTTGGTTTCTCCATCTGGAGTGCTTGAGTGAAGGAAGCGTGGCGCTCGCTGTAATGAGGGAATGAGGTCTTGGGAAGAATACTTGTCCCCAAACCCCATTCCCTCACTTCTTCAGGACACACGACCGCTAACGAATTTCCTTCTCCGCCAATGGCGCCAGGAAATCGATGTTGTCCGCTGAAGCAAAACCGGCGCCCGTGTCGATGAACATGCCCGAGAAGCCGTAGACTTTGCTCAAGCAGAGTTGGAGGATGGGAATGTAGCCTTGCAGCCAGGGCTGCTGATCGATGACCAGATCTGTCCAACCGCCGCGGATCGCGGCGACCGTGGCCGGCGACAGGTCGAAGCCCGCACCAAAGATGTCATCCGGGCCCTTGCCCGCTGCTTTGAGGTAGGTTTCCAACGTGGCCGTCAGGCCGCCATGATCAGTCACAACCAGTTTCACATCTGGATTGGCCGATACATAACCCGTGAATGTCGGTGTGCCAGCCGCAGGATCGGCGTTCGTGGCCGGGTCAATCTCCTGGTAGTCCACAGTGACGCCGGCTTCCTCCAGCGCATTGATCACACCCTTGGTGCGTTCGCCGCGTGTCGGCTGGGAGAGGAGGCCCCATACGAACGCCCGATCTCCCGCCTGGAGATTGAAACGCCGAATTGCTTCCTTGCCCAGGTTGTAACCAGCCGTGTAATTGACTGCGCCCACATAGCCGAAACCGTTTCCCTGATACTTGCTCAGGCTGGTGGGCAGCTCGGTGTTCTGGCTGGTGACCAAAATGCCCTGCGCCTGGGCATCGTCGATGAGTGGACTGAAGGCGTCATCGCCCGGATGCCCCATCACGGCGATGCCATCCGGCTTGGTAGCGACGGCTTCTTTGAACTGTTGAATCATCTTCTGTGGATCCCAGTCCGAGAAGATATAGGTGACATTGGGACCCAAATCCGCCTCTGCCTGCTTGGCGCCATTGTAGACATTGTTGGCAAAGACGCCGCCGGCTGGCCCGCCTGGGAAAAACGTGAGATTGACGCCGCTACACCACTTGGCCTCCTCGGCTGCAGGCTGACCGTCGCCAGCTTGCGGCGTGATGGGCACTGCGCAGGCTGACAACAGGAGGAGTGCGACCAGCAGCAAGAAGAACGGCGCCGCCCGTCGAGCTACAACTTTGTTTTTCATCTTCATCTCCTTTGATGGTTTGAATTGAGTCTGGCGAAACGAAGACAAAAGGAGAGGCATGGATTTCCCATCGCTCAGGACTGCTCAGAGCTTTCAGAAATCAATCGCCTTTCCCTCGTACACATATTGGAAGAGTCGTTCCAGTTCTGCTCGTTCCGGGACACGCGGCGCAGTGAAAAACTGGGTGTCCATTTCGGCATGGTCGCACAGCGTCTCCAGATTCTCCTCGAATTCGGCGGGCGAGACGCCAAACTCGGCGATGCTCATGGGCTGGCCCACGCCGCGTTGGAGATGGCGGATGTTCTCCACCAGCAGTCGCCCGCCCTGCTCGTTGTCGTTGGCGTCCAGCCAGCCGACAAAACGAGCGATGTCGCCATAGCGCCCCAGCCCTGCGTTGACAGTGAATTCGGTGATGTAGGGCAGGAAGAGCGCCACACAACGCCCATGGGGCTTCTTGAAGAGCGCGCCAAAGCTGTGACCCATGGCGTGAGCCAGACCCAGATTGGCGTTGCCAAAGCCCAGACCAGCAATCGTCGCCGCGACGCCCATCTTGTCACGCGCTTCCAGATCCGTCTCGCCATCGGTGTAGGCGCGTTCCAGATAGGCAAAGACCAGCTCAATGGCCTTCAAGCACAGCCCATCGGTGAAGTCGTTATGCCAGGTGCAGACATAACCTTCGATGGCATGGGTAAGCGCATCGAGTCCTGTGTCCGCCGTGATACGCGGCGGCAGTTTTGCGGTAAGTGAGGGATCGACGATGGCGATGTGGGGCACCAGCTCACGACTGCCTGTGCTGAACTTGCGCCGCTCTTCGGTGTCGGTGAGCACGATGGCCCAGGTTGCCTCGCTGCCTGTGCCACTGGTGGTGGGGATCGCCATGAGTTTTGTCCTGCCCAGCCCCAAAACATCCAGGGGATTGATGTCGGTCGGCTCCAGGTCTGGGCGTTCATAGAGCGCCCAGACCGCCTTGGCAGCATCCATCGGGCTGCCGCCGCCCAGACCGATCACCCAGTCTGGCTGAAAGGCGCTGACCTGCTCAACAGCGCGCCGCACCGTTTGCAGGCTCGGTTCCGGCTCCACTTCGGCGAAGACGGCCGTCTCGAACCCAACTTCATGGAGGATGTCTTCGATGCGTTGAGCGACGCCCATCTGAGCAAGCGTAGCATCGGTGATGATGAACGCACGGCTGCCCAAGATGTGATGAAGATGGCTCAAGGCGTCTTCGCCAAAGACGACCTCGGGCGATTTGAAATACCACATAGTGTGAGTCCTTGCTAGAACTCAGTGTCAACCTGCGTTGCGCAGCGCACCAACTCCTGTGCTGCCTTGACATTCTTCATGATCTTGACCAGGTTGCCATCGAGTTTGAGTTGACGAGTGACCATGCCTTGCACCGGGTCGAGCTTACCAGCCAGCACCTTCTGCCATTTTTCCATGGACGCCGTGATCTTGAATTCGGCGGTCACGCCCTCAAGACTCTCGTAATAGGCCGACCGACGACATTTGCCATGCCACAAATCCAGATAAGTGGCGCCAGAGCCTTCGATGACCAGGAGGATATCGCCTTCCCACGTTTTAGCGGCGTTGGCATACGCGTCGCTGCTGTTGACTTTTTCTTCGAAGGCAGAGGTCCACTCACTGCTGGGAAACTTGTAGGCCATAATTGTGAACTCCTTATGCGAACTTGATTGAGATAGGATGATGCGTAACCTTCACCACGTCATACCATCGCGCCGTGGTGTGCTGACTTCGTTCTCACACTGTCGAGATCAGGGGGATTCGGCGGCAAAATTAAGTCGCTTTGACCAAGCAGCATGAGCGATTTTCGCAGGCGCGACTCCTACTGGAAGGCGACCCTGAATGGCATGATGGCGAGATCATCGGTCATGTAGGCTGAACGTCGCTGCGTTATAGCGATTGTACCACACGACGCCTAATCTGCTTGCTTCTCCAGCGTCCGCCGACCCGCTTCCAGCGTTTGGATGATACGATCCACATCATAGACGCAGCCGCTCCATACGCCGCCGCTGGCCTGCTGCAAGGCGGCCCACAGGCGCGTGTCATCGGGCAACTCCGGATCGGCAGTGAGTGCGGGATGTAAGGGACGGACAGCCAACTCCGCCGCCCCCCATTCAGCTCCTATATAGCGCCCTTCATGCCCCACCAGGTGCACTTTTCCCGTCAGGTTGACGACGTCCACCTCAATCTCGATGAGGTCGCCATCCCGCACGCGTCCGATGGGGCCGCCAGCCAGCGCCTCCGGCCCTACGTGCCCGATGCATGCGCCAGTGCTGACGCCGCTAAAGCGAGCGTCGGTGAGCAATGCCACTTCCTTGCCCCATGGCAGGTAGCGAAGAGCTGCTGTCACCTGATAGGTCTCTTCCATGCCACAACCCAAGGGTCCCCGCCCCATGAGCACCATGATGTCGCCAGGCTGAACCGGTTGGCCGTCTTGCCCCTTGATCGCAGCGATGGCATCGCGTTCTTTGGTGAAAACGCGCGCCGGCCCTAGCTTACGATAGACGCCGTCCGCAGCGATGACGCTGGGGTGAATGGCAGTGCTCTTGACCACCGAACCTTCCGGCGCAAGATTGCCCAACGGGAAGGTCACTGTGCTGGTCAGACCGGCCTCCTTTGCCCGACGAGGCGACATGACCACAGTATCAGGATCGACGCCATCCTCGGTGAATAACCGTTCTCGTAGCCGCTTCCGTCGCTCGCACTTCGCCCATTCGTCCAACATCTCGCCCCAAGCGCGTCCATGGACAGTGAGCGCTCCCAGCCGCAGCAATCCAAGTTCTGCCAGATGTAACATCACCTCGGGCACGCCGCCGGCCAGGAACACTCGCACCGTCGGATGGCCGATCGGTCCGTTGGGCAGCACATCCACCAGGCGCGGTGTGCTGCGGTTGATAGCTGCCCATTCCGCCACACTGGGGATGGACAAATCGGCAGCGTGGGCAATCGCGGGAATGTGTAGCAGAAGGTTGGTGCTGCCGCCAAAGGCTGCATGGACGACCATGGCGTTGTAAATGGCGTCTTCGCTCAGTATGTCGCCGCAGGTCATCCCCGTTGCTTCCAGATCAGCAAGGGCCTGGGCCGAACGTCGCGCCATATCGAGCCAGATTGGCTGCCCCGACGGCGCCAATGCCGAATGAATCAACGCCAGACCCAGCGCCTCGGCCACTACCTGGCTGGTGGCAGCCGTGCCCAGGAACTGGCAGCCGCCGCCTGGACTGGCGCAGGCGCGGCAGCCCATCTCCGCGGCCTCTTCCAGACTGATCTCGCCCTGTGCAAAGCGCACCCCAATGGTCTGCACCTTGCCCGCATCTTCACCGTGACTGGGCGGCAACGTGACGCCGCCTGGAACGAGGATGCATGGGAGAGATCGCTGGCCAGCCAGGGCAAGCAACATGGCCGGCAGCCCCTTGTCGCAGGTGGCGACGCCCATCACGCCGTTACGGGTGGGGAGGGAACGGATCAGGCGACGCAGCACCAGCGCCGCGTCGTTGCGATAGGGGAGGCTGTCCATCATCCCTACCGTGCCCTGGGTGCGCCCGTCGCACGGGTCCGTGACAAAGCCCGCAAAAGGTGTGGCGCCCAGGCGACTGAACTCTTCTGCAGCAGCCTGCATGAGCAAGCCCACTTCCCAATGACCCGTGTGGTAGCCCAGAGCAACCGGACTGCCGTCGGGTGAGCGAATTCCCCCCTGGGTGCTGAGGATGAGAAACTCCTTGCGCCGCAACAAACTGGGGATCCAGCCCATGCCGGCGTTTTGCGTCAGGCCGAAGATATGGCCGCTGGGCGCATGCAGCAAGAACTCTTCATCCAGGGGCAGACTGCCAACAGGTCCCTCAGCGTGGGTCTCCACTGCGTAGATAGCTGGGTCCGCTGCATCAATGGTGAAGGTGTGGGTCGAATGGTGTGGTGCGTTCATCATATCAGGTCTTTACTTATTGCGCCGCGTCAACGCGCTTGCGTTCCAGGCGCTTCAAGCGGTGTTCCAGATCAGCCAGTTGACCGGGGAATCGCTGCCAGGGTTGAAGCGAATTCACCATGTGCAATCCCCAGCCAGTCCACATCTCCGCCTGCTCTAAATCGCGCAACTGCCACTCGCACACCTTTGCCAGCTCGATGTATGGGGTGGCGTCCGCGCTGGGAACAGTCGTCAACCACTGTTCCCATGTGGCCGCCGCCTCCGTCCAGCGTTGCTGTTGTTTTTGCAACTGACCGAGCGCGTAGAATGCTTCGGCCTGCGCCTTGCGGTCCGTCAAGGCGTCGATGGCGCGGCGATAGGCGTTTTCGGCAGCCTGTCGTTCACCAGCTCGTTCGTGGGAGCGTCCCAATGAGAGCCAATCCAGGCCGTGAATCCCTCTCTCTGTATCGTCAGCTCGCAGCAATCCGCAAATGCGTTCGGCCAACGCAGCCATGGAAACGATATCCTGACCGTTGTGATAAAAGACACGGCGCATTTCGCCTGCATCGTTACTGTTCAGATAGTCTACGTACATTTGGGGGATCAGACTGCCGGGCACATCGTCTTCTGTGCGCTGGCGCAGCAAGATTTGTTCTTCCAGATTGATCAGACGGCATGACTGGAGCCGTCGCTTCCACAGACGGCGCGCCGGCGTCAGAAGATCAAGATGTGGGGCGCCGGGATCGAGCAGCAAGGTCGGCGCAGCATTCGCAGCGAGGAGCCTCCTGTTTTGCAGATAGCGAGCTCGCAGCAAAGGAGCATCGAAGCCACGTCCATTGAAGGTGATGATCAATGTACGATCTGCCAAAAAATCCGCCAGGCTGGTGAGTAGGGCCGGCTCTTCTCCTGGATGGCGCATGAAAAACTGGCGCACGATAAAGTGGTTCGCATCGTCTCGCGAGTGCGCACGTTGGCCTTCTCGTCTCTCGAAGCTGCCCACACCCACCATGAAGCAATAGGTGCTGGCGCCTGCGCCGAGCCCGGTCGTCTCTGTGTCGAGAAAGACCGCGCTAGTGAAATCTGTTACGGCATCCAGGTTGAAGTGGGGCAGATGCTGCGCCAATTGATCGGGGCGATGGAGCAGCAGATCGCTCAACGGGCGCACGCCATACACCATCTCGCTGGAGTAGGTCTGGGTACCCATATAGCAAACGCCAACATCAGTTTCCACAACGCCGCCGGGCACGAGGTCTTCCAACGCGCGTCCGGCGGAAAGACTGCCTGAATCGAACGCGCGGTCGCGCCGCACCGGCTCTGCAACTGCCTCATCACGGGCGTGCTGTGGTCGCAGGCTGTGCAATTGACGCAGGCGGTCGAGCATTGCTGACATGACAGAAAGCACCTCTTCTCCTATTGGCTGCTGCGCATATCTTGCACATTGAGCTGCAAAACGCGTCGACTATTCCACTCGTTTGCACCCAACTGGAAGACCAAATCCAGGCGCATTCCAGATGTGAGCTGGCTACGTCGCTCGCCCTGCCCGAAAAGAATTGCATCGAATACCGGGCTGCCAGCGTCCTGATCGACCATGAGCTTGAGATGTTTGTCGTCGCCCACTGTGCGCACCTCGCGCAGGCGCACATTCTGGGCCAGCAGCAGTGGAGGCGGGTTCTCTTGACCGGTGGGCTCCAGTCGGGCAAATTGTTCGAGCAGTCCCCAGCTCAATTGTTCCAACTGCACGGCAGAGTCGATGTTCAGCGTCGGGCGCAGGTCGCTGTGCGCTGCCAGGTCACGGCGAGCGATAGAGCGCAGCGCGTCGGCAAAGGCCGGCAATGACTCAGTGCGCACCGTAAAGCCGGCGGCGCGACTGTGGCCACCATGTCGCACCAACATGCTGCGCAGTTCATCAAGCGCCAACCCGATGTCGAATTCATGGATACTGCGCGCGCTGCCCCGTGATTCGCTCTCCCCCTGCTCCACCACCACGGCCGGGCGGTAGTAGCGCTCCGTGAGCTTGCCCGCCACCAAACCGACGACTCCCGGCGCAAAATTGACGCTGGGGATGAAGAATAATGGGGAATCCCCGCTCAACTGCTCCACCACAAGCGCGTCTGCCTCTGCGTGGGCTTCGGCGGTCAACTTTTGTCGGCGCTGGTTGAGCGCCTCCAGCTCGCCGGCCAGCGTGTACGCTTCCACCGGGTCTGCCGTGCGCAAGAGCTTGTAGGCCAGGCGAGCGTTCGCCAGCCGCCCGGCTGCGTTGATGCGCGGCGCCAGACGAAACGAGATAGCGGTGGCGTCTACATGCC
Organism: uncultured Caldilineaceae bacterium; assembly: GCA_964560495.1. GTDB lineage: Bacteria > Chloroflexota > Anaerolineae > Caldilineales > Caldilineaceae > UBA5069. The sequence continues at coordinate 14,544 of CAZLMM010000053.1, forward strand.
CGACACGCAGGTCGGCCTGGGCAATGAGGGCCGCAAGGCCAGTGCGCGGCGAGCTGTTGATCTGGGCTAAGCCACGTTTGACAAGGGTGCGGTTTTCGGCTACCAGGGGCATCATGTCGGCCACAGTGCCCAGCGCCACAAAATCCATCAACGTCTGCTCCACGTCGAGCGCCTGTTCTGGACTGAGCTTGCTCCATTTTTGTTGCGTCACGGCGCGCAGCAGTGCCTGGGCCAGTCGATAGGCCACGCCGACGCCGGCCAGCCGCTCGAATTTGCTGGGACAATCGGGACGCCTGGGGTTGATCACGGCTAGGGCCGGCGGAAGCTCTGAGCCGACAGAGTGATGGTCGGTGATGATCATTTCGACGCCAAGACGCCTGGCGTGGGCTGCTTCGGCCACGCTGCGAATGCCGCAGTCGACCGTGATGATGAGCTTTGCCTGGCCAGCGATGCGCTCGATGGCCTCGATGTTCAGCCCATACCCTTCGTCCACCCGGTCGGGGATGTAGGGGCCGGCGCGTGCGCCGGCAGCCTGGAGCGCAGTGACGAGGAGGGCCGTGGCAGTCACGCCATCTGCGTCGAAATCGCCATAGACGCAGATTGCCTCGCGGCGTTCGATGGCGCGTAGAATGCGCTGGACGGCCAGCGCCATGTCGCGCAGGCGATAGGGGTTCTCGCGCACGGCGTCGGCGTCATCCAGAAAGAGTGCAATGGCGCGGGGCGTTTTCAGCCCGCGATTGTAGAGCGTCTGCACCAACAGTGGGTGTTCAGGCGTTTCGTGAAGCAGCCTTTCTGGGGCCGACGGGAAGATGTTCCAACGTTTCTGGGCAGCAACAGGCATGGGGTGATTATATCATTTCCTGACTTATACGCTATCATTTTCTCAACCGAACAATTCTCTTTCTGCCCGGCTCAAACCGGAGAACGGAAACGACTGATGACGACACACATTGACGCGCCATTTGCGTCTGAACCAAGTGACCACGCCCTCGAAAGCGCCACGCAAGAACGCTCTAGCGCAGAACGAAAATATCATATCTGGACCATCGGCTGTCAGATGAACATTGCCGACAGCAACCATGTGGCTGCCGAGTTGGAGAAAATCGGTTATGGACCCACCGACAGCCTGGATGAAGCCGATGTAGTGGTGCTCAACACGTGCGTGGTGCGGCAGAGCGCAGAAGAAAAGGCTATCGGCAAGCTGGGCAGCCTGAAGCCGTGGAAACGCCACAAGCAGGATCGCACGATCGCGCTCATGGGCTGTATGGTGGGCGTCAAACCCAGTCCGCAATTGATTGAGCATTATCCCTATGTGGATGTCTTCATGCCGCCCAGCGAGGCGACGCCCCTGATCAACTATCTGCGTCAATCGGAGATCGACCAGGAAATGGCGGAGATGGAGCGTCAGCAACTTGCCCAGCGCTACCAGCTTCAGGATGAAGCCCAGCCGATTGGCGCGCTGCAATCCATCCGTCATCTAGCGCTGAGCGGCCCGGCGCCAGTGGCAGCTCACGTGCCCATTGTCTACGGATGCAGCCACGCCTGCACTTTTTGCATCATCCCTTTCCGTCGCGGCGTGGAGCGCAGCCGCCCCCTGGCCGAGATCGTGGCTGAAATCCACGGTCTGGTGGAACAGGGCGTGCGCGAGGTGACGCTCCTCGGCCAGATTGTCGATCGCTATGGCTATGACTGGCGCGGGCAGCGCGGCAACAGCGCCACAGTGGAAGCCTACGCTGGGCCTGACCAGTTGCGCGGCGACGGGCAGGTCGGCGCGTCATTCACACTCCACGATTCACCGCTTGCAGTTCAGAACCCCTTCGACCTGGCTGATTTGCTTCACGCAGTGCACGAGATCGACGGGCTGTGGCGCATTCGATTTCTCACCAGCCATCCTAACTACATGACCGATCGCATTCTTCATGCGGTGCGCGACCTGCCCAAAGTGTGCGAGCACATGGAGATCCCCATTCAGGCTGGCGATGATGACGTGCTCGAACGTATGAAGCGGGGCTACACCAACGCTGCATACCGGGAACTCGTCGCCCACATCCGCGCGACAATCCCGCATGTGGCGGTGAACACAGATATCATCGTCGGCTTTTGCGGCGAAACAAAAGCCCAGTTCGAGCGCACGGTGGAGATCATGGCCGATCTCAAATTCGACAAGGTGCACATGGCGCGTTATAGCCCGCGCCCCGGCACAGTGAGCGAGCGTCGCATGGTCGATGATGTGCCCGAAGAGGAGAAGATGCGCCGGCATAAGCGCATCGAAGCTCTGCAGGAGGAGATCAGCGCGGAGATCAACAGCCGCTATCTTGGCGAAATCACGGAGGTGTTGGTGGAGGATCGCCACAAGGGAAAATGGCGCGGGCGCAATCGCCAGAACAAGCTGGTCTTCATCGACAGCGACCTCCCGTTGCAGGGGCGCCTGGTCGAAGCGCAGGTGGTCTGGACAGGGCCGTGGAGCATGCAAGGACGCTTTGTGCGCGATGTTTCACCTTTGGAGGACAAGGTCACTGATAAAATGACGACCTTTCAGATCGGTTTTGCGTAGGGGATGAGCAGATGAGGATCTATCTGGAATCGTCCATGAGCAAGCTGAGAGCGCCCGAATGGAATCCTATTGACTTATTTTTAGACATTACTATGCGACCCAACAGGGGAGCAGGCTACGCGACGCGCTGATTGCGATTTGCTGCAATATCACGCTGGAAGAGGCGCAACGCGGGGGCGTCTGCCGCTGATGGGCGGGCGACAAGTGTGTCGGTGTGGGAGGTAGGAAGGATCGAGCAGCTTTAGGGTTTGACGCATCCCATTTATATCGCTATACTGTAACCCCTTTCTGACAAAATCAGGGTTTTGATGACTTGAAGATTTGGGATAGCTCCACCCCAAATCTTCTGGCATTCGGAACCGCAACTGAATCACCGACTCGACGCTTACGCAACGGAGGCGCTGACATGCCACAAGACACCATTCCGTTCCGCCTACACCAGATCGCTGCTAACCGCGGCCACGACATCGCCTATCGCGAGAAGAAGAACGGCGTTTGGCAGCCCACCACCTGGTCTCAATATCTGGCGAATGTACGCCAGGCGGCAAAATCGCTTGTCAACCTTGGCGTGGATGCTGGCGGCGCTACGGCTATCCTGGGTTTCAATCGCCCGGAATGGACGACCTTTCATCTGGCCTCCATGTTGGTCGGCGCGACGCCTGCAGGAATTTACGCCACCAACGCGCCCAGCGAGGTGCAATACGTGGTGCACCACGCCGAGGCACGCGTCCTGCTTATCGAAGACTCCAAGCAGTGGACGAAGGTGCGCCAAGTCTTCAGCCAGACGCCCACACTGGCGACCGTCGTTCTGATGCGAGGCATGGCTCTGCCCGATGATGCTCCAACAGGTCTGACCGTACTTACCTGGGAGCAGTTCATGGCTATCGGCAGCGATGTGGCCGACGCGGTCATCGACGCGCGCCTGGAGGCGCTGACGCTGGAACAGCCGGGTACCTTCATCTACACCTCCGGCACCACCGGACCGCCCAAAGCCGTCGCGCTTTCACACAAGAACTTGGCGTGGACATCCCTCACAATGGCGAAGCTGTGGCAGGTGCGCCCCAATGAGGAGTTGCTTTCTTACCTGCCGCTCTCCCACATCGCCGAGCAGATGTTCTCGATCCATGGGCCGATTAGCGTCGGCTTCACGATCAACTTCGCCGAGTCGGGCGAAAAAGTGGCAGATAATATCAAGGAAGTGCGCCCCACGGTCTTCTTTGCTGTGCCGCGGGTATGGGAGCGTTTTCACCAGGCGCTGTCAGCCCGGCTGGCCGAGGCGACTGGCGTGCGCGCTCGTCTGGTAAGCTGGGCGCGCGGCGTGGCCGGCCAAGTCACGGAGATGCGCAATCATGGGCAGACACCCGGCGGCTTGCTGGCGCTGCAATATAGTCTGGCCAACCGGCTGGTCTTCCACAAGATCAAGACTGCCTTGGGGCTGGATCGCACCTGGCTCTTTGCCTCCAGCGCCGCGCCCATTTCGCCTCACATCGTAGAATTCTTTGGCACGCTGGACATCAATATCTTCGAGATTTACGGCCAGTCAGAGGGTTCTGGGCCCACGACCGCCGCCTATCAGGGCAATTCTCGCCTGGGCAAAGTTGGCAAACCCATCCCAAACGCTGAAGTCAAACTGACCGATGAAGGCGAGATTATCCTGCGTGGAAACAATGTCTTTCTGGGCTACTACAAGGACCCGGAAGCGACAGCAGCGACCCTGCGCGATGGATGGCTCTATTCGGGCGATCTGGGTTCGTTCGACGATGAGGGTTTTCTCACGATTACTGGCCGTAAGAAAGACATTATCATTACTTCCGGCGGTAAAAATATCGCGCCCAAGAACATTGAGGCTGCGCTTCAGCGCATCGATCTGGTGGCCCAGGCTGTGGTTATTGGCGAGGGACGACGTTTCATCAGCGCGCTGCTCACGCTCAATGATGAGGCGCTCAAACATTTCACCCAGGCGCACAACCTGGCCGGCGACGATCTGCACAATCATCCACAGGTCATCGCCGCGGTGCAGGCAGGGGTGGATCGCGTCAACGCTGACCTGGCGCGGGTGGAACAGGTGCGTAAGTTCACTATCCTGTCCCAACCTTTCAGCGTGGAGAATGGCGAGTTGACGCCCACCCTCAAGATCAAGCGCAACATCGTCGCCGCCAATCACACAGCAGAAATCGAGGCCATGTACGCCGAAGCATAGGTCGTGGTCTAAACACTGTACAAAGAAGTTGTGGTTCTCGGGTCGCAACTCGTTGATCACGATGATCTGCACCAGGAGAATGTCAATCTTGGGCGGCTCGCTCATCACAGGCAATTCGGTCAGCACGGTGACGCCCAGATTGGTGAGCAGCAACTCGCACAGCCGCGCCAACATGTGATGCCGCTGTGTGCGCTGTGCCTGTTGTTTATTGCTTGACTGTGACACGCCATCCATGTTTGCAGTATACGCGGGGCTTCAAGATGTTGTCAATCAATCGGCAATCGAGGCAGCTGACCATTCTTTCACTTCAAACTCGGCCAGCAACGCTGCATCCGTCCCGGCGCTGGTCGAGATGCGTGGATTGCCTGGTCGATCAGGGTCGTATAGCGCGGCGACAAGTTTGTAGCGACCTGATGGCAGATCGGTTGGCAGAACAAGGCCGTAGCTCCTGCGCAGCGTTGCGCCACCCGTGCGGCCTTCGGCCAGGAGACGATCCTGCTGGGCAACCAAACGGCCATCGGGGCCTAGCAATTGGACCGTCACTTTCAGATTGCCGATTGTTTCGGCGGGAGCCAACCAGTCGAGCGTTGCGCTCAACAGACCGTCGGGTGCAAGTTGGGCCCCCGCCAGCCCAGAAACACCAGTCAATACGACGCCGTTGGCAAACGTCTGACTTACAGGGCGAGACGCATCCAACCAGACGCCCCCGGCGTAGACTTGAAGCGGCCATACGCCCACCGATTCCTCGGCGACTAGATCATATTCCGCCGCCAGGGATGCGGCGGCCAGACTCGTGTCATCCCAGTTAGGTGCAGGTTGCAGCGGCAAAATGACGCGCTGGATATTTTGTGCGGTCAGGTTGGCGACTGCCTGACGACTGCCGGCTTCATCGTGGGGCGCAGGCGGCAGCGCCAGATGTTCGATTTCTCCGCGGTAGTAATACCAAAGCGTGGGATCAGGAAAATTCTGCGCAATGCGCACGCGCTCTGGCGCCAGCCCCTGGCCGAATCGCTCGATGGCGGCGGCCAATGCGCGCCATCCGCGCGTCTTGCTATATGCCGGGTCGGTTGCATAGCGAGACAACGAGACGAGCGCAGCCGTGCTCAATACGACCAGCCCGACCACAGCCGCAGCCTGGAGCGCCGCATCCCAACGAGCCGGGCGACGTCCCATTTGCGGAGACGCGCCTGCGGCCAATAACAGATAGAATGCGGGCGAGGCGGCAATCAGATAACGCTCATCAAAGATCGGCCGCTCGCGTGCGCCCCACCAGGTGAGAAACAAGGGAACAAAAAGGTAGCAGAACAAGAGCCACAAGGTGCGCCGTTTCACTGCGCCGCCTGACGCCAGCCGTGTCATCCCCAAAAGAAGAAGCAGGCCAGCCAACAACGCCCACAGAACACGCTGGTCGGCGGGCGCGCTCTCGCCCACAGCAAAGACGGCGATAGCCCGCCGCAGCATTTCTGGCAAGTTGGGCGAATCGCCATTGCCGTGATAGCCGGCCAGTACGTCGCTTGCGCTTGCCAGCCACGGCAGATAGAGCAGCGCCAACAGCATGTTCCACCAAATCCAAGCCACGAGGGCTGGCCGTGCGCCCGGCGCAACCAGCGCCCGCCCCACAAGAAAAACTGTCAAGCTGGCCAGCACGAAAAATGCGTAATAATGGGTGTGGAGCGCCAACCAAGCCACTGCAACATAGGCAGCGATCCATTGCCAACGCCGCCGCTGCACGGCCTCCAACGCCAGGTAAACAGCAGCTAGCGTCAGCGCCAGGCTCATACTGTACATGCGCGCATCCTGGCTGTGCCAGACCGCGTAGGGGCTGATCGCCAGGAGCAACGCCGCCAGCCACGCGCCCCAATGTGAGAAGGAAAGCAGCCGTCCCAGACGATAGACCAGCGCAACGGCCAACACACCACACCAGACGCTCACAAAGCGCAAACCGAACTCACTATGGCCGGCCAGAATCAGCCAGAAGTGCTGCACCACATAACTGGCAACCGGATGCGGCTCGCCCAATTCCAGAGTCGCAGCGACGATCTGCTCCGGCGGCGGCAGGCTGAAGAAGTAGCCGAAGGCCTCATCGCCACGCAGCTCCTGATTTCCCAACAGTGCTGTGCGCAGGCCGAAAGACAGAAGCAGGGCCAACAGCAGCGCCGGACGCACAATCGGGTTGGCGATCATGACGATGCCCTGTCATTTCGCGCCCGTCCGATTATCCACCACGCCAGAAGGCCGAAGGCCAGGACTGCCAGTGTGAGGCTACTTATCCACAACCCCAGCCGCACGCTCTCGGGCGCATAGACCACGTGGAAAGAATGACGACCTGGCGGCAAAGGAACTCCCAGCAACGTGAGATTGACCCGCTGCACTGTGAGTTCCTGACGCCCCTCTATCTCTTGCCCCTGACCGTCTGTCGCCTGCTGACTTTGCGCTGCCTCCACGCGCCAACCGGGCATCCAGTTTTCAGACAAAACCAGCACTCCGCCCTGCGGAGCTGTCACATCTACAGCCAGCCGATTGGGCGCAATCCGCTGCAAGGCGATGGATGTCGGTTCAGAGGTCGGTTCATCGGCGGCGCCCTGGCTGGCGGTCGTTCCTGATTCATCATCTCTGGCATCTGCCGCCAGAAGAACAGTCTGCTCAATATCGAAGTCATGGTCGGCCAACAGGCGCACAGCTTCTTCGTCATCGACCATTCGCATATTGCGGACAAGCCAGGCACGCGGATTCGGCTCGCTCAACCGGTGCAGATAGGTCGTATCAGTTGCCTGGGGGAACTCCGCCAACAACGTGCTCGGCTCGAAAAGCTCGCGCCGCCAGGTGAGCACATGCTCCACGCCGGTGAGCCGCCAAAGGCGATCCAGTGGGAAGTTGTCGAAGAGACGGACGTAGGTGGCCAGGCGCAGTGGGCTGCTACCCCAGTCGTCCTCAATATCCATCGTCATGCCATAATCTTCATAAACGCGGAACTCATTGAAAACACGCCCTGCCAATCCCAGATGATCGTTGCTGTGATCGGTCACAGCAACGGAAAGTGCGGCGAGTTCCGGCGCGACCATCATCTTGGCCGCGGGGTCATAGTTCTCCAGGTTGGTGGGCATGTTGACCAGGGCCAAATTGGCGAAAGCCAGGCCGGTGAGCCAGGCGCTGCGTCGACGACTCCACCCAGGCAGCCAGATGAAGAGCGCCGCGGCCATGGCGAAGAGCAGGGTGATGATCGCAATGAACAGATAGATGGCATGATTGACCGCTGTGCGCCCCTGCAATTGCCAGAGCAGGCCAAAAGAATAGACCGCTGCGGTCGCCAACGCGCCGTAAATGAGCGCGCTGCGTCGCCGCATCCGTTGAGCAACCTCCGGAGTCGCGGCCGCGCCCAGTCCGGCCAGTACACTCAGCCCTAACGCAACCAGAAAAGCCGCCCGTTCTTGACCGCGGAAGAGATCCCAACCAGGGGCAATCCGGTGAAAAATCGGATAGAGAAAACTGTTTCCGCCATAGGATAGCAACAGAGCAATGAGTGTAAGAGCTACAAAGAAGAAAAGCAGCGAACGGGACAGGGGAAAAGACACAAACACCCAGAAACAAACCGCCGCCGTCGCCAACCCGAGGGGGACAGCGCCCACATAGAGTGGCGAGAACTGAGTGAACACACCGGGCAGCACAATCTGCCATGTATCTTGAAGGGGAAAGCCGCCGCTGACAAAAGCGTAATCCGCGTTGGCGCGCACACTCAACTGGGTGAATTCCAGAGTGGGTAAAAGTTGCGCCGCAGCCAGACCAAAGATCACGAACAAAAAGAGCCAAAGACCTGCGACTACCCCGACTACAGACGAGCGGCGCGATCCGGCTGTCACCTGTGTGAAGATCATCCAGGCGGCTGCGGTGTAGCCGATGTAAAGAAAGGTTTGAGGATGACCGCCGAGAAATGCAACCACCAGCGCGACCGCCGCGGCGATCCACCAACGTAGGTGATGCGGCCCAATGGCTGCTCGACGCAAAAACAGCAAGATCAGCGGCAGCCACACTGCTGTGCGCAGGATGGCAAGCTGAAGAGGTGGATAGCTGGTGAGATAGCCAGAGAAGGCAAAAGCCACACCAGCCAGCAATCCGGCCCAGCGCACGCCCGTCAGCTCCACAACCAGCAAATAGGTGAAGAAGCCAGCCAACGCTGTGTGCAGAATGACTTCAAGCTGAAGAAAATAGAGGCGCGCCGCCGGGTCATCCCAGGGCAGTGTAACCGCCAATAATATGTTGCTCAGCGGATAGAAGACGGCAGCCTGGATGTCGGCCAGAAATGGATGGCCGGCGTAGGTGTAAGGGTTCCACACAGGGAGACGTCCTGCAGCCAGTTCTGCACGCTGGAAAAGACTGAATGATAGAAAGTGATAGGTGAAGTCGCCATGGGGAAAGGTGCTGATTCCCAGGAGGAGCGGCGCATAGAAGACTGCGCTGAGCACGGTAAAAAAGATCGCAGCCATCACTGTCGGGTGACGCCGCTGCCATCCCACGAGGCTCCCCATCACGGCCCCACCGATAGTGTGCTCAACACAAGATAATCGCGACCATCGGCCGCGCGCAATCGCGGCGCCCCTTCCATCGCCGGATTGTACAGACCCGCTATCACCTGATAGTCACCGGGCGGCAGGTCCGCCGGCAAGAGCAGACCGGCGCGCTCGGTGTAAAGAGCATTGGCGCGCAGCGCAGTGAAGGGCGTGTAATTGTCGTCCGGGCCTGTGTCGAGCTGAACCACGGCCCGGCCATCAGGCGCAAGAAGCTGTACGAACCAGCGCAAGTCCGCTATTGGCGGCGTATGGGGCATATAGGTGATCTCCACCGGAGTGATTGCACCCGGCTCGCCCTGCGCTGGCGCACGCGACTGAACAATGGTCACGCTGTTGCCATTTTGGTCCGACACAAAAAGGTGGTGCTGAACGAACTGCTCCAGGCTCAGGCGAGCAGGCGTAGCGTATTCCAGCAGCCGCTCATTGTCGAACCAGCGGTCATCCGCCTTGAAAGCATGTTGGGCAAGCCACCGTTCCACGGTGTTTTCGGGATCGCTGGGAGCCAGCCCACTGGTGATCAAGTGAATGCGGTCGGTCTCACTCATCAGGCGCGTCATCACCTGTTGCGCCTGTGGGCGCTCCATGCTTGACGTGGCGTAACCATAGATAGGCGGAGCAGGCCGACAATGGGCAGCCAACCAGTTCATGGGGATATGATAGCCGAAAGGGGCGACAGTGACCAACACATCGCCACTGCCTTGCTGTCCACACATCTCCACGATTGCAGCGTGATAGCCGCTGCTCATATCGCCATAGATCGGATCATCCACCGCCGCGCCCAGCCACGCGCCCATCGTAATGACTGGAATGACCGCCAGCAGAATGGTCATGGGCGGGCTGGGAATGGCTGTCTCCGGGCTGTTGGTTCTTGCGCCTTTCAGCCACATGATCAACGCCCACGCCGCCGTTCCGATGGCTGCAACCCCAACGATCAGCGGCAGCCAGAGCACCCGCCCACCAGCCCACAGCCAGGCCAGATCGCTGTTGGCTGCCAGACCGCCGCGCCAGACCAGACGTATCTGCCCAAAGACCGGACTGAGAAGCAGGTCGCCGATGCTCTGGGCTGGCGGGCCGAACTCCAGAGGGTTCTCCCAGTTGGTCGCAAAAAACTCACTGCGCAAGAGTGTCTCGAAATTGACAAAGTTGATGGAGACAGCCAGGAGCTGAACCAGGAAGGATGCAGTTACCACGCCCCAAAAGAGCCAGCGCCACACCGCCGCGACCGAAGGGGGAGACGCAGCGTCCGACTCATCGCCTATCCCCAGGCGCACCAACAACGGCGCAATCAGCAACACCCAGAAGGGCGTGAGGGGCACAAGGAAGCGCGGCCCCCAGGCATAGCCGCCCCACCACATCCACCACATACTGTAGAGCAAAACCAACACGGCGGTGAGCGCGCCAATGGCGATACCCTCCCGGCGATGCCGGCGGAAGAACGGAACGAAACCGATGACGCTGAGGATGAACAGCGGGGTATGCAGGAAAACGCCGCGATATGGGCTGAAAAGAAAGCCCCATAGACCCTGCCAAAGTGGTGTGGTGAAGCCCTCGCCGCTGTCGAAATGATAGCCGCTGTCCAGCGGGCTGCCAAAGCGGACGAAGTTGTAGAGCAGAAGCAGACCGCCGGTCAAAGCGATGGGTGCAAAGAAGCCGATGAGCGGCATGACCAACGGCAGACGCTGACCCGCAGCACGATGAGATGTGTCTCCCATCGCGTTGAGCGCAATGTCTTGATCGTCGCTTTTCCACCACGAGACCGCAAAATAGAGCGCAAGAATGAGGACGAGCAGCACATGCGCCGTCACCGTTGCAATGGTCACCCCAGCGCCGATGCCGGACAGCCACATCCAGCCCGCCTTACCTGTCTGTTTCCAGGCCAGAATGCCATAGAAACAGGTCAATAGGCTGAGGGTGCTTATCGGCTCGCCAAAGAATTGATTGGCGTAAGGCCAGGCGATTGTACACAACCCAAAGAGCAGTCCCAACCACATGCCTGTGCGGTCGCCATAACCCAGCCGCGCGGCTGTCAACCAGAGCAGACCGGCGGTCAGTGCAGTCACGAAGCCATTCCAGAGCAGCGCACCTTGCAGCAGCCCGATGTGGATGTTGAACATCACCACCATGCGCAGCAGTAGATACCAGGGAACCGCCAGAAACGCCGGTCCAGGGCCTTTCTTGCTGTAAACCTCGCCGTCAGACCCAAATGCGCCAAGTACCTCGCCGGGACTGTTGACCCATTGGGTCCAGGCAATGGCATTGGTGTCCACTTCCCCACGCAACCCCAGAGATTCGGTGACAGCGAAGAGGCTCACTTCATCTACGATATGGGTGCGCCCAGAATTGGTGAAAACGTAGACGCAGTACAACAAGACAATCAGGATAAAAATGCCGTAGCGACGGAGAGAAGACATGGATGATTAATAATATACGAGTTACGGTTTACGAGGCGCCAGACCAGAAGCGTTCAGCACAAGTTCACCATTGACAATTGAGGATTCACAAGCGATCATTCACAGCCCTGTGAGACGCAAACGCACGACCGCCGCAGTGTAATCACGGAAAATCTTCCAGAAACCGGTCTTGCTGTCGCCGTGTCGTCGCAGAATGTAAAAGACCGGCACTTCGAGAATTTTCCAATTGCTGCGCCAGGCCATGAGCAGTAGCCGGATGAAATAGTCGCCATAGCCGTAGAAGACGATATCGAACTTTTCATGCAGCTCGAACAGGCGCTCACGACGGACAGCGAAAAACCCACTCAGGTTATCCTGGATTTGGGTTTGAAACAAGAAGCGGATGAAGTAATTGTAGAGCAAACTGGCGCGGTAGCGCCACAGGTCTTCCATTCCGCCGCGCATGACGAAGCGGCTGCCGATCACCAGATCATAATAGCGCAGCAAATCCACCATTTGAGGGATCATGGCCGGATCATGGTTGAAATCCGTGTCCATCACCACTAATGTACGTCCGGTGGATCGTTCCAATCCATCGCGGATAGAGTACGCCAGGCCTTTGTTGCGTCTACGCACAATCAGCCGCAGTGCGCAGCATCCTCTCCCATCCGCCCAAAGCATCGTTGCGCCATCTTCGTCAACGCCAAAACGCCGGCGCACAACGCCCGCCGTGTCGTCGGGACTGCTGTCATCCACTACCATGATCTCGACGCTCCAGCCTTGGGGACGCAGCGTTCGGTCGATGGCATCCACCAGATCGCAGATGTTGTCGCGTTCGTTGAAGGTGGGCAAAATGATAGAAACGTCTGTCATCGACTGGCGCATTCTTGGATGGCAGCGCAGATGAACTCAACCTGTTCATCACGCAAGGAGGGTGCGCTAGGCAGATTCAGCCCGCGCTGGCTTAGGTTCAGGGCAGTTGGGCGCGGCGCAGCGCCGGCATACGGTGGGAGCGTATCCAGTGGGTGAAAGAATGGCCGGCTGTCGACGCCGTAGTGACGCAGTCGGCTCATGAGCTGGTCGCGCGACAGCGGAAAGCGTTCATCGACCAACAGAGACATCATCCAATAGACATTGAGACAGCCGGGCATTTCCGCCGGCAGGGTCAGACCGCAAATATCGCCCAGTAACACACAGTACAGGCGGGCGATCTCTCGCTTGCGCTGGATCACCGCGTCCACCCGCTTCATTTGCGCCGCGCCTACTGCAGCCTGCAAGTTGGTCATACGATAATTGAAACCCACCTCATCATGCCAATAGCGTCTTTCGAGCGGCATGGCGTGGTCGCGCAGCTTGCGGCAGCGGGCAGCCAGGGCAGGGTCGTTGGTCGTCACCATCCCCCCTTCACCGGTGGTGATGATCTTGTTGGCGTAGAAGCTGAAGGTCGCCAGATGGCCGAACGCTCCAACGCGTTGGCCGTCGATGGCTGCACCGTGGGCTTCTGCAGCGTCCTCGACAACCCAAAGACGGTGGGCGCGGGCCAGCTCCAGGAGACGCGGCATTGGCGCGGGATGACCATAGAGGTGCACAGGCAGCAGCGCCCGCGTCGCAGGCGTGATCAGCCGCTCCACGTCCCAGGCGTCCATGCACCAGGTGGAGGGATCAACATCGGCAAAAACCGGCGTTGCGCCAGTGTAGCGAATGGCATTGGCTGTGGCGACAAAGGTCAGCGACGGCGTAATGACCTCATCTCCCGGACCGATCCCCAATGCGTGAAGGGCCAGATGCAAGGCAACCGTGCCGTTGCAGACACTGACGCCGTGATCCACGCCGCAGAAGGCGGCGAATTCGCTCTCGAAGCGCGTCACATACGCGCCCAGGCTGCTGATCCAGCCAGAGCGCACCGCGTCGAGAACGTACTCTTCCTCCAACGCACCTAGCAGTGGTTCGTAGACAGGGATGAAATTGCCTGGTCGCGGCGCTGCCTGGTGTTCAAGAAAACCAACACTCATCCATCACTCACAATCGCACTCATTTTCCAACCTTCCAGGAAGTTCGGAACTCCCTGGAAGGCGCGCAGGAATTCTCTGACAAGTCCATATCATCTTTCCACCTTCACCCTCCCCATCGGCGCCTCAATCCCCGCCGGCGTGCCCGCTGCATCCACCATCGTCAACGGCTCCAGCGTCTCGGCGTCATAGACCAGAAGCCTCAGCTCGTAATCGCCTTCAGCCAGTTCGGCCGACGTTTCGAGCAAGTAGACATTGATCGGCTGCTCCTCCGCCGCCCATTCCGCCGGAGCGAGATGGCGGTCGTTGAGCAGGCGCTCATCCGCTTGGGCCAGACGGTTGCCTGTTTCATCGTACAACGCAACACGCGCCTTGAGCGGCCGATCAACCGCTCCACCCGGGGCGGCCTGCCAGCGAATCGCGACGGGAACAGGCGAGCCTGGGGCGATGACCTCTTGCGGCCAAGAAGCTGCCACCGTCTGCACCGCCGATGCAACGGCCACAGTGAGCGGCGCCATGTTTGGCGCCAGAGCAAAGCCATTGGGAGGACTCAGCTCCCACCAATCGATGGAATAACCCTGACGCCATTCCTCGCCCACATGCTGACCCGCCTGGCCGAGCAGATAACCCACCGCATGGCGCGGATCGGTGTCGCTCTCGAACCACTGCACCCAAAAAACGCGCCGCGCCGCGCCAGCCCACTCATTCAGGCGCTGATCCAGTGTGTTGATATCTACGAACAGATAGCGCGCCGGGGCAGCTTCCGGGCCTTCAGGCGTCGCTTGCGGATCGACGACGAACCGCTTGTAGTAGAAGCCGAACGGATATTTCTGGTCAACGAGGATCAGGTCGTCCGGGCGAGCATTCGCACGCAGCCACTCAGTCACGCCGGCGATGTCCTCACGACCAAAACGCGGCTCATACAGGTCGGCGCGCACAAAGGACGTCATACCCACAGCCACGATTGCCAGCGCTACAACGCCGCCCAATTGCCAGCGAGCGCCAAAGGCTGCCAGCCCTGCGCCCAACAACGCATAGAGGGCCGGCGTGACGAAACTGCTGTAGCGGATGTTGAATGCACCCCGATCCAACACCGCAATGTAGTATAGGGTCAAGCCGCCAAGCAACCAAACGAGGAGGAAAGAAAAGTCAATGGCGAATGAAGAGTGGTAAATGGTGAATCGCGAATTGTTGATGGCAAGGAGGATCAGGCCAACGACAAACAGAAGCAGGGTCAACCATAGCCAGCCAACGGCGCGTCCGGCCAGGGCCGCCGGGTCGAAGGCATAGCCAGCCAAAAAGCCCTGCCAGTTCTGCGACAGATATTCCGCCACAGTCGGAACAGTGAGATTTGGGTTGGCGTAGGTGGGAATCTGGCGCAGGGCGATGGGCAGCATAGGCAGGAGCAGAATGGCTGTTGCACACCCGCAAAGTACAACCGCCAGTAGCCGCCGCCATCGATCAGGCTGAAGCAGCGACCAGACGCCCCACCAACCGTACCACGCTGCCAGGATGAAAACCGCGTTGTAGTGGGTGATCAGGGCAAGGGTGGAAAGCAGCGTAAACGCAACGAGGCGAAAGACTCTCTCTGGCGCATCGGTCAAGAAGCGCAGCAGACAATAGGCCGCTGCGCCGAGCAGCGCAAAGCCGAGAGTGTACATGCGCGCCTCCTGGCTTTCGGCCAGCCAGAAGGGTGATAACACACCCACGATGACAGCGAAGATGCCAGCAAAGCTACTCTTTTCCGCACTGTGGGTTCGCCTCGCCAAACCATGCGCAAAGGGAAACAAGAGAGCAATGCTGGCAACACCAAACCAAACGCTGAGAAAACGGCTGAAAAAAGCGATCGACTGGGGTGCATCGCCCATGCTGACGCCCGCGAAAGACAACCAGAAATGCTGTAGCCAATAGTAGAAGGGGGGCTGGATGTCCAACTCGGGGGCGACAGCCACTTCAAGCAAAGGGCGCAAGGCAACGTCAATGTTGCGCGCTTCGTCCCACCAGATATCTTGCAGCGTAAGCGCCGTCAGGCGCAAGGCAAAGGCCGCCAGCAGAGCGACCATCAGCGCCAATCGCAACCATGTCGGCGCCCGGTTCGTGCGTGTCAATCGTCACCTCTCGAAGGCTATTCTAGCCCTCAAGAAGTCTACAGCAAAACCATTGACCCGTCAGGAAGCGATGAGGCCGTGGACGATTACTTTGCATACAGGGCTATGGAGTCAACGGCGACAATCGCTGAGCGATGCGCTGCGCCGTCTGCTGCGCTTGTTTGACGCAGTCAGGAATACCGACGCCGCGATAGGGGCTGCCGGTGAGATGCAAGCCGGGTGGGAGCTGCGCCTCGATGGCTGCGACCCGTTCCAGATGGCCCACATCGTACTGAGGATTGGCGCGCTCCCAGCGGTGGATGCGGTGAAAGAGCGGCGCCGCATCGATGCCCAACAGCCTATCAAGTTCCTCGCCAACTGTCTTGGAAAGATCATCGTCGCTCAACATCATTGACTGTGGGCTGCGCGACCCGCCGAAGAATACCCGCAGCAGCAAATAACCGGTCGGAGCGCGCTGCTCGAACTTGAGCGAACTGAGCGTGATCGCGTTGATTGGCCGGCGTTCGCTGGTCGGGATGACCAGGCCATAACCTTTGAGAGGATTGGGCGCGTCGGCTGCACGGTAGGCCAGCGAAACGACGCCAGTGCTCACGTAGCGGATGCCGTCCAGGAGAAACGCTGCGTCAGGGACGGTTGAGTGCAACAGCCTGGCTGCGCTGAAGGCCGGCGTAGCAAACACGACCTCATGCGCCCGCAGGCTGCTTCCATCAGCAAGATGCACGACAAATCCACGAGCGAGCGGCTCAACTGCGAGCGCCGTACTGTGCAGTCGCAAGTCGCCAGTCAGCCTGTTGACAAGGGCATGAATCAACTCTTCCACACCACCGGCAGGCGTAATAAACATCCCTGACGCGCGGCGCTGCGGCGAGGGGGCAGATTTGCGAGCGCGTTGCGCCGCGATCATGCCCCTGGTCAGGCTGCCATACTCTTTCTCAAGTTCACGAAAGCGGGGAAAGGTCGCCAGCAGACTCTGTCTCTCAGCCTCAGCATTGTAGATGCCCGACAGCAGCGGTTCGGCGATCTTGTCCAGCGCCTCGCCGCCCAGACGCCGCCGCACAAAATCGGCCAGCGTCTCATCCGCGTCGTCGCGTCGGGCCGGCATGAACCATTCCAGACCCATGCGCAACTTGCCCCGCGCCGAGATCAATCGCGAAAGAACGAACGGCCAGAATCGAGTAGGAACGATCAGCATGATGCCATCGGGCAACGGCGTGGGCCTGCCTCTATGGAGCACATAGACTTGACGCAGAGCTTCAGTCACGCCGATCAACCGCTCACCCAGCCCCAACTCTCGGGACAAGGCTTCGCCCCATGGTTTCTGGGTGATGAACGAATCTGGCCCGCCCTCCACGACGAAAGGCCGGTCGCCGTAGCCGTCCACATGCTCGGTGAGAATCTTGCCGCCCCAGCGATTGCTCTGCTCCAACAGAACATACTCCACCCCGCTCTGTTGAAGATACCAGGCTGTACTCAGGCCAGCGACCCCGCCGCCAACGATCACCGCGGCAACATCGTTCGTCATTGTTGCGCTCATGGCGTTTCACAGGCAAGTTGGGCAAAGGCAGAGCGTATGACCTCTAGCGTCGTCTCGATTTCGCCAGCGCCGTGGGCCGTGCTGACGAATCCCGCCTCGAACTGGCTGGGAGCAAAATAGATGCCTTGCGCCAGCGTGGCATGGAAGAAACGTGCATAGCGCGCTGTATCAGCATTGGCTCGCGCGCTGGCATAATCTGTGATCTTTGCGCTGGCGTCCTTGAGGAAATAGAAACCGAACATGGTTCCCGCGCTGTCTATCTGAATGGGGATATTTTCTTCTGCAGCGACAGCGGAAATTCTTTGCGCCAATCGGGTCGTAATCGCCGCTGCTGCGTCGAAGACGCCCGGCGCCATCAACGCCCGCAACGTCGCCAACCCGGCGCTCATGGTCAGTGGATTGCCAGAAAGCGTGCCTGCCTGATACATGGGGCCGAGGGGCGCCACCCACTCCATGATCGCTCGCTTGCCGCCATAGGCGCCCACGGGCAGACCACCGCCGATGACTTTGCCCAGGCAGGTGATGTCCGGGTCCAGCCCCCAGGCCGCCTGACTGCCGCCCAGGGCAACTCGAAAACCAGTCATCACCTCATCCAGGATGAAGAGCGCGCCCTGCGCGCGGCAGAGCGCCTGCAAGCCGTGGAGGAAACCATCGGCCGGCATGACAAAGCCCATGTTGGCGGCGATTGGTTCAACGATGACGCCGGCTATCTGGCCTGGATTGGCGTCGAACAGGCGGCGCACGCCGTCCAGGTCGTTGTAGGCCGCGATGAGCGTGTCCGCCGCCGCGCCGGCCGGCACGCCCGGCGAATCAGGCAGCCCCAGGGTCGCTGCGCCGCTGCCCGCCTGCACCAGAAGCATATCAGCGTGGCCGTGGTAGCAACCGCTAAACTTGACGATCTTGGGGCGACCAGTAAATGCACGCGCCAGACGCAGCGCGCTCATGGTGGCTTCGGTGCCGCTGTTGACAAAGCGGATCATCTCGACCGCCGGCACAAGTTCGACCACAAGTTGGGCCAACTCCGTTTCCAGGCGCGTCGGCGCGCCAAAACTCGTTCCGTGAAGAGCGGCCCCGCGCAGCGCGGTCACCACCGCGGGGTGGGCGTGACCCAACGCCAGCGGCCCCCAGGAAAGCACATAGTCAATATAACAATTGCCATCCTCATCCCATACATAGGCGCCCTGCCCACGCTCCATGAAGCGCGGCGTTCCACCCACGCCGCGAAAGGCGCGCACCGGGCTGTTCACCCCGCCAGGGATGACCTGCTGCGCGACAGCGAAAAGTTCCTCCGAGCGAGTCGTCATCATTCTGTTTCCTCCATTCCATCCACCTTCTCTGTGCAGCGTCGCTGGCTGGCCTCGTGTACGAAATCGACCAGCCGCCGCACATTTTCCACCGGCGTTTCTGGCAAGATGCCATGCCCCAGGTTGAAGATGTGCCCGTCCCAACCGAAGGAACGCGCGGCATCGAGCACATGCCCGGCGCGCCAGCGCAACTCCGGCCACGGCGCAAAGAGCGCGACTGGATCGAGATTCCCCTGCACTGCTACCTGCGGGCCGAGCAGCCGCCAGGCTGCATCCAGACCGATGCGCCAGTCCACCCCAATAACGTCGCAGCCGGTTTCCAGGATCAGCGGCAACATGCCCCCAGTGTTGACGCCAAAGTGGATGATGGGCGCGCCGCCGGCGCGTGCAATCTCGACCGCACGCCGGGTGTACGGCAGGACATGGTCGCGATAGTCATCTGGGCTGAGCTGACCCACCCAACTGTCGAAGATTTGCAAGACTTGCGCGCCCGCCCGCGCCTGAGCCAGCAGGTATTCGCCCACAACAACGCTCAGCTTCTCCATCAGGCAACGCCACAACTCAGGCTCAGACATGAGCAGTCGCTTGACGCGTACATGGCTGGCGCTGCCGCCGCCTTCTACGGCATAAGCAGCCAGGGTAAAAGGCGCGCCGCTAAAGCCAATCAGCGGCGTTTGGCGACTGTCCAGCTCGGCTCGCGCCAGACGAATAGCATTCAACGTGAAATGGAGGGTTTCTTCTGGCGGTCGCACACAGAGGGCGTCGATATCGCGTGCGTTGCGCAGCGGGTTGTGGATGAGCGGGCCCTCACCCTTGACGAATTCCAGTTGTAGCCCCATTCCTTCCAGCGGCGGCAGAATGTCGGCGAAGATGATGGCCGCGTCCAGGTCGAAGGCGTTCATGGGCTGCAACGTAACCTCGCAGGCCAATTCCGGGTTCTTGATGATCTCCAGGATCGTCCAACGCTGGCGCAAGGCGCGATATTCAGCCATGTAGCGCCCGGCCTGGCGCATGAGCCACACGGGCGTCATGTCCACGGGCTGGCGCCGACAGGCTGCCAGAAAACGCTCAGTCTTGGTCATTTTGATGGAATCTACTCCTCTTGCAGCCAGATCGCTGCGTCGCGGGCGAAATAGCTGAGGATCATGTCCGCGCCGGAGCGTTTGATGGCAACCAGACTTTCCAATGCGCAGCGCCGCAGATCAAGCCAGCCGTTGGCCGCCGCGGCGTGGAGCATGGCGTACTCGCCACTGACCTGATAGGCCGCCACTGGCAACGGGAATGCAGCAGCCACTTCGCTGAGCACATCCAGATAGGGCAGCGCCGGCTTGACCATGAGCATATCCGCACCTTCGGCCATATCCTGCGCCGCCTCTTTCAGCGCCTCGCGACGGTTGGCTGGATCCATTTGATACTGACTGCGGTCACCAAAAGCCGGCGGGCTTTCGGCAGCCTCGCGGAACGGGCCATAGAAAGCGCTGGCGTATTTGATAGCATAGCTCAGGATGGCGATGTGATCGAAGCCGGCTTCGTCCAACCCACGGCGAATTGCGCCGATCATGCCGTCGATCATACCCGACGGCGCAATGATGTCGGCGCCAGCTTGGGCGTGAACCACCGAGGCGCGTTGCAACAGAGCCAGAGTCGGGTCATTGAGCAGATACCCTTCTGGCAAGCGCGGATTATGCTGTACGGCCGATGGCGTGTTGATGACTCCACAGTGGCCGTGATCCGTATATTCACAAAAGCACATATCGGAGATGACAACCAACTCCGGCGCTGCGTCCTTGATGGCGCGAATGGCCTGGGGGATCACGCCGTTGGGGTTGTAGTTCTCACTGCCCACGGCATCCTTGTGTTCTGGGATGCCAAAAAGGATCACCCCCGGAATGCCCAGGTCGCGCAGACTACGCGCCTCGCCGGCAAGCTGATCCACGCTGAGCTGGAATTGCCCTGGCATGGATAAAATCGGAATGCGCTGGTTACGGCCAAAACGCACAAAGAGCGGGCAGATAAAGTCGTCGGGGGTGAGAATCGTTTCGCGCACCATACGCCGCAAGGGTGCGCTCAGCCGCATCCGCCGCGGTCGCAAAGCCGGAAACGGCGTAGATTGGGTGACACTCGTCGTCATTGATCTTGGCTCCAAAACGTTTCCAGGGCCGCCGCCAAGCCATCTAAACTGGGCGTCTGGGACATGATGATTTGACTGAAGCCCAGTGAGGTCGCAGTCTGGGCGGTAACTGGGCCGATGCACGCGGCGGGCGTAGCCGCCAGACAGCGGGGATCGCCGCCCTCTGATCGCAGGCGCTCGCAGCAGTTGACCGCCGTAGACGAGCTGGTGAAGGTGATGGCGTCCACCTGGCCGGCGGCCAACAGCTCTGCTAGATGGACGCCGCCGCGGCCCAGCGTTGTGCGATAGGCGACCAAAGTGTGGACTTGCGCGCCAGCGTCCGCCAGACATTGCGCCAGCACAGGCCGCGCCAGGTTTGCCTGGGGCAGGAGCACACGCTGACCGCCTCCATTGCCCTGCCACGCTGTCAGCAGGACAAGCGCGACGCCTTCTGCCTGTTGCTCCTGCGCCGTCAGCGCGACCTTCAGCCCGAGCAACTTCTCGACAGCCTGTCGAGTCGCCGCCCCCACCGCGACAACGCCAAGCGACGATAAATCCCGGCTGGTCAGCTTGAGCGCGGTCAGCCGGTCAGCCAAAACCCTGACGGTGTTGGCGCTGGTCAACACCAACCAGTCGAAACCGCCCATGGCTGTCCGTCGCAACGCGTCATCCAGGGCGCGAGTCTGGTCCTCATCTGGCGGCTCGATGGCGATGCAGGGGTAGGACAAAGGGCGTGCGCCGCGGCTGACAAGCAAGCGGCGCAGCTCATCTGCCTGGCCCGCCGCCTGCGTCACCACAACCCGTTTGCCGCTCAATCCACCCAACATCAGCTGTGCTCCTCCATCAAGCGTGCTGCGCCGCGCGCCAATGCCATGTGCGCCAGGTCAACTCCCAACTGGAAAGCCGCGTCGGGCAGACCATCAAGACTGACTTCGACTTCCGCTGCGCCATCCAACGTCACGACGCGGGCGCGGCAATGTACTCTTCCATTCACGACTTCGGCATAGGCGGCGATCGGCGCAGAACAGCCTCCACCCAAACTCGACAAAAAAGCACGCTCGCAGGTCACCGCAGCGCGGGTCGGCCCGTGGTCGATTGGATCGAGCAGCGTCAACAGATCGTCGTCTGCACGGCATTGAGCCGCCAGCGCGCCCTGCCCCGGCGCCGGCAGCATGATGTCGTAAGAGAGCGTCTGGCAGATCGCCTGGCTGCGCCCCAAGCGATCTACGCCGGCTTGCGCCAAAAGAATACCATCGTAAGCGCCCTGTGGGTCGAGGGCCTTGCGGATACGCGTGTCCACATTGCCGCGCATGTCGAGGACGCGCAGATGGGGAAAATGGCGACGGATTTGGGCAGCGCGGCGCAGGCTGCTTGTGCCCAGCGTTGCGCCGGCAGGAAGTTCTTCCAGGTTGCGCGCGCTGCGGCCGATGAAGACATCGTGGGCATCCCCGCGCACAGGAATCGCGCCGATGGTCAGCCCCTCGGCCAGACTAGTGGGGAGATCCTTCAAGCTGTGCACCGCCAGGTCGATGACGCCTTCACGCAGAGCGGCTTCCAGCGCCGCAGTGAACAGCCCCTTGCCGCCGATGAGCGGCAGGGGCGCGTCGAGGCTGCGGTCGCCTTGAGTCTCGAAAACGATCGTTTCGATGTGCAGGTTGGGCCACGCCTGTTGGAGAAGAGCAGCTACGTAGTCGGTCTGCCAGCGCGCCAGGGCCGAGCCGCGCGTGCCAATGCGCACAGGGACAGGGCGCTCAGACACACGCCGCCCCATTCTTGCTGCCGATGGGAGCGCCGGCCGCAGCAGAAACCACCTCATGCTGCGGCGCGTCAAGTTCGAAAAGATCTGCCAGCATGTGAGCGTAAAACACGCCGTCGCCCTGAGCAGCCCTGGCCTTGAGCCGCACCGTTGGTTGATGGAGCAGTTTGTGCACGATGCGATGGGCCAGGTGGGCGACCTCCTGTTGGATGCGGCCGTCGATCTGCGCCCGATGAGACAACCGCCGCAAGGTGCGTTCCAGCTCGACATGCGCCAGACATTCGGCGCGCCGGCGCAGCTCCACCAGGGTCGGCGTCACCTGGCGGCTCGCCAGCCAGTCGAGAAAGGCGTCGGCCTCCTCGGCGACGATCTGCTCCACCTGGGGCGTCGCGGCGATACGCCGCCCGCGATTGGCGTCCACGGCAGTGCGCAGATGGTCAATGTCGTGGAGCGTTACGCCAGGTAACGCGCCCACGGCGGTCTCCACATCGCGCGGCACAGCCAGATCGAAGATGAACAATGGGCGGCCCGCACGCCGGGCCAGCGCGTCCGCAACTGTCGACGCGTCGATGACCGAATGGGGGGCGTTGGTGGCGCTCATCACCACATCGGCTTCCGCCAGCGCCTCGGCCAGGTGCAGCCATGAGCGAGCGCAACCGTGAACTACAGCGGCCAGCTGCTCGGCGCGCTCTTGGGTGCGATTGACGCAGATGATTGGCGCGGCGCCCAACTGCGCCAGGGAGCGTGCAGCCAATCCGGCCATCTCACCCGCGCCCACAACCAGAGCGCAGCGGTCTCGCAGCCCATTCAGCTCATAGGCTGCGACCTGGGCCGCGGCGTGGCTGACAGAAGTGGTATAGCTGCCAATTTCGGTTTCGGCGCGGGCGCGCTTACCACAATGGAGCGCCTGATTGAAAAGATGGGAGAGCACAGAGCCGACAGTCTCTGCCTCTTGGGCTTCGGTGATGGCGGACGCCACCTGACCGAGGATTTGCGGCTCGCCCAGGATCATGGAGTCTAGCCCAGAGGCGACGCGCAACAGATGGATGACCGCGGCGTGTCCATCGCGGCAATAGAGATGGCTGTCCAGATGGGTTGCCTCGACGCCGCCAATCCTGGCAAGAAAGTCCGTGATCACCGATGCGGTGGCATCTACATCTGCGCCAACAGCATAGACCTCCAGCCGGTTGCAGGTGGAAAGAATGGCAACTTCAGCCAGACCAACTGCGGGGTCGCCGGGCAGGCGCAGGTCGGTCAGCGCCAGACGCAACTGACTGCCCGCCATAGACAGGCATGCACGCAGGTCGATAGCTGATGTGCGATGGTTAAGACCAACCAGGACGATCGATGACATGACCCGTAATATCACAATAGGCAACATGACCTGCAGGCGTTAATGACCTCTATACTTCGCTCTGTTTGAAACCAGGAGTTTTTGAACTGTGAAAACTCCTGGTTTCAAAGCAACCGCCGTTTAGAAGGCAGTAATAACGATGGCGCTGTGCGCCCGCCTTGCGCAGAAGATGTCTCTGTGTTCCTCTGTGCTCTCTGCGGTAAAAAATGTTCCCGTCAGGTTCTGCGAGGTTCGGCCCCCAGAAGTTGTCTCGTGAGTGCGACAAGAACCGCAACCATGGCCGGGCTGTCGTTGAGCATGGGCGTGCGCTCGACGCGCACGCCGTGGGCGTGGGCAATCTCCTGCACTCCGATGTCGATGTCGTAGAGCACTTCCACATGGTCGGCGACAAAACCAATGGGGGCAATCAGCAGATTCCTCTCCCCGCGCGCCGCCAGGTCGACCACCAGGTCTTCGATCTGCGGGCCAAGCCAGGATACACCGGTCTTGGCCGCGCTCTGATAGGAAAAGAGCCAGCGTTGGTTGGAAAGCGCCAGTTCCTGCTCCAGCCGGGTCGCAGTCTCACGCAGCTGGCGGTCATACGGCTCGCCGGCCTCGATGATCGAGGTGGGCAGGCTATGAGCGGTGAAGATGGTGAGCACATCGTCTTGAGGAGCGAAACGAGCGCGAGCGATTCCCACGTTGGCCGCCACAGCCTGAATGTATTCCGGCTGCAGATGCCAGCTTTCTAGGAAAGCTACTTCCATGTGGGCGCCGCTCGCAGCCAGCGCCTCATCCAGACGGCGACGATAAGCGCCGATGCTGAGCGAGCTGTAGTGGGGCGCCATACAGATGACTGCGGCTTGCTGCACGCCATCGGCGACCATCTGGGCGACCACGTCCCTGATAAACGGGCGCCAATGGCGCATTCCCACGTAGACCGGCAGATGAAGCGCCTCTTGCAGCTGCGCCGCCGCGCTGCGTGTGATGCCCAGGAGCGGCGATGCGCCGCCGATAGCTGCGTAGCGGTGAGTGATCTCGTCGACGAGCGATTGGGGGGTCGGCCGGCCGCCGCGAATGTCGAGCAGGTAGGCCGGCACGTCATCCAGAGAATCAGGGCCGCCATAGGCCAGCAACAGCACGGCTGTTTTCATGCGCTCGCTCCTGCATTCTGCCAGATGGCTTTACCCACGAAGAAGGGGCCGAGCCGTTCCAGGTGAAGCGAGGTCTGCTTTGTCTTGCGCATGCGCTGGACGATGGACGAGAGAGGATAAAGCTGGGGGCCCAGCAGGGCCACCACGAAGTCGTTGTCATTCTTGTTCAGGCCATGACAGGCCAGACGGATGTCTGTGCCATAGCCGGCGCGACCATAGGCGTGGCCGATTCCGCCGTGTTCCATGAGGATGACGCGCTGGTCCGCGGCTGAGAGCTGCTCGAAGGAGCCGGCGCGGCGCAGGGGATACCAGATGGCCCAGGGCATGTTTGGGTCACACACCTTCTGACGCGGTCGCGTGAGGAGCATCTGTTCCAGATCTTCTTCGTTTCCCAGAGCATAGGTGCGCCCCAACATGGTGTACTCAGGCTTGGGCGTCAGAGCGACGAAGGGTGGACGCCGCAGAAAAGTCCGCACACGCGTGATAAAAAAGTCGGCGTCCTCGCTAAAAGTGAGCAATCCCACCCCATTGGGATCATTGATGTCCTCATAGAGCACGCCGGGCAGCCCCTCCTCGGCCAGTGCCTGGACCAGGTCGCGAGATTCGCCGATGTCGCCAAAGGCGAAAAACTGCATGAACAGCCGGCGATCCAGGCGTAAAGAACGACCGTCGCGGGTGCGGCTCTGCTCACTGATGTCCAGGCCGTCGGCGGCGTCGATTGCGTGGGTCATGGGTGTAGCTTTCAGGAGTGCATGCGGTAGCGTAAAAAACTATGTAAATCTATGTTAAACATAGCAATAGTATAGCAATCACGCCACTAGGATACATGGCTTACATGAAATATACAAAATCACGCAAGGGCCGATCTGATGGACAGGCCACATAATCTGTGGACGCCAATAATGATGGCGTCATGATGCTTGCAGCCTGATATGGATTGCCGAAAGGCTGTCAGCAGATTACCTTCGGCAGCGGATTGAGCAGATGAGAGCGGAATTCGCAGGTCACGCTTGCAGCCTAAACCGTGAATCTTATATACAACACACATAGACTTCGTACATTGCGTAGGTGCGGTTTGTAACCGCACGTCTCTGGTCAACCATGATTGTGCGGTTACAAACCGCACCTACGGCTGTATGATCTTTATTTGTCGCGTCTATTAGCGGCATTGCGCTAAAGCATGACCTACGAGAGGCTATCCGTTGTTGTCTTTCTGAACAAGGGTACAGGGAAAGCCTGGTCGCCAAGTCTCACTGCCTGGCGATGGCGGCGAGTAGTGTATTCACATGCACTGCATCGCAGAAGTCGTCGTTGCTTGCATCCACAGTGAGAATCGGGCTGACCGGGGCGTCTGTCAGCCAATCGTCGAGGAGAGATTGGAGCATCTCCAAGTCCGCAAGGCCGGCGATCTCCAGGCCGCGACCACGTTGGGCATGGCGACGGGCGATTACATCCAGCGGTGCAGTCAGGTGAAGGATGAGGTCGGGCGGCGGTAGGAGAAGGCGTAAGAGCGTGTAGAATCTTTCGCAGAGATAGTGTTCCGCGGCGCTCATGTATCCCCTGGCAGCAAAACATTTGCTGAAGACGTAGAAATCCAGGTCAAGACCGCCATCCAGGATGGCGACGTCAGCCGCGGCGCGCAACTCTCGTTCCTGTTCAGCGCGGAAAAGCAGGTAATCGATCTGATTGGCCAGCCCCCAACGCGCGCCTTCAGCGGCAAAGAGAGCCTGGAAAGGGCGTTCGGCGTGCTGCTCCAGCCCCACGGCGAAGCCGCCAGCCCTCGCCAGCGCCAACGTGAGCGTCGTCTTACCCACGCCCGTATTGCCCACCACACCGACCAGTTTAGCCATGCGTTTGTACGAAAAATAGGCGCATAGAGAATAGGCGCATAGAAAATAGTAGGTCACGCTTGCAGCGTGACAAGCGTGACCTACCCTGGTTTTCGTCGTTGGCGGCGCCAGCGCCACTAACCATTAGCGATTAACCATTCACAATTTCCCACTCCCCGCCTCAGAACCGTTCCGGGCTATCCTCCTCTTCCGGCGCCACCCACTGACCGGGCGAGCGCCACAAACCGGAGAGCAGCAACTCGCGGATAAAGGTCATCTCCTTGGGCAGCCGGTCGTAAATCTTGAAGAAGAGTTCATCATGAGACGCTATCTCCTTCATCCACAGGTCGCGGTCCGTGCGCATGACCGCGTCGAATTTCTGACGATTGAAGCCCTGCATCCCGCGCCAGTCGATGTCATCGTAGCGCGGCACCCACCCCAGCGCGCTCTCCACGCTGGAGGCTTTGCCGCGCGCCCGCTCCACGATCCACTTGAGGATGCGCATGTTCTCGCCAAAGCCGGGCCACAGGAAGTTGCCCTTCTCATCACGGCGGAACCAGTTCACGTTGAAGATGCGCGGCGGGTTGTGCAGGTTGCGGCCAAAATCCAGCCAGTGGCTGAAGTAGTCGCCGATGTGGTAGCCGCAGAAGGGTAGCATGGCAAAGGGGTCGCGGCGCACTTCGCCAACGGTGCCAAAGGCCGCCGCGGTCATCTCTGACCCCATGGTCGCGGCGTTATAGACGCCAAAGGCCCAGTTGAAGGACTGGAAAACCAGAGGGACAACGTTGCTGCGCCGCCCGCCAAAGATGAAGGCAGAGATGGGTACGCCTTTGGGGTCGTCATAGGCTGGGTCCACCGACGGGCACTGGCTGATAGGCGCGGTGAAACGGGCGTTGGGATGGGCCGCCTTGCGCCCGCACTCCGGCGTCCAATCTTCTCCCTGCCAGTCGATCAGGTGGCTGGGCGGCTCATCGGTCATGCCCTCCCACCAGACATCGCCGTCATCGGTGAGGGCCACGTTGGTGAAGATGGTGTTCTCACGAATGGTCGCCATGGCGTTGGGATTGGTCTTTTCATTGGTGCCGGGTGCCACGCCAAAGAAGCCTGCTTCGGGATTGATGGCGTTGATCCTGCCATCGCCGTTTTGTTTGATCCAGGCGATGTCGTCGCCCACGGTGGAGACGCGCCAGCCTTCATCCCAGAACGGCTGTGGCGGGATGAGCATGGCAAAATTGGTCTTGCCGCACGCGCTGGGAAAGGCCGCGGCCACATAGGTCTTGCGACCATCGGGACTGGTGACGCCCAAAATCAGCATGTGCTCGGCCAGCCAATCGGATTCACGAGCCAGCGACGAAGCGATGCGCAGAGCGAAGCACTTTTTGCCCAGGAGCGCGTTGCCGCCATAGCCAGAGCCATAGCTCCAGATGGTCCGCTCTTCGGGGAAGTGAACGATATACTTGTCCGCCGGATCCGGGCTGCACGGCCAGGTGACATCGGCCTGTCCTGCTGCGAGCGGCATCCCCACGGAATGAAGACAGTGGACGAACTCTCCGTCACCTAGAGACTCCAGCACCCGGCTGCCCATACGCGTCATGATACGCATGTTCACCACCACGTAGGGAGAATCGGTCAACTGTACGCCGATGTGGGCGATGGGCGAACCAATTGGCCCCATGCTAAAGGGAATCACATACATGGTTCGCCCGGCCATGCAGCCGTCGAAACGAGGCAACAGGGTGGCCTTCATCTCACGCGGGTCCATCCAATTATTGGTTGGACCCGCATCGTTCTTGCTCAACGAGCAGATGAAGGTGCGATCCTCCACCCGGGCCACATCACTAGGATGTGAGCGCGCCAGATAAGAATTGGGGCGTTTGTTCGGGTTCAGGCGAATGAACGTGCCGCCTTCGACCATCTGTTGGCATAGGTCGTCGTACTCTTCTTGCGAACCGTCGCACCAATGAACGCGCTCTGGCTTGCACAACTCCACCATCTCTGCCACCCAACGGCGCAACTCGACGTTGACGACTTCATCGGGGGGCAGGTATCCCTTCATCATTGTATTGTCTCCTTTTTGAGCATTCCATTTGTGAAAAATTTCTCAAATGATACCACAGCAGGCAAAAAGTCGAAAATGGAGGATCACCTGCGTTTTCTGGTCGAAAGCCAATGGCCGAGGACGCGTACAACAATACGAGGCGAAAAAAGCGCCTGCGGCGACGCCGTCAGGTTCTGCACCTCGATGAATGCCTCGTGAACGACGCGATCGACTGGGATGGCGTCCAGAACCTGGGGAAAATACCAGCTGGCGAACCGCTCGGCCAGAGAGCTTCCTTCCTGTCGCCCCAGCCATTCCAGGTCGGCGGAAGTCGCCAACAGCCAGGCCGGCTCGACGATCTTGGGATAACGCCTTTGATAGCGCCACGCCAGCCCATCCAACGCCCCCTTTGCCTTGCCCAGATGCTCGCCCAGACTCTCAGCCGCCATGGCCGCAACGGTCATGCCCTGGCCGTAGACCGGATTGAAGCCGCAGACTGCGTCGCCCAGAACCACAAATCGGTCAGGCCAGCGCGCCAGTTTCTCATAGCGACGGAAGCGGTTCTCGGTGTTGCGATAGCCGATGATCTTGCTGATGGGCTGCGTGAAGCGAATGGCAGCGTAGAACTCTGGGTCAACGGATGCAGCAAACTCCTCGAAGCCGGCTTCGTCGGTGGGAGGGTAGTCGCCCAGACAGCCGGCCACCATGACCATCCAGACGCCGCCTTCCTCACTGTAGATCAGCCCGCTGCGGCTTTTTGTAGGCGGCTCCTGGCCGATGAGCATGGTGAGCCAGCCGCCTTCGGGTATCTCCGGCATGCGATAGCGTCGTCCGGCGTAGCCTAATCGGGCGTCGATGACGGTCTCTTTTGGTTCGTCGTAGCCCAGGGCGGCCAGCCATTGGGGCGCTTTGGAGGTGCGACCCGAGGCGTCCACTACGAAATCTGCCGTTTCCACGCTTTCCAGGTTGCTCTCTTTGTGACGCACACGCACCCCGGTTACTCGTCCGTTGTCTGCGGTCAGCCCCAGGACCTGCACACCGCCGATGACGGCGACGTTGGGCAGGCCCATGACCCGCGCCCGCACGATGGATTCCAGGAGGATGCGGCTGCAGCCATAAGTGGTCTTGCCGCTGGGGAAGCGTTGCAGCCAGCGCCCGCGTATCTTGCCGTAACCATCGCGGGTCAGGTCAAGGCGATGCGCGCCGGCGGTTGTCAGCTCCTCCTCGATGCCGGGAAAGAGGCGCGCCATGATGAGCGCGCCGCGCTGCAAGAGTACATGGACATGGCGGTCTTGGGGCGCGCCAGGGCGGGAGGCCGGGCCGACGGGCAGTTGGTCACGCTCGAAGACGGTGACGCGTTGGAAATGGTCGGCCAACACGCGCGCCGTCCACAGCCCGGCCAGGCTGGCGCCGATGACGATGGCGTGGGAGGGTTGTGTAGGCATGATGCAGACTCACAATCCGAACGAAAAGATGTAAACAAGCCAGAGCGCCATCATTATGCTACAGACCAGGGCAATGCTACAATGGCGGGCAAATGCGATAGATGAAATCGAGACCAACCTCTCCTCCAAGGAGCCACCCATGCTCATCACCGTCAAAGACTCCTGCATCTTGCAAGACAACGCGCTCGATGTGCGCGTCAGCGATCAGATCGAGCAACTCGACGAACTGATCACTGCCGAGGGCAACGGCGCGGCGTTTTTTGCCCGCACGCACATTACCGCCGGCAAAACACCCCAACCTGCGCACCGAAATCCGCCTTGAGGCAGAAACACTACATCAGTTCACACCCTTTACTATTGATATGACACATTTGTGCTAATATTCCGTCATCAGTTCAGATCAAACTCCCAATAGTGGAATTCTGATGATCAATCTTGCCACCTTCACCAAAGTTGCACCGAGCGCAGTGGAGTTCACGCCTGTGCGCCCGGAACTTCAGGAACGCTTCCTGGCGCGTTTCCATATCAAGGCGCGTGGATTGTTGCAACAGCCACGCGAACATTGGGATGCTCTGATCCGGGACGAAGTCTCGTGGGCGTTTTCTTCTTCAGGCAATCCAGAGCAACAGGCCAGGTATCAATCAGTCTGGCTGCTGTTGCGCGACCTCTTTCGCATCGGTTGGACGCCAGCCTGGGACGAACGGAGTGCCACCTTCAAGATTGCGCCACCGCCGGTAGAGGATCATCCACGTTCCCAACAAGACATTGATGAGCACAAGGGACTGCGCCGCTCCGTCATGCGGCACGAACGTTTGACCCGCCTGCATGCAGCGCAGGAGTTCATCACTGATATGGAGAATCCGGCGCGCGGGCTGCCGATTACGGCGGTGATGGCAGATGGTCGTCAACTCGCCGCCGACTTGCGCCGTGTACGCCAGTTGCCTGATGCTGCCATGCGCCAGCAAGCACTCGGTCAGCTTGTTCAGCCTTATCTCCAACTTGTCACAGAGAACGGCCGTTGCCCGCATACGGGGCTGCTGCTCAGAAACATCTGGCGTTATTTCCGGCTGACGTGGGCTTCACCGGTCTACAACACGCCGGGACGGAGCATGTTCTATCTGGTGCGTGACGCTGCGCGCCTATTTCATCCAGTCATGGGCATTGCCTCGCTGGAGAACTCACCGATTTTCATCGGCGACCGTGATGACCTGTTGGGCTGGACCGTCGAGTCCTTTGTAGCTACTCTGCGCACGGAGATTGAACAGGCAGAGTTGGGTGAGGAC
>CAZLMM010000054.1:0-28615 GCA_964560495.1 uncultured Caldilineaceae bacterium
CCACCGTCGCCTGGCGCGCCTCGTCCCAGCCCATGTTCACTTGCTCCACCGCGCCCCCGCTTTCCAGGGTGCGCACCTGGCGTTCCAGTTCATAGGCAATGGCGCTGCGCACAGAGCGGAAACTGTTCAGGTTCTTCACCTCCACCTTGACGCCGTACTCACCCCGCGCCTTTTGCTCCAGGGTGCGCACGCTGATGTTGGGTTCGCAGCGCAGCGCGCCTTTCTCCATGTCGCCGCTGTTCACGCCCAGCGCGCGCAGGATGGCGCGCAGCCGCGTCATGTAGGCGTAGGCTTCTTCCGGCGAATGGATGTCGGCCTCGGAGACGATCTCCATGAGGGGCGCGCCGGCGCGGTTGAGGTCGATGAGCGAGTATGCCCCCTCATGCACCGAGCGCCCGGTGTCCTCTTCCAGATGCACCCGGCGGATGCCGATGCGCCGGGTGCTGCCGTCGGGCAGGTCGATCTCCAACCAGCCGTGTTCGCACAAGGGCAGTTCGTATTGGGAAATCTGGTAGCCTTTGGGCAGGTCGGGATAGGTGTAGTTCTTGCGAGCAAAGACCGCCATCTCGTTGATCTGGCAGTTGAGCGCCAGACCGGTCTTGATCGTCGCCTCCACCGCCGCCCGGTTGATGACCGGCAGCGCCCCCGGCATCCCCAAACAGACCGGACAGACGCGCGTATTAGGCGGCGCGCCTTGATAATCCGTGGGGCAGCGGCAAAACATCTTGGAACGAGTGAGGGACTGGGCGTGGACTTCCATGCCCACGACGAGTTCATAGCGCGCGGCGTCAACTTCCGATGTGGCCTGGATCATAGCGCTGGTTGTTGTGCTGGACATAGGAACATGTAGATTCAGTGATTCGTCACAAGCGGTTGTAGAATGGTTGAGCTGTGGAACAGCATTTATGACCGATGATACCAGATGGCTACGCCATGCGCAAAGGCATTGGCCGCGGTCGGTGGAAACCACCACCCCACCCGCGCCAACCTGCTTCAGCAGGTTTCGTCCACCAGGCGTCGGTTTCAACCGATGCCGCCGCCAACCGATGCCAATGGATGCACCCGGCCGCAAGATCAACCTGCTTCAGCAGGTTTCGTCCACCAGGTGTCGGTTTCAACCGATGCCGCCGCCAACCGATACCGCCGCCAACCGATGCCGCCGCCAACCGATGCCGCCGCCAACCGATGCCGCCAACCACCGCCATTCTCCCGATGTAGATTCAGGATCAACACATGACCCATCCACCTTTCCCCCCGCACAAAGCCACCCCACCTCGCTCGCTCACCGCGCACTCCATCCTTGTCGGCATGTTCGTCGCCTTCCTCTTCTTCCTGAGCGCGTGCGACAACCAGTCCGATCCCCCAGAGTCGCCAGATGCGACGCCCGCACTGGCTCCCACCTTTACACCAACCGCTGATGTCCTGCCGCCGCAGGGCGGCGCAGCCGCGAGCCAGGAAACGCCCGCGGTTGAAACGCAAGTTGCGCCAACCGAAACGCCCCTGCCCACGGCCACCTTCACCCCCAGCCCCACGCCCGACACCGCCAGCCTCCTGCGCGCCGGACAGGAGCTGCGACGCGTCGGCGACTACACCGGCGCCCGCGCCGCCTTCGGCCAGATACTGGCCATGTCCGACGCTACGCTCCCCACGCGCCTCCAGGCCCGCTACGACCTGGCCCGCACCCTGCTGGCCGACAACGCGCCCGGCGAGGCGTTGTCCATGCTCGACGCGCTGGACGCCGAAGCCGCTGCAGCGGGCGCATCGGTCAGCGACTTCTTGAGCAAAGACCACTTCCTGCGCGCCCGCGCGCTCTCCGGTCTGGGCGAACACAGCGCAGCGATTGCCGCCTATTGGCGTTTTCTGGAGACCTACCCCTGGATGGCCGAACATGTGCAGCAGCGCATCGCCGAGGAATACATCGCGCTGGGCGACATCGACGGCGCAGCCGCAGCCTATCGCCGCGCCGCCGACGCCACCGAAGATACGGTCAGCCGCGTCTCCCTGCTGGAGACTCTGGGCAAAGTCCTCTCTGGTGTGGGGCGCTATGGCGACGCCGTGGCAGTTTACGATGAAATACTTGCGGTGGCTCAGAATCCAGCTTACCGGGCCGAGATTCAGTACCTGGCCGGCCAGTCCCTCGCCAGCGCAGGCGATGGCGCCGGCGCTATCGAACGCTGGCGCGCAGCAACCGCCGAAGCGCCCGCGGCGCGCTCTGCCTATCTCGCGCTGGTGGAGCTGGTCAACCGTGGGGTGAATTTCGACCTTTACCAGCGCGGTTTCATCGATCTCCAGGCCGACGCCTATTTCCCGGCTATCGCCGCCTATGAAGCCTATCTGGCCGCCAGCGAGCCAAGCGACAGTCGCTATGCCCGCGCGCTCCACGAACTGGGTCAGTCCCACCTGGGCGCAGAACAATACGACGCCGCCATCGCCGCCTTCGACCGGGTGATTGCCGAATTCCCCGACTGTGACTGTTTCGGCCAGGCCTGGCTCGACAAAGCCCGCGCCCAAATCGCCGCGGGTGACACAGCCGGCGCGCGACGCACCTATCGCACCTTTGCCCGCGACCACGCCGGCGACCCTCTCGCCGCGGATGCGCTCTGGCTGAGCGGCGTGCGCGCGCTGCGCGATGACAACGAGGTGGAGGCCACGCTGGATTTCCTCTCTCTGGCCGAGAGCTTCCCCAACAGCCCACGCGCGCCCGACGCCCTCTATGCTCTGGGAGTGGGCGCGTTGCAAAAGGGCTTCTACGGTCAGGCCGCCGACCTCTATCGTCGCCTTCAGGCCGATTACCCAGAATACAAATGGCCGGCTGTCAGCTATTGGCTGGGACGCAGCTACCAGGCGCGCGGGGATGATGATCTCGCCCGCGCCCAGTGGCAGGCTTTGGCGGACAAAGCGCCCGACATCTACTATGGCATCCTGGCGACCCAGGCGTTGAATCGACTGCCGTTGACCGACGCTGCAATGCTACGAGAGCTGCCGCGCGTCGTTGGGCCGGCCTCTCGTCTGCCCGGAGATGACAGCAGTCAGGCATTTGCCGAAGCATGGCTGGCTGCCTGGCCCGCCATGGGGGATGCAGAAAGCCTCTCCGCCTTGCCTGCGTCTCTGGCAGGCGATCTCGACCTGAGCAAGGGGCAGATGCTCCTGCAACTCGACCAGCGCGTCGACGCGTTGGCCGCGCTGGATCGGCTCTTCACTCGTCACCGGGACAACCCCCAGGCGCTCTATCCCTTGAGCCTGGAGTTCGAGCGCATGGGCGCGTTCCGCCACAGCATTATGGCCATGGCGCGGCTGCTCGAATTCAGCCCGGCCGGGCTGGTGGAAGATGCGCCTATCTTCTTGCAACGCCGCGCCTACCCGCGTCACTTCGAAGAACTGGTCGAAAAAGAGGCGTTGGCGAAATCGATCAATCCCCTGCTCTATTACAGCATCATCCGCCAGGAGAGCCTCTTCGAGGAGGGCGCTCGTTCATACGCGGCCGCGCAGGGATTGGCGCAGATCATTCCCGACACTGCGCGCTGGGTGGCCGAACGACAGGGTCATCCCGAATGGTCAAATGAATTGATCTATCGCCCCTACATCAATCTCAACTTCGGCGCGTATTACCTGGATTGGGCGCGCAGCTATCTCGACGGCAACATGGTCTCGGCCCTGGTAGGTTACAACGCCGGGCCGGGCAACGCCGAGTATTGGCGAGAACTTTCAGGCCCGGACGATACGCTCTTTGTCGAAGTGTTGGGCGTCAACGAGCCGCGGCTCTACGTTCAACTGATCTTGGGAAATCTCTACCACTACACACGACTGTACGGCGGCTCGCGCGTATCTTCTCGATAATCCAAGGTAAACAACCTTCCAGGAAGCTCAGAGCTTCCTGGAAGGTGTGAAGGTATACTCTGACAAGTCCTTCGGATTACTGGCTGCCGGTCCAACCGAGAATGAACTGGAGCGCCTCTTCGCCAATGATTGCAGCCGTGTCCACCCAATCGGCGCTTTCTTCCACGGCGGGCGTCTCGATGGCAGTCAGGTCGATTTGCCAGTAAGAGTTAGCGAACCAGGCGCCAAAGAGCGCAGCAACAATGACGAGGAGGAAAAACAGACGGAGTGTGTTGCGAGAATTACGCACCATAACGAGTCGGGTGAGTCAAAACAATAGGCCAAACAGTCCCGGACGCCAATTTGCACTTCAGTTCAACCATGATATAATGCACAGCATCAAAGGTCAAACGGGTGCGTAGCTCAGTTGGTTAGAGCGCACGGTTCACATCCGTGAGGTCACAGGTTCAAGTCCTGTCGCGCCCACACAGAAAAGAGGCAGCCGCTCGGCTGCCTCTTTTGTTTGGCTTACCTGCGAATCGCCTTCTCGACCTTCTCCAGGTCGGCGCGAGTGGAGATCAGGATGTCATGCCAGAAACTCTCGCATTTCGTGCGTCAACGAATTTACACAAAACCACAAATTGGGTATTGACAAACACAATTCTCTGTGTTATTCTTCTCGCTGTTGTGTTTTTGAGGTAAAGATGCGCACAAAAGAACGAAACAATGCATCTCGAATAAACACAATTCCATATTGAGAGTGTAGTTCAACGGCAGAACTATCTGCGGCGAATGTGCATCACCTACGGCTCAAAGGTTATTCTCCAACGCTTTGCGCCGATGCACACTCGCCTCTCTCGACGCCGCCCCTTGTCTTTTGCCTGTTCGACAGCGAACCACGCCATCGACGGTGAATGGGCCGAAGGTTGTCGGTTATCTGGGACAGGTAAACGCAGGTTCGACTCCTGCCGCTCTCACTGGACGACGCCTGGGCGTCGGCGGGGTCTCCTGCCCTGGAGGTTTGATTCCTCCGTCATCCCTTGCCGCGGGCCGAAGACGTTGGGTTATCTCGGACCTAACCCCAACGCCGCTTGCTTGCCTGCGGCGCACGATCGGCTCCCTGGCGGGCCGAAGTCAATCGGTTATCTCACCAACTGATAACTGGCCCTGAGAAGCCGGCGGAGCGACTTGTGTTCGCATACGTCGCTTCGCAAATCATCCGATTGACAGCCCTTGCCCGCCAGGAAATTACACGTTTTTTGTGGAGGTGTGTATGTTGTACCAAACCCATTACAGCACGCGGCGTCCGCCCCAGTCCATGCCCATGGTGGGGACGAGCCAGGTGCAGAACTCGGCAGGCGGCTATGCCTGGATTGTCGATGACTGGGTGCGGCTCGATCGCTTCCTGGTGCTTGGCGCCGAAGGCGGAACCTACTACATCGGCGAGCGCAAGGTCACGGTGGAGAACGCCCAGGCTGTGCGGCGCTGCATGGAGGCCGATGGCCTGCGCGTTGTGCGGCGCATCGTGGAGATCAGCGAGGCGGGGCGTGCGCCCAAGAACGACCCGGCGATCTTCGCCCTGGCCATGTGCGCAGGTCTTGGCGACGCTGCTGTGCGCGCCGCCGCGCTGGAGGCTTTGCCGCGGGTCGCCCGTATCGGTACACACCTCTTCCACTTCCTGGCCGCCGTTGAGGGCTTCCGGGGTTGGGGGCGGGGACTACGTCGGGCGGTCGCCAACTGGTACGCCGCCCTGCCAACCGACAGGCTGGCCTACCAGGCGGTGAAGTACCAGAACCGCAACGGCTGGGGACACCGCGACGCCCTGCGTCTGGCGCACCCCAAGCCGGCCACGCCCCAGCACGAGGCCATCTATGGCTGGATGGTCAATGGCTGGTCGGATGTGGGGGCGACGCCTGACGCGGATGCGGGTCTGCGCCTGTTGTGGGCCTACGAGCGGGGCATGGCCGCCGCCGGCCTGAGCGAGGTTCTCGATCTCATCACGGCTTATGGCCTGCCCTGGGAGGCCCTGCCCACCCATTGGTTGGCGCAGGCCGAGGTGTGGCGGGCCTTGCTGCCCGGTCTGCCCATGACCGCGTTGCTGCGCAATCTGGCGCGTATGACGGCCAATGGGCTGCTGACGGCAGATGCACCCGAGACCGCGAGCGTGGTCGAGCGTCTCACCCAGGTGGAGAGCCTACGCAGGGCGCGCATCCACCCCATCGCGGTGCTGGCAGCGCTCATGACCTATCGCCAGGGCGAAGGCGCACGCGGCTCTCTCAAGTGGACGCCGGCGGCGGCCATCAGCCAGGCGCTGGAGCAGGCCTTTCACCTGGCCTTTGGCAACGTGGAGGCGACCGGCAAGCGCATAGTCCTGGCGCTGGACGTGTCGGGTTCCATGGGCGGCGGTGAGGTGGCGGGCGTGCCCGGGTTGACGCCGCGGGTGGCCTCGACGGCCATGGCGCTGGTGACCGCCTCTGTTGAGCCGCAGCACACCATCGTGGGCTTCTGCCACCAGATGACGCCGCTGAACATCCGTCCCGGCCAGCCTCTGGCAGAGGCCCTGCGGGTGACCGGCAACCTGCCCTTCGGCGGCACCGACTGCGCGCTGCCCATGCTCTGGGCGCTGCAGAAGGGCATCCAGGCCGACGCCTTCGTGGTCTACACCGACTCAGAGACGTGGTTCGGTCAGGTGCATCCGGCGCAAGCGTTGGCCGACTACCGCCGCCAGACCGGCATCCCGGCCAGGCTGGTGGTCGTAGGCATGGTCAGCAATGGCTTCTCCATCGCCGACCCGAACGACGCCGGGATGCTGGACGTGGTCGGCTTCGACGCCGCCACGCCGCAGGTGATCGCCGACTTCGTGGCAGGATAGCCAGAGCGCGAATCGTGCAGGATGATTGCGGGCAGCAAGTTGCAGAACAGCCCACGAATCTGCCGCTTGCTGCTTGCAACGACTTGAGATTGAAGGAGGAAAACCATGAAACTTGCAGAGGCTCTGGTCTTGCGGGCCGACTACCAGAGGCGCATCGAGCAGTTGAAGGCCCGTCTGATGCGGGTGGCCCGGGTGCAGGAAGGCGACGCGCCCGCCGAGAATCCGGCTGCACTCATGGCAGAGCTGGAGCGGGTGGCCGGCGACCTGGAGGCGATGATCCGGCGCATCAACCGGGTCAACTCGACCACCATGCTCGAAGAGGGCGTAACCCTCACCGACGCCCTGGCCGCGCGGGATGTGATGCGCTTGCGTCAGAAGATCTACGCTGACTTGGCGGCTGCCGCGATCTACCTCCATGATCGCTTCACCCGCAACGAGGTGCGTTACGTCACCGCTGTCGATGTGGCAGCCATCCAGGCCCAGGCCGATCATTTGGCTCGCCAGGCGCGGGAATTGGACACCCGCATCCAGGCAGCGAACTGGCTGACCGAGATGGGTGAGTAGGTAATCGAAGAATTGACTATTTTCTGTGTAGCTTCTATGTAGTTGGTAGCCGTTGTTGCCGGTGAGAGCACAAATGCCCCGTCTTCAGGGCAGTATAAAGAATATGTAGACACCAGACTCCGGATCTGATACGCGCGGAGCCAGCGTATACCCTGATTGTCAGGCTCAGTATTGTGAGACGCGCACAGGGCATCGGGTAATGTTACTACCGCGTGTTGATCGGCGAAAACGGCGAGGGCGGGTTGGGGGAAACATGTGGGGCGGCATCGTCAAGGCGATGTCGCCCCATCTGTTTTTCTCGGATCTCCCTCTATCTTCTTCCCCTTATCTTCCAGGCAGCCAACCCGGGCTGAAATCCTCGGCGTCAGGTCGATCACTCAGCAGCTCGACCCGGCTGCCATTCGCCTCTACGCGCAGCACCTCGCTGTGCGCTCCCGGCGCCAGATAGCCCGTGAAGAGAATGGTCTCGCCCTCTGGCGACCAGGCCGGCGTCGTGGGCGCAAGGCTGGTCGGCAACAACTGCGTCACGCTGACCGCGCCGACGGCTGTTACGAAGAGGCTCTGCTCCTGGCGCGCACCCCAGAAGGCCAGACGCTTGCCATCGGGCGCCCAACTGGGCAGGCGGTCGGCGTCTGGATTGGTGGTGATCCGGCGCACATCGCTGCCGTCCGGCTTCATGTCATAGAGCGAATACCCCGCCCCCACGCCGTGCGCGTCATAAGCGATGCGGTTCGTCGCCCATGACCAGTCGGGGTCATGGGCTGCCCGCCACGGCATGCCATCCTGGATATTGACCTTACTCACCCCACCATCCGCCAGGGAGAGCGTGTAGATGCTCCAACCATCGCCCCGGTTGCCGGCAAAGGCCAGGGTTGCGCTGTCGGGCGACCAGGTCGGTTGAACGAAGGATCCCGGCCCCTCTGTTACCATGAACGCCCTGTGCCCGTCGCGACTCATGATCCAGATGTGTGAGTTTTCGCCGTCGCCGCTGGCGTAGGCAATCCAACGGCTGTTGGGCGCGCCGACGGCCATCTGCTCCACCCGGTCTGCGGTGAAAGTCAGGCGAAACGGCTCACGGCCGTCGGGTAACATACGGTACAGGTCCACATTGCCATCTCGATTCGACGAGAAGAGTGCCAGCGCAGGCCAGCGATCCTTGATCACGCTGAGCTGGCGTCCTTCGAAGGCCGTGACGAGCACCCTGTCATTGGCCTCGTCCAGGGCAATGCGCGAATCGGGTCCGGCAGGGATCGGAAGGGTCGTCACCAATTGCCAATCCAGCGTGCGAAAGATGCGCACCTCGCCGTCGCACACCACAAAAAGATGGCCGCTGTCAGGGTTGACAGCCAGCACATAGGGTTCTTTGTCGCCCAGCGCAATCCGACCCACCAGGCGGTCGCCCATGACATCCACGACGGAAATTTTGTGAGCCGGCCCTCGGTGCGCCACATAGAGCCGCATGGCTGCCGGGTCGTAGGCAAGCCCATAGGCGTCGGTCATGTTGGCCAGTGCAGTCACCGGTTGAGCATCTAACAAGGTGAACACCTCATCGCTGCCGTGCGCCGAGAGATAGAGTGTGCGCGCGGTTTCGCAGCACGCGCCAGGAATCTCGGGCAAGACGCCTCCCAGCCCTTGTTCGACAACGAAGAGCGACGGCTCGTGGCCTACGTTGTGAAGCGTCCACGGCGCAGTGAAGGCGCCCGCATCGAAGACGGTGACTGTGTCGTCGCCAAAATTGGCGACGTAGCCGAGGTTGCGCTGCACAGCGACGCCGTTGGGCAGGCTGCCCACAGGCAAGCGCTTGCTCACCGTGCGGCTGATCACATCCACGACGGCCAGCATGCCGGCCTCGCGCTCTGCGGCGAGCAGATAACGCTCATCGGGCGCCAGAGCCACGTCATTGATGCTCGACGAGGCTGCGCCCAGGGTGATCTGGGTGGTGAGAGTGAGGGGCGTCAACTGGACAATGCCGATGACGCCTTTTCCCTGATCGTCCACCATGCCTACATAGGCGCGCTCGCCGCCGCTCTTCACTGTCACACCGCGCGCCCGCAAACCGAGATCGAGCGTTCCAGCCAGAAACGGCGTGGGATAGCTCGCCGGCTGAGGGGTGGGCGGCGCACTATTCGTCGGCGTGGGCGATGGGGTTGACGTCGGCGTGGCTGTCGGCGCGTTGGCGACATGGGGCAGATAGAAAGCATGGCTGG
Organism: uncultured Caldilineaceae bacterium; assembly: GCA_964560495.1. GTDB lineage: Bacteria > Chloroflexota > Anaerolineae > Caldilineales > Caldilineaceae > UBA5069. The sequence continues at coordinate 9,460 of CAZLMM010000054.1, forward strand.
CGCCGGGGCACACGATGAGCGCAGCGTCATCCACAAAGAGGCTGGTCACTCCGTGGACGCCGTCATTGTATGTCCCTACGTGAATTTTGACCGTCTGACCTGCGTAGCCAGTCAGATCGAAGACAAGCTCCGACCACTCCCGCGCGTCGCTGCGCGTCCACAACAGACGTTCGAGGACGTTGTTGGCAGAGTCCAGCAGAAGCACATACTGGCGGTCGCTGCCGGCCTTGGGAAGGAGCGCCCCCTCCGCCGCTGCCTGCGCTGCTGTTGGCGAGTCCAGGGCGGTCTCTGCTGCGCTCAGATCGCCCTCGCCGGAAAGCGGGCGCTGCCACAGGCGCAGCGTCACTGACGCCGCATCCCCAGGGATGGCAATGGTCTGCTGGGCCGATGAATAGGCGCGCACATTCTCGGTTGGGTCAAGAATGCCGGCGCGCAGACTACGGACGCCGCTGTGGGCCGAGTCTGTGCTATAGACGGCTGAATAGGGAGTGATGGGCAACACCCAAGCGGCATCCACCTCGAAGCCGCCGTTCACCAGGCGCTGCTCACACGATTGGCCGAAATGCCACACGCCATGTTCAGTAGCCAGGTGGGCGCGCACGCCTTCTCCGGGCGCGGTGGTGATAACCAATTCGTAAAGATCAGGATTATTCGGCGCAGGCCCGAGATCGACCCAGGAAACGCCGCCGTCATAGCTGCGGAAGAGGCTGTGTTCGTTCCATGCCACGAATTGACCGCCCAACGCAGTGAAGACAGAGCGGTCCGCAGCGAAATCGGGCGACGCGGCCAACATGCGTGGAAACGGCTCGTAGACGCCGGGCAGACCGACTCCGCTCAACGTCCACGTTTCGCCGCCATCGACGGATCGCTGCACGCTGCTGTCGGGCGTCCCATCGCCGGCGCCTTCGATGGCGCGATAGCTGGCCCACAAGGTCTGGTCATCTGCCAGAGCCGGCGACAGCGCCACGGCATACGTTGGGCCGAAAGTCTCGAGATCGCTCCAATGCTCGCCGCGGTCTGTACTCTGGCGCACCGGGCCGAAGCCAGCAGCGAAGAGAGTCTGGTCGCTGGCGTAATTGGGAGAGACGGCCAGAGTATTGGCAAAGTAGCCCTCACCAGGCAGGGAGAGGCTGAAATCGGTCCATGTTGCGCCGCCGTCGAGGGAGCGCAACAGCGAATCGCCCCGGTTGGTGACGACGAAGACGGTGCGATCCACGCCAAACGCTGGGGAAAGTTCCAACACAGTGAACGGTTCGGTGTGCGACTTGACGATGTTCCAACTCTCGCCGCGATCCTGTGAGCGATAGAGCGCGGCTTGGGAAGCGTCGGGGTCATAGAACGTGGCAAAGACAGTTTGGTCGCTGGCATAGGCAGGCGAGACGCGCACGCGGCTAAATTTGCTATCCGTTGTTGCGCTGATGGGCGACGATAGAACAAGCTCCCATGATTCGCCGCCATTCATCGTGCGGAAGATCCCGTCATCGGTTGCGGCAAAGAGAGTGTGATCATTGGCGTAATCTGACGACGCGTGGATGCCGTTTGTTCGTAGCGGCGTGGAATCAGGCAGATTCGGCGCGTAAGGGCCGCCGGTGAGCCAACCCGTGGGCGGCGTAGCGGTGGAATTCTGGGCAGCGAGGGTGAAAGTGAAACAGAGAGCGACGATGAGGGCGGCGGCGATGGGCAGGATGAAACCTGATGTACGCATAGCAACCTCCTTGTTGCAAACGGTTGGACAGATGTTTTCGCACCTTCCCTATGAATCAAGACGATTGACCTGGACGCCGGGTTGCGTTCATCTTGATCTCTTCGGCTTCAAATGGGCTTGTAGCTGATTCGTTAGCGAACTATACTTTGCTCTGTTTGAGACCAGGAGTTTTCGCAGGCCAAAAACTCCTGGTCTCAAAGCAACCGCAGTATAACTTTGAATGCACCCAAGTAATTTTGCCGCAAGGAAAAATGAGAACACAAAGAAGCGCGCACGGGGTGTTTCCCGGTATTCTCTGTGGCAGACAGGAGCAGACAGGATCTGCCGGTCAACCAAGGGCTTGTAGTATTTTCTGTGTCGCCAAGCGCCACCAAGTTACACAGAAGTTCTGCTTAAATAAAGACAGAAGACGCTGGCGCTCTACTTCGGATTTTGGGGAACAGGTTCAGTGCGCACACCCACGTACAGATGAGGCGCACGTGGGCGTATAGACTCGACGATTGCAAAAACTTGATGAGCAGATCGCTAAACTGCGGTTGCTTTGAAACCAGGAGTTTTCACAGTTCAAAAACTCCTGGTTTCAAACAGAGCGAAGTATAGCGGCGCAAGCTCAGAGGCGATTGATGAAAAAGAGGGAGAACAATCGATGGATGTCGATGGTGATTTTGCGATGCTGGATCAAAGCCGCAAGGTGGATCCGTGGCGCAAGGTGGCTGAGTTCTCCCTAGCCATGAGTGAATTGCAGAGTTCCAACGGGCTCAAGACTGCCTGGGATGAGCTGGCGCGGGCATGTCCACCCCATCTTTGGAGTGAACGATTGCGCGTCGCGCTACAGAATACTCTGACAGACTCATTCCAGCGCATGGGACGGGAACTGGCTCTCTCCGTCACCTTTGTCATTTCATGTCTTTCCCCTGCGATCCATTATGCGCCCCCGCTCAACCCTGGCCTGGAATCTCTTGATTTGCCAACTACCTGGCAAAGGGATTTGCGCACGGAGGTTAGCGGTGAAAGCTGGGGGTTCTTCGTTATCGACCGTCCTGTGACCTCTCTTCATTCATCTTCATCTTCTTCGTTAGAGCACACCATCGAAATCTGCTTCTATTGCGAATGAGCCGTTCGGGGATTCACCTGATCTGGGTATAATGTGGAGCATTGCACTGACCACATTCCACATCAGGAAGGAGATCCGTTATGGCGAAAAACCTGTTGCTCAATCCGCAGCGCACAGTGGCCGAACTGCAAGAACTCCGCCGTCTCACCGGCAACGCTGACGGAGCGCAGCGCGTTGCCTGGAGCGACACATGGTTACGCGCTCGCGACTGGTATCGCGCCAGACTCGCGGAACTGCCTGTGGAAGTGCATCAAGATGAGGCGGGCAACATCTGGGCGACCTTGACAGGACGCGCCGAACGCGGTTTGGTCATCGGCGGTCATCTGGACTCCGTGCCCAATGGCGGTTGGCTCGATGGCTGTCTGAATGTGCTGGCCGGGCTGGAAGTGCTGCGGCGCATTGCTGGTCAGGGCGCGCCGCCGGTGACGGTGCGCCTGGTGGATTGGGCCGATGAGGAAGGGGCGCGTTTCGGTCGCAGCCTGCTCGGCTCCAGCGCGTGCAGCGGCGCGCTCGACCCCAACCTGGAGCGCAACCGCACCGACCGCGACGGCATCCGCCTGGAAGACGCCCTGCGTCGCTGCGGCGTGGAGATCGACCGCATGTCTGAAAGTCGGAAGGAACTCGACAACGCAGCAGCCTATCTGGAACTGCACATTGAACAAGGCCCGGTTCTGGAAAGTATGGGGCTACCCCTCGGCGTGGTCGTGGGCACCTGCGGCGTCGAGCGCCACGCCATCACCTTCACCGGTCAGGCAGCCCACGCCGGCTCGACACCCATGCACCTGCGGCGAGACGCCTTTGGCGCGGCGGCGAAATTGGGGTTGGAGATTCGTGAAATCGCCAAACGGCGCCGCGGCGTCTGTACGGTGGGGCGCTGCACGACGCGGCCGGGCATCGTGACAGCCGTCGTGGGCGAGTGTGAGATCACCCTCGACCAACGCCACATCGATGCCGGCGAGCTCGCGGCCATGTTGTCAGAAGCGAAAGACGTGAGCAACACCATCGCCACGGAGGAAGATGTGACGGTCGCCTGGGAGCGAATCTGGCGGATCGAACCGATCCCTTTCCATCCGCAATTGATCGAGCTGTGCGACCGGGCGACCCGCACCATCGCGGGCGCGACGCATCGTATGCCGAGCGGTCCGCTTCACGACGCGGCAGAGGTGGCACGCGCCGGCGTGCCGACGGTGATGATGTTCGTGCAGAGTCTACGGGGTCTGTCACACACCAACCTGGAAGACACACACCTGGAACACATCGCAATGAGCGTGCGGGCGCTCGATGAGCTGGCGTCGTTGACGATGGACTGGCTTGTCAATCGTTAGGCTATCGCTCAGGCTAAATGAACCTCAGCTTCATCCACGGTGCAGTATTGAAGAAACTTACCACCGCGCTGCCGGGCTTGACCAGCTCGTCGCAGGCCGTGCGCACTTCGTCAGGCAGGGTCATCTCCAAAACGGGCAGCAGCGTCTGGAGCTGCTCCACCGTGCGCGGACCGATGATGGGCGCAGTGACGCCCGGTTGATCTTTGACCCACAACACGGCCAGTTGGGCCGGGTGAAAGCCGTACTCCTGCGCCAGCGCAGCAAAACGATTCCCCACCTCCACGCTGGCGGGCGTCACCCGTTCGGCGTAGATGCCGCCGCGCAGAATGGCGCGCGAGTCGCCTGGCGGCTGCGTTGCGCTGGCATAGCGTCCGGCCAGCAGCCCCATGGCCATAGGCGACCAGGTGATGAGGGCCAGGCCGTGGCTCTGACACATGGGGACAAGCTCGTTTTCGATGCGCCGGTCGAGCAGATTGTAGGGTGGCTGCTCTGAGACAAAGCGCACATAGCCCTTCAGTTCGCTCACCATGATGGCTTCCATGATGTGCCAGGCTGGCGCAGTGGAGCTGCCAATGTAGCGGACTTTGCCCTGTGTGACGAGATCATCCAGTGCGCGCAACGTTTCATCCAGAGGAATCTCGAAGTCGGGTCGATGCGCCTGATAGAGATCGATGTAATCTGTCTGCAAACGCCGCAAAGAGGCCTCGCACGCCTGCATGATGTGACGGCGCGAATTGCCGCGCTGATTGGGGTCTGGCCCCATGGGATAGTGGAACTTGGTTGCCAGGATCACCCGGTCTCGCAAGCCGTTCTGCTTGAACGCCGCGCCGATGATCTCTTCGCTGGCGCCGGGCGTCGCGCCGCCGTACATGTCAGCGGTGTCGATGAAGTTGACGCCGGCAGCCAGCGCTGCGTCGATGATGTGGATAGCTTCGTCCGCCGGCGTGGGGTTGCCGTAGTTGTCTGCGCCCAGACACAATGGCGAAACCTTGACGCCGCTGCGTCCCAGTGTGCGATAGTCCATGTGTTGCTATTCAGCCAGATACTGGGTTTGCAGATTCAGCCCCACGTCGCCATAGACGCTCACATCATACTCGATGGCGGTGATGCCGTCTTCGGTCTGCTCGAAGACGATCTCGACGGGGCGGTCATAGTCGCCATCGTCAGCGCCCAACAGCGTCAGGGTCAGCGTGCCATCGTCGTTCAACGTCCACTCGCCATACTCATTGACCGGCTCTTCGTCATTCTGATAGTCGCTGATCATGGCCGCAGTGGAATCCTCGAAGAGGATCAAAGTGATGTTGATGCCCGGCGACGACGCCGCGGGTTGATCCTCGGCGGTGAAGATGGCGACTGCCCCGTCAGGAACTTCCGCGCCAGCATCTTCATTGGCCGTAGAGGAATCCTGGTTCAGATCTTCCATGGGCTGCTCGGTCAAGACAAGCCCTTCAGAGCCGTAGAGATTTTCGTCCCACTCGGTGGAGATGAGTTGGTCGCCGTCAATTTCGAAGGTGATGGCGACTGGCGGATCATACGCACGATCTGGGCGTCCCGTGAGCGTCAACGTCACTGTGTCGTCATCATTTCCCGACCACTCGCCCAACTCGACGATGGGCGGCTCCTCGTTCATGTAATCGGTAGTCATCTCGGCGCTGCCGTCGTCATAGAAGACCAGGCTCATCTGACGACCAGGGCTGGATGCAGCCGGGAGCACATCGCTCATGTAGAATGCCACAGGAGTGGGTTCGACGGTCGTTTCCGTCTCCTCCAACTTCTGGAAAACCAGATCGCCAGACACAAGCGAGACGCCATCCCACACAAAAGCCATTTCGTTTGGTTTGTCGTATTGCTCGTCGGATGTGCCCGTAATCGTCACAGCCAGGGAGCCGTCGCCGTTGTCCACCCACTCGCCCACCTCGGAGATTGGCTCCTCGTTGTTGAGGAAGTAGACGCCGCTCTGCACAGAGCCGTCGGGGTAGAGGATGAGCAGGATCACGCGACCGGGAGATGAAGCCGCCGGCAGAATGTTGGAGACATAGACGCCGCTGGGATCGCCGGATGATTCGTTTGTCGCCTCATCTTCCAGCAGATCTTCCGCCATCGCGCCAGCCTCATCATCAACAAGATAGAGAGTCAACCCATCGGAGCCAAAGAGCGACTCATCATACTCCACCGCTTCGAGTGCGGCTTCTTCGCCCAGCGCAAAGGTGATCACGACCGGTTCGTCGTACTCCTCATCCTCTCGTCCGGTCAGGGTGATGGCGACGGTTTCGTCTTCGTCATTGGACTCCCACGTCCCCAGCTCGACAATGGGCGGCTCCCCGTTCATGTAGTCGGTGCTCCAAGTGACCTCGCCGTCCTCAGTTACGACCAGGGTGATCTGGCGACCAGGGGTATCGGCGGCCGGCAGCACCTCGGACTGGAAGGTGAGCGACCCTTTCTCTGGCGCAGCAGTTTCTTCTCCAGTCATCGAGTCTGCCGCCGACTCGGACAAAAGCGTGAAGCCCTCATCGCCAAAGATCTCGGCGTCGAATTCGACGGCGAGCAATACGCCTTCCTGAATCTCGAAGACGACCTCCACTGGCTCATCATACACTTCGACATAGTCGCCGATGATCGTGAGCGTCAGAGCGTCATCCTCGACTGACCACTCGCCCTCCTCCAGGGAGATTTCCCCTGTTTGTGGCTTGGAAGTGATCAATTCGGCGCGGCCATCATCCACCAGCGTCAAGATATACTGGGGGCTGGAGTCATCTCCGGCAGCAAAGCTCTCGGAAACATATGTGCCTGCCAGTTCGGTCAGGGCGTCATCCTGACGCGGCGCGGCGGCAAGGACGGCGCGCGGCTGAGCGATCGTCGCCATGAACGCCAGAACAAGCGTAGCGATGACGGCAAGGGTGCGAAGTCTGTAAATCATAAATTTTTTGGTCTCCTCAATCTGGCTAATTTTGCCGGTTTCAATTGGATGCATTCAACGTTAGTTTGCTGTAGGGGCTTGAACGGCGGCGAAGTCGTTTTTCTGTAACAGCGACGCCTCGCCGCCGCCGTTCAAGCCCCTACGGAATGATCACTGATAACGAATCTTGAACACACCCGTCTCAATTCGAACGCCCATACTATACTATCAATTCCGTCTGTTTTGCCAGCGGAATCACCAGAGCACGTCGAAACCATCGAACTCGCCGGTGGCCTCGCTCCACTCAAAATCGACATAACTGACGTGGGCCATGCTGGGGCCTTCGTGCAACCAGCGGAGCAGGCGTTGCAACACCAATTCGTCGCCTTCAGCCACAACTCGCACATTGCCATTCCGCAAGTTGGCGACCCAGCCGGCGACCCCCAACCGTTGGGCTGTGGAAACAGTCGATTGGCGAAAGCCGACGCCCTGCACTCGACCGTGCACAGTTGCGCTCAATCGTTTATGGGCGGCATGGCTGCTGGACATAAGAACATCCCTCGCTGGGGCCGCCATCGCTCAGCAGCCGCAATCATCGACGCGCATCGCTTTCTCTGCATGGCGCTTTCCATCGTGCGCTTTTTGGCCATCACACCGGCGCCGCGACTTGGGTCGCTTCCGTGCGCTGCCGCTCGACCAGCTCGTCTTTTTCCAACCAGACCTCATGAAGCCATTGCTGAAATCGCTCACGGAAGGCAGGGTCGCCGCTATAATCCCCGTCAAGCAGCTCCACCGGCACAGGGCGCTGGCGCACATCCACAATGACATGACCTACCTGCCCGCGCAGCAGATCCCACAGGGACACAGGCCCATCCGGGTAGATGATGGTCACATCCAGGATGGAGGTGAACATCTCGCCCATGCTTGCCAGCACATAGGCGATTCCGCCGGCTCTGGGGCGCAGCAGATGGCGATAGGGCGATGACTGCTCAGCGTGCTTTTGCGCTGAAAAGCGCGTCCCTTCCACGTAATTGAGGATGCTGGTGGGCAGATGACGAAATTTCTCGCAGGCGCGCCGGGTCGTTTCAAGGTCGTGGCCCCGCTTTTCCGGGCGCCGCTTCAGGTAGTCGTTGGAATAGCGCTTCATAAAAGGATAATCGAGCGCCCACCAAGCTTGCCCCAAAATGGGAAACCAGAACAACTCCTGCTTGGTAAAGACGCGCGAAAAAGGGATGCGGCGATTGAAGGTGCGTTGAATAACGGGGATATCCACATCTGAAAGATGGTTGCTGATGATGAGATACCATTTGTCGGGACGAAGCCCTTCCAGCCCGGTGACTTCCCAACGACTCGGTCCTGCCAGGTGAAAGAGAAAGTTGTTGACGCTGATCCAGTTCTCGGCAATGCGGGCGAGGATGAGCGAGATGCGCAGCCGCAGGGTGGGAATCGGCAGGAGCTTGACGAGCGCCAGGGCAAAGAGAGGGACGCACCAAAACAAAGTGTTGATGACCACACAGGTCAGGGTGATGGCGCCAGCAAGAGGAGCAGGTAAGATACGCAGCATTTGAATGGATTCCTTTTATTTGACCAGAGCAGCGTCGAGCGCGTCATGGAGTGTGCGCACGCCGATCACCTCGATGCCTTGGGGCAGCGCATCGCTTTTACGCGGCAACGCCGTGCGCGGCGCCAGTGCGCGCTTGAAACCGAGCTTGGCTGCCTCGTGCAGACGGCGCGGCAACTGTCCCACGCTGCGCAGCTCGCCGCTTAGACCCACTTCGCCCATCATGGCCAAATCGGCGGCCACCGGCCGATTGCGAAAGCTCGAGGCAATCGCCGCCGCAACGGAGAGGTCTGCCGCAGGTTCGTCGATTTGCAGACCGCCCACCACATTGACAAAGATGTCCTGGTCGCTCAAATCCAGGCCAATGCGTTTGTTCAGCACGGCTGTAAGCAGCAACAGGCGATTGAAATCCACGCCGTTGGCTGTGCGCCGCGGCTGGCTGAACGCGGTCGGGCTGCACAGGGCCTGCACCTCCACCAGCAGAGGCCGCGTCCCTTCCATAGAGACGGCAATGGCGCTGCCAGAAGCGTTGGGCAGGCGTTCGGCCAGAAAAACTTCCGAGGGGTTGCGCACTTCGCTCATGCCTTGTTCGCCCATTTCAAAGACGCCCACTTCATTGGTGCTGCCAAAGCGGTTCTTGATGGAACGCAGGAGCCGATAGGCGTGGAAACGCTCGCCTTCGAGTTGCAACACTGCATCGACCATGTGCTCCAGCACCCGTGGGCCGGCGATGGCGCCCTCTTTGGTGACATGCCCCACCAGAAAAGTGGGAATGTTGCTTTGCTTTGCCATGCGCAACAACGCCGCGGCGCAGTCTCGCACCTGGCTCACTGTGCCGGCTGCGCTGGCGCTGCCCGCCGAGTAGATGGCCTGGATGGAATCGACGATGACCAGGGTGGGCTTCATGGCTTCGAGCTGCTCGATCATCGGCTCGACGATGATCTCGGGGAGGATGTGAAGGCGCGGCTCGCGGATATTGAGCCGCGCAGCCCGTCGCCCGATCTGGTGGGCGCTTTCCTCGGCGCTTACATAGACTACAGACCCAACGTTCTGGGCCACCTCGGCGGCCATTTGCAGCAGCAGGGTGGATTTGCCGATGCCGGGGTCGCCGCCCACCAGTACACAGGAGCCAGGCACGATGCCGCCGCCCAACACGCGATTGAGCTCGGCCATCTTCAGCGGCAACCGCGGCATCCCGTCCAGGGAGATGTCGGGCAGGGCCACCGGCCTGGCGCCGCCTGCGCCCGTCACGGGCATGGACGAGCGCCCCTTTTCCGGCGCGGCGACGGAGATCTCTTCCAGCGTATTCCACTCGCCGCACTCTGGGCATTTGCCCATCCACTTCATCTGCACGCTGCCGCACGCAGAGCAGACGAATTGGGATTTCACCTTTGCCATGACGCTTGCCCCCGATGTCGAACATTTGTGCAGACATTGTAACGGATCAGGCGAGGAGATGCAAGCGATAGAGTGAACCGAAGTTCATGCTGAGTTTCCAATTCCCCGCGGGACATAGCGCGGGCAAGAAACACCGCCTTTGTCATGCTGAACGCCAGTGAAGCATCTACGTGCCGGCGAGAGTTTCTAGGGATGGGATAATGCTGCGCCGGTTCAGAAAACTCGACCAGAGGCGTCAGAGTGACTCACTACTTTTCACGCTGCCTGCGCCGCTTCTGCCTGCGCTTGATCCGCGCTCAGAGTGTCGCTGGTGTAGCGGCGCAGGCGGGGATAGCGCCAGGCGATCCAGCCCGTGAGCATGATGGTGGCGACGCCGCCGCTGACGATGGCAAAGACCGGCCCAAAGAACGCGGCGGCCAGGCCGGCTTCCAGCTCGCCCAACTGGGGCCCGCCCATGAAGAAGATCTGGTTGATGCCTGTCATGCGTCCGCGCAGCCGGTCGGGAGTCATGGTCTGGCGGATGGTCTGGCGAATAACGGTGGAAACGGTGTCGCTGGCGCCGATGAGGGCGAAGAGCAGATAGCTCAACACGAACGCCGTCGAGAAGCCGAACAAGGCTGTAGACAGGCCGTAGATGGCGACGCTGCCCAGCAACACCGCGCCCTGGCGATAGATATCGCGGCGCAGCGAGAGCACACCTCCGGCCACGAGTGAACCCACAGCCTGCGCGGTCGAAAGGACGCCATAACCCTGCACGCCCACGTTGAGGATTTGCCCGGCTACCAGGGGGAGCATGGTGTTGGCCGAACTGAAAAAGGTGGCAAAGAAGTCGAGCATCATGGTGCTCCAGATGATGCGCGTGTGGCGCACGAAACGCCACCCTTCGACAATGGCCGCCCAGTTCAGCCCTGTGTCGCTGGCGGCTGGCTTGCCGCGGTAATGGAGCAGGAACAGCGCGCCGATGATCACGGCAAACGAGAGGGTGTTGAAGGCGTAGGCCCAGCCCACACTGCCGACGCTGAGCACGACGCCGGCCAACGCCGGCCCAACGATGGTGGCGACCTGGCGCGACAAAGAGCCGAGGCTGATGGCGTTGGTCAGGTCTTCACGAGGCACCAGATTGGGCAAGAGCGACTGATAGGCCGGCCCGGAAAAGGCTGTCACCGCCGAGCCCGCCGCGGTCAGCGCATAGATGAGCCACACGCTGTCCCGCCCCGACAGGCTTGCCAACGCAAGGCAGGCGGCGATCAATCCGGCGATGGCGTTTGTCCAGATGAGCAGCTTGCGCCGATCTCGCACATCGGCCAGCACGCCACCCACCAGGGCAAAGAAGAAAATGGGAACGATGCGCGCCAGCCCAATGCCGCCCAACCCCAGGGCTTCTGGATTGAGCGCCATGGTGTACCCAAAGATGGTGATCGAGAGACTCTGCCCTTCCAGCAGTTGATAGATGTGCCAGTTGATGGCCAACATCTGCATCTGCGAGCCGATGATGGAGACGAACTGACCCATCCAAATCAGGCGATAATCGTGATGGCGGAGCGCGACAAAACGGTTCGTGCGTGCAGTCATGGCAACAGGGCCGCCGACTCACATGAGCAGGAGAGACCAGATGAGAGCGGCGGTCATTCCCTGTGGTCGGCGTGCGTTTGAGTGTACTACGAGTTGACCGGCGAGCATAACTGAGTAGACTTCTTTGTATGATGAACAAACAACCCAACAGCCATCACTGTTTTATCTGTGGCGTGAAGAATGTGGCCGGCGTTCGAGTGGCCTTCTACGAGACAGCGAATGCCAGCGGCCAGCCCGAGATTCTGGCGCGCTTTACAGGGCGTTTCCAGCATCAGGGCTATCCTGGGCGGATGCACGGCGGCGTCATCACCGGCGTGCTGGATGAGACCATTGGCCGCGCCATCAACATCGGCGCGGGCGAAGCGCTGCCCATGACCTGGGGCGTGACCGCCGAGCTGACCGTGCGCTTTCTCCAGCCCGTTCCCCTGGACGCAGAGTTGACCGCCCGCGGACGCATCACGCGCCAGGCGCGTCGCATCTTCGAGGGAACGGGCGAACTCTATCTGCCCGACGGCGTCATCGCCGTCACTGCCACGGGAAGGTACTGGAAGATGCCGCTCGGCGAGATTGCCAATCTGGAAGACCGGGACTTGGGGTGGCGCGTCTACCTAGATGAGGTTGTTGGCAGGTGAAAGATGGAGCGCCGCGCCGCCCTGCTGGGGCGCGCCCGCAACTGCCCGGCGTCTTCCTGGAAATTCGGAACTTCCAGAAAGATGCCGGGCGAGAATCTGCGTAAGTTCTGTCTCTGTCTGCTCGACAAAATCAGGGTTCCACAACCTGGAGCGTGGCGACAACTGGCCCGGCTTCCTGCTCCAGGGTATTTTGCACCTCGGCGAAGACAGTTGCTACATCCTCGGATTGCACCGTGATGCGCTCCAACCCTTTGCCGATGATTTGATCGCCATTCGGCACAAAGACCCGCGCCGAATCTTGCGGTTGGGTGAGGGGGAGTTGCTCGGTCGCCGTCTTGAATTGGGGAAAGGCGGCGAAGTAATCCTGCATGGATTGGCTTTCGAGAGCACTCTTGCGCACAGGCATATATCCTGTGTTCTGCGCCCAAAAAGCGGTATTTTCCGGGTTGGAGGCAAAGGCAATGTATTTCATCGCCGGCTGCTGTTTTTCGGCTGCCGTTGTGGAGAGAATAGCAAGCCCTGCGCCGCCCGTGCAGCAGCCAAATTGTTCCTTCTTGGGCAGAAAGGCCGTACCAAACTCGAAAGGCGCATTGGCCTTGATGCCGCCCATGGAGCCGGTGGACATCATCGCTGCTGCGGTCAATCCGCCAATGAAATCGGCAGCCACATCTTTGGCTGGGCGCGCCCATTGATATGTGTGCACCGTATCAAAATAGAATTGTCCAGCGGCGATGGTGTTGTCGTCGGTCATGTGCATGGTAAAGTCGGGATCGCTGTATTTCCCGCCAAATTGCCATGTAACACCCTGGAAGAGCCAGGCGATATAACTGGCGCCGTCCGGGTGTGAGAAAGCGGCGACCTTCATTTCAGAGCCATCCTGTTCGAGCAACAACGGCGCCCATTCCATGAACTCATCCCAAGTTTCCGGCCCCCGGTCGGGAAGGCCAGCCTGGCTCCACTTCTCTTTGTTGTAATAGAAGAGGGGTGTGCTGCGGGCAAAGGGAATCCAATAGTGCTTGCCTTGACGCACACCTTCGTTGATCAGTGGATCCTGGTAATCTGCCAGGTCGACGTTCTCAGCAGTCAGTAGATCATCGAGAGCAAGCAAAGTCTGGTTCAGATAGAACTTGAACCACCACACGTCGCTGAGCAGCGACGCATCGGGGGCGGTTCCGGCCGCCAATGCAGCTGTCACCTTTTGTGCGGTTTCCTCGTAGCTGCCCTGGAACTGATAATCGACAAAGACATCCGGAGTGCTTTCATTGAATTTGTTCACCAACGCGGTTTCGGCTTCACCGTTTTTGCCAGTGAAGCTACTCCACAGAACGATGGTCGTCTTGTCCGAGGCTGGCGCCGCGCCGCCGCTTTCCAGAGCCGGCGCGCTGGGCGCAGCAACCGGAGCAGCGCAGCCCGCCAGGGCCAGCACGCCAATACTGGCGCCCATCGCTTTTAGCAATTGTCGGCGAGACATTCCTTGAGACATTGTGTTTTCCTTTCAGATTTGCTTTTTGTGCATAGAATCACGAAGTAGCCTTGCATCAACCCTTGACAGCGCCGGCGGCCAGGCCATCGACGATGTAGCGTTGCGCATAGAGAAACACGAATAATACAGGTAACACGACAAAGAGCGTGCCAGCCATGACCACGCCCCATTCGATAGAGCCTTCTTCCACCATCAGCCAGTAGATGCCAATGGGCAGAACACGCATCTGTTTTGTGTTGGTAACAATGAGCGGCCAGAGGAAGTCATTCCATTTGGCGACGATGCTGAGCAACGCAAAGGAGACAATGGCTGGTTTTGCCAAGGGCGCTACTACTGTAGCCAGAATGCGCAAGTGACCTGCCCCATCTACTCTGGCGGCGTCAAGGACTTCCACCGGCAGAGTGCGAAAGTATTGACGCAGGAGAAACGTGCCATAAGCAACTGATGCGCCTGGAATGATGATGCCCTGATAGGTGTTGACCCAACCAAGAAGCGAGACGGTGAGGAAGTTGGGCAGGATGGTCACCTGGCTTGGAATCATGAGCGCAGCCAGCAGCAAGACAAAGATGGCGTTCTTTTTGGGAAAACGTAGGAAGGCGAAGGCATAGGCCGACGTGACGGCAAAGAAGACTTCGAAGCCGCTGCCCAGGAGTGTGACGATGATCGTATTCACATAATAGCGGGCGAAAGGCGCTGAATTCCACGCCTTTTCGAAGTTTGTAAAGGTGGGAGCATGGGGGAACCAAGTCGGAGGCACAGCATAGACTTCCTGGGTAGTTTTGAAGGCGCCGATGATCATCCAGTAGACCGGTAGGCCAATGGCGACCATGCAGAGCGCCATGCCCACATAGGCGCCGCCGGCGCCGAGCCAGGAGCGTTGCTGTCCCACCCAACGGCTTGGCTTGTGGCTCGTTGATTGCTCTGAACGGGTAGCTTCGGTTGGGGCGAGATTGGCGACGCGCTCCGTCGTCAGGGCGCCGATCTGTGCTTTGGCATCATGCATAGTGAACGTTGCGCTCCGTGTAGCGCATTTGTACGACGGTGAAGGCGAACATGATGCCAAACAAGAGAACGGCGGCAACGCCTGCCCGCCCGGCGTTGAAGCCAACGAAACCTTCTTGATAGAGATAATAAATTAGAGTCGTGGTGGAATCCACCGGGCCGCCGTCTGTCATTACCTTGATGATGTCGAAGGCCTGAAACCCAGCCAGAGTGGTGGTAAGCACAAGAAAGAAGACCACGGGCGATAGCCCCGGCAGTGTGACATGGCGCAGCCGCGCCCAGGCGCCGGCGCCATCCACCAAGGCCGCTTCGTACAACTCACGCGGAATGGCTTGCAAGCCAGCCAGATAGATGACAACAGCATAGCCCAGGTTCTTCCATACGTAGACCATAACGATTGCGGACATGGCCCAATCGGTGCTGAGAAGCCAATTCGGTGACGTCAGGCCAACGCCGCGGATGAAGACATCGAGCAACCCATAGCGCGGGTCGAGGATGTAAATCCACACGATGCCCAGAGCAGCGCCGCTGAGCATCACCGGGCTAAAGACAACGCTCCGCACACCGTTGCGACCGCGCAAGGGCAGGTTGAGCAGCAGGGCTACCAAGAGGCCAAGCGCGCAGGTCAGGCCTACTGTGGCTACGGTGAAAACGAAGGTGTTGGCAAGGATGCGCCAGAAGCCCGGCATGGTCAAGAGCTGACGATAGTTATCCAGGCCAACCCACAGCTTCACCGGTGATAACAAATCCCAGCGAACGAAGCTGAGATAGCCGTTGTAAACGAGCGGCCAATACGTGAAGATAGCGAACAGAGCCAGATTGGGCGCAACCAACAACACGAAAAGTAGCCACTCACGCCGTTCCAGTGCAGATACGCGTCTCCTCTGAGCTGTCAGACTCATTTGTCTTGATTTCCCCTTCTTGCGCCTGGCACAATCGGATTAGAATAAACAATTTCCGTGTTAACGGCGACAGCGTTTCACGTAAACGGTTCGTTAATGGTTTGGTGCGCCTCCCCAAAAGCCGAAGCGGCGCCAAAATCGCAGAAATCTGCGTGGTCAATTTTGTTGATGGTGAATGACAACAATTGCAGGTGCGCTAAAGTGTAGTCAGGGGGTGCGTTTTGTGCAAATTATGTTGGGTGAATGAATGGAGGCGCATTGGCGGGTAGCTGAATGTAGTGTATAGTACCAATACGCGTGGAAAACACATGATGTCTGTCTGCATCTGCCCAATTGACGACAATGCAGGCATAGCGATCTTTGCGCAGATACTCTGACTCACGACAATGACAGAATGGAAGAAACCTCAATGAATGTCGCATCCAACCTGACCCCTGGCGCTCGCATCCTGCTCTTTCTGGCGCTGGCGTCAATCATCCTGTGGGGAATGAGCAACTTCGCATCGTACATCAACTCTGCAGCGCTGGCGGTGCTCATCGTGCTGGCGTGCGGCCCGCTCGTGGATTGGTTGCGGGCGCGCGGGCTGCCCAACTGGGCAAACCTGTTCATCACATTGGGAATCTGCTTCGTCGTTCTGGCGCTGTTTGTGATCTTCATTGTTTATTCAGCGGTGCAGTTTGCCGAGCTGCTGACCACGTATCAAGAGCAGGCCCAGGCGATGACCGGAGAGGTGCAGACGGAGCTGGAGGATTTCGGCCTCAGCGAATCGGGCGCTGGTGCGATTGCCGACATGGTGAATCTGAACAACTCCCTGAGCCGCATCCGTGAGCTCCTGGACACTTTGGCCAATCTATTCAGCAATGGCGTGACTTTGGCGCTGTTGTTCGTTTTCCTCTTCGTCGATGTCATTCTCTTTCCCGGACGTTTATCCAGGCAGAGCGCATTAGGTCCCAACTACGCTCACCGCGTGTGGGATTTTACCGTCAGTCTACGCCAATATATCGTGGTCATGGTGATTTTGGGTGTGATCGTTGGTGTGCTCAACTCCATTCTGTTCACTTTGTTGGGCGTCCCTCTGCCCATTCTGTGGGGCGTTCTGTCGGGCTTGCTCAACTTCATTCCCTTCATCGGCTTCTGGCTTGCGTTGATTCCTCCTGCCATCCTGACGTTTCTTGAATATGGTCCGCAGCGTATGTTGGTCATGGCAGCTTTTTTCATCTTGATCAACGCCATCATCTCGAATGTCATCCAGCCCCGATTAATTGTATCGCGCTTGAACTTGACGCCTTTCTTCAACGTGGTTTCCTGCACATTCTGGCCCATCGTCCTCGGTCCGGTGGGGGCGATCATCGGCGTGCCCTTGACCATGGCTGTCCACTCATTGCTGCTGGATGCAGACCCGTCCACGCAGTGGATGGCGGCCATGATGACCGCCACCACACCGGAGAAAGCCCGGGCAGAGCAGCGTGAGCAAGGCGCGGCGATGTAAACATAAAAACTGAAATAAGCAGCCGCTCAATCCTGCCAAGCTGCGTTTCAGCGTGGGGAGTTGCGGCGCGCCTCAGCGTTGATCCCAGACGCCGTGCGCCAATCGGCGAGCAATTGCGCCCTGCAATTCAGTCAACAGAGTGACAGTATCTTGGGGAGGAAGCAGTGACTCCACTTCTTTGATCAAAAACTCCACCCACACCACCCGTTCATGCGCGGGGCGAATCTGGACGATGTGTTCCCCGCTCAATTGCAGCCACTGCACCAGGTTGGTGTCGTATAGTTCCTCGTTCATCGATCAAATGCTCCTTTCTTGATGTTCAATTGTTTACATTTCTTTCCAGAAAAGCCTCCACTCCTGTCGCCAGGGTGGGGTGAATGTTTTCCCGCCCGATGATATCCATGAGGTGCGCCCGCTCCAGGCGGTTGCGTACAGCGCCGCGCATCTGGGCAAACATGAGGGTGACGCCTCGCTCGCGCAGTTTCACCGCCACATCTACCGCCAAATCCATGGTGGGTATGTCCAGGTCGCTGCTGGCGCCCAGGTCGATCAACAGGTCGCGCAGCATGGGTCGCGCAGCGGCCAGGTCACGAATTGCCGTCTGCGCTGCGCCTGCATTCAGAAAGTAGAAGAGGCATCCAGACGCACGATCATCAATCCAGGGATCTGTTTCATATCCTGGATGGCGTTGAACGTCGCCAAATTCGTTTGGGCCATCAGGCGCTCGACCAAGGACGGCACTGTAGAGCCCAACAAGGAGGCGATAGACGCGTACAAACCAACTTCGGGCGCGACGCCGGCCATCTGGGCGTAGGCCATGGCCACTGGCGTCAAGACCGCCCAACTAATTGCGCCGGCCACCAGGTCCGGAACCAGGTCGGCGCGGCGATACGCAGGCGACCTGGCGATGATGGGTAGATAACGTCCGATTGCGCGGCCGGACGAGCGAAGATAATGGGGAGTAGTTATCGCCATTTTTACAGCAGCTTGTCGATCTCCTCCAGTTGCGCCTTCAGTTTCGCAGTGGATTCTTCTTGCGCTTCGATCATGCGCCTCAGACCCGCCAGTTTGACTTTGGGGCTTGCTGAATCATCTCCGGCGCCCTCTTCAGTTTGCTGCTTGGGCGGCGAGAGAAACTGATTGGCCAGATAGCCGCTCAACGTGCCGAAGAGACCGACGCCGGCTGTCATCACGATGACGCCAACGATGCGCCCCCAGTTCGTCACTGGGTAGCGATCACCATAACCGACCGTGGTGATCGTCACATAGGCCCACCATAGGGCGTCGCCGGCGGTGGTGATATTGGCGTCAGGCGAGGCGCTCTCGGCCTTGAGCACCGCCAGAGAGCCGAATTCCAGGACGCAGAGCACCAGAAAACCGACAGTGAGCAGGGCGTTTTCGGCGCGGTGGGTGACAAACTCATGCACCAGGTTGCGTGCGCCAAATTCCATGAAGAGACGAATGACGCGCCAGATGCGAAAGACGCGGAAGATTTTCAACTGTTGGAACGGTAGACTGGAAAGCAGATCGGCCCAGCCAAAGCCGCGCAAGAAGTAGTCGCTACGATTCGACGAGGTGAAAAAGCGGTAAAGGAAATCGCCCAGAAAGATCGGGAACATGACCGCGTTGACGAGCTGCAGCACTGTGTTGAGGGCCGGATCGCTGGTGAAGATGAGTAGAATCAGATTGACAATAGAGAGGATCGAGAGCGCGCCGATGAAGAGTTCGTAGCCGATGCTCTTCAATTCACGATGCTTCGTTGGTTTTGACGCCATGTTTTTCTCTTTCACTGTCACATGAAACCGTACCCGCCGCCGCATTGTACATAGTGCGACGGCGGGTACGGTTCGTTGTCGAATTTGCGGTCAACGATCACGCCTCAGCGCGCCCGGTTGCACGGTCAGAGCAATCCACGCCAACGGTTCAGTCCCCTACAATGTGAATTCCAAACGGACGCTCAGGCCGATTGTGGCGCTGTCGACGCTTCCGCTTCTGTTGCCGGCTCAGCTTCCGCCTCTGGTTCAGCAGCCGCCTCAGCCTCTGGCGCAGCCTCAGCCTCTGGCGCAGCTTCAGCCTC
>CAZLMM010000054.1:28715-44224 GCA_964560495.1 uncultured Caldilineaceae bacterium
TCAGCCTCTGGCGCAGCTTCAGCCTCGGATTGTTCTTGGGCCATCTCCGCGGCCTGATCGACCGCCTCATCCGTCACCTCGTAGGATTCTGGCTGGCCGCCCAGCTCAGCCAACTTGGCCGTCAGCATCGCAACTTCTTCGTTCGCCACCACCAGACCCACAGCCGCTTTGCCGCCATCCAGCTCACTGCTGATGCGCGCCAAGTCTTCTTTGGAGACGCCCAACCCCTCGCGGAAGAAGGAGCCAAGCACACCGCCCAGCACCGCGCCGCCAACCAGGCCAGCCAGGACTGTAAGTCCACCCGACAACACGCCGGCAATGGCGCCTACGACGCCGAGGGTCTTGGCGCCTTTGCCGCCGGCGCGTTTGCCGACCTTATGGGTCTTGATCTGACCCTTGTCATCCTTGACCAGCACGCCGATGGCGCCGAGTTTGATCTCGTCGTTGGCCTTGTCTCAATCCTTGAGCGCGTCGACCGATGCATCGGCGGCCGCTTCATTCTCGAAAAACGCAAGTACAAGTTGTTGATTCTTCGCCATGATGTGTTTCCCTTTCAGAAAGTTCGACCTGCAATGAGCTACATCGAATCATTATAGCACAACTTTCCAGGAAGCTCGTAGCTTCCTGGAAAGTGAGAATAACCTCACTCCGGCTGACATCTTCCCTTTCTTGACGATGAATCTAAGCCGCTGTCTGGCTGCTGCCAGAATAACCGGGGATCTGGTTGCGGTTTTGCCACCCTGTATGGGTCCAATGTGCAATATCCAGAAAGACCGCCAGGCCAATCCAGAGCCAATCCCAGCCGACAAGTCCTACACCCGGCGTCCAAACAAAGACGTAGATCAGGGTGGTGAAAGGAAGGAAGACAATGCCTAGGATCGGCCACAGGTAGTTGCCGTTGAAGGGCGCCATGAATTGGGTCGGGCGGGCGATCCATAAGAGGATGTCAGCCACGCGCGGAAATAGAACAGCAACAAAAGCAAACAGGCAAGGCATGATTCTCTCCTTCGGAAAATTGTGGGTACGCTCAGGATGAGGTCGTTCTGCGCAGAATGTATCGCTCCGTCGCGATCAAATGTCATTCAAGCAGAAAAACCGCCTTTCGGCAACTACTGTACCACCAAAGTACAAGTTTGAGATTGTCTTTGGAGACGCAGAAAAGATGAACTTGTGGGGGATTGCTTCAGATCAACAGCGAGTGGATTGCTCGACTTATGTTTCTTGAAGCCAACGCTGCGCTGCCTCCAGCGCCGTGCGTGTGCTGGCGCCAAGGGTCGCTGTGGCCTCCAAGACATTTTCCGCATCCAGGATGTCGCTGGTGGTTTTTGTGCGATCCAGTTGCCCCTTGATCTTGGCGTTGACGCCAGCCAACATTAGCTTGCCGCCATGCGCCTTGAGCTGCTGTGCGTACCGTTCCACCACCGTGATGAAGCTGCTGCCGATGTTTTCCTGCGCGCAGTCGCAGGATGACGACAGAGCGCACGGTACCCTTCACAGCAGGCAGCCGCGCTTCCAGGGTCTCTGCTCCATGACGACGCGCGGCGCCCAGCCGGTGACCCAGATGTCTTGGATACGCTCACTCTTGATGGACTGGACGCCAGCCACGATCATCATGCCGGCCATGGCAGGCATGGCCACCAGACTCACTGCCCGGCTAAAGAGCAACACAGCCAACACCATCAGCAAGCCCGAAAAGACATTGGCCCAACGGGATTTTGCGCCCGATCGGTTCGGGCAATCCAGCCGCCTCCAGTACAGTGGGCGCGACATCGATCACATGATGAAACTGATGGCGCACCTCGTTGCGGGATTGGATGCCGGCCGGCCAGTGAACGATCGTTCCGTTGCGCGTGCCTCCCCAGTGCGAGGCGATCTGTTTCGTCCACTGGTAGGGTGTGTCCATTGCGTGCGACCAGCCGACGGCATAGTGATTGAACGAGTTGGGTCCGCCAAACTCCTCGATGCGCGCCGCCATGAACTCGGGCGTTTCGAGATGGGCCGCGCCGTTGAAAAAGAAATACTCGTTGAAGCTGCCGTGCAGCCCACCTTCGGCTGACGCGCCATTGTCGCCGATGATGTAGTAGATGAGCGTGTCGTCCAGGATTTCCAGGTCTTGGAGCGCGTCGATCAACCGCCCGATATGATGGTCGGTGTGTTCGAGAAAACCAGCGCAGATTTCCATCTGGCGCGCCAGGATGGGCTTGAGGTCGTTGGGAATTTCATCCCAAGCCGGGATTTCGGCCGGGCGTAAGGTCAGCTCAGCGGATTCAGGAATCACACCCAACTGCTTCTGCCGTGCAAACATTTCCTCACGCAATTTGTCCCAACCCTGATCGAATGCACCCTTGTATCTGTCCGCCCATCCCTTTGGAACGTGATAAGGCGCATGGGTTGCGCCTGGCGCAAAATAGATGAAGAAAGACTTTTCAGGCATCAGCGCTTTTTGTTGGCGCACCCACTTGATGGCTTTGTTGGTCAAATCCTCGGTAAAATGATAGCCATCTTCTGGGGTCTTGGGCGGCTCGACCGGCGTCGTCCCTTCGTAGATGGCCGGGTAATACTGGTTCGTCTCGCCGCCGATAAAGCCGTAGAAGTACTCCATCCCGCCGCCGCCCGTGGGCCAGGCGTCGAATGGCCCCATGGGGCTGGTCTGCCAGACCGGGACTTCGTGACACTTTCCAAACTGGGCCGTGCTGTAGCCATTGAGTTTGAGCGTTTCAGCCAGCGGCGCCGCGATGTTGGCGCGAATCGAGCTATAACCCGGAGCAGGCGTTGTATTTGATCAACCCGTGGTAAGGACGGTCGGGAATCGGCAACACTGCACGAAGATGTTTGTCTGGTTGGTTGGGCATTGTGTATCTCCCACTGGATGTTTGTCGGCAAGCATGAACTCATCATCCAGGCCTCAGTAAGAGCCTGTTTGAATATTGACTCGTGTACGGGCCGTGATCTGATTCGCCTATTGGGGATGGGCGGCAGGACGACCGGAGCACTGAGTTCTTGTCCGTTCGCTTAGGCTCACGGCTCTGAGTTTCACTTTTGTTCTGTGCGCTCAAGAGACTGGGTCCCGTTGGCGGCCAGCAACGCTTCGATACGCGCCAGCCGCGCCTCCAGACTGCTCTCGCGTTGATCCAATCCTGCAGCCAGGCGTTGGATCTCCGCCAGCAGCTCCTGAGAACTAGTTTTCTCGACTGCCTGTTTTTCCTCAGCCTGCTGTTCCTCAGCCTGCTTTCTCCGGCTGATGAAAGCATTGGCAAGAAATGCGGCTATCGTGCTGAACAGGGCTACGCCCACGATGATCTCGGCGACGCCGACCATCCGACCACCGGGCGTCACCGGGAATTTGTCGCCATAGCCGACCGTGGCGATGGTCACGATGCCCCACCAAAGCGCGTCGCCAGCCGTCGTGATGTTGGCGTTGGAGCTGGCGCTCTCGAAATGGAGCACGGCCACTGCCCCCACCTCCAGGACAAGGATGGCCAGCAAAATCATGGAACCGAAGACGCTGTTGGCCCGTTCGCGCCGCGCGACTCGCCAGGGTTGCCCACCGCTCACCTCAGGGATATGACGGATGATACTGATGACGCGGTAGATACGAAAGACGCGCAGGATGTCCCACCCCGGCAGCCACAAGCTGCCGAACAGGTCGGCCCAGCCAAACTCGATGAAGAAGTAGCGCAACTTGGATGGGGCGGCAGCCATGCGCAGGACAAAGTCCACGAGGAAGAAGAGCGTCAGGAACGCATCGACCAATGTCAACACGCTCGTTGCCAACCGATCCTGGAAGAACAAGATGACAATGGCATTGGCCATTGCGAGGAGCGAGAGGCTGACGACAAACAACTGGTACTGGAGGTTGTTAAGTGTTCTTACGGCTGAGTTTGACATAGACACCTTCATTGGGGTTGCGCTGCCCGGCCGGTTCGATGCGTCGCTGGCTAGCTGGCTTTTCGTGGATTAGCTACTGCTGGTCGGAGGTGACGCCGGGGCCAGCTTGCGCTGACGGTAGTTGTAGTAGACGCCAAGACCAGTCAGAGCCAGGACGACCAGCGCGCCGGCCGGGCCGACAAGACCGGGCAAGAACCACAGGATCAACCCGCGCACGATCAGCAACGACCCGACCAGGCTGCCCAGGGCAATGAAACCCCACTCGCGGTAGCGCATCAAGAGCAAACCCGCCCCCACCGCGACGACCAGGGCGAATACCCAGTCCCACAAGCCAAAGTCGGCTCCGAGCGCGTCGAGAAAACCGAGGCCAATCGCGCCGCCGGCAATGAAACCGACGACCAGGGCCGCAATGCGGTCGAAACGCCGAAAGATGAACCCCAGCACACCCAACAGAGTTGCCAGACCCACCACGATCAGCCAGCCCACAAAACTTCCCGCCAATGAGGGTATGCGGATTTCCAGGCCGGCGCCCAGCAGCGCGCCTACGCCAGCCGCAAGCAACCAGAAACGATCGCCGCGCAGCCAGACGGCGATGCCCAGTGCGATCAACACGATTGCTGTCCAGAATGAGATAGACATACAGATCCTCCTGATGATAAGCCAGCAACATCTCGCGCTCCTGGTCGTGCTTCGGGAAGACGAAGAAGACCAACACCGCGCCAATCAGCCCGGCGATGATGCCGGCGATGTAAGCGAATACCCCAGTATACCCTGCAAGAATTGTTGCCCGATAAACATGGCGCCCATCAACGACCCAAAGACGATGACGCCGGCGCCAGCCGCCGCCCAAAAGGTGCGGCGACTGGCAATCTTGAGATCATAGAGTGGTCCTTTGGCGCGACGCTGGCGAATGACAAAAAGGAGCAGAGCGATCACTGTGATCGCCGACAGGGCCGGCGCCAGGCTTCTGGCGTCGGGCGCAGGCGCAAAGTGGATGGTCAGGATCAGCGACCCGACGAGCGCCAGTGAGAGGATGCCGCCCAAATTGTCGACTGGCTCTGTTGTCTCGTTGACATGGGACGGAATGTATTTCAGCGCCATGAACAGGACAATCACCGCCACCGGCAGGACGACAAAAAAGGCCGAGTTCCGTAGATTTTGTCATGAATTCTTCCCTTCTGCGCTGTGGGGTGAGTAAGTTCTATTTTTGAAAGGCCACACCCCCGACGCTGTGTCGGGGATGTGGCGGAAAAAGGATCAGCGTCCTGAATGGTATCTGCGCATCTGAGAACTTGAACCTGCGCTCCAATGTCACGCAGCGTTGCAGCTATTATAAACCCTGCCTGGCGCTCGCCAGGTTTCGACACGATGACGCCAGCTCCAATATCACGCAGCTTTACAGCTATTATAAACCATACCTGCTGGCACAAGCTATACAAGATGTAAACATGAACATCAACCCATGAAATGCTGCAAATCTGGGGGGATAAATGGGGGATGAGAGAAACGCAGACTTCAATCGCCCGCCAGGATGCCCAGGCTGCGGGCGGGCGATCGGGGAAAAGAGCCGAGAGACTGCCACAATGGGCGTAGACTGCGCGCCGGCGGGCAGCATGGCTGCCCGTATCTTCTCGATGTAGTGCGGCGCTGCCCCACGCTGCGCCAGGATTGCCAACAGCTCTGCTGCGCCGTCGCCATCCATGAGGGCCGGCGTCTGCACGGCCGCAAGAAAAACGCGCAGAAAATTGCGCGGATCGCTGTCGCTTTCATCCAGCATGAGCCAGGCGCTGAGCAGCGTCGTCCTGCCATAACCGACTGGCGCGACCACCAGGGTCAAGGGACGTAGCGCATTGAGCGCGGTCAACAGGCGCGACCGCGTCACGATTGGGTTGCGCAGCCGGGGCAGCGCAAATGCGGCATGATAGACAAAAATGGGGCGACGTCGATGGACATGGATCAGGCTGGCGCTCGATGGAGCGAACCATGATCTGCAGCTCCGTCATCGGGATGCAAATTCTTGAGGTGGGCAGCCAAAGGAAGGAAACAGCGTCTGGATAGCGCAAACAAAATAGGTGAGAAAATCATCCAGGTTGTTGTCGTAAGCGTCGAGCGACAGCCATGCGTTGGGTAGCGGACACTGTTGCGCCCACGTGCTCAAGAACCTTATTTTGCCGTAGCCAACAGGCGCAACGATCAGCGTCAGCGGCGCCAGCGGCTCGAAGCACTGCAAGAGACGTTGGCGTGTGATAGCGTCGTTGCCGATGCGCGGAGGATAGAGCTTGGTGCGTAGTAGAAATTGCGATGTGCGTTTCATTTGCGCGAGATGCTATTCATTTCCGCCCAGCCAATGTTCCAGAAATGACTGGCCGCCTTACAATTGGCCTGATTGTAACACTCACACCTGAGCAGTTTCAATTGTGTGCATTCAAAGTTGACTTTACTGTAGACGTCGCCCTCTTTTTCTCCGGCTGGGCCGCGCCACAACGCGCAGGCGCTTTGATGGGAGTGCTCAATCTGATGTATGATTTGAGTCTTTCAGCTCTCTCTGTCGAACGCACTCAACAACCTGAGAACTGACAGTGAATAGACAACGCCTTCAATTGGGAAAGATATGCCAAACGATCCTACGAATTATCACCTAGAGCAGCGCGATAGACGCCGCCCACGCGTCGTGATCACAGGAATAGGTGCGGTTACACCTCTCGGTTTGACGGCGGAGGAGAGTTGGCAAAGTCTGTTGGCTGGGCGTTCTGGCGTCGGCCCCATCACCCGTTTCGATGCCAGCATTCTGCCTGTGCGCATCGCCGGCGAGGTCAAAGGCTTTCAGCCAGACCTGTACATGGAGCGCAAAGAGGTGCGCCGCAGCTCACGGTCGTCCCATTTGGCGGTGGCGGCCGTGCGTATGGCTCTGGCCAACGCCCGTTTGCCAGAGCCGATTCCCAATCCTGAACGCGTCGGCACGGTTATCGGCACTGGAGCGGGCGGCCTGGAAGTCGTCGATCGCGAGCTGACGATCTTGCGCACGCGGGGTTTTGACTGCGTCAGCCCTTTCGCCTTGACGGGTTTTCTGTCCAACATGCTGGCCTATCATGTCAGTCTGGTCACCGGTGGACATGGGCCAATCAACACTGTGGTAGCTGCCTGCGCCAGCGGTGCACAGGCCATCGCCGACGGGGTTGAGTGGATTCGCAGCGAGCGCGCGGACCTGGTGGTGGCCGTAGGTGTGGAAGGACTGATTGACTTGACATCGATTGGCAGCTTTGCGCGCATGAATGCGCTCTCTACTCGCAACGATGACCCCGAACACGCCTGTCGCCCCTTCGACCGAAGCCGCGATGGCACCGTCTTGAGCGAAGGATCGGGTGCTCTGGTGCTGGAACGCCTTGAGCACGCCCAAGCGCGCAGCGCGGTCATCTATGGCGAGTTGCTCGGCCATGCCTCGTCGTCAGACGCCTATCACATTACCGCGCCGGACCCAGAGGCGGGCGGCATGGTGCGTTCCATCCGTTGGGCGCTGCAAGACGCTGGCGTTCAGTCCAGCCAGGTGGATTACATCAACGCCCACGGCACCGCGACGCCCCTCAACGATAGCCTGGAGACGCTGGCAGTCAAGCGGGTTTTTGGCGATGACGCCTATCGCATTCCAATCAGCGGAAGCAAAGCCGTGTTGGGGCATGCCTTGGGCGGCGCCGGCGCCATCGAAGCCATTTTCTGCCTGCAAGCCATGCGCGACGGTGTGATCCCGCCCACGTGGAATTACAGCGAACCTGACCCAGCTTGCGATCTGGACTACGTGCCCAATCAATCACGGGCTGCATCCCTCAGGACAATCATCTCCAATTCCTTTGCCATGGGCGGCCACAACACCTGCCTGGTCATAGGGCATGTGGCAGACAGCTCCAAATAGCATAAACCCAGCCGCATAGAACACAAAGAGCGCAAAGGAAATCCTGTCTTTGCGCTCTTTGTATTTTTGTGACAAAGCTGTGGGGGTAGACCTTCCCTACGTCAGGGGGCAATTGCCTCGGCGACAGCTTCTTCGGCTGCGGCGACCCCCAATTCACTGGCGCCCTTAGCCACCTCAGCCACGCCTGTGGCGGCAGCCTCTCGTGCGATCTCGCGGGCCGCCATCGCGACGCCCACTTCCTCTGCGCCGCGCATCATCATTGCCACGCCGCCAACAGCCATTGCATCGCTTACATCGGCGGCTGCCCCGGCCACAGCGACGCGAGCGACGCCTTCGGCCACCTCGTTGCGCCCCAATGCGCCCACCGCGGCGCTGGTCGATGCAGCCATGCGCGCCAGCGCGCGCATACTGCCCAGGCGCAACACCACGTCGACGGCTGATTCCTGTAGCTTTTCCCCACGATCGATCAGGAACGCCGACAACACGGGCATACCCATGCGGCTGACAAACTCGCCGGCCACTGCCAGCTCGCCTGAAAGCCGGGCCAGCTCCAGGCCGCGCTCCAGATCTTCGGCGCCCAATAGACCCACCACCGCAGCCATCGTCTCGATGTCTTCGGATGCGGCCAGCATCTCGACGCCCTGCGCCACATCCGCCACGCCGGCCGCGCCCACTACTTCGCTCAACTGGGCAATGCGCCCGGCAGCCGCCAACGTCTCTTCCCCACGGGCGATATTGCTGGCGCCTGCCGCCAGCGCGACGACGCCCACCTGGGCCGCTCCTCTGGCCGCAGAAAGCATTTCCAACCCTTCCGCCACATCTACAGCGCCTTCCACTGCAGTGACGGTCGCGACAACTTCCATGGTCTCAGCAGCCTCTGTCGCCGCTTGTTTCACCTTGGCGGATTTGGTTTTTCCAGCCATATCTGTCTCTCCTGAATTGAATGATAGAAAAAGTGAAATCAGGGTTGACTGCTCAGAAGGTTGATGACATCCTGGCAGTTGGATAGCAACGTGCCAATTATACCATAGTGCGTTGTCTATTTGACTTTTAGAAAACGTTCAGTGCACACGCCCACGTGCGTCCCGTCTGCACGTGGGCGTGCAGACTCGACGATTTCAGGAATTCCATTGATCGAAGCGCCAGTACATTGTCCATTTCGTCTTCAGAAAACGGTCACCCGCCCGCACCCGGGCGGCAGATTTGACGGTATCAGGGAATCAATCGTTCGGAACACCAGCCTTCTTCCAAGAACATGTACGGAACAGGGAACAATAGAGGTGACAATGTGGGGGAAATCCAGACGCCCAAACAAACAGGCTGCTCGCTGAGCGGATTCTCAGCGAGCAGCCTGTTTTGTCCGTGTCTTGCAGCCGGCCTGTAACTAATTTGGGAACACACCCATATCAATACTGACCTGTGTAGCCCGGGACTCGTCTCCGGAAGCCGCCGCCGCCCCACCAGGCGATGTCAGCCAGCAGCCCCAACCCCAGCCAAAGCCAATCCCATCCAGTGATTCCGCCTGGGAAAACGAGCACATACATCATCGTCATCCAGGGTACGAAGACCAGGCCGAGCAGAGGCCAGAACCAGGTCTGGAACGCTGCCTGCCAACGCGCCGGTTGCACCAGCCACCACAACAAGGCGCCAGCACGAGGACCAATAAAGACCAGAACGGTAAATACACAACACATGGGAATCTTCCTCCTTTTGTCCTTTGGTTGCCCCTTGCGGGATGGGAAAATTGCTGCTTGCGTTGATTCTCCGACGATCAGGTGTTCCAATCTTCGGATTCTGCAGGAATGCGCTGCGTATCCGCGCGCGAAAGGTAACATTCAAAACGATACCACATCTTCGCACGGTTGACAAGTCAATTACGCGGCAACCAGGAATTCCAAGTATGCACAAGAATCAGGCAGCGTCCTCCCAATCCATCCATTCGACGGGGTGGGCTGCCAGGTATGCATCCACTGCCCGGCCAAGGGTGGGGAAAAAGCAGTCTGCGCCGATTCGGACAAAGAGGTCATAACGTTTCAGTCGATCTTTCACCGGGTCCTTCATTTCGGCAAAGCCCAGCTCGATTCCTGCTCGCTCCAGATCAGCATCCAGACTGGCCAGCATGTCTGCCGCCGTGACATCTACGTCAGTCACCGGTTCGGCTGCCACCACGACCCAACGTGTGCGTGTGGGCGCATGAGTGATGGCCTGCGAGACGCGTTCGCGAAAGAGCTCGGCGTTGGCAAAGAAGAGTGGCGCATCCCAGCGGAAGAGCACCAATCCTGGTACACGCTGTGCGTCGGGATAGCGCGTGACGTCATGATAGCCCTTCAACCCGTCCACGCGCCCCAGCACTGCGTCATAGGGTCGCCAGGCGCGCCAGATGAAGCCCAGCAGCGCCAACACCACGGCGATGAAGATGCCCTGAAGCACGCCCAAGAGCGCGACGCCAAGAAAGCAGGCAATGCACAGTGCAAATTCCCCCCGGCGTAAGTGATAGATGCGGACGATGCTTCTGACATCCACAAGTGTCAGACACGAGGCGATCACCACCGCGCCCAGGGCCGCATTGGGCAGGTTGCGCAGCAGGCCGGGCGCAAAGACTAAGAGCAAGGCGATGCAGAGCGCGCCCACCACGCCGGTCAGTTGGGTCCTGGCGCCTGCCGATTCCGCCACAGGGGTGCGCGACGAGCTGCTGCTCACCGGGAAGCCCTGGAATAGACCCGCCGCGATGTTCGCCGCGCCCAGCGCGACGATCTCCTGATTTTGGTTGACTTCGTAGCCGCCGCGCAAGGCAAAGGTGCGGGAGAGCACGCTGGTATCGGCAAAGGCGACCAGCGCAACTGCAACAGCGCCTGCCATCAGGCTGCTCAGATCTGTCAGGGATACGAGTGGAAACTGGAATGATGGCAAGCCCCGGGGCAGCGCGCCAACTACAGAGACGCCAGCTGTCGCCGCCAGATCGAAGACAGTGGTGACAACGGTTGCACCAACTACTGCGGCCAACACACCGGGACCTCTGGGCCAGCGGCGTTTGAAGAGAATGAGCGCGGCCAGACACCCTGCGCCGATGATCAGGGTCGTCCAATTGGTCAGACCTTGCGCCACGCCCTGGATGATACTGATCGATTCCTGGATCAGATTCTCCCCACCTGACGAAAAGCCCAGCAACTTGGGCAGTTGTCCGACGATCACCGTGAGGGCGATGCCATTGAGATACCCTACACGGATGGGTTTGGAGAGCAAGTCCGTGACAAAGCCGAAGCGCGCCAGGCCAGCCAGGATACACAATCCGCCTGTGAGCAGCGCCAGCGCGCCCGCCAGCGTCACCAGACGATCCGGGTCGCCGGCGGCCAGCGGTGTGATCGTCGCCGCAATGATGGCCGCGAGCGCGGAATCCGGCCCCAAGACGAGGATGCGACTTGGCCCGAAAACCGCGTAGGCAAGCAGCGGCGTGATCGTCGCATAGAGGCCGTAGATGGCCGGCAGCCCAGAGGCTTCGGCGTAGCCCATGCCGACCGGGACGAGAACAGCCGTGAGCGCCAGCCCGGCCAGGATGTCTTTCGCCAGCCACGCACGCCGATAACTGCGCAGCGCAGCCAGGGCGGGAAGCCAGCGGCTCAAGCCGCCCGGGCGCGCAGCCTGTACAGAGGGGGTGGCGTGCTCCTGGTTCATCAAGCCGCTGCTGGACTGCTCCTCAATCGAATCCTGTCCATCCTGTCATCCGCTCCGACCAGTTCTGCTTCATCAAGCCGTTGCCAGGTTACGCCGCGCTTGCCTGCGGCGTCGCGCCAGGCTCCTCGCCATGAGCGCGCGTCGGCAGGCGGCGAACATACCACAACGCCACCAGGGCAAACAGGGCAATGGCGGCAAAAGAGGCCTTGAGCGCCGCAATTTGCGCTTCGGCGTACTCTGCAGTGATGGCGTCGACCTGTTCGGGGGTCAGGCCCGCCTGCTCAGAGGCCGTTTCCACCTGTTCCACGCTGACGAAATTGGCGTTTTGCTCTGCCGCGGCCGTGATTTCGCCGCTGATGTCCACCAGCTCTGGGTTCGTCAACACTGCAGTCTGAAAGTTCGTCACCAGCGACGCGATCAAGATCGAGCCGATCAGCGCAGTGCCCAACGAAGCGCCCAGATTCTGCGCAGTGCCCTGTAAACCGCCGGCCTCGCTGCCCCTTTCCGGCGGCACAGATGACATAATGATGTTGCCGAGCTGGGAAGCCAGCAGTCCCAGGCCAGCACCCACCAGCAACAAGGCCG
Source organism: uncultured Caldilineaceae bacterium (assembly GCA_964560495.1). Taxonomy (GTDB): domain Bacteria; phylum Chloroflexota; class Anaerolineae; order Caldilineales; family Caldilineaceae; genus UBA5069. Next base: position 40,768 of record CAZLMM010000054.1, read on the forward strand.
TGGCAAAGCCGAGCGAGCGCAGGTCTGGCCCGGTGAAGGCCAGGAGCAAAATTTCGCCGATGAGCATCCCTATCAGGCCAACCTCGACGATGCGTTTTGGCGAGACGCGCGTCGTCAAACGAGCGCCCAACAGCGCAAAGACGAACAGACCCATGGAGAGCGGCAAGATGGTGATTCCGGTCTGCAAAGAATCGTAGCCGAGCACAGTTTGCAGATAGAGCGGCAGCACAAAGAAGGTGCTCATGATGATGAACTGCTGACTCATCAGCGTGGTCAGACCGGCGCGCAGGCGTGGGATCTCCAACAGGCGGGTATCGAGCAGCGGTTCTTTGCCGGCGGCAATCATGGCTTCTTCACGGCGGGCAAACATCCCCAACAAGACAACGCCCACGACGATCAGCCAGAAGACAGGCGACAGGCCAAGCAGGGTGAAGGGCGCCGCGGCTTTGGGCGTGATCCAGCCCCATTGACTGGAGCGAAGGATGCCGAAAACGGCCAGCCCCAGGCCGGCGGCGGACAGGAACGCGCCCCCCAGGTCGAGCTTGCCTTTGCGCCCCGGCGTCGTCGGAATGGCGCGCAGGAAGAGCATGAGCGCCAGCACCACGACTGTTTCCGTGGCAAAGACAAGACGCCAGGTGTAATTGGCCGTCACCCAGCCGCCGATGAGCGGCCCCAGCGCGGCCGACGCGCCGGCCACTCCTCCCAAGATGCCGTAAGCCATGGCGCGCTGGCGACCGCTGTAAGTGGCCGCCGTCAACGCGGCAATGGCTGGGATCACCAGCACTGCGCCCAAACCCTCGATGAACGACCAGCCAACGATCAATACCCCAAGGGTAGGAGAGAGCGCCGTGGTGAGCGAGCCTGCGCCATAGACAAGCAGGCCGATGGCATAGGCGCGCTTGGCGCCCCAACGGTCGCCCAGCTTGCCGCCGATGAGCATAAATGCGGCCATGACCAGGGTGTAGAGCGTGATGGCTGTTTGCAAACCGATGACCGTGGTGTCCAGGTCTTCCACGATCTGGGAGATGGACACATTCATCACGGTAGTGTCGAGCACCATGACGAACTGGGCTGCGGCAAGCATGGCAATGACGGACCAGCTGGCCTGGGTTTCCTTCGCTTCGGTTGTCATAGTGGAATAGCTTTCCGGCGTAAGTGGGTACCACTGACCTCTAGTGAAACATTCATATCGGTCACCTTCCAGGAAGCTGCGGAGCTTCCTGGAAGGTCGTGGGTGAACATGAGTTCATCATTCAGAAATTGGTAATACAAGCCCGGATCCTCAGAGAATCCGGGCTTGTGGGCGAATGCTACGATACGTCAGATAATGAGTTGAGTGCATTCAAAGTTAGTTCGCCATGACCACCTGTAACTGATTTTGAATACACTCGAATGAGTTGTCGGAGCATGGCCTTGCGCCTGTCCAACACGAATCATCAGCTGACCAGCTACATCGTGGCTGACATACCCTGATATTGCAGATCTTTGCGGCGAGCGCTGCCGGCATACCAGGCGATGTCCGCCATAAGGCCCAGTCCCAGCCAGAGCCAATCCCATCCTTGGATGGTGCCTGGCGGTGAAGAGACCAAGATAACAAACATGATCGACGTCCACGGCAAAAAGACAAGACCGAGGGCCGCCCATAACCACCAGGCGCTGCCGCCAAAGAAGTTATTGAACGCCGACTGCCAGAGTCCTGGCCGGGCCAGCCACCAGATGGCGCCGAAGAAGCGCGGCCCCAGAAATACAAGGATGAGAAATGCACAGCACATAGTTTGGTTTCCTTTCGTGTACAGGTGAGATGGAGAGAAGAAACCCGCATGGGTGCAATGATTCGCCCATGCGGGCGCAAGCAATTATGCAAATACTTCGAACTGAACTAACGCGAGGGATGGGCCATCATGTCTACGGCGACCGTGGCGGCCAGGATCAAGATGTCGTCCTGCCCCGGGTCGATCTCCACGCCATAGGAGTCGCGCAGGCGAAACCATTTCTTGGAGACTTCTGCCACTCGATCCCGACCACGCTCGATGCGATACTCGTGGTCGAGGATATTGCCCTGGATCTCCAGGTCTGGCCCACCGCGCAGGTTGACAGTCCAGCGTTCGCGCACGGGGGTGATGAGCGCCTTCTTGATCATGGCGATCTGCCGACCGCTGGGGTCTTCGATCTCCATGGAGTCTTTGATCCGCAACATACGCTCCTGAATACGGCACAGCTCGCGCCCGGCGCGATCCTCGAAGACCAAGGTCTGGCGCACGCGCAGCGCCTTGCCATCAACCTTGAAGACCCTCTCCCCGCGTTCGTTTTCGATCCAAAAGTCGTCGCCGATGGAGAGCATGCGCTGCGTCATCTGATAGCGATTAGCGCCGCCGCCCCCGCCAAGTGGGCCACCGCGGTCTTCGTGGCGTTCCTCACGTCGTTCTTCCCTTCTGCCGCGTCCTAACATTTTGTGTCCCCTTTCATCAAAAATCGATGGCAAATTTTAGAGCGTGTAATTCAAACAGGCTCTTGTTCGACTGTACGGACAATGCATCGTGTCCGTACACGAGTGAATATTCACACAGGCTTTTAGCCAATTGTCAACAGCGGAGATAGTAAGAGAACAATTTGTCCAATCGATCTATACCCGATTCATCTGCGAGACAATGCCAAAACGATTGTACACCGTAATACAGAGTTTAGCGAACTGTCCCGTAGGCTGTACAAGATTCTTCGCCGGCGATGATGTCCTTCCTGCTCCGCGCAGACCGGGATGCCCAATCTGTCGATGATCGCCAGCCATCCCAGCGGTAGCAAAGCGATCGGGTCAGCCAGTAGCCTTGCGGGGTATGGAGACAGCCCGATAACGGGATGCATTGCAAGGATCAGTGACCGAGATGATCAATAGCCGGCCAAAGACGGCGAGTTGCCCCGTCACGCCCAATGAGAAACCGGTTGTGGAAAAAGCCGAAACCACCTCGAACAGCGCTGCGCTGAAATCCAGCTTCTGATTGAGCAACAGCAGCCACGTCACCAAGATCACCATCCCCAGGCTGATGACCAGGACGGTCACAGCGCGCCAGACTGTCGCCAGCGAGATGGCGCGTTCACCGGCATGCACCGTGGGGTAGCCATGCACAAAACTCCACACCGCTATGGTCAGGATGGAAATGGCGCCGGTCGTGACGCCGCCCCCCATGGAGGCCGGCGCGCTGCCAATGAATATCAGGCAGATCAGCAACAGACGGCTGGCCTCGTGCAGGCTGGAGAAATCGTTGAGGTCGGCGAACCCGGCCGTACGCGCAGTCGCCGACTGAAACCAGGCGTGCAGCACCCGTTCGCCCAACAGTAGCCCGGCAACACACCCCCGAAGCGATACTCGCTGATCAGCAGCCCAGCCCAGCCAACCAGGATGAGGATCAGCGCCGACCACAACGCCAGCCGTGTCTGTAGGCTCAGTCGCCTGCGCCGGCTA
>CAZLMM010000055.1:0-16588 GCA_964560495.1 uncultured Caldilineaceae bacterium
ACATGGATCGCGCCCACGACCTGATCAACCACTTCGCAACCGCGTTCCTGCTGGCAGAACTGAAAGGCGACGCCGATGCAGCCGCGGCCCTGGCGCCGGAGAATGTGGCGTTCCCCGGCATCGAGTACGAGTCGACGGGCTATGGCGCCGAACAGGCGACGGATGGTGAGATTCCTATGGACGCCTCAGGCTACGTGGACAATAACGGCGTGAAGATCTACTACGAGGTCGAAGGCCAGGGGCCGCCGCTCGTGCTGGTGCACTGGGCCTCTGGCAGCACCCAGGACTGGCGGTTGTTCGGCTATGTGGATGCACTCAAGGATGACTATCGCCTGATCCTCGTCGATATGCGCGGCCACGGCAAGAGTGATAAACCCGATGATCCTGCCGCCTATGCGGCGGCGACTCAGGCGTCGGACATTGCCGCCGTGCTCGACGAGCTTGACATCGACAAGGCCAATTACTTCGGCTACTCGCTGGGCGGCCGGCTTGGCTGGGCGCTGGCAAAATATGCACCCGAACGCTTCCAATCGCTGATCATTGGCGGACACATTCCCGTGGTCTGGGATGACAGCGGATGGACCGCCTGGATGTTCAGCCAGGGCGCCGAGGGCTGGGCGCGCGGTCTTGAGGATTTCGCACGCAGCCTGGACCGGTGGAGTCCCGATATCTATCCGGCCTACGTAGCGGACGACTTCGGGGCTATTGCCATGGCTTCGTACGGCTTGAACTCCGAAGACCTGTCGAGCAATCTGCCAGGGACGACGTTACCCATTCTGCTGCTTGTAGGAACAAACGACGATATGTATGCGGAAATGGAGGCGGCAGCCCAGCGTTTGCCGAATGCAACGATGGCCACGATGCCTGGCCTGGATCACGGCCAGGGACTTCTGCAGATTGATCAAGCAGTTCCACACATCACCGAGTTCCTGTCCGAGGTAAACGCTGAAGCGGAGACTCCGTTGGTCGCACTGGATGATGCCGCCGTCGCCAAGATCGAGAGCATCGTTCAGAAAACCATGACCGATTACCCGGCGCCTGGCTTCGAGTTGTGCATTGTCAAGGATGGGCAGGTCGCCTACAGCAAGGGCTTTGGCCTAGCTGATGTGGCAGACAACCGAGCCGTCACCCCTCAGTCGCTCCAGATTCAGGCATCGGTCAGCAAGCCCTTTGTGGCGATGGCCGTCATGCAGCTGGCAGAGCAAGGCATGATCGACCTGGACGCGCCGATCACCACCTACCTGCCCTACTTCACCATGGCGGACGAACGCTACAAGGAGATCACGGTGCGGATGTTGTTGGGTCACCGCAGCGGAATGGCTGACACGCCTGCCAGTTGGACCGAACCGCTCGATCCGGCTGTGAATCCACTTGAACAGGCTGTGCGCGGCCTCAGTAAAGCTGAGCTTCTCTTCGCGCCCGATGAAGCGTCGAGTTACAGCGGCTATGGCTACATCACGCTTGGCGCGATCAATGCAGCCGTCACCGGCCAGCCGTTCGAGAGCTACATGGCGGAGCAATGGCTCGCGCCGCTGGGCATGACGAACTCCACCTTCATTGCGGAAGATGTCGATCCGGCGTTGCGCATGACTGCTCACAAGAGCGACGTCGATGGCAAGGCCACACCGACAGAAATTGCCTGTGATGGGCGCAATGGCTCGGCCTGCAACCTCTGGTCGAATTGCGAGGACATGGCGAAATGGGCGCAGCTCTTGCTCAACAAGGGCGAGATCGATGGCGCGCGCGTCTTGCAGCCCGAAAGCATCGACGCAATGTGGACGCCTGTGTCCGAGACTGGCTGGTTGGAGATGATGGGTCCCTGGTATGGCTCCCCAATTGCAAACTATGGGTTGGGGTGGATGCTCGGAGAGACAGAGGGCCATCGCCTCGCTGGTCACGCTGGTGGAGTCGAAGGCGCCAACTCCCAAATTCTGCTTGCGCCGGATGATGGGCTGGCTGTGATCACGATGGACAACTGGCTCGACCTCGCAGCGATCCCCGCCTATCCGGCGTCGAATGCAGCCACCGACGTGATGTACACCTTGCTTGGCATCGAACCGCAGTAGCACAAATGAGAGGTGCTTGCCGTCGCTATGCAGTGCAGCCCGGGGCAGACTACCAGCCGGGCTGCACTGTAACGCGTAGGCTGAGATTTACTTCATGGGAGCAGGCGTCTGAGGATCGCATTCACTTCTTCTTGCAGCACAGGTAGATCCTCGATAGCACTAAGCCATACCGTATCGAGGTCCACGCCGAAGTAATCAAGGATGAGCTTGTCACGCATACCAGCAATAGCATCCCACGGGACATTTGGATACTGGGCGCGCAATTCGCCAGCTAACCGCTTGGTAGCCTCACCAATGATCTCGATCTGCCGAATGACGCCATCTTGGACGAGCGATTCAGGAGGTGCCAACCAATAACGTTGTTTATCGGTCAAGGACGACCGAAAGGAGAGTCAACCATGTAAAACATTGTGGAAACCAGCTTGGGTGAAGTGATGATCAGTGGTCAAAACCCAACTGACGTGGCGCTCCTGCATGACCACAAAGGAAATGCAGTCGGTCAGCCTCCATTCTTTGTCCGAACGTTGACCATAAGGACATAACTGGTGTCGATGAACGTAGCGGATTTCATGCTTTCTCAACAAAGCGCTTATCAAGACCGTAGAGATAGTGATCGTGTTGGGCTGAGAGATCAGTAACACCCAAATCGGTCGCCCGTTCCAAAATGTTGCGCAAGGCCGGGGTTGGCGCCTGACGATTCACGGCTTGGCTGGCGGCCAACTTGACCAGGCGGTTTAGCAATTCGGTCAGATCTGCCTGTTCCCCTTCGGCAAGGGTTTGCAGTTGTCGATACAGTTGTGTTGGCAGTTCGATAGTCACCGTTGCTGGCGTCATAACAAAATCTCCCGGTGCATTCGCAGCTTTCTCTTTGTTCGATACGATTGCATTTTAGCACGCGAGACCGGAAACAGCCAACGGTCAGTTTACCTCATCGACAGTGACAATGCGTACGGAGACTGAGATCCAACCAATTTCCAGTTCCTCACGCGTTCCACGCGTTTTCCACGCGCCTGGCTGCTATGCTGGAACGCGAGAGGAGATGGCGATGGTCGAGGAAAGGCGCACGGCGGTGTAGCCATTTTGTAGCCAGCGCCCTGCTATAGATGTTCAGAAAAAGATCCGTACCGTAGTGACGACTTCAGTCGTCATGTAGGCTGAACGACTGAAGTCGTCACTACGAATGTTTTCCTGACTCCTCATAGATTGGGTACAGGTTTCACTCACGTCAGGAAAACAGCACAGACTTCGCACTCTCTGATTGACAAATACACGTCGCGCACAACGGCATGTCGGTGGGTCGCTTCGAATTCGCGATATGCGAACCAGCCCGTCACCGAGCCGGTTCTGGGGCAGCGCTTCATCCCCAATAACATCCTGATCCAGACCAAGAACAGGACCGAGCGCCGCAGCAAAGGGCTGGAACTGCACGTGGACCTGAGCGGGGTGGAATATAGTGGACGCGGAGTGGCTGGTTCCTAACAATGAAGAGGCGCGTGATCTGGGCCATGCCCAGATCGCTCTACCCAACGAGGTCTGGCGCGTGCTCCACCGCGTTGCCTATGTGAAGCGGCCCGCGCTCATGGGCTTTGGCCGCAGCGCAGTCAAACGCGACGAAGCAGCCGACGACAAGTCCAGCCTCACAGGAGCGTCACGTATTTCGGATCGATCCAGCCGCGTTGTTCCGGCTTGTCTACCGGCTTCACCGTGACATTGATCCAATCCTGATTGTTCCTTTTGTCGGGTTTTGCTTCGTTGATCTTGGCATCCTGTGTCAGCAAGACGGTGTACTTTTCATCTTGTTGACCAAGCTTCATCGGGTTGGTGTAGAGTGGAATGTCCTTACCGATCAGGAACGCGGGCGGCGTCACACCTTCCAACACATCGGGGCGGATGTTCAATGTCTTCTTCTTGGCGTTGCGTGCATATTTCTCCATCTCCTCGATCGTGAAGCTCTCGTGCTTGTTGATCAGCGGGTCGCCGACAATAAACATCTTTTGCTTGTTCTTGATCATTGCCTGCATATAGAGTGCATGACCAGGGATGGACAATTCAGTGCCGCCGGCCTCGAACACCTTGTCCCATACAGCCAGAAGTTTTGCGCTCCTTTCGTGCTTGTCCTTTCCCAAGTATGTGTTGAGGTTCTCGCCGGTTTCCGCCTGTGTCGAAGTAGAGACATCAAGCGTCTCGCCAAGCGCCTCTCGAATGGGACCCTCCTTGAGCCCCTCCATTCGTCGCCCCGGCCGATCGAAGAGCGCCCCTCTGGCAAATGCAGCCACTGCGCTGACATTCCAATGCTCGCGCACGCGGGTTTTGGAGAGCACCGGCACGCCTACTGTGCCCTCCTCCAGATTGACCACGGCCGCCAGCTTCTGCATGACTCGACTCCACTCTTGTGTCAGTGCTTGCAGCGCTTGTGTGTCTACGGGTGACTTCTGCATGATCTTCATTGCTCGTGTCTCAATGCTGGTAAACGCCTCACGCGCTTGCTTCACCCGGTTGGCGGCGTGCTCGCGTATCGTAGTCTTTTTCAGCCCCCGTCGTTTATGCGTCTTATTCAGGTTCTCTTCCAAATCTTCGTCACTCAGTTTGTTCTCGATGTGACTGGCAACGCCGCGGCCAACCACCAGCAGGCCGGCGATGCTGGAAACATTCGCCTGCACCTCCTGGTTGATCGCTGCGGCCACACAGGTGTTCTGGAATCGTTGGTCGATGGCGCCGCCAGACGCCAGGATCACGCGCAGGATGTCTGGACTCTCCAGCATTTTCTGGAACAACGGCGTCCCCTGCAAATGCTCGCGAGCGGTCTCCTGCATGTTGCTCAAGGAGAGCTTGAGCATGCTCTGCGCCACGCTGTCCTTGTCGTCGAAGTCAATCTTGCGCAGTGAGGGCGCGTCTGTCACGCTGTCGCCGCCCGCCACCTGTTGGGCAATCTGGATCAAGTTCTGGATCAAGCGCGCCGGGCTGAGCACATTGGCGGTCAGACGCGTCATCTTGGGGTTGCCGAAGGCGCCCTTCTTGTAGTGCTGGGTTTGGCTGGGGATGAGGCTGGCGAACAACAGCATGTCGGCGACAAGCCTGCCCACGCGCGGCGCATCGTTTTCAGCCTCGGTGTCGCTCAGCGCCGTATCGATCTGCTTGAGCAACTTCTGCACCTTGTGATTGCCGAAGATCTGCGCAGAGTAATCCTCCACATGCACCTCAGCAGTCATCTTGCCAAACTCGGCAATCCTGGCGTCCGGATTGACTTTTAGCAGGTCTAGCGCGTGGGTCGCGCTGGTGTAGAGTATTTGAAACTTGCGCAGCGCCTCGCTATTTGGTCCATCCAGTAACTCACCGCCGGTGACATCTGTGGTCGATTCTTCATCGAGTTCATCCAGAGTGATGGATTTCCTTGATTCCCGTTGGTCTTTCTTCTCGACTTCATCCAGGCTCAAAGATTGCCGCGGGTTCTGCTGCGTGTTGTTTTTGCTGAATTTCTTGCGGAACCAATCTCCAATGCCGCGCTGAATGATGTCGGTGCTGCGCTGCACTCCCACCGCGCCTTGCTGCACCGTGTGGGTCAGCTCGTGGGCGATCAATTCCTGGCCGGCGCTGCTGCCCGGGTTGTATTCGCCCCTGCGGAAGAAGAGATCTCGACCGCTGGTGAAGGCTTTGGCATTGAGCGAGCGGTTGAGCGCGTCCGCCTGGCTGTCCGTGTGGACGCGCACCCTGCTGAAGTTTGCGCCAAAGCCGCGCTCCATCGAGGCGCGCACGCCGTCGTGCAGCGGCGCGCCGCCGCCTTTGGCGCTGCTGATCGTGGCTGCCACGCCCGGGTCGACCTCGCCGCCTTCCAGCCCGTGCAGCGGCTTGGCCTGAAGTTCTTCTTCGTCCTCCATCTCGGCCCGCTGGATGGCGCTGATGCCATCGGACAGGGGTTTGGCCTGAAGTTCCTCATCTTCCGTCTCAGCCCGCTGCAACGATGTGAGCTGTGTCTGCCTCTCGCCAGCGCCCTTGTTGCGCTGGACATTGGGCGCGTTGAGCGAGCGCATCACCTGCCTGGCGGTGCGGTCGGCTTCCTGTTCGTATTTGTCGCCGGCTGGCCCTAATGTCAACTTGGCCTGCACCAACTGTCCCGTTGCCCAGTTGCCGATGGTGCGCTGCAAACGCATCATCTCCGCCCGTTGCAGCGGGCCAGAAGTTGCTGTCATCGTGGCGCGTGGCGCCGCGGGGCTGACTGGCTTTGCTGAATTCGATTCCGGCTTGCGCTGGGTGGAGTGCTGAGGATATTTCATGATCGATGATCTCTTATCGAAACCAATGCCAAAGAAAGCGTCCACGCCCTGTTTTCGGGTTGAATCATGGTGGCGGCTGGCATCTTCTCGAAGCGCCTTGATCAAAACGTGGATTGTAGTTGGCGCGCTACGTTAAAGGAAATTCATCTTACGTGCAAATCGGATAGGCGTCAAATCACCAAAATCATCGTGCAAACATAGCGCCAGCGCTCCCCCCCGGAATCGGGGGAACTTCCGGGAATAGCAAGATCGCCTGTCAACGCAACGTGATCGGCAAAAATACGTGCGTTGGGGTGGGCGTTGGCGGTTGTGGCAATGCGGGCGACATTGTCCAGTCGAATCCCAGGAGGGAAGGCGGCAGCAAGAGCGTTTTTGTCGGCGGGCTGTCGAAACCCGATTTTCGCGCAGTGGCCGTGTAGTCGCCGCGGGCAAGCTGCAACGCATACCGTCCATTCCGCTTGCTAAGGTCGATGTCCGCGTCATTCGCACCTTCCGCCTCGACCAGCGCATCACATATCGGTTTGTTTGCCTCGTCGTACAACCTGCCGGTGACAATCTGGTCGACTTTTTTGAGCGTGGAGGCGATCAGCGGCTTTCTCGGCATTCACTTATTGAATGAAGTGAAGAAGACGGGCGAGATCGGGTTCCAGGCTTTGCCGTCGCAGTAATCAGCGCATCTGGCGCTCGCAACGGCTGGTTCTGATACTTCTGCATCAAATTTGAAGCTGCCGCGGCTGAACTCTAGTTCGAGAGTCAACCGGGACTCACCGCAGTGGCGAGTCCCGGTTTCATCGGATTACAGAATACTGGTTCAAAGCGCGAGTCAGGTGCTCCTCAATATCTGTCACCTCAGAAGATCACCTGCCCAGCGCCACGGGCAGGAACACCCGCTGCGTCATATCCACCTCTGCGTTCCCTGCGGCGGGCGGGGTCGGCTCCGGCGCAACGTCATCCATGGTGGGGACGCCGGGACTGCCGCCCCGACTGACCACCGGCAAGAAAACCCGGGCGCTGGATGGCAGCGTCGGCTCGGTAATGGTCTCCACAGCCGGTGGCGTGGAGCCATCCCAGCCCGGCCCGGCGTCGATGATCACGCCCACGCCCGCGCCGTCTGTGACAGCCGGGTTTTCATAGGTGTCTGTCGTGCCATCCTGGTTGATGCGCTCCACTGTGATGGCGTAGGCGCTGTTGCTGGCGCTGTTGTTTTCCACCGTCACCTGGCCCGTGGTCGGGTTCACACTCAATGCTACGCTCTCCTGGGGATTCACCGCCAGGTTCTCCACTATCAGCGCAAAGTCCGACCCATCGGGGTTGCTCACCGCCAGGTTCAGACTGGGCGTGTCGCCGTCCAGTGCGCTGGCCTGATAGGTCAGGCGGTTGCTTTCCGGCGTAAAGGTGACGCCCACCAGGTCGAACGGCTCTGCCGTCGTGTCCACGCCCCCCGCTGAACTCTCAAAGCCTGCGGCAAAGATGGGCAACTCGACCGGCGTTGCGCCCGGCGAATTCACTTTCAGACCGGTCAACCGCACGGCAAAGCCATCGCCAAAGATGTTGACGTTGGCTTCGGCTTCTATGTTGCCATAAGCGTTGTCACGGTTGGCGACTTGCAGGCTGTAAGTCATGCCGGCCTCATGGATCAGCTCGATGATGGGCGGCGTGTTGAAGCCGAAGCCGGTGGTCTGCGGCAGCTCGGTCGCGCCGTCGATCTCGTTGATCAGCTCGCCCGTGGCCAGGTCGCGCCCGACGCGCTTGCCGTCGCTGCGGGTGATGAGCAGATAACCCTCGCCGTCCAGCTGGAACTGGATGGCCGAACCGGCCGCCGCCCCCGTGCTCTGCGCCTGCACCAACGGCGCGCAGGCCGCTGTGGTGCAGCGCATCTGGCGCGGCTCCAACCAGCGCAGGCTCACCAGACGAATGGCGACCTTATTAGTGTCGCTGCTGCGATAGGTGGAAGTGCTGGCGCCGGGAATGGTGGCCGCGCCTTCGTAGAGCCAGTCGTTGGTGCTCGTGTTGGTCTTGAAGACGCGTCCAAAGTCATTGGGATAGTTGTTGTCGTAGACATAGATCCAAAATTCGTTGTTGCCCTTGTCCATCACGGCGTAAGGCGTCACCGCGTGGCCGCCCGTCCAATCGGGCTTCCAGAAGTGGAGCACGTAGCGATCGCTGGCGCTCAGGTTCTGCAGGTTGGCGAGCAGTGTATTCACCACATTCGTCGCGCCGATGGCCGCGGTGCGTTGGGGCGGCAGACCAGTCTGGTTGCGCGGCGTCTCGCTCTGAGTCATGGCGTAGTAGGCGATGTCGCGGCGTGCGTTCTGTTTGAGCAGCTCGAAGGTGGTGAGCGCGCCCGTCTGATAGTTGCCCGGCGTGATGTCAGCGCGGTCATAGATCAGCAGGCTCGTCATGGCCATGCCGGCGCAATGGCCACCCTTGACCATGTCGAGCTTGCTCCTGCGCCAGCTCTCCGCGGTGCTGTTGAGCACACACGGATTCACTGCCTTGCAGACATTGGCTTCGCCAAAGGTGTTCGCCATATCCTCCACGGTGAAGTCGCTGTCCGGGCTGTCGCCATAGTTGTAGAAGCTGAAGCCGTCGGGCAGTGGATAGAAACCCAGGTCGCCCGCCACCTGGCTGTTGAGCGGCGTGTTCAGCGACGGCCCCTGCACATTCACCGCCCCATCGCTGCTGCTGACCACCCCGTAGCGTGCGCTCACCAGGTCTTGGGTAACGTTGACGCGATACTCCACCTGCTTGCGGGCGCCCGGCGCAAGCTCACCGACATTCCAGGTCAGCGTCTCCTGATCCGATCCACCATTGCTGCCCGGCTGCACGCTGTACTGACCGCCGTCGCTGGCGCTGTTCGCCACATAGGTCGAACCCGTTGGCAGATCCTCGCTGACCACCAGATCGGCCGCGGTGATCTTGCTGTCGTTCTGCACCAAGATGCTAAAGCGTACGGGCGAACCCGTGCTCGCCCAGGGCGGCCCGCGCTTGATGATCGACAGGGACGCGCTGGCTGCGGACTGGCGCTCGAACGCGCCGGCGTCCACGCTCCCGCCAGCGAAGGGCCGCGCCGCGCCGTCAGCGTCCTTGCCCAGCACGGGATAGGTCGTCAGCTCTGCGGTTGAGCCAGCATCCATCGCTGCCGATGTGGTCTGCAGGTGATAGTCGCCGCTGCCCGCGTCGACGAAGCGGGCGTCCACAACCTGGCGACTGTTGGCGCCCAGGTTGTGGGTCGAACCGTTGTAGAGCGTGTTCAGCCGGGCATTGTTGGCAAAGACGTTGAAATCCTCGCCGATTACCTTGCTGGCGCCGCCCGCCGCAGCGAAGGCCGTGTCCTGATTGGCGATGATGCTGTTGCGCAGCGTCAGATTGCCCCAGGTGAAGATCGCCGTGGTCGAGTTGCGCGTGCTATCGGCGATGGTGCTGTTGATGATGCGCAGGTCGCCGCCCGTGTTGTTCTGGATCGCCACGCTGCCGCGATTGCCCACAAAGAGGCTGTTGAGCACCGTGTTGTCGCCATTCTGCAAGAAGAGTGCGCTGCCGCGACCGGCGCTGTTGTTCAGGAAGGTGCTGCTCTCCACCATCAACGCTGCGCCGCTGTAGGTGAGGATCGCGCCGCCGTAGCCGGGCGTGGAGTTACCGCCAAAGGTGACATTGCGCAGCGTGCTTGGTTGACTCAGCAGCAGCGCGCCGGCGTGTTCGCCCGCGGCGTTGTTCTCGAAGCGCACATTCTCCAGCGTCACGCTGCTGTTGGCGATCAGGCCGCCGCCGCGGGTCGTCACGTTGCCGTTGCGCAGCGTCAAGTTGCGAATGGTGAGGCCGGCGCCCACCTGCACGCCCAGGATGCGGAATTGGGGCGCGCTCTCCGCACGCTCGATCAGCGCGCCGTTGCCTTCCAGCCGGGTGGCGTTGAAGATGAACGCGCCCGACCCGCCATACCAACTGTGGTTGGCAGAGGTGAGCAGATAGCGGCAGGTCCCGTTGAGTGTGATCACGCCGCTGCTTTCGCCGCTACTGACTGCGGCCAGCAGATCCGCCTGCGTGCAATCGATGCGTGCGATGGGAGTAGCCGTCGCTGTGGGAGTGCTGGTTGGGGTAGGCGTATTTGTTGGCGTCCTCGTCGGGGTGTTGGTCGCGGTATTCGTCGGCGTCGGCGTGTTTGTGGATGTTGGCGTGCTTGTGGATGTTGGCGTGCTTGTCAGCGTCGGCGGATTGGTCGGTGTGCTCGTCGGCGTATAAGTTGGCGTGCTTGTTGGCGGCGCAGGCTCAACGCTTTGCAACTCGAACGCGCCGCTATCGCAGCCGTCGCCCGCCGGGCGCGGCAGGCCGCGGCTGTCGCTGGCGAACGCGCCTCCGCAGCCCAACACACCCGATGGGATGCGATTTAGCGCCTGGCTGGTGGGTGGGAGGGCGTGTGTGTTCACATCGCCGCTATTGTTGCCCAGAGTGATGTCCAGCAGCAGATTGAGCGACTGGGTGGGCGTGATATCGGTGCTGTTGGTAGTGAAAAACTCGTCGAAAACTGCGGGAGGCAGACCGCTGTGCCCAAAGACGTTGTAGTTGCCGGCGGTGATGACGCCGGCGTTTGCCATGTCTGCAATGGTGCTGTCGTCAGGGTTTTCGACGCTCAGGTTGCCAGAGAAGATCGAACCGATCAGGTCGAGGCCGCCGTAGTTGACCACGCCGCCCACCACCGACGCAGTGTTGCCCGTCACGGTCGAATAGCGGATGCTCATCTGGCCGCTGGTGAGGTTGGCAATCGCGCCGCCCAAACCGAGGATCGCTTCGCCGGTCTTGTTGCCAGAGAAGGTGCTGTTTTCGATGGTCATGACGCCACGATTGGTGATCGCCCCACCCGTCGCGCCATCCGCGCCGGCGTTGACGTTGCCGGTCAGCGTGCTGTTGCGCAGCGTGACCGTCGCACCTTCGGCGACGACCAGGCCGCCGGCGTCGGACTCAAAGAATTCATTGAAGTCGCTGCCCAGCCCTTGTGCAATGGTCAGATGGTCAAACGTTACGACTCCACTGTTCACTTTGAGCACGCGCACATCGGGGCTGTTGTCGCCGTTGGCGTCGCCGCTCAGGGTGATGCGCCCCCCGCCGCCGTCGATGGTCAGGTTCTTGGCGATGGTCAGCGTAGACGCCAGGCGGATCACGCCGCCGCTGACACCGGCGTCGAAAACGACCGTGCTTCCCGTGGGCGCGTCAGCAATCACCTGGCGCAGGCTGCCTGGCCCGCTGTCATTCAGGTTCGTCACGACCAAACCGGGCACTGGTGTATTGGTTGGCGTTGGGGTGCTCGTGCTCGTTGCCGTCGGCGGAACCGGCGTATTGGTCGGCGTCGGAGTACTCGTGCTCGTCGCCGTCGGTGGAACAGGCGTATTTGTGTTTGTTGGCGTGTGAGTTGGCGTACTCGTGCTCGTCGCTGTGGGCGATACCAGCGTATTGGTCGGCGTCGGCGTACTCGTACTCGTCGCTGTGGGCGGGACTGGCGTGTGTGTCGGCGTCGGCGTGTTCGTTGGGGTGTTGGTCGCCGTCGGTGTATCCGTGGGCGTATCCGTCGCTGTTGCAGTGGGCGTCGGCGTCTCAGTTGGCGTGAATGGTTCCGTTTCGAATGAACCGATGTCACAGGCGCTGCCCTGCGGGCGGCTGACGCCGCGCTGGTCGGTCGCCAGACAGGTGGCGTTGTCGCCGGCATCGATGGCCGGACTGCCGGGTTGCAGTGCGTAGGTCAACGTGCTGCCGCCGTTGTCCACCAGCGCTGCGAGGTTGGGGTCTTGCCCGACGATGTTGCCATTCGAGCCGTTGAAGATGTTGCAGGCGGCAATCTCGATCAGGTTGTTGTTGCCGACGGCGGGACTGCCCTTGCAGTCGTCTCCCCCGCCGCTGGCGCTGTTGTTGGCGATGAGGGTGTTTCTCAGCGTCAAGGCGTTTTCGTTGAAGACGCCGCCGCTTTGGCTGCCCGCCGAGTTGCCGCTGATGGTGCTGTTCCTGATCGTCATCGGGCCATAGTTGGCGATGCCGCCGCTGAAGAGCGCCGAGTTGCCGCTGACCGTGCTGTTGTTGATGAACATCACACCTTCGTTGATCAACCCGCCGCCGTCGCTGCTCACCGAGTTGCTCAGGATCACGCTGTTGTTGAGCGTCAGCGCGCCGAAATTGTAGAGTCCGCCAGCCCGGTCGCTCTTGCCGTGGCGAATGATCAGCCGGTTGAGGGTGGTCGTGACGCCGCCGTTCACGACAAACACCCGGTTGTTCGCCGCGCCAGCCGTGGCATGCGCCTGCACGATCGTGCTCCCCGCACTCGACCCGTTGATCGTCAGGTTCTTGTTGACCGTGATCCCTGCTTCGGTGTAGACACCGGCGGGAACCGTGATCGTATCGCCCGGGCTGGCTGCATTGATGCACGCCTGGATCGTGGCGCAATCGATACCCACGACGAATACATCTGGGGCCGGCGTGTTCGTACTCGTCGGCGTGCTCGTACTCGTGCTCGTTGACGTCGGCGTCGGTGGAACCGGCGTATTGGTCGGCGTGTGAGTTGGCGTCGGTGTGTTAGTCGGCGTGCTCGTGCTCGTTGCCGTCGGCGGAACCGGCGTATTGGTCGGCGTATTCGTACGCGTCGGCGTATTCGTTGGCGTGTGGGTCGGGGTGCTCGTCGCCGTCGGAGTCTGGGTAGGCGTATTGGTTGGCGTTGCCGTCGGCGCAGCGAACGGTAGGTTCAGATTCTGCACCGCGCCGCGGGTAAAGGTCGCCGAGCAGCAGCCCACGTCCAGGCTCACCAGGCGAAAGGTGATAGCATCGCCTGGCAGACCGCCATCATAGGCAGTCGTGGCGGGGTCGTCTGCGGGCACGGCGATGTTGTATAGCCCCGCTTGCCCGCCCGATGTGTAGACCGCCGTCAGGAACGCAGCGCTCTGCGTGATCGAGTGGGTCACTCGCACTTCCACCTGCACACCATTGGCCGCGCGCACGCCATCGACGGTCACAACACCATAAAGGGTGTGTGGCAGTTGCGGCGGTAATTGCGCCGCCGCCGGATTTGTTTCGGTCAACAGCGCCCAACAGCCGCCCGCCAGCGCAACGAGCAAGAACAGCCAGCGTCTGGCTCTGTGCCCAGTGATCATATTTCTGGTTGATTGAATCAACTTCATGGCGTACACCTTCTCCGTCTTGGTTTGTGTTCGAGGCTGCCGCCTGGGTTTGAATGGCGGGAATTTACCAATCGCTCTCGAAATGAGCGTTCTTTCCCGCCATTCAAACCTCTACGAGCCTACCGTTGCGTGATTACGGGCAGGTAAAGTTTGATCTGCTGCTCCGGTTTTGGCGGATAGTTGGGATCGCTCGGTACGGCAGGCGTGATGTCGCCCACCGCCTGCGCACGTTCACCGTTCCAGGCGACAGTCGCCAGCATCTCGCCATTGACGAACAATGTGACCGTGCGTCCCGGCGCTCCGCAGTCAGGCTGGCTTGCGCCGGTCGCTTGCACATGAATGCCAAAGCCCACGCGCCCATCAGGCAAACGCTGTGCAGTCGCCTGACCGCATACCACACCATCGATGACGGCCTCCATCGCTGCGCCCGCCGCGGCGTTCACCACTCCGTAATAGGTCGCCGGCGGCGTGGAGAAGGAGCTGGCGTTTGCGGCTGTCACCGTCGCAGCCGAGGCCAGCACACCGCTGCCAAAGGTGATCGTGGCCGGCTGGGTCAGGTTGATCCAATAGCCGCGGCCATACTCCAACGCGGTCAGTGTGTTGAGGATGACGTCGAAGGGCGGCGGGATCGTCACGTCGTACATGCGCCAGGGGTTGTTCGGGTCGGCCGGCTCGAAGCCAAAGACCGTCGAGTAGGTGCCGCTGATCGAGCTGAGCGCCTGCGTCACCGGGCGGCTGCCAGCCACCGGATAGGCGAAGATGTGCCAGCCTGGTTGCAACAGCGGGATCGGTCCCGGCGGGCTACCCTCCTGGATCACCTGGATCGTCATCGTGGCGTTGACAACGCTGACGCCGTCGCTCACGCCGTAGACAAAGCTGTCCACACCGGTAAAGCCCTGCGTGGGCGTATAGACAAAGCCGCCGTCAAGCGCCAGCGCCAGGCTGCCGTGACTTGGCCCGCTCACCAACACGGCGCTGAGCAGCGGGCTGTCCGTATCGTAGTCGTTGGCCAGCACGCCCGGCGCGCTCACCACCAGCGGCGTGTTGATCAACGCCAGGTCGCTCTCGCCGATGGCAGTGGGCGGCTCATCCACCTCGTTGACGGTCACGGTGAAGATGCGGGTTGCGTTGAGCGGCGGCGCGCCGTCGTCGGTCACGCGCACGCCGATTGGATAGACGCCCGGTCCCTGGGCCTCGTTGGGCGTCCAGGTGAATTGACCGCTGCTGGCGTGGATGGCTGCGCCATCCGGCGCGCCCGGCTCAAGCGCAAAGCTCAAACTCTGCGCCGGGATGTCGCTGTCGCTGGCGCCGATGCTCAGGCTGAACAGCGCGCCCTCGTCCACGGTCTGGTTGCTGATCGGGTTCAGGGTTGGCGCGCTGTTGACCTCGCTCACGGTGATCTGGAAGCTCTCCAGATCGAAGAGCGGCGGGCTGCCGTTGTCCGCAGCGCGCACGGTCACGGTGTAGACGCCCGACCCTTGGGCTTCGCTGGGCGTCCAGGTGAATGCTCCGCTGCCAGCGTCGATGGCCGCGCCGTCCGGCGCGCCCGGCTCCAGGCTGAAGCTGATCGCTTGACCAGCATCGGGATCGTTGGCGACGACAGTGAGTGCCAACTGCACCAGTTCGTCGATGTTCTGCGCTGTGATTGCTGTGATGACCGGCGCCGAATTGACTGTTGTCAGCGTCAGATCGTTGCCTGTGCCGCCCGCGTAGTTGATGGCGAAGTTCTGCCCGCCGATGCGCACGGTGTCGCCGTTGTTGGGAGCGCCGACAAAGCGGCTGCCCGCGATGGCGTCGGCTGCGTCGTTGCTCAGCACGATGATCGGGTTGGCCGGACGCGTGGTCGTCGCGCCGGTGATGATCGCGCTGTTGATCGTGACCGTGCCCGTCACCACCACCCGGTCGTGCTGCACGCCGGGTGTGTCGCCGGCCACGTCCAGGAACAGAGTCGAGCCGGCGTTGAGCGCCAGGTTGCCCTGGATGCCCAGAATGCCGGGCGACGAGCCGGCATTGATCACACCGCCGTTGTTGGCCGTCACCGCGCCGATGATCTTGCCCACGCCGCCCAACACGCCGCCGTTGACATTGACCGGCGAGGTCACGTTGAAGCCGTTGGGCGTGAAGAGGCCGGCGGTGATATTGACCACGCCAAAGCTGCGGTTGGCTGTAAAGAGCACGTTGCCGCTGGGCTTGGCAACCTCCAGGTTGTTGATGATGCCTGCACCAGAGATCGTCTGGTCGCCGCCGCCATTCAGCCGGACGAAGGTGGTGCCGGCCATGTCACCGTCGTTGCTCACCACATTGCCCGCCACGTTGATGCGGTTTCCGTTGACCACATGCACCTGGTTCACAGTGAAGGCGGTGGTCACATCCAGGTCGCGGTTGAGCGTCAGCGGTGCGTTGCAGCAGCCCGCGTTGAGGTTCAGTTTGTCGATGGCGCCGCTGTAGCTGAAGACGTAGCTGCTGTTGATCGTCAGCAGCCCGCCGGTGATCGGTCGTGGCCCGCCGGAGAGCGTGCCGCCTGCTCCCAACGTGAAGTTCGTCGGGATGACCACGTTGCCGCTCGGCTTGGCGATGTTCAGGTTGTTGAGGATGCCGCTGCCCTTCAGCGACTGGTCGCCGCTGCCCACCAGCCGCACCACCGTCGAGCCGCTGGCGTCGCCGTCGTTGCTCACCACGTCGCCGCTCACGTTGATGCGCGCACCGTTGATCACCTGCACTTGCGTCACGGTCAACGGACCGCTCACCTCCAGGTCGCGGTTGAGCGTCAGCGGGGCGTTGCAACAACCGGCGTTGAGGTTCAGTTTGTCGATGGCGCCGCTGTAGCTGAAGACGTAGCTGCTGTTGATCGTCAGCAGCCCGCCGGTGATCGGTCGTGGCCCGCCGGAGAGCGTGCCGCCTGCTCCCAACGTGAAGTTCGTCGGGATGACCACGTTGCCGCTCGGCTTGGCGATGTTCAGGTTGTTGAGGATGCCGCTGCCCTTCAGCGACTGGTCGTCGCTGCCCACCAGCCGCACCACCGTCGTGCCGTTGGTGTCGCTATCGTTGCTCACCACATCGCCGCTCACGTTGATGCGGTTGCCGTTGATCACCTGCA
>CAZLMM010000055.1:16688-42749 GCA_964560495.1 uncultured Caldilineaceae bacterium
TCGTTGCTCACCACATCGCCGCTCACGTTGATGCGGTTGCCGTTGATCACCTGCACCTGCGTCACGGTCAGCGGACCGCTCACGTCCAGGTCGCGGTTGAGCGTCAGCGGCGCGTTGCAACAACCGGCGTTGAGGTTCAGTTTGTCGATGGCGCCGCTGTAGCTGAAGACGTAGCTGCTGTTGATCGTCAGCAGCCCGCCGGTGATCGGTCGTGGCCCGCCGGAGAGCGTGCCGCCTGCTCCCAACGTGAAGTTCGTCGGGATGACCACGTTGCCGCTCGGCTTGGCGATGTTCAGGTTGTTGAGGATGCCGCTGCCTCTCAGCGACTGGTCGCCAGCGCCCACCAGCCGCACCACCGTCGAGCCGCTGGTGTCTGTGTCGTTGCTCACCACATCGCCGCTCACGTTGATGCGCGCACCGTTGATCACCTGCACAGTCGTGATCACCAACGAGTTCAGCACAGACACATCCTGGCTGAAGGTGACGGCGCCGGAGCAGCAACCAGAGTTGAGCAGCAGGTCGTTGGTTTGCAGATTGCCGCTGCCCAGGATCGCGACCGCAGCCAGATTGGTGGCGCCATTTACCGCAAGCTGCACCCCTGCGCCGATGGTCACATTCGAGCCAGCCTGCATGGTCAGCCCGGCGATGGTGACGTTTGACGCCAGCGCTGGCTTGTTGGCAGTGTTGGGAATGGTCGCCGTGTCGCCGCTGCCGGGCGTCGAACCGCCGCAGCTCGACCAGTTGCCGGCGACGCCCCAGTCAGTGCTGGTTGCGCCGCTCCAGGTGCAGGCGGCCGCCTGTGCGCTCTTGCTTGCGCCCAGGATCAACACGCCAAAGAGTGCGACGCCAATCATAATTTGAGCGACTCGCATCAATCGAGTTGAGTGTGACATGAAAAGTTCTCCGTTCATTTCTATTTTGAGGTTTTGAAGTTTCGAGGTTCTGGGGCTGTGGGGGAGCAGACGAAACGCACAAAACCCCAAGACCTTACTACCTCAAGACCTCACCATCTGGTTATCAATCTGGTTATCAATCTGGTTATCAACAATCGTCTTCGGCGGTTTTCGCTTCATCACCTGGCTGTGTACTTGCGTGGCTCAGGTAGGCGAGCAGATCGGCGGCGCTGGCGAAACCTTGCCACGCGCCGTCGGGAATACGTTGCAGCGCATAGCGCCAGCTCTCCTTGTCGCTGCGCCAGCGCCGCACCAGAAAAGACTCAGTTACCTGAGAAGGCGCAGAGGCGGATCGTGAAGGCATGCTGGCACGATAGCAGATCGAGCGATCCAAAAGCGATCCAAAGTAACTGCAGACGATGGTTATCGCCTGTCAAAGTATCACTTCGCACCTTCCAGGGAGCTCCGAGCTTCCTGGAAGGTTGGTAACGGGAAGTTATCTCTGGGTGGTTATTTTATAGACAACACAAATAGACTTCGTACATTGCGTAGTCTCTGGTCAACCACGATTGTGCGGTGACGAACCTGCGGCTCACTACCTTTTCTCAGGCGACAGTCACTTCACAAAGTGACTGTCGCCTCTGGATGATTAGAATCACGGCGAAAGTCTGAAGCAGAATGTGTCAACAACTGACGTTATGCTATACTCCTTCTGCGATCATTCACGAAAAAACTGCGCGCAGCCAAAGCCTTAGCACCATCAAACGGAAGGACCCAGTAGATGAAAGTCAGTGGAAAGATCATTGCCGAATCCCCCATCTTCCGCGGTAATGGACGCAAGACACTTTTCACCCGCGACCTGGATGGCACACACCGCCTGATCTCCCTGCCGGGAGAGATTGGCGGTACGGCCCAGGCATTGATGGACGCGTTCATGGGCGCGTCGCGCAACGGACGCAACGTCGGGTTGCTCAACCGTATGTGGCAACGACTATTTGACGAGGCCATGCCCAACGATTTGATCAAGTCTATCCAATGTCAACTTGCGCTGGAATCCTACAGCCAAGACAAGTTTTTCGACCTACGGATGGGGCTGAAGCTGAACGAAGACCGTTGGGCGGCGGAGTCAAACGCAAATTACAAAATGGAGACCGTCTTCCGCAACGCTGTCTTCAATTTTGTCGCCCAGATCGATGATTCCGTCTGGCGACGCGGCGACAACGCGGCGAAGTTGACGGTCATCTTTGAGGAGTTGCAGGCGGGAAACTTCTGGTTTGGCGCAGGAAAGAGCAAGGGCCTGGGGCGTTGCCGTCTGACGCTGGATGAGGCGCTTCCTGCTCCCGCCAAAGCGCCCAATCTGCATCCCAACGCCAATCATTTGCGCATTAGCCTGCAATTTGATGCGACAAATCCGGTGTTGGTCGGCTGGAATTGGGGCAAAGTCGATCCTGAGAAACCGGCGTTCGCCGCAGTGGATGGCAGGGTCCTGGTCGAAGCCATGCGCAGCCTCTCGCCAACGACGCGCCGATCGCTTGCCTTGGTGCTTGGAGGACCGCTACTCAGTCCCGAGGATTGGAAGAAGCGGTTGGCAACCGTACTCCCCCAAACTGTAGCCGTCTGGGTGCGACGGCAATCGGCTGTAGAAGGCGTAATGCTCACGCTTTCTGCAGATGCGCTCAAACGGTTGGGCAAGGGCAAGTACGCTCTCTCGGACAAAGTGCTCGATTCGGTGCGCCCGCTGGTCGACCAACCCTTCCCGGGCGAGAAAGCCGCCGAGAGCGCGCTGGCTGCTGCATTGGGCAGCAAGGCGAACATGACGAATCGCATCCTGAAGGAGATGACCACCTCAACCGCCAGCGGTTACCAACTGAACAGCGCCGTCTGGGAAGAGGTCGCCGGAGATGTGGGCATGACCGCCGCCCAGGCGGCTCAGGTTGCCGCCGTCCTGGCCGACGAGTCACAACTGCGCGTGCTCTTCGCCCAGAATGCGCGCAACATTCTCCCCACTTTGTATGATCAGGTTGACCAGCAGATACGTCTGCTGGAAAGCGACGCCTGGATTGACACAGAGATCGCCGTGCGTGAGGAGCACCTGAAAATCAAAGAGATGTTGCTGCGGGGCGATATCGGTGAACGGCAATACGGCGATTATGGCCAGGTCCCGCCTGGAGTGAGCGCGGGCGCATGGCGAGACTTCCTGAATGAACATCGCCGGGTTCAGTACAGTCACATCACGAATCCGCCCAATCTGCGCAAAAGCATCACTAATGACCGCAACTTTATCGCCTTTCTGACAGGACACCGGGCGCGCGCGCGTCAAGAGCTGGCGCAGCCATCCAATGTGGACTTTCGTTCTGGCGGGCCGTTCAATCGTGAGGTCTCTCGCAAGTATGGCAAGCCTTACGACACCATCTTCATGCGCATGTTGACCTGGTCGCCATCGACCAGCCAGGCGGGCGCATGGGAGGTCTACATTCCCGGCGGCACCATCAAGGGTGCATTCCGCAAACGTGCGACCCAGGTGTTGCGCACGCTTTGGGGCGAGGGACGCCGTGTCGACGAAGTGATCGATTTCCTCTTTGGCAAACAGGGGCAGCGTGGGGCGATTCTCTTCTCTGACGCCTACCTGAGCGACCCAATTCAGCCTGACCATGTCTGGTGCTCTATGGATGGCGTGCGCATGGACCCGCGCACCGCCCGCCCCATCGAGGCGGCCAAGCATGACTATCTTTTCGGCTATGGTGAGCAGCTGATCTTTCAGTTGCAGCTCGACCTCCACGACCTGATCGAAAGCGACCGCGAGGCGTTGGCGGTGTTCCTCCATCTCTTACGCGATTTTCAGACGGGCGAGATTCCCATCGGCGGAGAGAAGACGGTGGGTTTGGGCTGGGTGCAGGCCCACGTTAGGGAAATTGACTGGCGCTCCAGCACAAACCAGAAGATGACGCGACTTCTCTTTGGCGACCCGCTGCCTGCCGAGGTGACCAGCGAGGGCGGCTGGCAGCGACTTCACTTGCAGGGCGATGCCGCCGCGTCTGCCTTGCAGCAGATCGCCATACTGAACGCCACGCAGAATGTCGACCGGGCGCCCCAAAGCAGCCTCGGTTTTGTATCACATCGGGCGTTTGGCGGCTACTGCGGCGTGCTTGCCGTGGAAGCGGAGGTGCTCAGTCCGCTTCATGTGCGCGAAAGCGGCGAGCCATCCCATCGGGCTGAACTGGCAGGCCTGCCCGTGAACGGCTGGGATTCTTTCTCCCTGGCCCCGCCCGATGCTGGCCTGCGTCCAGAGAAACGACTCTACGCCCTGCCCAGCCGCAGTTTGAAGGGGATGCTGCGCCATCTATACGCCATCGCCAGCGACTCCCGTGGCGAGAGCAAGGACATCGCCAGCTTGCTTCCGGCCGATAGTCTCTTTGGGTGGGTTGGCGCAAGCGCAAATCAAGCAATCATGGGACGACTTGCCATCGGCATAGCCCAATTCGATCCAGCGTCAACCTTTGCCTGGTTTCGCGTGCCCTATCCCTACAGCGGCTGGCTCTACGCCAACGGCGAGTGGCAGCCGCGCAAGGGCAACGGTGTGTCTCAATTCCAAATTGCCAAAGAGTGGCGACTCTTTCCCCATGCGCCGTTGGCGCCGCTTGTGCAGCAAATGGATTCCTTCCAGCCCGACGTGGCCCAGGCCAGCTACTTGAGGGCAATCCTGCCTGGAGGGCGCGCCCGCTTTACCATCCGTTTCTGGAACCTGGATGAAGTTGAGTTGCAGCGGCTCATCTGGTGCGTCGGCCTGGAGCCTGGATTGGCGCACAAGCTGGGCCATCATCGACACCTGGGCTTCGGCGCGCTGCGTCTCTCCATTTTGCCGGAGAGCTTCCTGACCGATTGGACGACGCGCTATTCCAACAGAGGCTTGAATGCAGGCCAGCTTGCGCTGGATCTGAACCGCTGGCAAGACTACAAGGTCATCGCCCATCGGGCTGATCTGCTTCACGCACTCGATGCTCACGCCATTTGACTGGCTGCGGCGCTGTGCAGGTGGCGCCGAGCTGTTGGCCACCCTGGAGCTGCTGCGCGCGGACTATCTGGTTACGCCGTCCGAGTCGCCCCAGGCGATTGACAGGGGGCCAGCGCCCGCCGTCGATTCCTTAGCAAACGCGCCGAATGACGCCTCATCAACGGTATCGCGCCGACCACTCAAAATCGCAGCAGCTCCGCCGCAAGCAGCATTGGTCGGCCCGTGTTTGCGCTGCTGGTTCTATGCTGCCACCCCCGCAACAGGTGAGCGAGGCTTGTGCCCGGCCTGTCAATTGATTCTTCAACGCACCGGCGCCCTGAGCGAGATATCTCATCGGGTTGTGTGCGTCTGGGGCTACGTCAACCGCCTGCCCGATCTGATACGCAACAGTGCTGTCTATGAGGATGGGCGTATCGCCGGCGTCTATCTTCATAGCGACCATGAGTTCCTCTTGCTGGTGCGCCGGCGCGAATTGCATTCGTGGCTGCAAGATATACTCTTGTATGATGGATTGGAGATGACCGGCTCGTTGCAGATTTTTCCCACCGTAGGCGTCTATGGCCAAACCAACATGGGCGAACTCCTATGTCAGGTTGTCCACAACCAAACACGTTTCCCCCGCGATCAGTTGCGTGTGCGTTTTTTCGCATCTGCCCGCCACGTGCTTGAGGTCCATAAGTATGACAAACAAGGTGTGATCAATTTCGAGATGAGCGAGTTTCTCCGTTTATTAGAGAGCGCTGCGGTTTTTCGCTCTGTATTGAAGCCGGATGAGCAGGAGACGCTACGAAAGGTCCTTGCTATCACCAACCCACAGGAAGCGCAGTTCTACTGGGGGCGTTTTCTCGGCATGTTATCGCCCCAGGCGCGCGACCTGCTGGCGGCCTGGAAGATGCGCTATTGGAGCGAACCCCAAGTGAATCTCTTCTACGAATTAGTGGACTATGTGGCCTTTCGCAACGCCGATTAGCTTGATCCGTTACCTGATCGTCTGGAGGGTGCAGAGCTCGCTCATCCGTATGCCACCCGTGCTCTCCGTCTCTGTCTCAGATGTGTTGGCTGCATTTATTGCTGAGCGCTTGGACGCCTATCGGGCGCGTCCCTGGCAAAAGACGCTGGTAAAGGCGGCCGAGCTCTACCGACAGGAGAGCTTTCCTGACTCACCCTGGCCCATCGAGGCCGTCATCTTTCCCTATCCGGGCAAGCGCACGTTGGGTAACGGCGAACCGATTGTCTGGGAATTGAAGCTCTTTGGCGCCGACGCCGACCACGGGTTCTTTCTGGAGGTGATGCTGCCCGCCCTGGAAGCGGCTTCGGTAACCAGAGATCCTCGCTGGAAATCGAGTTACAGTCTGTGGGGCAACGTGGCCGTCGACGCCATCTATGTGGCGTCAGGTCGACGCTGGATGCCTTTGGTGCAGGGCGGCAATCTGGATGTGCGAATGACAGTCTCTGCCACCCAGTGGTTCGCAGAACAGACCCCAGAGGCGTCCAACGGACACAAATATCGTCGTCTTTCCTGGCTCAGTCCCTTCGAGTTGGGTAAGATGCCAGATCGCACGGACGATTCGGCGCGGCCTCGGGAACAGAACAGCGCCCCACGGGTCTTTGTACCGACAGTGCAGGGCATCCTGTTGGCCATGCTCAAGCGCGCGGCGTGCGCGCTGCCCGAGCCGCGTTTGGCGCCGGAAGATGTCTGGCAGATGATTGCGCCCAGCGAGCAGGCAGTTGTGCGTGAGGCGCTTATGCGCCATGACTTTGACGCCCTGCGCGAGCGCCATGATCTTGTGCGTCCGGGCAAGGGCTGGCCAGGGCAATGGATTGGCAAGCAGACCTTCGCCAGATCCATTGCGCCAGCGTTGCTGCCCTATCTTGACCTTGCAGCGATTCTTCACGTGGGTCGCCACACACACTATGGCTGCGGCACATTTCGTCTTTCGTAGCGCGCCGCCGGCTGCGAATCAATGAGGCACATCGATGAACGTCACCGCCCGATCCTATTCAACTCCAACCCATCTCTATCCCCTCACTTTCGATCCGGTCTTCAAGGATTATCCCTGGGGCGGGCGTAACCTGGAACGCTTTGGGAGACGCCTGCCTGACGGCATCGTAGCCGAAAGCTGGGACATCGCCGGCCATCCCAATGGTAGCAGCACGGTCAATGCCGGACCGCTGGCCGGCAAGACGCTGCCGGAAGTGCTGGCTGAGCTGGGTCAGGCGCTGGTGGGCGAGCGCTGCGACGCGGCGCTCAAGGCCGGTAAATTCCCCGTGCTCATCAAACTGTTGGACGCCAACGCATGGCTTTCTGTACAGGTGCACCCGGATGACGCCTATGCGCTGGCGCACGAGGGCGAGTGGGGCAAAACAGAGATGTGGGTGGTGCTTCACGCTGAACCCGGCGCGGAACTGATCTATGGCTTCGAGCCAGGTGTAACCCGCGACCGTTATGCCCAGGAGATCGCCGCAGGGCGCGCCGGCGACTCGCTCCATCGATTGGCGGTGGAGAAAGGCGACGTCGTCTTTCTGCGCGCAGGGTCAATCCATGCCCTCGGCCCCGGCATCGTCGTGGCGGAGGTGCAGCAGAACAGCGACGCCACCTATCGCATCTACGACTGGGGACGACCGCGCCCCATTCACATCGAGCAGTCGCTGGATGTACTCGACTTCGGCCTGGTTGAACCCGGCCCAATTGCGCCCGTTGTCATGCTCGACGATGATGGTATGAAGGTGGAGCTGCTGGCGACCTGCGACTACTTCCAGACTGAACGGCTGACGTTGCCGGTTGGCGGGCAGTTTTTTGGCCTGTGCGATGGCGAGAGCTTTGAGGTGTTCGGCGTGATTGCCGGGCGGGTCGTCATCGAGTGGGAGGGCGCGCCGGTGGAGCTTTCGGCGGTCAACTGGGTGCTTATTCCGGCAGACCTGGGGGAGTTTCAGGTTGTTGCAGATGAAGAGAGCGTCCTGCTGCGCGTCTTCGTGCCATGACCCCATTCTTTTCCAAAGACATTGGGTCCGCTTGGCAGCTCGTATGACAAAGGCTACGGGGCTGTCGTGCTCCTGTTTGCCGTTGACGATCACTGATGATACGTGCTCGCTAATCCGTGGCGGAAAATCATTTGGGTGTGTTCAAAATCAGTTAGGGTTGACCACTCCGTAGAGGCTTGAACAGCGGCGGCAAAGCTTCACCGTTACAGAATGATGACTTCGCCGCCGTTCAAGGTCCTACAGCAAACAAATTATGAATACATCCAAATCATTTAGTAATGGCAAGCGATTGATGTTTCACGACATCGCGCCTCCCAACGCGACATTTGTGTAATTGCAATTACTTGCAGCTGCATCTCACGTCAATTATACTCCTGATATGCTTCACTTGTGGACGAGCGCCGCAATCGTTGCCGGAAAAGCGCACCTTTTACTGCTTGCTAGGTAAACAGTTCATACGTCACGAATTACGAGTCACTCGTAATTCGTGATGGTCGGCGATATGAACTGCCAACTAGAGATCAATATGTGCACAGTCACGATTTATCGACAGTAGGTCCTGTCATCTTGTTGCGCCAGATGTATCCGGCGCAAACGCTTTGGCGTCAGATTGCGTCCATCTTCTCTAAATCACTACGGAAAGACCCACACCATGAAAAAACGCTCAAACACATTAATCATTCTTGCCTTGTTGGCCATTGTAATTGTTGGTTGCGCTGCTCCCCCAGGCGCCTTCACGCAGACTATCGTCGTGACCGCCACACCGCCGCCACGCCCAGAAGGCGCCAAGACTGTGCTGCGGGTTGGTACGGGCGACAGCGGCGAAGGGCTGACTCCGCACCTGAAGATTATTGAAATGTTCGAGGCGGAAAACCCTGACATCCAGGTGCAGCTGGAGCCGGTGGGCAGCGGCGATTACTACGCCCGCATCCTCACGCAGATTGCTGCTGGCGACCCACCAGATCTCTTGCAGATCGGCGATGACGCTGTACCCATGTTCGTGGATAAGGGCGCGTTTGTTCCATTGGATGAATGGATCGCCAGCGCCGATTATCCTCTCGACGCGAGCATCTATTTGCCTGGGATGTTGGAGCCGGGGCAGTGGAACGACGGACAATATCTACTGCCCAAAGATTACTCGCCGCTGGCCGTCTACTACAATAAGAAGCTGTTTGACGCTGCAGGTGTGCCCTATCCCCAGGATGGTTGGACCTGGGAGGATTTCCTGAAGACAGCTCAGGCGCTGACCATCACCGACGCCGATGGCAAGACGACGCAATGGGGCGTGCAGCTTCCCGCTGCGTGGACTACCGGCTTTGAGTATTGGGTGGCCGCAGCAGGCGGTCGGCTGATCAGCGAAGATGGCAGCACATTTGTTGGCTTCATGGATTCGCCCGAGGTGCAGGAA
The DNA here is from genome assembly GCA_964560495.1 of uncultured Caldilineaceae bacterium. Lineage (GTDB taxonomy): Bacteria > Chloroflexota > Anaerolineae > Caldilineales > Caldilineaceae > UBA5069. The sequence goes on from CAZLMM010000055.1 coordinate 25,984, forward strand.
GCCGTGCAGTTCTACGCCGACCTCTATCACAAATACAAAGTGGCGCCGCCGCCAGCGGACATGAATGCGTTTGGCGGAGGCAACAGTGAGTTCGACAGCGGCACGGCCGCTATGCGTATCTTTGGCCGCTGGCCCCAGGCGGGAATCAAACAGAACCCCAACATCGACCTGGGCGTCGTCGGCGTGCCAAGTGGCAGGGAGCGCGCCAATGTGCTTTTCTGGGGCGGTTTCGGCATTTCATCGCTTAGCGAGAATCCAGAAGCCGCATGGCGCTTCTTACGCTACTACGTGGGCGAGCAGGGCGCGCAGGTGTGGAAGGATTGGGCGCTGCCCGCGGTGGCCTCGGTCGCTGAAGAGGCCGGCCTGACCGCAGACCCCATTGAAGGAGCATGGATCGGCGAGCTGTACCATCTGGCCCCGCGCGCGTATGTCTTCACGCCATTTTGGGGACAGACGGCGGATCCGGCCTTGCGGCGCGTCCTGGAAACAGTCATCCTACAACCGGATGTAGATGTACCCGCCCTCCTGACGCAGGCTGCTGCGGATGCTCAGAGTGCATTGGATGACTTGAAAGAATAGGGCTGTCCAGAGCAAACAGGGCTTGAGCGACGAGGGCAGCGCCCCTCATCTGGCGCAAATCCGCCGTTCAAGCCCTCAGTCAGTAACGCACACGTATCTCATGTCATCAACCAGGCCCCGGCGTATGAGCCTGGCGCGCCGCGAGGAGATCAACTTCTACCTCTGCATCTCTCCCTGGCTCCTGGGCTTCTTCGTCTTTATCCTCGGTCCGATTGTCGCCTCGTTTTGGTTTAGCCTTACTCGTTGGGATCTACTATCGCCCGCGCGCTTCGTCGGCGTGCGCAACTATTCACGCATGTTGGAGGACGATCTCTTTTGGACATCCCTCAGCGTGACGGCGCGCTATACGCTGATGTATGTGCCCAGCGAGCTCATCGGCGGGCTGCTGTTAGCGCTGCTGATGAACCAACGAGGGGTGCGTGGCCTGCGCGGCCTGCGCACCATCTACTATCTGCCTTCAGTGCTATCAGGGGTAGCCTTCGTAGTGGTGTGGATGTGGCTATTCCATCCCGAAGCAGGGTTGATCAATGCGACGCTGGCGCGCGTCGGCATCGTGGGGCCGCGCTGGTTGGTTGACCCCCATACTGCGCTCACTGCGCTATGGATGATGAGCTTGTGGGGATTGGGGCGCAGCGCGTTGATTTTCCTCGCTGGGCTGAAACAGGTGCCGCCGGAACTCTATGAAGCGGCGGCGGTGGATGGAACGGGTAGCCTACAATCCTTTCGTCATGTCACCCTGCCCATGATCACTCCCACCATCTTCTTCAACCTGGTGTTGAGCATCATCGCCACCTTCCAGACCTTTACCAGCGCCTTTGTCGCCACCAATGGGGGGCCATTAGATTCGACCCTCTTTTATGTGCTCTATCTATACCGCCAGGCGTTCCAGATGTTCAACATGGGATATGCGTCTGCGCTTGCCTGGATATTATTCGTGGTGATTCTGGCCCTGACGCTCATCGTGGTGCGCACCGGCCGTTGGTGGGTCTATTACGAAGGTGAGACGCGCTGATGGCTGATGGATGGCTGTCGACGCGCCAGCAAACTCGCGCGCGTCGATTTGCGTTGACGCTGCTTTTGTGGAGTGTGGCACTTCTCTTTCTCATCCCTTTCCTGTGGATGGTCTCATCTTCGCTCAAGCCCAACTATCAAATCTTTGAGGTTCCGCCGCGCTGGATTCCTCACACACCCCGTTGGGAGAATTATGTCGAGGCCTTGACGATCCTGCCCTTTTCCACCTACATCCTCAATACGGCGGTCATCAGCATCGTCACAATCATCGGGCATGTGCTTTCCTGCACCTTGATCGCATATGCCTTTGCCCGACTGCGGGCGCGCGGACGGGGGATCATCTTTGTCGTCATGCTGGCGACCATGATGTTACCCTACCCCGCGACTATGGTGCCGCTCTATGTGCTGTTTCAGCGCTTGGGGTGGATCAACACGATTTTGCCGTTGACCGCGCCGGCTTTCCTGGGCAGCGCGTTCTATATCTTTCTCCTGCGCCAGTTCTTTCTCGGCATTCCGCGCGACTTCGAGGACGCGGCGCGCATGGATGGGGCGAATCTACTGCAAACCCTATGGCGAATCATGCTGCCTTTGGCGTTGCCCGCCATGGCCACGGTTGCCATTTTCACTTTTCAGGCATCGTGGAATGACTTCCTGGCGCCGCTCATCTATCTGCAAAAACCGGAGTTGTACACCGTCACGCTGGGTTTGCAGTTCTTCCGTTCCACCTACACCACCAACTGGGCGTATCTCATGGCAGCATCGCTGGTCACCGTGCTGCCGGTGGTGCTGGTCTTTTTCGCAGCGCAGCGCTACTTTGTCGATGGTATTACATTGAGTGGGATCAAGAGCTGAACAGCCTTGGAATCGCCATTCTCAATTGCGTCTCAATTCGGGCTTGACAGTTGTTGCCACTATCGTTATACTGTGTCCATCAACTGCTCTAGACCTCTATACCAAAACGCACTACCCAAACGCATTGCTATCATGCTCGACAAGCGCAGTCCTATTCCCCTCTATTATCAGCTCGTCGAGCGCCTGCGCGACGACATCGCTGCCGGTCGCCTGCAACCAGGCGATCAGGTGCAATCCGAGCGAGAGTTGAGCCAGCAGATGGGCATCAGCCGCATGACTACGCGCCAGGCCATCGCCTATCTGGAGCGAGAAGGCGTACTGGAGGTCCACCCCGGCGTGGGCGTCTTTGTCGCACGCCCCAAGTTCACTCAGGACGCCTTACATCTGTCGGGTTTCACTGAGGAGATGGCGCAGCGCGGCAGCATGGTGGCGTCGCGGGTTCTCGAACAAGCCATCGTGACGCCGCCGCCACAGATAGCCGCCAAACTCTCCCTTGCAGAAGGGGAACGAACAGTCAAGATCGTGCGCCTGCGCCTGGTGGACGATCATCCGGCGCTCCTGGAGACCAGCCACCTGCCGGAGCGTCTCTGTCCTGATCTGGCCGACATCGACTTGACGCGCCAGTCGCTCTATGGCGTGCTCGAGGCACGCTATGGCCTGACCTTGCAACGCGCCAGTCAGACTTTCTCGGTTAGTACAGTCAATGAAGTGGAGCAAGGGCTTTTCGCTGCGTCGCCCGGCACTCCCGTGATCGTTGTCGAGGGTGCAGTCTATGATCATCGTGAGAACGCCGTCGAGTGTTTCAAGGCCATCTACCGCGGTGACCGCTTCACCTTTGCCTTAGAGAGCCGCCGCAACGGTGCGACAACTGGGGCGGGCGGGATGCAGCTTGTGGAGATGTCAGTCGGGCTGCGGTGACAAATCGTAACCAGTTCTCAAAACGAATCGGAAATGGAGAAACAAGATGAGTGACCCGGTGCGCATAGGCGTCGTTGGTTGTGGGAGTGTCATGCAAGGACCCTACTCGCGGCTGATCAACCCCCTCAAGCAGCGTGGGCTGGTGGAGACAATCGTGGCGTGCGACATCCGCGAGGAGCGCAGCGCCATCGTTCTGGAGCCGAACTACGGATATCGGCGTTTCACCACCGACTTCGAGCAAGTGGTGAGCGCCGAGGATGTCGACCTGGTGCTGATCACCACTTCCATGCGCGAACACGCCATGGTCACCAAGGCTGCGTTGGAAGCGGGAAAGCACGTCTTGGTGGAGAAGCCCATGGCCACGACGATGGCCGAAGCCGCAGAGATCGTCGAGCTGGCGAAGCGCAGCAAAGGCTATCTCGTGCCGGCGCCCCACGTGCTCCTCAGCCCTACCTACCAGAAGATGTGGCGGCATATCCACCGCGGCGATATTGGCCGCCCCCTGTCGGCTCGAGCATTCTACGGCTGGGCCGGCCCAGCCTGGGGCAAGTGGTTTTATCAGCCTGGCGGTGGTTCTATGTTCGACCTGGGCGTCTACAACATCGTCAGCCTGACCGGGCTGTTGGGCCCGGCCAAACGCGTCACCGGATTGATCGGCACAACAATCCCAGAGCGGGTGGTCGAAGGCGAAATGATGAAAGTGGAGACGGATGACAACGCCCACATCTGCATCGAGTTCGCCGGCGCGTGCTATGCCGTGGTGACAACCGGCTTCACCATCCAGAAATACCGCACAAATGGCATCGAGGTCTACGGGAGCGCTGGCGTCATTCAGATGCGGGGCGAGGACTGGGACCCAGACGGCTATGAGCTGTGGCAAAACGAAGTAGGCGCGTGGAAACTCTACGAAGAGAGCGACCCTAATTGGCCGTGGACGGACGGTCTGCGTCACCTGGTGGAGTGCATCCAGAAAGGCGAGCGTCCCATCATCCGCCCGGAGCACGCCTACCACGTGATTGAGATCATCGAGAAGGCGCGGCTGGCCGGGCGCGATGGGCAGGCGCGCGCCATCGAGAGCACCTTCGAGCCGCCCAATTTCTTCAGCGCCGAGGAACGAGCAGAGGCTGCGCATCTGCGCCATGACCGCACACATTAGGCAGATCACTGAACATGAGCTATCAACCGTCACCTCGGCCTACCTTTGCTGAGCCGACCCACCTACCCTATGCTGCGGTGACGCGCCACTTGTGGGGCGACCCAGAAGCTGGAAGTGTGGCAGATTGGATCTATGTCTCCAGCGACAAGATCCATCAGCTCGTTTTTGGCCTGGCGCCAGGAGCGGCTTTCCGCCACTCCAATGAATTTCGCACCATCTTTGCGGCTGATCTTGTGTATTACGTGTTGAGCGGGCTAATGGTCATCATCAACCCGGCCAGCGGTGAAGTCCAGCGGGTGAAGCCTGGCGAGGCGGCCTTCTTCCGCCGCGACACCTGGCATCACGTCGTCAACTACAGCGCTGATGCGCTGCGTGTGTTGGAGTTCTTTGCACCGCCGCCTTCTCAGGGAACATCGGGCGCATATGCACGTAAACAACCGCTGCTCACCGAGGCGAGGTACGGGCTGGATTCGGCCTTGGGGCGCTGGCCGATGGCGCAGGCAGAGATCGCAGCCGACTCCAGCCTGCACATTGTGCGTGAAAATGACCTGCTGTGGCGCATCGAAGGGGGCAAAGATGGGATGCTGGTGGGGTTGCTCTGTTCGACCGAGCACTTGAGTGTGGGCAGAGCGCTGTTGTTGCCAGGACAGAAGTGTCTTCCCCTCGCCCACGGGGGCGACAAGAGCCTCTATGTGCTGGATGGTGTACTTAATGTCTTTTGCCCGGATGGAGGCAGCGGCCAACAGTGGTTTGAGCTGCATCCGCGCGACGGTTTCTATCTGCCCGAAAGAACGCGTCACGAGTTTCACAACGTGACGGGCCAGCCGGTGCAGTTTGTCTTTGGCGTTGCGCCGGGATATTTGCCGTGAAGAGAGCCGATGGTTAACGGTGATGGTGAATGGGGCTGTGGCAATTGGGGTCGATGTGGGCGGTACGAAAATCGCCGCCGGAATCGTGGATCGCCAGGGCGTTGTACTTGCCCGGCGGCAGGCGCCCACTGCTGCGGCGGAACGCGGCGGAAAAGCTGTCTTGCTTGACGCTGTCGCCCTATCGCAAGAACTGGCCGGGACGGCCAATGTGCGGGGTTGGCAAGTGGAGGGCATTGGCGTCTGCGTCTGCGAGCTGGTCGATCTCGATGAAAACGTGGTGAGCGACTACACAGTGAGGTGGAGCGGCCTGGATGTGAAGGCTGCCTTTCGCCAGATCGCCCCGGCCTGGATTGAGGCCGATGTACGCGCCCATGCCCTGGCCGAAGCCCGCTTTGGCGCAGGTCGGGGCTATGATGACTTCATCTTCGTGGGCATCGGCACGGGCATCAGCAGTTGCCTGGTGCAGCAGGGCAAGCCCTACGGCGGCGCGCACGGCGCGGCCCTGGTGCTCGCGACCATGCCGGTTGTTGTCTTCGACGAGCAGGAGCGCCGGGTGGAATTCTCCCTGGAAGCCTTCGCCTCGGGTCAAGGGTTGACGGAACGCTATCGCCGCCATCGCTCAGAAGTGACGCGCGTCGAAGAGATCGTGGCCGACGCCGGGCGCGGCAACGAAGCGGCCCGGTTCATCCTGCACAGCGGCGGCGAGGCGATGGGCAGCGGCCTGGCGTGGCTGGTGAACGTGTTGGATCCCCAGGCGGTGATTATCGGCGGCGGGTTGGGGCTGGCCGGCGGCCTCTACTGGCAGAGCATGGAGAGCGCAGCGCGCGCGCTCATCTACGCCGACGCGGCGCGGGCGACGCCCATTCTTCCCGCCGCCTGTGGCGTCGACGCCGGCGTGATCGGCGCGGCGGCGCGTGTGTTTCAAAGATGAACATGCGTTATGAGCCAGGTAGACAGAATTCGTTTTCATCCTGTACATCCTGAAATCCTGTCCAATGTCATCGTGTGATAGACAACGATAAGCAACAATGTCCCAGGCTGAGCCGTGGTTTCGTCAATATGAGCGGGTGAAGCGAGGCCGGAACTGGCGGAGCTGGCCGTTGATCCGCACTCTGCGTGGTGCACGTCTGCGCCGTCTTGCGCCGATCGACGCCGGGCGCGAGGGCGGGCTTTCGGTCATTCGCTACTATTGGGCCGAGTTTCTGGAAGGGCGCCGCAGCGATTTTCGCGGGCGGGCGTTGGAGGTGGGCGAAACGGCGACAGTGCGCTATTATGGCGGCGATGCGTTGACACAAGCCGACGCCATCGATCTGTCGCCTCACAGCCCCGAAGTCGCCATCGTCGCTGACCTTGCTCGAGCCGAACACGCGCCTGGGGAGCAGTACGACTGCTTCTTGCTTCAGTTCACAACCAATGTCATCTTCGATATCGAATCGGCGCTCTATCACGCCGTGCGTTTGCTCAAACCCGGCGGCGTGCTGCTGACGAACTTCTGGTGTACAGACTTTTACTTTCACAAAGGGTTGGACATGGGCACGGGCGGCCCACTTTACATGCACTGGTTCTTCACACCCATCCAGGTGCAGAATCTGCTGTGTCGATTGGGTCTGGCCGAGAAGGATTTTGCCCTGTCGGTGTACGGCAATCTGCTGACCAAGACGGCCTTTCTGATGAATCTGCCGGCCCGGGAACTGACCGCGCGCGAACGAGATCATCGCGACCCGCACCAGCCGTTGCTGATCTGTGCGCGCATCGTGCGACCGCCAGGCTGGCGACAATCGTCGCCGCCGCCAATCTCGCCGACCTGGTTGCCGACTCAACAACCCATGCCGTTGCATCCCGAGACAGGGCATTTCGGCGACGCATATTTGCGGCGAGATGAACTTTGAGGCGATCGGGGGCAGGCGCAGACCGATCCAGTTGTGTGGCTGCGCCGGAGCGCGGTCACGAGAGAAAACCACTCTCATCAAGAATTCTTGAGACATTCATGTTGCGCCGACCAATCGGCAATAGAGTCAAGTCCGCTGTTTCGGTGATCACTTCCAGTTCACAAAAAGGAGAGACCCAATGGGAAACGATGTCAAGCTCAACACGCTCAGCCGCCGTCAATTCCTGCGGCTGACAGGAATGGCAGCCGGCGCGGTTGCGCTGGCCGCGTGCGCCCCGGCTGCGCCAGCGCCCGGAGGCGGGCAAGCCGCCCCGTCCGGCCAGGTGACGATCTCGTGGTGGAACGCCTATCAGACGCCTACTGTCCAAGAGATTGCGCCTCAGATTATCGGCGACTTTGAGGCGTTGCACCCCAACATCAAAGTCGAATACGAGATCAGCGGCGGCCCGCCGGGCGGCGGCAACCTGGCCGAGGTGATGCTCTCACGCATCGCGGCCGGCAACCCGCCGGATAGCATCACCTTGTTCGAGCCGCCCTCCCAATACGGCGCGTTGGGAGCGCTCGACCCCATCGACGAGATGATGGCGACCGCAGAAATCGCCAAGCCAGATGCTTTCTACGAGGGCGTGCTCAACACATGCAAATGGCAAGGCAAGACCTACGGGCTGCCGGCGTCGGCAGCCGCCACGGCCATTTTCTTCAACACCGACAAATTTGCAGAAAAAGGCGTCGAGGTGACGCGTGAGAGCTTCCCCAAAACCTGGGACGAGTTGCGCGCTCTGTCAGACCAGTTCACGATCATGGAAAACGGTGAGTTGAAGGAAGCTGGTTTCATGCCGCCGTGGGGCGCGGCGTGGCTCTATCCGGTGTGGAGCAATCTGAACGGCAGCCAGATCTTTGATGCAGCTAATAATCTCTACACGATCAACAGCCCAGAAAACGTGGCTTGGGTGGACTATTGGGCAACCTGGCTCGACGAAGCCTACGGCGGTGATTTCGAGCAGATCAACATCGTCGGCAACTGGGGAAGCGCCTATCCGAACGATAACTCTGCGTACTACAATGGCCTTTCGGCCATGCTGGTGGACGGCGGCTGGATCATGACCGATGTGGACTATCCATTCCAGTGGGAAGTGGCCAAGTTGCCCTATGGCCCCAGCGGAACGAAGACTGCATCGGGCTTCTGGCCGAACTGGTTTGCTCTGCCCAAAGGCGGCCCGCACCCCAGCGAATCGTTCCTCTTTGTTGAGTATTTCTGCACCGAAGGGTGGGAAACCTGGTACAAGGCCATTCCCGATACTCCTGCCTGGAAGGGCGCCTCGCTCGATGTCGTCACCCAGGCGCTCATCGACAAAGTGGGCGAAGAGCGGGCGCTCGATCTGCACCGTTTCTTCCTCGATTCGCTCAACGATGCTGCCCAGATGTGGGACTCGCCGGTCAATGCCTATGCAAGCGATACGCTCCAGGCTGCCGTCACCGCGGTGATGGGCAAGGCCAAGGGAGCGCAGGAGGCGCTTGACGAGGCGCAAGCTCTGATTCAGGCCAAGCTGGAAGAAACTCTGAAATCGGCATAGTGTACGATTGAGATTCTAACGTGGAGGGATGTACAGGTATGAGGTGGTCGGCGGAGTCATTTCGATGGGAAGGATGGTCTGAGTTCGCCGCCCACCTTGCGCCCCTGCACTGAAAAACATGCTCACACGGAGACACGGCGAGCACAGAGAAGACAACGAGCGACTCCGTGTTCTCTGCGTCTCTGTGTGAGATTCATTTGACCAATACAGCTTCCATTTGTAGCCGTGCGAAAGATAGTCACCGACGCCTCGGCGCTCACATAAAACCAAATCGTAGGAGCCACGCATGTCCCGCCATGTACGCGACAACTTGCGCGCCTATCTCTTTTTGTCTCCCTGGTTGATTTCACTGGTGGTCTTCACCGCCTATCCCATGTTGGCCTCCTTTTATTTCGCCATGACCCGTTACACAGTTGTCAAGCCGGCAGAGTGGATCGGCTTCGAGAATTTCCAGGTCATGTTCACGAAAGATGAGCTGTTTTGGACGGCGGTCTGGAATACCCTCTACTTCACGCTTATCTCGGTTCCGCTGCAGATGCTTGCAGCGCTTCTGCTCTCCACCATGCTCAACCAGAGCACGCGGGGCATCGGCTTCTATCGCACCGCCTTTTATCTGCCGACCCTGGTGCCAGCAGTGGTGACGACGCTGCTGTGGATGCTGATCCTGGATCCACGCGCCGGTCTTGCCAACGCCGGATTGCAAGCCTTGGGGCTGCCCAAGATCGGCTGGATGCACAGCGTTGCCTGGTCAAAGCCATCGCTTATCATCATTGCCCTGTGGGTGGGGATTGGGCAGCCAATGCTGATCTTCCTGGCCGGACTCAAAGATATCCCCAGGTCATTGCTTGAAGCAGCCACCATCGACGGCGCAAATGGCTGGCAACGCTACTGGCGTGTGACCATTCCATTGCTTACACCCACGATTTTCTTCAATCTAGTGATTACCATGATCGCCTCATTTCAGGTCTTCACCACCGCGTTTGTGGCAACGGCGAGCGCCAGCGGCGCAACACCCGCTGGCCCGCTCAACTCGATGCTTGTCTATATGGTGCATCTCTATCGACAGGGCTTTCGCTACTCCGCAATGGGGTATGCTTCGGCCATGGCCGTAGTCCTTTTTGTGGCGCTGGTGGCGCTGACGCTCGTTGTGGTGCGCTCATCGAACTTCTGGGTTCACTATGAAGGCGCTCCTCCCAAATGAGATGGGTGGAACAAGGGAGCAAGGATATGAAGCTACAAAAAGTGCTGGGAAAGAGCGCCATCCACGGCCTGCTCATCTTCTTTTCGTTGATCTTTCTCATTCCTATCTGGTGGCTGCTCATCTCTTCGCTCAAACCCATCGACCAGATTCTCACCATTCCGCCGATATGGTGGCCGCAGTCGCCCCAGTGGGAGAACTATGTGGCGGCGCTCACCTCGCCCGCGTTTCCTTTTGGACAGTTGATGTTCAACACGCTCTTCTATTGCGTGCTCGCCACCATCGGCACAGTTTTGTCATCCTCGATTGTGGCCTACGCCTTTGCCCGCATGCGCTTTGTCGGTCGCAACCTGCTCTTTGGCATTACGCTCGCCACCCTGCTGCTGCCAGGCGTCGTCACGCTGATCCCGACCTATGTGCTTTTCCAGCGCATGGGCATGGTGGGCACCTATGCACCCTTGATCGTGCCCTACTTTTTCGGCAGCGCCTTCAATATCTTTCTCCTGCGCCAGTTCATGCTCACCATTCCCCAGGAATTGAGCGACGCAGCCTATGTGGATGGCGCAGGAGATTTTCTTATTCTATGGCGCATCATGCTCCCTCTGGTGCGACCAGCGGTGATCGTGGTGGCGATCTTCAATTTCATCTACGCCTGGAATGACTTTCTTGGCCCGTTGCTCTATCTGGATGACGCCTCCAAATATCCCTTTGCAATCGGCCTCTATGCCTTTCGCACGCGCTTTGCCTTGCAGTGGAATCTGCTGACAGCCGCGGCCCTTTCCATCACCCTGCCGTTGATCGTCGCGTTCTTTCTCTTGCAGCGCCACTTCATCGAGGGGGTGACGCTCACCGGGGTCAAGGGTTGAAATAGCCAGCGCCCGCAAAGATCGCCTTCTTCTGCCCCCAAAGGTAACTATCCGGCAAGTTGGAGTACGGGCATGAGGTGGGCGGCGAACAAAGATGGTCTCATGAAACAATGTCATTCCGCCTCCTACCTCGCACCCCAACATCAGGATTCGTGGCTGAGTGGTTACGCCCAAAGGATGACTCACCAATGATCAAACTTGCATTTCTGGGCTGCGGCGATGTGGCCCAGCGCGACTACCTGCCCGAGTTTCATCGCCTGGCGGACCGCGCCGAGATCGTCGCCATCTGCGGCAAGTCATCCCGCCGGGTGCACGAGGTAGCTGACCGTTTCGCTATTCCTCACCGCTTTACCGACTATCGGGAGATGCTGGCCCAGCCCGACGTGGATGCCGTCGTCAACCTGACGCCCATTCAACTCCACGCAGAGACGAACCTGGCCTGTCTGCGGGCGGGCAAGCACGTTTACAGTGAAAAGCCGTTGGCCTCCAGCGTGGCCCATGCCCGCGCGATCGAGATGCTGGCGCACAGCCGCAATCTCAAGCTGGTCTGCGCGCCATGCGTCATGCTCTTTCCCCAGGTGCGTTTTGCCCGTCAGTTGCTGGAGGAGCAGGCCATCGGCCAGGTCTATTCGGCCCGAGCCTACGCCCACATGGGCGTTCCGCCGTGGCGTGGCTACGGCTCGGACCCATCGCCCTTCTTCGCGGCGGGCGGCGGACCGGCGCTGGACATGGGCGTCTATCCGCTCCACGTCCTCACCGATCTGCTCGGCCCCGTGCAGCGAGTGACGGCCTTTGTCTCGAAAGTGATGGAGAGCTTCGTCGTCGAGGACGGCCCTGTTGCCGGCAAACGCGTCCCGGTGGAAGCCGACGACAACTGGCAGATGCTGCTCGATTTCGGGGGTGGGCGGCTGGCGAGTCTGGCCGCAAACAGCATCGCAGTTGACAGCCGTGCGCCCATGGTCGAATTCCACGGGCTGCAAGGGACTGTGGCGCTCGACGCCATTGACGTTTCTGCGCCGGTTCACCTGCTGACTGTCGGGCAAGGTTGGCGACAGATCGAGCCGCCCTTCCCTGTGGAGCGCAGCCAGGGACGCAGCGCCGGCCCGGATCACCACCTGGGCGTCGAGCACCTGGTGGAGTGCATTCTCCACGACCGGGAACCGATCCTGAACGCGCGCCACGCCGTTCACGTCATCGAGGTGATCGAACAGGCCGCAGCTTCGGCGCGCAGCGGGCAGGCGATGGCGATTCGCAGCAGCGTTGTATTGTCAAGCGATTGAAGCTATAATAAAAGTGTTGCACTACCTGAACGCGAGATGTCCGCGAAAGGAACACGAGATCAATGAGTCAAACGGCAGTTGCCAGCCAATCGTTGTTTCGTCGAACCGTGGTCGAGGCAGCCAGCTTGCCTGATAGCGACCTGGCCATCCTGTTGGATGTAGTTGCATTTCTGAAAGAGCATCGATCGGCGGAAGCAGCGGCTGATATTCGCCGCGCCGCTCGACAGCGTGCGGCTGTTCTGCGCGGTTTGCCTCGTGAGCAGCTTGCCGCGCAGTTCCGCGCGACTGGCGAAAAGATCCGCAGCCAGGTCATTGCCAACGAGACAGCCATCGACGGGGACTGGGAAGGTGACTGAGCGGCTGCGCGCAGTCTTCGACACGAATGTCTTCGTCTCTGCGTATCTCAGTCGCAGTCCCAGCAGCCCCACTCAAGAATTGATTGATCGTTGGCTGGCCGGCGAGTTCGACTTACTCGTGTGTGAGGCTATCGTAGATGAGCTTATCGAGAAATTGAGTAACCACAACGTCGGGCGTAGCGACATCGAAGAGTTTGTAGCGCGACTCGATAGCATGGCCGAGTGGGTGGATATATCTGTGGAGGCAATAGCCCGGTGCATCCCTGGCGACCCGGACGACGACGTCGTTGTGGCGTGCGCCGTGCTGGGGAATGCCGATTTCTTGGTCACCTACGACCCACACTTTGCACCTCTTGGCGACGTCTACGAAGGCGTGCGAATCTCGAAGGCGCTACCTTTTCTGTGGGCAGTTCGAGGAGATCAACGGCCCCAAGTGTAGTCGATCAACTGAACATACGACGTCAAGCTGCCAACTTACCGCAAGTTGGCAGCTTGGCATCATTTTTCGTGCAGCCAAGTCTTCACCCCTTCGGCTGCAACGTCTCGTGAGCGATCTGCTCCAACTCGATGAGCAGTGCATCCAGATACTCTGTGCTTTTGATCTTGACCGATTCGAGGCTCAGACATAGAGAGGAGGACGGAGGTCTAACTGGGTCATGAGGGAATCAAGCGAGGTGTCACGCAGTTCAGCCAGTTTGATCAGCGCGGTCAGTCTGCGCACGTTCGCTTCTTCCAGTCGATCTGAGAGCGAAATCAAATAAATCAATTCCCGCTGTTCGTTCGATGATAGGGTGCGATCAGCAAGTTTCAGGCGCAATTCGTGGTAACGCTGCCAGTCATTTTCGGTCAAGCCGAGATTGATCTGCTCCAAAAGGCTGGCTTCCGATTCAGAAACGTTCTTCTCCTGCCTGGCAGGATGTCGACTCAAAATGTTGGTGACATAAGCGTCTGGCGCGACCCCTTCTCGTCTTGCCGCCTTGATTATCTTTGTTTCCATATCACGAATGAGATCTAGCTGAATGCTCATATCCGCTCCATTTTCAAAGAATCACGCTTTTTTCAAGTGCAGATCAAGTTCACCGTCGTGAGTATCGGGGTCATGTTGCCAGTGATCGACAGTCAACATTCAGGATTGAAGTATAGCAGAAAGCGTGCTCTTGTTGTAATCAATTCAATGGGGTGATTCTTACCCTGGACGAGAGGAGTCATTGATGGACACAATTTTATGTGCAGGTCTGGTGGGCTGCGGCAGTCTCTCCCAGCGCGGCGTGCTGCCGCACCTGAGCCTGCCCGATGCCCAACGCAAGGTGCGTCTGGTCGCCGTCGTGGATGCGGTAGCCGAGCGAGCGCGCCAGAGCGCCGAGAAGTTTGGCGTGCCGGCCCACTTCACCTCCACCGAGGAGATGCTAGACGAAACCGACCTGGATCTCGTCTTGGTCATTACCCCCATCCCCTTTCACTACGCCAACGCGCTGGCTGCTATCGATGCCGGCAAGCACGTCTATGTGCAGAAGGCCATGACCACCACGTTGGCCGAGGCCGACGCGCTGTTGGCCGCACGCGACCGCATGGGCGTCAAGCTGGCCGCCGCGCCCGGTTTCGATCTCTTTCCTGCTGTCACCGCCATGCGCGATCTCATCGACGCCGATAGCCTGGGGCGGGTGAGTGTCGGTTTTAGCTACACCTGGGGCTTCGGGCATGAGTACGAACCGATCCGCGGCGGTTCTGGCGCGCTGGCCGAAATCGACCCCACCTGGTATTACCGCGCCGGCGCCGGCCCTCTGCCCGATGTCACGGTTTACGGCTTTCAGCTGGCGACGAGCCTCCTCGGCCCGGTGCGGCGGGTGACCGCGCTGGCCAACAAGACAGCCGAGATGCGCGAATGGCGCGGGCGGCGGATCCCAGTGGAGACGCCCGATAACAACCTGGTGCTCATGGAATTCGTCGGCGGCGCGTTGGTGACTGCTGTCGGCGCCAATCTCTATGGCAGCCGCCGCATCCCTTGGGGAGCGCTGAGTCTTTATGGAACGGACGGGTTGTTGGAGATCACCGATGTGGATGGGGCCAGCGGCTATCCCCTGGTGTTTCACGTGGAGGGGCGCAGGCCCCACATTGGCGAATACACGTTGGCGGATCAGCCCTATCTGACTGGCGAGCACCTGGTCATCGAGGAGCCGCACGTCTACTGCGACATCATGGACCTGGCCGACGCCATTATCGAGGGGCGTGCGCCTCGCTCAACGGGTGAGCAGGCGCGCCACGTAGTGGAGATCATCGAGAAAGCGCAGCTCGCGATCCAGACAGGCCAGGCACAGACGCTGACCAGCGCAATGTAGCAAAGTGAATGATCGCTGAGATCTTGACAGCTACGTAGATCTGCGATACAATGGCGATATTCGTGAAAAAATCACGAATATCGCCATTGTGTATTGAGTAAGCCCATCAATGTTAATCGAATTTACGGTTGGCAACTTCTGCTCATTTCGGGAACCGGCCACACTGAGCATGGTTGCAGCGCGCCTGACATCTAAAGAGCGGTCGCTGGATGAGAACAACGTGTTCCAGGTTTCTGGCAACTCCGAGTTGTTGACAAGCGCGGCCATTTTTGGCCCCAACGCCAGCGGCAAGAGCAATTTGCTCAGTGCGATGGCGTTCATGCGCATGTTCGTTCTTGCGTCCGCTGAAGGCACAGAGCGGGAAGGCGGCATCGACGTGAAGCCTTTTCGACTGAATCGAACATCACAGCAACAAGCCAGCCATTTCGAGATGGCTTTCATACTTGATGGAACGCGTTATCGTTATGGTTTCGAGGCGACGCGTGAGCGCGTGACAGCCGAATGGCTCTACATGGCGCCGAAGCGCATCGAAGCCATGTTGTTCGAGCGAGACTCAAACGATATTAAGATCGGCCCGCGTTTCAAAGAGGGCCGCAGACTGGCTGAACGCACTCGGCCTAACGCTCTTTTTCTCTCCGTTGCGGCGCAGTGGGACGGCCCCATGGCGCAAAAGGTCGTGAAGTGGTTTCGCCGTATTGGCATCAGCGTCGGCGCTTCGAGCAGCTTTGGGATGCGCTTTTTCACAGAGGATGAGCTACTAGATGGAGACAATGCCGAAGAAATCATCGAGCTGGTGAAGCGGCTCGACATCGGCATTGCTGGCGTCAGGGCCGAGAAACAAGACGAAAAAACGGAACCTGCGTTCCCACCACGTATGCCGGAAGATCTCAAGCAGGCGCTGCGGACACTGGCGACTCATGCAGACACGAGAAGGGTCGCCATCAGAACCCTCCACAAGATGTATGACGACGAAGGAAATGAAGCAGGTGAAGTGGAGTTCGACCTCGACGACGCTGAGTCAGCGGGAACGATCAGGCTGTTTGCCCTCGCGGGCCCATTGCTCGACACTCTCAAGTCGGGACGTCTCTTGATCGTCGATGAGTTAGACGCGCGCTTGCACCCTCAACTTACACGGGAGATCGTCAGGTTGTTCAACAGCAGCGAAACCAATCCGGCGCACGCCCAGCTGATCTTCGCGGCGCATGACGCAAATCTGCTCGACAATTCGCTTTTTCGACGCGATCAACTCTGGTTCATCGAGAAGAATTCGAAGGGTGAGAGTCAGCTTTACTCAATGGCCGAGTTCAAAGGAATACGCAACGACCTATCGCTCGAACGCAACTACATCCAGGGGCGCTTTGGCGCTGTGCCCTATGTAGATGGGTTGACCACCTTCATCAAGGAGAGCCAGGCAATCTATGGCGCGCAGACAGAGTGAAGATCGTGGTCGCCGTGGCTATCATGAGCGAAAAATCGGTCAACGCGAGCTGCGCCAGAGGTTCTCGATCATCTGCGAAGGGAGCAAGACCGAGCCAAACTATTTCAAAGCCTTTCCAACACCCAAAGATGTCGTGGAGGTTGTCGGCGTAGGGCTTGACCCATTACGATTAGTCCAAGAAGCTGTGAAACGTCGCGGGGCGACAGAGTCGCCTTACGATCAAGTCTGGTGTGTTTTCGACCGTGACTCATGGCCCAAGCAAGACTTTAGGCAAGCATTAGCGACGGCAAAGAAAGAGACACTACATGTAGCCTATTCCAACGAAGCCTTTGAATTGTGGTATCTTCTCCACTTCGACTATCACGATACGGCAATCTCCCGAACGACATATCTAGTACACGTGGGCCTAAATGAGCCGGTGGTATTGTCATGCTGAACGCAGTGA
>CAZLMM010000056.1:0-42303 GCA_964560495.1 uncultured Caldilineaceae bacterium
GAGCACGGCGACGCCCACATTCACCGCCACGCCCACAAGCACCCCGACGGCGACGCATACATTCACCGCCACGCCCACGAGCACCCCGACGGCGACGAGCACGGCGACGCCTACATTCACTGCCACGCCGACGAGCACCTCAACGGCGACGCCCACATTCACTGCCACGCCGACGAGCACCCTGACGCCGACGAGTACGGCCGCCCCAACAAATACGACTGCGCCGACTCCTGCAGAGTGATGGCAAAGAGCAAAACAAAAGGGAGACGCTTGTGCGCCTCCCCTTACGACCCATCGATCTCCTAACTCAATCCACTATTTTAGTTCAGTGCGTGTATAGCCGAGAATCTCACGCGCCACGATCAGAGTGTTGATCTGGCCCGTGCCTTCGTAGATGTCGTTGATCTTGGCGTCGCGCATCCACTTTTCCACCAGCAGCTCGGTGGTGTAGCCGCGCGGGCCCAGTAATTCCACGGCTTTCTGGGTGATCCACGTCACGGCTTTGCCAGCCTTCACTTTCGCCATGGATGACTCCAGTTTGTTGGAGAGACGCGCATCGAGCAGCGCAGTGGCGCGGATCGTCAGCAGCCAGGCGGCCTTCAACTGGGCCTCCATCTCCAACAGATCCGCCTGCACTGTCGAGAGTTTCCAGCGCGGCTTGCCATATTCCATGCGAATGCCTTCCTTGGCCAGGGTGTCCCGAGTGTATTCAAATGCGGCGCGGGCAATGCCGATGGCGCTGGCTGCCACAATCGGGCGCGTCGCGTCGAAGGTCTTCATCGCGCCCTTGAAACCCTTATCTCCTTTGCCGCCGGTTACCTCTGCGTCCCCCAGCACATTCGCCGCTGGAATTCGTGCGTTGTCGAAGATGATGGCTGCTGTGTCGCTGGCGCGAATGCCCAGCTTCTCTTCCACCTTCGCAATGGTGACGCCCGGCGTGCCCGCCTCTACCACGAAAGGTTTCATCCCCGCGCGCCCGGCGGCTTTGTCCACGGTGGCCCACACCACCACCAGGCCATTCGACTCCTCTAGGGCCAGCTTGCCGCTGGTGCAGAAGATTTTCTGACCATTGAGCACCCACTCATTGGTCGCAGAATCAAAAGTTGCAGTCGTCTGGATATTGCTCGTATCCGAACCGGCCTGCGGCTCGGTCATCGCCATGGCGCCCCATTTGGGTTCGCCTTCGGTGAAGCGTCGCAAGAAGCGTTCGAGTTGTTCCGGCGTCCCCACTGCGTTGATCGCTGCGCCGGCCAACGCGCTGGCCGGTATGCACAGATAGACGCCAGCATCGCCCCAGCTCAACTGCTCGATCATGTGCACCAGCATCATGTTGGCCATGCTGGCTCTGGGCTGCTCTGGCTTTGCCGCCTCAGTCTCTGGGTGGTGACCGTTGCCATTGGATGCAGCCCGGTTGGCGCGCGTCAACGCAGCTTCCAGATTGGCCTTCTCCATCTGTTTCATCTGCGGCCACATGATGTTGACAAACTTGTTGGGTCGCACGTGTTCATGGTCGTCCAGATAGCGGCTCTCCGGTCGCATGACGTTTTCAGCCACCATGCGCACCTGCTGTACTTGTTTCTCGATTGGTTCGGGAGTTTTGAAGGAAATGGGCATAATCGCTGCTCCGTCTTTCAACATTCTGAACTTGGGCAATCTCGACTGTAACCTCGACCGTAATCGCGACCGTAACCGCGACCGTAAACTGAAAACTACGCTAATACCATGCCTTCCCATGCAGCGAAGCCGCGCCCGTTGCGCAGCCACAGTTCAACGGGATGGTCGCGCACATAGCCATGACCACCCAGAATTTGCAGGGCGCTGTCCGTCACCTCCATCACCATCTTTTCTGCATATTGTTTTGCCTGATAGGCCGCTTTGGTGGCGTCTTCATCGTTATCGAATTTATAGGCTGCTTCCCAGACCATCAGGCGTGCGGCCTCGATCTCGATGCGCATGTTCGCCAGCATAAAGGCGATGCTCTGGCGATGTGCGATCGGTTCGCCAAAGGCCTGGCGGTCTTTCGCATAGGCCAACGCATATTCCTCGGCGGCCCGCGCCTGCCCCACAGCCAGAGCTGCCAGGGCGATGCGGCTGACGGTGAGGAGCTGCTGAATGCGGATGCCCTTTAGTCCACCCAGGCGCGCCTGCTTGCCAATTGCCACGCGCTCAAAATCTACGGTGTAGACCGGCAGCGCATGGGCGCCCATCATTGTGACGCGCTCGCCCACTCTCACGCCAGGCGCAGCGGCGGGCACGATGTAAGCCTGGGTTGTTCCCGCTTCATTGGCATACACCAGGAACAGATCTGCCTGGGCTGCAAGGGGAACCAGAGTCTTTTGGCCGGTGATCACGAACCCGTCGCTTGTCTTTTCCGCCGTGGTGGCAAGCTCAGCCGGGTCGAACTGGAAGACAGGCTCGATGATGGCGGCAGTTGCCTTGGGGAATTCTTCGGCGCAGAACTGGCTCAGGTACTCTTGCTTCTGCTGTTTGGAGCCAAAGAGCGCAATGGGGATGGCAAACAGATTCGGCGTGAGCAACTGTAAGCTGGCGCCCACATCGCCCCAACCCAGCTCTTCAAGATAGAGCGCGCTCGTCAACGCCGAGTATTCGCCATATCCCCCAAACTCAGCGTCGATGCTGCCTGGCAGCAACCCCAGCTCCCACCCCATCTGCACTGTTGACTTGGGGACTTCCCGCACCTCTTCGGCGTCGCGATAGACCTTGCGCAGTCGCTGTTCGGCAAAGCGATGAACGGTGTCCACCAGCATTTTTTGTTCGGACGTCAAATCGAATGAATACATAGGAGCTCCATTCCTGATTGGAACCACCACCTCCACACTGGGACGGTTTCATGAAGGCCGAAACGCGCCCACGAGGCAGGGACTTTGACAACAACACATCGCGCAGACACTCCGTTGATGATGACATCAGAGTAACGAGCCGATGTTGCGTTCTCGTTGTCAGGCGGTTGATCGCAAGAGGAACAATCGCCCAGATTTAGCGAATCCTTCTCGATGGGGTACAATCTTTGCTCAATGATGGGGAAAACACGGAGCACGATGCAACCTGAACGAGCCTATGACTTTCGCGAGAGGATGACGGCTATTGGCGTCGGTGGCCTTGAGACAGAGTCGTTGCCCATGTCGCGAGGAACGCCACGACGAATGACAACATCCTTGCATTCTTCCACAGACAGTATCGACTCGGGGCGGGGCGTTAGAGATCCATCCCAAACGCGTGTCGCCCTGATCCATGACTGGCTCAATCAAATGGGCGGCGCAGAGAACGTTCTTGAGGAACTGGTCGAGATCTTTCCTGGCGCGCCCATTTTCACGAGCATGTACGACGCAGAATGCATGCCGTCTCGTTACCGCAGCTGGTCGATCCACCCCACGTTTATGCAGCATTTGCCGCGCGTCACGACTCAGCACCAGCGTTATCTGCCGGTGTATCCCCTGGCCTTTGGTCGCCTGAACGTCAGCGAATATGACTTGGTGATCAGCAACAAGAGCGCCTTTTGTCACGGTGTGCGCACAAATGATGGCCGGGGACAGCGCGCCACACATGTTTGCTACTGCCTGACGCCTGCCCGGTTTCTGTGGCTTTTTGACCAATATCGGGAGCGAGAGCAAATCGGCGCAGGAATGAGCCGCGCGCTGCAGCCGCTATTGGCGCTGCTGCGGCGCTGGGACTATGCCGCAGCCCAGCGCGTCGATCACTTCATCGCCATCAGCAGCGAAGTGCAGGAGCGCATCCGCCGGATCTATGGCCGGCCCAGCGTCGTGATCCACCCGCCGGTGGACACCACATATTTTTCGCCCGACCCCACGGCCGCGGTTGGCGACTACTTTCTGATCGTAAGCCGCTTGATTCCCTACAAACGCATTGACTTGGCGGTGGAGGCGTTTAACCGTCTCCCCAGCCGCAGGCTTGTCATCGTTGGTGAGGGACGAGACCTGGCGGCCCTGCGTCGTCAGGCCCAGCCGAACGTTATGTTTCTGGGGCGCCAAAGCCGAACCGTCGTGCGCGACCTCATGCGCCGTTGTCAGGCCTTCCTCTTCCCTGGTCTGGAGGATTTTGGTATTGCACCGGTCGAGGCCATGAGCGTCGGGCGTCCAGTGATCGCCTTTGCTGGCGGCGGCGTCTTGGACTCGGTGGTTCCGGGCGTCACCGGCGCGCTTTTTCACCAACAGACGGTCGAGAGTTTGATGCATACGCTGGTCGACTTTCAGCCCCAGCAGTATTCATCGGCAGCCTGTCGCGCCCAGGCCGAGCTGTTCAGCAGAGAGCGGTTTAAGCAGAAGTTGCTAGAACACCTGGCGTACACGTGCTGCAAAGCATAGATGAGGTGTTGTCTGCCCGATATATGTAGATTTGGCGGCGTCGCCATCTATATGTTCCCAAAGATCACGCCCCGCCTCATCTATACTTTTATACTTTGCTCTGTTTGAGATCAGGAGTTTTCAGAGGCCAAAAACTCCTGGTCTCAAAGCAACCGCAGTATACATGTGAGATATGGGGGAATATCGAGCACTGATCGATCTTCAGACTCATGAGTTGTTTGAAGGGGAGCTGTCGGGGCGAATCCGGCACATGATTCAGGAATGGATGGATGTTTGTCGCCTCGAATTGATGAGAAATTGGAACGAGGGTCAAGGAGACAACCCAAGCTTTGCAAAGGCGCCCCCTCTACGGAAAGAGCATAATATGATTCACATGATCAAAGAGATCGTAAGCGTCGAACCCGATCACCTACTACTCCGCTTCAACACAGGAGTCTATATGATGGGGCAGCAAACCGAAGAAAGTACAAGGCAGATGCCGTTCTTGGCGGCGTGAGTATATCGGATTGATCACAGTCATGGAACTGCGCGAGTATTGGCGGATCATCCGACGGAGATGGTGGATGCCCGTGGCGCTTGTGGGGTCCGTCGCCCTCCTCAGCGCGTTGCAACTGCGCATTTGGCAGGCGCAAGCTGTGAGCTACGCCGCGTCCATGCGCATGTTGGTGGGTGTGCTGCCGGCAGCCGACGCCGATATCGCCGCTTATGATCCCCGCTACTATGGGTGGCTGACCAGTGAATATCTGGTGGATGACTTCACCGAAGTCGTGCGCAGCGAGCTTTTCGCCCGCAATGTGAGCGCGCGCCTGGCCGACCAGACCATCATCGTGCCGCCGGGCGCAATCCAGGGCAGCGCGGCCACAGGGAAGCAGCATCGTATCATCACGTTGAACTTTTCGTGGGGAGATCCAGCCCAGATCGCAGCCATTGCCAACGCGGCAGCCGATGAGCTCATGGAGAACGCCTCCTACTACTTCAGCCAGCTCGGTTCCGATGGCGCAGGCGTGACGCTTCTTGACGGCCCGACGGTGAGCGCTGTTGGGCCGAGTCTGCGCAGCCGCCTGGAGTTGCCGTTGCGCCTGCTGCTGGCGCTGGTCATTGGCCTGGGGTTGGTTTTTTTGCTCGCATATCTTGATACAACGCTGCGCCGGGAAGAGGATGTAGCTGCGCTGGGCTTGACCCTGCTCGGCGCCATCCCTCGACAGCGGAGAAAAAGGTGAACAGGCAAGCGAACCCGATGAAATCATGGAGTTTTCGGGATTGCTGAGTCGAAATTTGGAGAGAGGAAACTGAAATGACGTTTCAAGAATACACTCGCATCTTGCGCAAGCGCGGCTGGATGATCGTGGCGGCGGCTGTGCTGGCAGGTCTCCTGGCGTTGGGCGTCAGCATGTTCCAGAAGGAGCTCTACCGGGCAACCGTCAATGTCAGCACCGTGCCGGCGCGCGCCGATTTTGGGTTGGGTGCGACGGCAAAGGACCTGCTGCGCAATTTCGCCGAGAATATCAAAACGCCGGAGAATGCCCAACGCGTGATCGAACGCGCTCAGCTCGACATGAATCCCTATGATTTCCTAGGCAACGTCCAGGTTGCGCCCGACAGCAGCACCTTCACGATCAAGATCGA
Organism: uncultured Caldilineaceae bacterium; assembly: GCA_964560495.1. Classification (GTDB taxonomy): domain Bacteria; phylum Chloroflexota; class Anaerolineae; order Caldilineales; family Caldilineaceae; genus UBA5069. Next base: position 5,970 of record CAZLMM010000056.1, read on the forward strand.
AGCGCGCAACGCCGATCCAGAGGTCGCCAAGCTCATGGCGCTGACCCTGGCGGACGAGTTCGTGGAGGAGCGCACTCAGTACTACGCACAGCAGGACAAGCGTGACCGCATCGAGGTCAAGATTCGCAGCCGGGCCATTGGCGCAGACCAGATTCAGCCCAAACCGATGCTGAATGGGGTCGCCGGCGTGGTGATGGGTGTGCTGCTTGGTGTGGCGTTGGTCTTTGCCCTCACCTGGATGGAGTCGGACCTGCTGCGCACTCCAGCTGCCGTGGAGCGCTCACTCGGTCTCCCCGTTCTGGGCGAGATACCCACGTCGGTCGCCAGCAAAGAAGTCGCCCAGCCGACGCCTCAGCCGCGCCAGGTGAGTACGCCCAGCGCGGCATGAAGATGGGGGGCGCTTCGTTGCGGTCCATGCTGCCGCGCGTCCTACTCGTCGCGCTCGTGATCGCCTACGCCGTCTACTTTTCCTACCTGACGCTGACACGCTATGCGGCGTTCGAGGCGCGGGCGCTGGACCTGGGCAATCTGAATCAGGCGGTGTGGAACACAGCCCAGGGCGACTGGTTTCACCAGACGAACCAGCCCGGCGCAACCAATCGTCTCACATTGCATGTGGAGCCGATCCTCATCCCCATCTCGTGGCTCTACTGGCTGCACCCCGGGCCGGAGATCCTGCTGGTCTTGCAGGCGGTGATCGTTGCGTTGGGCGCGCTTCCCGCCTTTGCCCTGGCAAAACGCATCTTGCATAGCGAATGGCTGGCGCTGGTTTTTGCGCTGGCCTTTTTGCTTTCTCCCGCTGTTCAGGCCGCCAACTGGCTGGAATTTCACCCGGTCACGCTGGCGCCCACTTTTCTCCTGGCGACATTCTACTTTCTATTTGCGGGCCAGGCTGGCTGGTTTGCCTTCTTCGCCGTGCTCACGGCTTTCTGCAAAGAGGACATGGGGTTGCTCATCTTCATGCTGGGCGTTTATGTGGGGCTGGCGCTCAAACGCTGGCGTTGGGCCATTCCCACCATCATCCTGGGTCTGGGCTGGTCACTCTTCGCCGTGTTGGTAATTCAGGGTGGTTTGGGGGGCAATTATCATTGGGGACGCTACGCCTACCTGGGCGACACGCCGGGCGCAATCCTCGCAGCGCTCGTGACGCGCCCAGCCTTCGTCTTCGCGCAACTTGCCGAAGCCAATGCGCTGGGCTATATCGCGCAGCTTACCTTGCCCACAGCCTTTCTTGCTCTGCTGGCCCCTGGCGCGCTGCTTCTGGCGCTTCCTTCTTTTGCAATCAACCTGCTGGCCGATTTTCCACCCATGCATCAGGTGGACTCTCTCATCTATGCTGCGCCCATTGCTCCCTTCGTCATCGTGGCGGGAATTTTTGGCGCAGCGCGTATCCTGCGCAGAGCGGACGCAGCGGGCCGTCGGCCTATCGCTGCGGCATTCATAGCCGTCGGCCTCGTCATCGCGTTGTTCGTCGCCCAATCTCTGTACGGTTATCTACCAGGCGGCGCCAATTATCGGCTCTATGAGGTCAGCGAGCATGATCGTCGCGCTGCCAGCATCATCGGACAGATCGACCCGGCGGACGCTCTTTCGTCGCAAGACACGCTCAATCCCCATGTGAGCGGGCGCAGGACGAGCTATATCTTTCCCCGCGTGTTCGATTCCGAGGTGGGCGACGCAGACGCCGTCTTTGTGGACGTAACCGGGTCTGCATGGCCCCAACACCCCAATGATCTCTATGCAACGATTCAGGAATTGATGGCTGGCGACTACGGTGTGGCGGCAGCCGATGACGGCTATCTCCTTTTGCGGCGCGGGGAAATGAATCGAACCATTCCCGAAGAGTTTTATCGCCCCTGGCGCGTGCTCGACCCATCGCCCACCTTCACCCAAGCTGCCCTCTTCGGCGATGCGCTGGAACTGTTGGGCTATGATGTAACGACCGACGCCCACGATGAGTTGGTGGTGAAGCTCTTTTGGCGCGCCCGCCAACCAGTCGCTGAGGCGCTGAATTTTCACGTGGCATTTCTCGACCCCAACGGCGTCCTGTTGCACGACAGCCAGTTTTATCCACCGGTCGCCACCCTGTGGTATCCTACCACTCGATGGCAGCCCGGCGAGACGATTCTCGTGCAGACCTTGCCGTGGACGCTGGACGCAGAGCAGTTCACCCTGGCGCTGGCCGTGTATGGCGGCGACGACCCGCAGAGCAATCGCCTGCCGGTTCGTGGGCATCAATCTTCGGGGATTGCGCTGGATGAGGGGACGCTGCTGCGGCTCGGCGGCTTTGAACGCAGCGCAAGTGGATGGCGGCCTATCGCGCCGGAAACCGGGCCGGCGAAAATGCCCCTCGATGTGCGGCTGGGCGATGTCATCGCCTTGACAGGCGCAGAGGTCGGCCCGGTGAACGAGCTGGAACATACTCTTCCCGTCACGCTCTTTTGGCAGGCGTTAAGAACGCCGCCAGCGGATTTCACGGCGTTCGTCCATGTGTTGGACGCCAGTGGCGAGAAGGTGGCGCAACGAGACGGTACGCCCCAGGATGCGTTAGGGCCTCTGCCCACCTCCCTGTGGAGCGATGGACAGAGTGTCGTGGATGGGCGGAGCATTCAGTTGCCGACCGATCTGCCGTCTGGCGAATATCATGTGATTGTCGGACTCTATAACCCTGTGTCCGGCGCGCGCCTGCCCATGAGCGGCGTTGACGCCGCACCAGGCGATGTGGTGGAAATTGGAATGTTCTCGATTCGCTAGTGCAATCTGCTGTGCGAACGAGTTTCTCTGGATCGACAAATGTCCTGTTCATGCCGCAAATCCAGCCCAACCTTCTTCTCGCTGAACACATATGTATAATCTGATCACTCTCGCCGACCCTCGCAGTGCGGCCGCCGAAGCCTACCAAAGCCTGCGCACCAATATCGAGTTTTCGGGCCTGGACAAAAAATTGCAGACGGTCCTGCTCACCAGTGCAGATGAAGTGGGCGAGAAAAGCATCGCAGTGGCCAATCTGGCTGTAGTGATGGCTCAGACGGGCGCGCGCGTTCTCGTGGTAGATGGCGACTTGCGCCGCCCTCAACAGCACGAGCTTTTCGGCGTCTCGAACCACAAGGGGTTGTCCACGTGGCTGGCCGAGCCGGGATCCCCGCCAATTCAAGAAAGTTCGCTGGAGAACCTGTGGGTGCTGCCGGCTGGCCCGACCCCTGCGAACCCTGCCGCCCTATTGAGCACACGCCATTTGGAGAGCGTCTTGACCGATCTGCGCGACCGTGCAGAGATGATCCTGGTGGATGCTCCGCCCGTGTTGGCTGTGACAGATGCGGCGCTATGGGCCAGCAAGGTGGACGGCGTCATCTTGATGCTTTACGCCGGCCGCACCCAACGCGAACACGCACAGCGCGCCAAGGCTGTGTTGGAAAAGGTGCAGGCACATCTCCTGGGCGCTGTCCTTCTCAATGCGGAACAGGATGTGGCGGTTGCCGGCTATCGTTCGTAGGCGACTTCACTCTTTGTGGCAGCCAATTTTCTACACCGTGAACAGACCTATCCACTCCGTGTGGCGTCGCTGCCGGGTCTGTCCGCCGCGCTGCGCACCAGTCATTCCGGTCGGTCGTTCCAGGTGATTCAAATCATGCCGCACTCCCTCGTTCAGGCCTACCGCGTGGCCGAAGGTGATGCGTCCACAGAGGCGGAATCTGCTGCTTACGTTATCCGTCATCTGGCGGATCGCCTGCACCGATTGACCAGAGCCTATGCTGAATGGAGCGTTTTTGACGCGCCGGCCTATTTCGACCTGACCACAGAGCAGGCGGGACAACTCCTTGTCATCCGAGAACGAATGACGACCGTACATGTTGCTGTGTACGCCGATCTCTTGCTTCCTTCTTTTCAGCGCGTCTGCGGATTCTTCGACCGCCAATTTGCGCCGGCCTATGCAGCGATTCATGCAGGCGTCGAACAGGCCGAGCGTTTCTTTGAACAGGTGCAACCCGTGGTGATTGAGCAGTGGCAGTGCGCTGTAACTGCCGTTCGGGCTGCGCGCGATCTGCTGATCGCCGATATTGGCTATCTGGCGGTGAATGGCGCAGAGGAAGAGCGCTGGCGCTGGCGTTGGGCCTGGCAGCAGGCGGCCGCCCCAGGTGTAGAAGTTGAGTTGCTTGCCAGCCTGGCCGCCATTCCCACCCTTTCGCTGAGCATCGACTTCCCCCTTCCCTTGTCACGTCAGCCAGGACGCCAGCGGCGTTTGCGTTTGCAGCGCCAGCGCCATCGGCGGCGTAAATAGATTCGGAGGATTTTCCATGCAGACGATTTTTGTTACAGGCGGCGCAGGATTCATTGGCAGCAACTTTGTGCGCTATCTGTTGGAGCATCACAGCGATTATCGCGTGGTCGTCTACGACAAGTTGACCTATGCCGGGCGGCTGGAGAACTTGCAAGATGTGGCGGAGCGATTCTCCTCCGCCTATGTTTTCGAGCAAGGCGACATTTGTGACGGCTCGCGCGTGGAGGAGGTCGTCCGCACGTATCGTGTAGATGCCATCGTCAACTTCGCCGCCGAAAGCCACGTGGACCGCAGCATCATGGACCCAGACGCCTTTATCAAGACAGATGTCTATGGCACGTATGTGCTCCTGGAGGCAGCGCGCAAGGCGGGCAACCTGCGTTATCATCAGGTGAGCACTGACGAGGTCTACGGCCACATTCATGGCGATCTGCGCAGCCTGGAAACAGACTGCATGGCGCCGCGCAGCCCGTATGCCGCCAGCAAGGCCGGCGCCGATCACTTGGTCAGTGCATACCACGTCACCTATGGCCTGCCAACCACCATCACCCGCGGCGCAAACAACATCGGCCCCTACCAATATCCAGAGAAGGTCGTGCCGCTCTTTATCACCAATGCGCTCAATGACCAACCCTTGCCTGTTTATGGCGACGGCAGGCAGATGCGCGATTATCAGTATGTCGTTGACCATTGCGAGGGGATCGACCTTGTGCTGCACAACGGCGTCATTGGTGAGGTGTACAACGTGGGCACGGGCAAAGAGATGACCAATCTGGAGATGGCAGAAATCTTGCTGGATGAATTGGGCAAGCCTGCCAGCCTGATCCAGCATGTGGAAGACCGCCAGGGCCACGACCGCCGCTATTGTATGAATGTGGACAAGCTGATAGCCCTGGGTTGGGAGCCGGATTACACTCATGAGGAAGCGATCCGTGCAACCGTGCGCTGGTACGTCGCCAACCGTTGGTGGTGGGAGCCGATTCGCAACGGCGAGTTCAAAGAGTATTATCAACGGCTCTATGGAAACCGGCGGGTGTTGACGCCGTAAGGACTTAGTAACCGCCCAGAAGTGACTTCCCATTTCCAGCCTTCCAGAAAGCTCCGAGCTTCCTGGAAGGTGTGAAGTAATACTTTGATAAGCGCTTGGGGTGATGAGGCGTTGCGGTTTTGGGGATGTGAGGAAGCGGCATGACCTCAAAACCCAATACCCCAAGACATCAACACCCACTATCTCATAGCTTCGCCATGCCCATCCACCTTGCAAACGTCTTTCACCTACCAGAGATCGAGGAATTGCTGCGCAAAGGGCGTCACGTTCATCGCACCATCGCCCATGAAGACCTTGCCCACCTTGTCGAAGAGGGCGTGGGCGTTCTGGGGGAGGATCATGGGCGTTTCTGGGGCTTCCTCGGCGTGACGGTGGAAGAGCGCCCAGAGACTCTGCCGGCAAGCGCGCCCACGCGCGCCCGCCTGCAAGTTGCAGCCCTCATGTCCGGCCATTGGCCCAGCGAGGTGTTGCCCGTTCTTTTGGGCGCTGCCCGCGTTCACTTGCAGCGTTCGCATCATGCTGTGCAGGTCGGCGTCTTTGGCGCAGAGAGCTGGCTGGAACGCCCCCTGTTGGCCAGCGGTTTTGCCCTCCACGATCGCGTGATCGTTCTTCGGCTGACGCGCCTCCAGCGACTGTCATTCGAGCAGCCGGCGATGCGACCGCCGGCGGAATTGCGCGGTGCATATTTTGCCGATGCGCCCCATCTGGCCGCGTTGGACGCAGAAACCTTTGAACCCATCTGGCATTTTGCCGCAAGTGACATTGTCGAGATGTTCATGCGTGGCCGCGTGCAAGTGGCTGTTGTCAACGGCAATCTGGCAGGCTATGCCGCGCTGTTGGTAAATTCCAGCAGTGAGGCCCACCTTGCCCGGCTGGCAGTGCACCCGACCTATCAACGCAAGGGGATTGGCCGCCAATTGCTCGAAGACGCCATCATGCACGTACAGCGTGAAGGCTTTGCGGACCTATATCTGAACACCCAGGCAAAGAATCTGCCTTCACTTGCCCTCTATCGTGCTGCGGGATTTCGTCCGACCGGCGAGGAGATGTCTGTGCTGACCTATACAGTAACGCAGACCGGCATTGAGTAGGCCGGCGGGCTAAGCAGGGGAAATCCACTCAACTTGGGGAGAAGCAGGTGCGATTGAGATTGCACGCTCTCTGGATTAACCACAGGCGTGCGGTTCGCAACCGCACCTACGAATCAACAAGACTCAACGGACACGGAGTCTGTCCCTGTGTTGCTCCCTTGTCTCCGTGACAAAGGCGTGGTCAAGTCAGCGCAAGATCAAGGCCACCCAGGGTCACACTGGCCTGAATAGTGAGCGCTGGCGTCCTGCCGCTAAGCGCCGGCATGTTGCAGAATGCACCACTCTGCTTCATAAAACCGTCGCCCACCTCCACGCCGCCCAACACACTCTCTGGCATAATGCGCACCGGCGTCTGCGCGGGAACGCGCACTTCCACGGCGCACAGCGCAGTCGTGATCTTTACTTGGCCGTCTCGACGCAACACGCCCCCGAAGTCGAGGTGAAAACTGGCTGCGCCGCTGGCGACGTTCAGCGCCCCAAAATTTGCGTTCGCCAGGTTCCGAGCCGTCCAATCCACTGCACCTGCGTCGATGTCGAGTTTCTCCATGGCCTGGGGATTGGGCGTCGAGAAATCGAGGGTCATCTTTCCAGCGCCCTGTCTGGCGCTGAAGCGCAGGAGTGGCAAACCGCCAAGATCAACAATAGCCTCGCTGGCGCCCGTCTCGATGGTGAGTGTGTAGGGTTGGGCTGCGCCAAACGCCAAGTCGAATTCAGGTGTATTGCCGAAAAGTTTGGTCAGTTCAGCTGGCGTAATATCCTGTGAAATCGTCATGACGCCATCTTCATGCGTCACCCGGCAGGGCAGCGCCCCCGACGGGTCATTATAGACGCCGCTCACCCAGGCATCCTGCGCGCCTCCGCGGATACGGAGTCGGCAAGCTCCCACGCGCACCCGCAGGTGATAGGGGCCAGTGGGTGGGAACGGGATGTTGACGGGTGTGCTCGGTTTGGGCGGCGGTGGACCCGTCTCTTCTGTGACCTGCGGAGCTGCGTTGTCAGCAGTTGACGCCAGGAAAGGGACGCCATCGGTTTCCGCGCCATCAATGGGCGAAGTTTGTTCATTCATTGTGTTCATCTCCTGTGACACCAAACAATGGCCGTCTATTCCACCGACGGCAGTCTCATTGTGTTGGAGATCGGGCGTTATTTCAACTATCAAAGGTCATGATCGTCGCAATCCTACCCAAAGTCAGGTGTAACTGTAACGGATTACTGACACAATCTCAACGACGATTGTCGGTTTGTCGCCGGAAAACCATCTACATGGAGAGGCGTCCAATGAAAACGTATCTGTTGCTTGTCGGGAAAATCCTGTTGTTGACCGTTCTCTATTTCATCCTATCTATCGTTGGCAGCAGCTTCCTGGGGCCAGATTTGGACGCAAGCAGCATGGCCGGTCAAGAAACATTCGCCCTGTTTGGCATGTTGGTCGTCAGTTTGGTCAATACGCTTGTTGTGAGCCTGATCATTCTGCGTTCTCGTTGGGGCGGCTGGCGTCTCATGCTGGCGGTGGCCTTTTCGCTCTATGGCGTGATGACCTTCATGGCGCAGATCGAAGCGGCCTGGTTTGGCCCGGTTCTGGGCATACCGCCAGAGGTCTTACCCTGGCTGCTTGCCCAAAGCCTGCCCATCGTACTCATCTTCGTTCCATTGGCCGTACTCATTTGGGGCAAAGCGCACCATCCGACCGACGCAGATGACGGCAACACTCGATTGCAAATGCCGTGGTTCGAGTGGGTGTGGAAGCTGGCGGTTATCGCTGTGGTCTATGTGGCGCTCTACTTTGGTTTTGGCTTTGTCGTGGCGTGGCAGAATCCGGAACTGCGCGCAATGTATGGAAATGGCGTAAATACAGAGGTCTTCTCGTATGTTCGGCTGGTTCCCTGGCAGCTGGCGCGCGGGATCATGTGGGCCATGTTCGCCCTGCCCATCATCCGCATGACCCGCGGCTCTGTCTGGCAGGTCGCGTTGATCGTTGGCTTGCTCTTTGCCTTGCCCATGAATATCGTCCACATCCTTCCCAACCCGTTCATGCCCGATCCCAGTGTGCGCCTCTCTCATTTCATCGAGACCGCATCGTCCAATTTCATCTTTGGCATGTTCGTTGCCTGGCTGTTGATATGGCGGCCGCAACATGCAACCGAACTGACGCCAGCGGGTCGCAGCATGTAAACTGCCAGGCGCGGTAGGGTCTTGCACGGGAGCATTCTCCTTGACAAGACTCTAGCGCACTCTCACCAAATCGAATTCCAGTGCATCGCCGATCATCGCCCCATCCACCTCGATAGGCAGGCGCTCTAGCGTGTCAAGACGATACATGCCCGCCACCAGGCGATAGTCGCCAGGTGGAAGTTCTGGCGGCAGGTCTAGCGCATACTCGTCGGTGAAAGTATCCCCGTTTTTCCACAGGGAAGTGGGGACAAAACCGGACAGAGGCTGACGATCCCATTGTGCAACCAGATTGCCATTGGAGTCTAGCAGGTGCAGAAAGACCGTGTAATCAACACCGACGTGTGTGCGCGCTTGCCAGGTGAGGTTGAGGAAAAGGCGATCGCCCGGCCGAGCCGAAACTTCTCCGTCGGGCGTGGCGGCGTCTTCTGCCGCACCCAGGCGGGCGCCGAGCAGATCGATCATGCCGCCCAGGCTCGCTTTTGCTGCTGTGTCTGCCTGCTGCCCATCGTCGCCTGACTCTACATACAAGACATCCATCAACAGCCACCCATTGACCGATGTACCACGATTGAGAGTAGTGATGGGCAACGTGACGCCTGTTGCTGGATCATAGAAGCTGACTTCCAGGCGGTAGACGCCTGGCTCCAGGTCGCCGGGGATCGCAAGTTCGTGTCCATCGTACCAAACATCACCCGGCTGCCACGTGGAGGTGGGGCGTCCCCAGGGCCAGCCGTCGCTGCGAGCGACTTCCACGCCGTTGCTTCCCATTACGCGAACAATGATGTTGAGATTGTTGGAGATGGGCTGACGGCTGTCAAGGAACAAGATGAGAGGCAAGACGCTGCCGGGTGCGATCTCCCTTTGCGGGATTTCATGGTGCAGCAACCGCACGCTCCCGCCCCATTCCACCAATGGGCGCAGCCACAGCGTCAGCTCATCGTTGAGCTCGAACGGCGCGTAGGCGTGTTGCGCCGCGTACTCTCGCAGGGGTGTGACTTCTTTCTCTGCGGCTGGATCGTCAGCTTCGGCAGGGTCTACTTCCACGAGCACGGCGCGCGGCGGAGCGTCGGCCAACAAGCGCTCCATGCGTGCAGATGACGTAAAGCCGAATTGCTCCTGCTGTTCTTCGCTGAGGAGGGCCGCCACGCGCATGGCAAATGGTCCGGTGGCAAATTCTGGGTAGACATCCAATCCACCTTCCAGCGCATAGATGGGTGCATTGGTCAGGACGCGTTCGCCTTTCCCGACCAACCTGCTCACGTCGGCGCTAGATTCCTGCACCTTGGCTACATACCAATTGTCGGGGCGAAAGAGATCACGGATATGGCGATATTCATCGAGGGAGAGTAAGGCAGAGATGCAGACGATGCCTGCGATGATTCCCCAGAACAGCTTTCTATCCAGCCAGCCGGGATGGAAATCAGCCAGACCGTAGAGCGCAGAGATGACCAGGAAAGGAAAGAGCGCAAAGTAGTATTGGGACCATGAGGGCGTGGGGCCAAGCGCGCCAATAAACAGGCTGAGCAGAATTAATAAAAGAAAAGGGTGCACCGGGTGGGTGCGCCAGATGCGCGGTCGGAGGGAATGGGGGAGAGAGCAGATGGCGAAGACGAGCACGGGAAACAGATTGCCAGGGCGCATCAAGAGCCAGTCGACCGTCAGCGTGATGAGTTTGCCGGTCAGCGTCATTGCCGTTCGATAACCTGTGGCTTTGCGAAAGAGCGTGTTCAGTCGGGCGTACTCAACATTGCCGAAGTAGAACGCGGCCGGCGCCTGGGCCGCAGTATAAATGGTGGGAATGGCGGCTGCGCTGACCCCGAGCAAGAACCACCCGCTCAGCACGATATTCCGCCGCCAAGGGGCATTTGCCATGAAAATGAAGACGATGAATGGAACAATCAACAGGATGAAGGAAAGGCGCGTAAAGGCGGCCGCGCCGACGGCGAAGCCGCTCAGGAAGAACCATACACCTGTCTTGCTGCGCCCGGCGCCATGAAGGTGAAGCAGAAAGGCTGTCACTGTAAGCAACGCTGGCAGATCGTGATTCCAGGCCCGCCCGCTGGTGTAGGTGAACATGGGAGAGAAGATCAATAGCGCCACGCTCAATGCGCCCAAAGCCAGCCTAGCCCACAGGGCGCGATTTCGGAAGATCTGAAATGGCAGCAAGAAAATGATCGCTGCGAGCAGAATTGCACAAAGCGCAGACAAAGCCCGCGCCGCCAGGAGATAGGCGCCGGGGGTGAACCAGAAGATCAGCCCATAGAGAAAGGTCAGGTTAGGGACATGGAAATAGGGGTAGTCTCGATAGGGGAGCAGCCCATGGCGCGCCAGGAGCGCGCCGCTTGCCACGAACTGATGCTCGTCGTGGTTGATGCCCCGTCCCAGACTGCGCATGAGGAGCAGGCTGGCGATAACGACTAGGATGACGCAAGAGATGATAACAATGACGAACTGGTGGAATTGACCTGCGCGGCGAACGCGAGATGGACTTGAACTCTCCATTTGCGAGCCGGTTTAGCAGCGAACGTTATGAGTGATGAATGGCAAAAAGAAATGATGGTTCAGACCAGCGGTGACATTCGCCGCCCCCGGCGTGCTGCTGGGAAGCGCTATCCACGGACCGAATCCGTCGGGGTAGCGCCCATAGGTGACGTCGGTTGACTGAGGGCCAAAAGTGAGGAAATCGATCGGTCGATTGCCCTGTGCGTCGCTGTCAAAGAGACCGACGCTCTCGCCGCCTTTTGCCAGGCTGAAATTGGTGTGCAGCGCACCTTGATCGCTTTCGCTGTCGGCGATGAAGACCACATAGCTGTGGGAGGCGATCATCACACCGTCGGCGATGCGATATCTTGTGGGTGCGCTCAGGTCATCGGTGAGATACATGCCGCCTAGATTGATGGGGAGCGGCCCGCTGTTGTATAACTCGATCCAGTCTGGATGTTCAGTTGGCTCATCGGGATCAGTCCAATCACCGTCGTTGTCTGCGGCGATCTCATTGATGTGCAGCCACTTGTTGACATCCAGCTCTGGCAGGCTGTCTGTGTTGAGGTCGGGCATCAACTCTGCCAGAAGAGGGTCGCCGCTTTGGCTGTCGACCGCGGTCTGGCGTGTCGTCCGCGTCGAAATTGTCAGTCCGCCAGCGCTGGCGCTGCACGCTGTTGTCGCCTCCACCCGTAAGTAGAGGGTTGCCGGGACGCCAAACGCGCTGTACACGGGCTGGTTGCCAAGCGAGAGAGGGATCAAGATGCGACCATTCACGGCCAGATTGATTAGCTCGAACCGCAAAATGAGCGGATCGACGCCGGGGGTGTAGACGCCATCGCAACACGCTTCGCCATAGACCGAGACCGCCTGCACCTGCGCCGCCAGATCGGGCGTGGAGAGGAGGTTGCCCGCAGCATCGCGGAATTCCAGGTCAAGGTTGGTCAGACGGATGGTGGGATCGCCAGCTCGCCCGTTATGTTGCAAGACCGCAATCAGCGCCCCATCGGCCTGCCCCCCGCCGGAGGTCTGCGTCATCAGGCGATATTGTCCCCCCAGATTCTCGAACCAGTGTATGCGTCCATCATCGCGCGATGTGCTCATGACATCCAGATCGCCGTCACGGTCCAAATCGGCAGCATAGATCGAATGAGCAGCAATTGCCTGATCATAGATGACATGTTTGACAAAGCTGGCTGGACGCTGACCATTGTTTTCATACCAGGTGAAGGCGTTTGAATATTCCACTGCCGCAAACAAATCCTGATCGCCGTCTCCATCCGCGTCGATGGTGTAGAGAGCGTGTGCGCCAGGCGCATCCAGGTCGATTGTCCTTTCCAAGAAGCCTGGCGTCGAGCCGCCCTGATTCTCGTACCAGGCAATTTTGCGGTCGAATTCGCTGGCGGAGAGAATATCCATGTCGCCATCGCCATCCATATCTGCTGCGTGTACATGCTGAACGCCATCGGCGCTCTTGCTTACGATGCGTTTGACAAAAACAAGTGGTTGCCCTCGCTGATTCTCGTACCAGGCCACCTGATCGCTGCTCTGCGCCGCGGAGATGATGTCTAAGTCGCCGTCTCCATCCAGATCGGCGGCGTAGACCGAACGCGCGTAGTAGGCGTCCGTCGCAACGACGCGCTGGACGAAGTCGGGCGGTCGGGCGCCGTTGTTCTCGAACCAGGCAACCTTATTGTCGCCATGACTCGCCGTATAGAGGTCGAGGTCGCCATCCCTATCCAGGTCAGCCGAAAGCACGGCGCGCGGCGCGTCCAACGCCTGGCTCAGGATGCGCTCTTTGAAGGATGGAGGGACGCCGCCCAGGTTTTCGTACCACAAAAGCCTGTTGTTCTTGGTGGAAGCGACCACGATGTCCACATCGCCGTCGCCGTCCAGGTCGCTTAAGTCGACCCAACGTCCCCCGTTGACGCCGCTGGTTATCGAGCGCGAGGTGTATGACGGCGGTCGTGCGCCGTTGTTTTCGAACCAGAGCACGTCGCGATTGCCGGTGGCGACCAGGTCCAGGTCGCCGTCATGATCCAGGTCTGCGGCGCGCACGTGGCGCGCCGCTTCGATCTTCCCCAACGTACGCTGCGATTGTGTGGGGTAAAGCGAGGTGCGGTGGATGATGCGATTGCGATACCAGGCAATACGTCCGTCATCGCGCGAGGCCATCAATACGTCCAGGTCGCCGTCGCCATCCAAATCGGCTGAGTGGACAAACCGTGCACCGATGGCCGCATTGGTGATGATGTATGATGAAAACTTGGGCAACCGCTCGCCGTTGTTTTTATACCAGGCGATGACGCCGTCGGCTGATGAAGCTGAAAGCACATCGAGATGACCGTTGCCATCTACATCGGCGGCAGCGACATACTTGACATGGTCGCGGCCAATGTCGATCACGCGCTGAGTGAATTGGGGTTGCCCACTACCGTCGTTTTCGTACCAACCCACTTCGTTGCCATTTTCCGAACCGTAGAGCAGGTCGGCGTCCCCGTCGCCGTCCATATCGACGATGCGCACTGACTTGGCATAGTCGATTCCCTGCGGCGCGGGTGCATTTGCCTGGCGTACAATTCGCTCGCTGAACTGATTGGCCCCATTGTTGACATACCAGGCGATCTTGTCGTCGTCTTCCGACGCTGACGCCACATCCATATCGCCGTCGCCGTCCACATCGCCCACATCCACCGAGACAGCGCCATCCGCGTTGTTGGTGATCAGATGCTCTGCAAACTGGGGAAAGTCCGCTCCGTTGTGCTCGTACCAACGCACCGTGTTGTCGTCACGCGAGGCCGCCAGCACATCCGGGTCGCCGTCGCTGTCCACATCTGCGACTGCAGTGGAGACAGGGTAGTTCAGCCCGGTTGTGATGGCGACCTGCGCAAATCCCGGGATTGGCTGGCCATCATTCATGAACCACTGGAGCGATCCTGTACCCAGAACGGCTGCCTCTTCCTCGACTGCCGAGGGAGAGAGCACACCCACGCCAACGGCGACAATATCCATTCGACCATCACGATTGAGGTCAGCGGGGTAGGCTACGTAGGCGCCCGGCACAACACCCACAAAGAACGCCTGAAAAGTTGGAGGCTCGATCCCCAGACTGCGATACCAAATGATGCGTCCGTCATCCCGCGCCGCTGCAACAACATCCAGATGGCCGTCGCGGTCGAAGTCCGCCGTCATCGCGGAATGGGCGCCGGGAACATGGGAATCGACCGTCAATGGACCTTCCAGATGGATGCCGCTGTCTTCGGCAGCTCGTTGCTGGATCGCGGCTGTATGTCCGAAAGGGTAAAGATTCAGCGAGACGTTAAACGGTTGGCGCGCCGAACCAGACGCTCTGGCCTGGGGAAGAAGGCCGACGATCAACAAGACAAATGACAAGATCAAGAGAATACAATGGCGTCCACGGTGAGAATGCAAAAACGCGACGACAGATGCACCGCCGTCTGAGTGGTGTATTTTCGACATATGCCGAGGACAAGATCGCAACAACGCCAAAATAAGATAAAACCACCCACATGATACCTTTGCATCGCAAAGATGTAAAATCATTCTTTTGCTTGCCAGGAATTCCCATTGGCAGAATTGCATTTTTTCACCAAATTGGGTAGTGTGCATCCCCATGAAGTTCTGGGCGATTACGGTTCTATGTTGTCTGTTCATCGTTGGCGCCGCCTCTGGGATGGCGGTTCCCTTGCACGCCGATGATTTGACGCAAGAGGTGAACATTCCAGGGCCTCCAACCATAGTCATCAACGAGGTTCATTCCAAGCCCGACGTGAAGACGGAGGCTGTCGAATTTATTGAACTCTTCAATCCCACTGCGGCGGCCATCAGCTTGAGCGGTTGGGCCATCATGGGCGGCGTCGATTACGCCTTTCTCGACGACGCAAGAATTGAGCCGGGCGCCTATCTGTTGGTTGCCGAGAACCCCGCCGTGCTGCACGCCAAATTTGGGGTTTCTGCTTTGGGTCCCTATGCACGGCGGTTGGACAGCGACGGCGACAGGGTTGTTCTGCGCGATGGATCGGCGCGCATTGTGGATGAGGTAGAGTTCGGCTATGGTTTTCCGTGGCCTGTTGTGGGCGAGTCGGCCAATGCCAGTTTGCAACTGATCCATTTCGGTCTGGACAACAATCTGGCCGGCAACTGGCGTTCAGCAGCCGCCACACCCGGGGCGCGCAACCTGGTCTACTCGGACAATCCGCCGCCCCGCATCGACAGCGTGACCCATGCGCCCCAAAGCCCACGCTCCTGGCAAAATGTCACCGTGACAGCTGCCGTGGCCGACGCCGATGGGCTTTCCGCGGTGACGCTTTCCTACCAGATCGTGGAGCCTGGCGGCTACATTGCGCTCACAGATCGCGCTTATCAAACCAACTGGACCACTCTGCCCATGCAAGAAGCGGGCGCTGGTCTCTATCGCGCCGAACTGCCTGCTGACATCCAGCGCCATCGTCGACTGGTGCGCTATCGCGTCGAGGCCATCGACGGTGCGGGGCAACTTGTACGGGTTCCCTATCCCGACGACCCCCAGCCCAACTTCGCCTACTTTGTCTACGATGACCCACCCCAATGGAACGCCTCTATCGACGGCGGCGGTGCGGGCCGCCTGACCTATGATTTCGCAGCCATGCGCCCCTTGCCCATCTATCACATCATCGCCAAAAAACGTGACGTGGCGGACGCCATGCACATGCCCGATTCCACCTGGGCGGAAGGATACATGGGGCATGACTACCTGTGGCGAGCTACGCTGGTGTATGACGGGAAGGTTTATGACCATATCACCTTTCGGGCGCGCGGCGGCCTGACGCGCTATGCCACTGGGAAGACCATGTGGAAGCTCAATTTCAATCCGACTCATTCATTACAGGCCGTGGACGATTGGGGGCGACCCTTTGCGACTGCCTGGGACAAGCTCAATCTCTCGTCGGCGATCCAGCAAACCCATCGCAGTCGTCGCGGCGAACAAGGCATGTTCGAGTCGATCTCGTTTCGCCTCTTCAACCTGGCGGGGGTCGAAGCGCCCTCCACGTTTTTCATGCACTTCCGCGTCATCGATGACGCGGCCGAACAAGGCGCCAGCCAATATGACGGCGACTTTTGGGGGCTATACCTGGGCATTGAACAGCCGGACGGGAATTTTCTCGAAGAGCATTCTCTGCCTGATGGGAACTTCTACAAAGTGGAGGATTACAAAGGAGAGAAAAACAATCAGGGACGCACTGCGGTGGCCGACAACTCTGATTTTGACGCCTTCACAGCCTATTACACCTACGCCAATCCCGATCCAAGCTGGTGGCGCGCTGCGGTGGATCTTGCCAGATATTACAGCTATCGCTCGATCATCGAAGCCATCCATCACTACGATGTGGATCAAGGCAAGAACTTTTTCTACTTCAACAATCCCATGCTCAACAAATGGTCGGTGCATCCATGGGACCTGGATGGCGTCTGGTACGAGAAGATGCCGGGCACTGGCGTCGAGCCATTTTTGGCGCCGGTGCTCTCCAATCCCCAGTTCAACATGGAGTATCAAAATCGCCTGCGAGAAGTGCGCGACCTGCTCTTCAACTCCGACCAGATGAACGCCATGTTGGATGAACATGCCAATTTCATCGACAGCGCGTTCAACGGCCTTTCCATGGTCGATGCAGATCGCGCCATGTGGGATCATCACCCCATCTACTTGACCCACTATGTGGACAGGAACCGCACGCGCCCTGGTCACTTCTACCGATTTTCGCCAACCAGAGATTTTCGTGGCATGGTTGCCTTGATGAAACAGTGGGTTGTAGAACGCAGCGCGTGGATCGATGCAACGCTTCTCACCGATAGAGACCAGCCCGTCACGCCCGTTATCTACTACGTTGGCGCGGCAGGCTTTCCCGCCGACCAACTGCGCTTCCATGTAGTGGATTTCGCTGATCCGCAAGGCCCAGGCGACTTCGCCGCCATGCGTTGGCGCATCGCCGAAGTCACTGATCCCGTTGCGCCAACGTATGATCCCACTGCGCCGCGCAAGTACGAGATCGACGCCGCCTGGCAGAGCAACGATCTGTTAACTTTTCAGAGCGAACTGACGCCGCCCTTGGGTGTGATTCAGCCGGGTCGCGCCTATCGCGTGCGCGTGCGCATGAAAGACCGCTCAGGCCGATGGAGTCATTGGTCTGCGCCCGTATCCTTTGTCGCTGCGTCGCCTGCTGCACCGTCGCCAACGGAGCTCAAGATCAGCGAGATCATGTACAACCCGTTCTCTTTGGGATATTTTGACAGCGAGGAATTGGAGTTTATCGAACTCCAAAACACAGGACAGTCATCCATCGACCTGAGCAATGTCCAGTTGGGCGGCGGCATCAACTACCGTTTTCCGCCAGGCGCATCTCTTTCAGCGGGCAAATTTGTTGTGATTGCCGCCAACAGTGGGGCCTTTGTGCGTCGTTATGGTTTTGCAGCCTTTGGCGAGTTCGAGAGGGATTTGGGCAATAGCGGCGATGTCGTTCTGCTGCTAGATGCGTTTCAGCGCGTCATCGCCACCGTCGAATACAGCGATGAATCGCCCTGGCCCAAAGCGGCCGACGGCGCCGGGCGCTCGTTGACGCCTGTTCACATCAACGCTAATCCTGGCCGGGGCGAAAATTGGCGCGCCAGCGCCGGCATCCACGGGTCGCCTGGCGCGCCCGATCCTCTACCGATTCTGGTCAATGAATTCCTCCCTGCTCCCTCTCCCGGCGCCTATCAAGTGGTGGAATTATTCAATCCCAACGACGAGCCGGTTGCTATTGGCGGTTGGTTTTTGTCTGATTCAGCGGTCAAGCCGCGCAAATACCGCATTCCTGATGGGGCAGTCATCGCTGCCAAAGGCTATTTCGTCATTCCAGAATACGAGTTCGTCCGCCCTTCCTTTGATGGCGCATTTCGTTTGGCCGCGGAAGGGGGCGAGCTCTACCTCGCGTCGGCCAGCGACGACCGCCTGACCGGGCATCGTCATGGCTTTCGCTATGGCGCCAGCGAGACAGGGATGACATGGGGGCGCTACGTCAGCAGCGCCGGTCATGAGCAATTGGTCCAGCAGTCGCAGCCGACGCTCGGCGGCGTCAATGCTGACCCGCGCGTCGGCCCGGTGGTGATCGGCGCCATCACCCTGGAAAGTCCGGCCAGCGGAGCAGCGGTCATTGCCCTCACAAACGCCAGC
Organism: uncultured Caldilineaceae bacterium; assembly: GCA_964560495.1. Lineage (GTDB taxonomy): Bacteria > Chloroflexota > Anaerolineae > Caldilineales > Caldilineaceae > UBA5069. The sequence goes on from CAZLMM010000056.1 coordinate 24,251, forward strand.
GATGAAGCAGTGAACCTGTTCGACCCGGTCAGCCCGCAGCAGACATGGGAGCTGCATGGCGCATTCATGCGCATACCAGCGGGCGTTGCGTTGGCGCCTGGCGCTACGATGCTCGTGACCGCAGCGGATCCCCATTCCTACTGTCTCTCCGGCGATGCGCCGGCGCCCCAGCGCGTCTTTGGTCCCTTCAGCGGCCCGCTGACAGAGACCGGTCAAGAGATCAGCCTGTGGAGCGCACGCCCCGCCGGGAGCGCCTCGCCCCATTTCCTGGCGGACTCGGTCGACTTCAGCATAGAGAAGGGCTGGCCCTATTTTAGTCATGTGCGCGGCGCCACTCTGCGCAAAGGAGACCTGGCTGTCCACGGCAACGATCCTGCCCACTGGCAGATGACGAATACATGGATCTCATCAACAGTGGCGCTCACTCCGACGCTGTGTAGCTTCACGGCCGCGCCCACATCGAACGGCGCAGGGATGACCGTGCAGTGGACCATGCACGCGGAAGCTGGCGTGGTTCATTACACATTACGGCGCGGGACAAGCCTGGATGAATCACAGGCGATCATTCTCACCCCGGGCGGCGTCACTGCCCAGGGGAGCGATCAAGGCCGCCAGGTCTACACCTTTGTCGACAACGACGCGCCTCTGGCGCAACCCCTCTACTACTGGCTCGATGCTGTTGGCGTCGGCGATGAAGGTTGGCGATTGGGTGTGACATCGCCAGTCCAACCCTTTGTTCACATTTACACACCCATGATCATCTCCAGGTGACGCCGGCAGAGTTGTGAAAGGATACCATCATGTTGTCTCGACTGACAGTGGGAGTTGCTTTGGTGCTGACCATCGGTTTGCTCAGCACATTCCATGTTTTGGCTCACTCTGCTGCTTCCCCGGGGCAAGCCCAGCTGACGGGGCAGAACGAACTCCGCCTGAACGAATTCATGGCTGATAACAAGCAGACCCTGGAAGACCCAGACGAACCTGGCGAATATCCAGATTGGGTCGAAATCTATAACCCCACAAATGAAGCGGTCAGCCTGGACGGGCTATCACTCAGCGACAATTCATCCCGACCGGATAAATTTCCAATCACCAACGGTTTGACGATTCCTGCCGGCGGCTTTATTGTGTTCATTGCAGATGACGACCCAAGCCAGGGGCCTTTGCATACCAACTTCCGCCTGGATGCGACCGGGGAATTCATCGGCCTGTTCGTGGCCGAAGGGGGCGCGATGATCGACAGTCGCGAATTCGGGGCGTTGCCGCCGGATGTATCTCAAGGGCGCAAGCCTGACGGCTCAGGGGCTTGGGTCGATCTTTCTGAGGCAACGCCAGGGGCAAGCAACGCGTTTGACCCGCCCATCATACGCAATGTTCGCCACGTTCCTCAACAGCCCCAGGCGAATCAGGCGGTTTCTGTGACAGCAACCATCACCGATGTGGGCGCCGGGGCCGTCACTGGGGTCACGCTCTTTTACAGCGCAACAGGTACAAGTCAAATCGCCATGGAGATGACCAAGAGCGGGGACTTCACCTATACGGCCCAGGTGCCTGGTCAGGGAGACGGCGCGCTTGTGACCTATTTTATTGAAGCGAGGGATGATCAGAACGAGATTTCGCGCACGCGCCTGCGGGGCTATCTGATTGGCTATCAGCCGCCGCAGCTGGTCATCAACGAGGTGATGGCGGAAAACGCGGGCTTTCGTGAGGACCCTGACGACGCCGGTGAATTTCCCGATTGGCTGGAGCTCTACAACCCCGGGCCGCAGACGGTCAATCTGGCAGGCTTATCCCTCTCTGATAACGAATCTCGTCCCCTCAAACACCAGATCGTCGGCGATATCGCGATACCCGCCGGTGGGTATCTCGTGTTCTATCTGGATGACGACCCAGAACAGGGTGCGACCCACACGAACTTTAGCCTCAACAAGAATGGCGAATTCATCGGCCTCTACGGAGGGATGGGTACAGTGCTCATTGATGGCCTGGAGTTTGGCCAACAGTTCGACAATTTTTCCTTGGGGCGCTATCCCGATGGCGCAGAGTGGATGCTGCTTGTCTGCGCCACACCTGGTCAGCCTAACATTCTTTGCGACAAGTCAGCCTTCTTGCCAATCGTCACGAACAAATGAATTGGGTGTGTTCAGAATCAGATAAGCGTATTCTGTCCGTAGGGGCATGAACGGCGGCGGCAACGTTTTGTCGTGGCAACAAAGTCAGTTCGCCGCCGTTCATGCCCTTTCTGCGAGGCTTGTGGCTCTCACTTCCTCGCGCACGATATAAATGGGCTTGCCCTGGCTTTCAAAGTAGGTGCGGATGATCATCTCGCCCAATAGCCCCATGGTGACAAGTTGTACGCCGATCACCACCAGCAGCACTGCCAACAGAAGCAAGGGGCGCCCGCCAATATCCTGATTGGCAAATATCTTGACAAATGAAAGGTAGAGACCCGCCAACACGCCCAAGAACATGGAGATCAACCCCAGAGCGCCAAAGACGTGGATGGGACGGGTGGAGTAGGAGCCAAGAAACCACACCGTCACCAGATCGAGCAACACACGCACCGTGCGACTGATGCCATACTTGGAACGCCCGAACTGGCGCGCACGATGGTTCACAGGCACTTCGGCCACCGTGCCGCCCACCTGGCTGGCCAGCGCGGGAATGAAGCGGTGCAGCTCTCCATAGAGGTGCACATGCTGGAGCACCTCACGGCGATAGGCTTTGAGCGAACATCCATAGTCATGTAGCCGCACATCGGTGACATTCGAGATGAGGCGGTTCGCCATCATCGATGGCAACTTGCGATCCCAGTAACGATCCTGGCGATCTTTGCGCCATCCACTCACGATGTCATACCCCTCATTGATTTTCGCCAAAAGCAGCGGAATATCCATGGGGTCATTCTGCAAGTCCGCATCCATGGTCACAATGACATCCCCACGCGCGCGGTCAAAACCCGCCTGGAAGGCGGCTGTCTGCCCAAAGTTGCGCCGCAAGCGTACGATTGTGAAACGCGGGTCGGTCTGGGCGATTGCCCGCAGCATGGCGAAGCTGCGATCCCTGGAGCCATCGTCCACGATGATGACCTCGGCAGGCACACCCAGGTTGGTCATGGCGGCGTCGAGCGCCTGATGGAGGTGCGCGATGCTCTCCTCCTCATTGTAAAGCGGGATGACAATCGAAATGACCGGCGGCTGGTCAGATTCATCTGAATCGAACCGTTCACTTGTTTGCAGTTGCGTCACCGTCATGGATCGTTCCATTCATTTTTGTCAATGGGGTCAGCGCAGCGGACATTTCAATTGGGTCAAGGGACTCAGCCGGCGAGTCGCCGATCAGGATGGCAGGCGCAGCGGTTGTCATCCACTGGCTATGCTGCGCCTTGCGCCTGGCTGCCGTGGCCTGAATCTCGCTCAAATCGCTGATATTCCATTCGCCGGTCATCATCTGCTTCATTTCTTCCAGCTCATAGAAGAAAACGCTGTCGCATTCGAGAAGTCGTTTGTCCCCCATGGCTTCACGAGCGGCGGCCAATGCCCAACGCCGCGTGCCAGCCAGAAGGTAGGCCAATGCCGCCAGGCTGCGGCTTTGCAGGGGCAGCACAGCCTGAATCTGTTGCAGAGACTCCTGGGCTTGCCTGGGGAGCGCAGCAAGCCGTCCTGCCGCGCTGTTTGTTGGCGGCTGAACCACGTCTCTGCGAGAAGCCCACCGCAATAGAGGGGTTGCATCCTCCTCCCAGCGGGGCGCGCTCAGTTCGCCCAGGTTTTCGCTGAAATGACCAAATCGCTCGACGAATGCAGTCAGGCCGGCGGCGAATGCTTGATCGGGCAGCGCTTGGGGCCAGTTGTCGAGTTGCCCCGCCTGAATCCAGGCCAGCGCCGCCGTGTTGGGCTGCGCCAGGGCAGACAGGCTGCGCGTCAGAGCGTCGTCCCTTGCGGCGCACGCGGCCGCCAATAGAGCGGGCGCTGTATCGACTTCGTTTGGGGGCAAGGCGCGCAAGAAGCAATTGGCAGCGTGTTCGATGGCCTGGCGCGCTGCCAGAAACGCTGTGAACGATTCACTCCCCAACGGCTCGATCTCTTCCATGATCTGTAATATCTCTGCCTGGCTCCAACGCAGCTCCCGCACGCGCAGCCACCATGCCTGCGCCCTGGCCGCCATTTCATCGCTTTCGCCGGCCAACGTGCGCAACATTCGTCCCAGTTTGCGCTCGTTCATGCCAGCGCGCAGCCAAGAGAACAGACCGCCCTTCTCCACTTTGCACGCCGGAAATGGGCTGCCATTGACCATGATGATGACCGGCTCGACGCCAGCGGTTTCTGCTTCGCGCTGCGCCGAAAGAGTGAGATTGAAATAGGCGCGCCCCTGGTGTTGGCGCACAACCCGGGCGCGCGGCATCGGGTTGAATCCCAACCGGTCGTAGTAGCGATACCAGGCGCGGCCGGCCAACTCTGCAATGATCGAATAGCTGAAGGGCGTCAGCGCGCCGTCGGCGAGGGGCAGAAGGGGCGACCGGCTCCACAGAGCGCGACCACCCGGCGGCAATCCACCTGCTAATGAGTAATTCAGCAACAGTGACTCTTTTCAACTTGTCAGATTCGTCTGCGCTTGACCAGCGATTGGATGCCTGGTCGCACAGAATCGCAGCGACAAAATCCATGAAGAATTCTTCCAAACGACAATTGTCCCTACAATCAGATGAAGTGTCAATTTTGACGCACAGAAGGGGTCTATTTTGCTTTGTCGATTCTCTGAACCTGTGATACAAAGAGAACGTAGCAGGCATCGCAGTGCAAATAGCCACGGTGTTGTTCTTGTCAGAGCGCCCCCGCCAACATACAGAAACTAGAGGAGAAAGCGATATGAAATCAACTGTTCAATGCCAGTGCACCCCCTGGCACAAATGGATGGCGGCGTTCGCCGTGGCAGCCATGCTGCTCTTCACGGCGCTGCCGGTTCAGGCTGCGCCCATCGCTCAGGATGATCAGCCCGTTGCCATCATGTTGGGCGAAATGGCGCGGCGTGAATTAGCCAATGGCGAAAGCGCACTCTACAGCGTCACTGCCCCGGCCGATGGCCTCTATGTGATCACCACCGCGGATGAACAAGAGGCGGGGAAATTCGACTTGATTGTAACCAACACAGACGGCGAGGAGGTTTTCGATGATGTGTTTGGCACTGTCGAGCTCGAACTGAGTGAAGGTGACTACACCCTAGAGCTGACCGCCGTGGAGGATGGCGTGCTTTCGCTTTTTGTCACCGGACAGTTGGGCGACATGACCGATGATTTCAGCGACCCTGGTGAGATGATCAACGGTGGCTTTTTCGTTACGGAAAATGTGGAGGGTTCTCTCTATGCCAAGTTGACCATCGGGGAAAGCCCGTATTGGCAGCGGGCGTTCGTCGTTGTTCAAGGCGGCGATGGCGATAGTTACAGCGCGTCGGTTTCAGGCGAAGACATCTATGAGACGTTGAGCGATTCTTCTGCTTCAACGTTGCTGCCCTTCTGGACACGCGGCGGCGAGTATGACCTGGAGGTTAGCCCGCTCTCAGGCGGCGCCAACCTCACGGTGATGACGCTGCTCAGCGGCCCTACGCCCCAGCTTGCCAGTGGTGAAGGCTTGGAAGGCGAGTTGAGCGGCGACAATCTGGAAAGATTCTACCAGTTCGAGGTCACCCAACCTGGCGCGTTGGTCAATGTCAGCCTGACTTCCGATGCTGATGATGCGGATATGGACCTCTCTGTGGGTCTCGATCCCGCTTCGTCTACGTGGAGCAGCGCCAGCCTGGAATCGAATGAGGTGGTTGACTTCATGGCGCCTGTCGCCGGGACATACTTCGTACGCGTCTATTCCCACAGCGGCGAAGGCGCATTTTCCATCTCCGCTGAAGAGGGCGACCTGGCGCCAGAGCTGCCTATCGGAGAGCTCACCTGGGATACTGTCACAGCCGAAAGTGTGCGCGTCTATCGCATGGAGGCGCCAGAATCAGGCCAAATCCTCACAGTCATCCTGGTGGGCAGCCCCGGCCAAGACCTGGATCTCAGTGTATCGCTGAGCAACGAAGCAGGGGAGAATGTCCACAGCCTGAGCAGCTCCGGCCTCGATTCCGTCGAAATGGTTGCCCAGAGCGACGCCCAGGCTGGATTGTATGAGGTGCGGGTCAACGGCTCTTACGTCAGCGATGACGCCAACTATGTCATCGAAGCCCGCCTGACGCCGCCAGCGGAGGTCGCCGCCCAGTGGGCGATCGATGCAGTCGCCAGTTCTCAATACGGCGAAGACGGCTATTCCGCTCTCCAAGCCACAGGCGCCCCCAATGTGCCTTCGGCGAGCGACAACCCTCTGGCGTGGGCATCGGAATTCGCCGATGGCACGGTCGAGACTCTTGAACTGACCTACGCTAATAAAGTGACGCCCGCAGGCGTGCGTATTTACGAAAGCTATAACCCTGGCGCAGTGACCATGGTGGAGGCATATGATGAAGAGGCGGAGGAATGGGTGGTGATGTGGGAAGGAAGCGAGCCGACCGACGAGGTCTATCGTGTTTTCAGCCCAGAGTTGACGCCGCCTGACTTCGTGACAGACATGATTCGCCTGACTATCGACAGCAGTTCAGTTTCGGGTTGGAACGAGATCGATGCCGTCCAACTGCTCGGTCGGCCATGATGATGTAGGCAACATGAACGAGAGGCCAGGGTCATTATGAACCTGGTCTCTTGTTGTTTCATTTCTTCCCGTTGCACCAAAGAACCATGAGGAGCCAGCAATGCCACGTAGAACAACAGTCCAGTCTGAGTCGACAATAGGCGTTGCTGTGCGCGCCAAACCAGCTCTCGCTTTTGTCGATGCGGATATCGTCAGTGGCAAAGACGAGTTGGCGCGTGAGGCGCTGCTGGCCAATGTGCGGCGCTATCGTACACCGGGCGTCGCTCCGTTGTGGGTGAATTGGCTGCGTCACCGTGCTGACCTGCGCTTTGTCTGTCTGGTGCGCGATTTCAGCGAGTTCAACAGTTTCATCCTCGATGTGGTGCGCAGCGTGGATGGTGTGCGAGAGACTAGCACCATTCTCAGCTTTGGCGGCCGCGCTGACCTGGACACCCTTCTCGATCTGGAGATGGAGGTCAGCCCGACCAGCCAAACAGTAGCCGCCAGCGTCATGATCGACGTGCAGCCGGGCGCCGACCGCCGTTGCTTTCAGGCGCTTCTCGATCTGCCGCCCCACCCTGACGTGCGCCGCATCTGGCTGCTCAACTGCTATCACAGCGAAGAGGCCGACCTGCAGCTCTTCCTGCTCGGAAAAAACCTGTCAGCCTTGACCGGTTACGTGCTCAGTTGGGTGCGCACCACCCCTGGCGTTCTCGATACTGTGATGGATTCGGTGCTCGACTGGCGTTGGCTGGCAAACCCAGACGACATCATCGAGCTTTGCGAGATGTTCTTCACCAACAACAGGATGTAGTGCAAATCAATCGGTTACAAGCAGGAGGGGCTTCACGGGGCGAGAACCTCAGCCACGAAGGCTTGGCTGACCGCCCGAAATCGTCCCCAGTCGCGCCAGTCAGCCTCCCTCAGATTGTTTAGGCGGTTCGCCACATCTCGCAATTCAGCAGGCGACACCCATGCCCAGCCGGCGATCTCCTCGTCGGCGTCTTGCGGCTGCAATTCGGCGTCCACAGGCATGTGTACAAGAAAGTGATAGGTGGCGAAATTGTGGAGGCGTTTCTGGGTGCGTTGGTAGAGCTCGTAACGCACCAGCCCCAGGAAGCGCTCCACATGGGCCTGGTCCTCACCGCGCCCGAGCACAAGCCCGGTTTCCTCCTCGATCTCACGCGCCAGCGTCTCCAAAACACTGTCCCCCTGATGCACGCCGCCTGTAGGTAAGCGAAAAGCGCCTTCCGGGTAGAATCGCTTGATGTGAAGCAGGACGCCTGCCTGGGGATCGCCCCGGTGCATGACGTAACAAATCTCTGCGCGCCTGCGGTCGCTGGTGAGCAATTGATGGTTGCCCGTGAGAAAGGGGTCATCCATCTCCATTTTCACGTGAGTGCGCGGCGCCTGCCCTAACTGCGCCTCGATCTCCTGCAACTCACCGCTCTCGACCGACTCCAAATACCTTGACATAGTTTGTCCTCGAGGTCGATATCTTTGCCAGATTTTGTTCTATTGCTCGCCAGGTTGACAATATGGCAATCCGCTGACAGTTTGACTGACTGACCGTGCGATTCTCAATCGCGCCTACGTTCTACGTTCGCCGCCATCCGCTGACAGGGCTTGTCACGCTACAAGGTGACCTACGAATCCGCTTCCATCCCCCTGAATCTGTTGCCGACTGGCAATCGGCTGACGGTGGTTGTCACGCTGCAAGCGTGACCTACGAATCCGCTTCTATCCGCTGAATCTGTTGCCGACTGGCAATCGGCTGACAGGGCCTGTCACGCTGCAAGCGTGACCTACGAATCCGCTTCCATCTGCTGAATCTGTTGCCGACTGGCAATCGGCTGACAGGGCCTGTCACGCTGCAAGCGTGACCTACGAATCCGCTTCCATCCCCTGAATCTGTTGCCGACTGGCAATCGGCTGACGGTGGTTGTCACGCTTGCAGCGTGACCTACGAATCCGCTCCTATCCGCTGAATCTGTTGCCGACTGGCAATCGGCTGACAGGACTGACTGACCGTGCGATTGAGAATCGCACCTACGTTCGCCGCCACCCGCTGACAGGGCTTGTCACGCTGCAAGCGTGAACCTTCTGCGCGACAAACCGGTCGAAATGGCAGAGGCGCCAGCGATCACGCCGCACGCGCCAGGAGACGCACAGCAGGAATCTGGTCTGCCCGCAGCTGCGCAATGGCTGATTCAGGGACCGTGACGACGGCAATCGTTTCGCCCACTGCATTAAAGACCTCCAAGATCGCGCCATCTTCACCACCCGCGGGGTGGGTCACACGGTCGATGAGCATAGCCACATCGCCCGCCTTCAGGCTCGTCCCAGGAATATCACGCGTCAGCGACACTTCTTGATAGAGTTCCAAGTTCACGGTTTTACCTCACCCCCACGCTCTCCCAGCGCGCCTGCCCCAACTTGTTGTGATTCGCCTTTTTCCAAAATGCTGGACTGCTCGGCGAAGTGCATCCCATCCAGCACCTGGTCAGGAGAGAGAGATGCAGCGTTGGCAGCTCCGCTGCTTTGTGCACCAATGCACCGATCTGCGCAGCGCTTAACCCCCTATCGCCTTGCGCAACCATGCCCGCACCTGTGTAGGCGCGCAGTACCTCCACCATGTGACGCAGCGTCGCCACGGCGCGGGGGGCATCGCTCTGGATGATCGCCCTGAGGCGACCCGCCTCGCGCAGATAGACGTCGGCTATGGTCTGCTCGAACTCCTGGGCGTAGCGCTGATGCTCCTGGTCAACTGGCTGCCATCCGCCGCAGCACCGTCTGCAAGATGCCGCCATTCTTGTAGTAGTTGACCTCCACCGGCGTGTCAACCCGGCTCATCACCTCGAAGGCGATGACGCTGCCGTCGTCGCGGGTGGCATGCACCTGATAGTGCTGGCGCGGCGCCATGTCGTCATCCAGCCCCAGGATGTCGAAGCGTTCGTAGCCGGTGATCCCCAGGCTCCTGGCGCTTTGGCCAGGCAAAAACTGGAGCGGAAGCACGCCCATGCCCACCAGATTGCTGCGGTGGATGCGCTCGAAACTCTCGGCGATGACCGCTCGCACGCCCTGAAGTTGCACGCCCTTGGCCGCCCAGTCGCGACTGGAACCCGTGCCATATTCCTTGCCAGCCAGCACGATCAGCGGCGTCCCTTCCTGTTGATACTTTTCAGCCGCCTCCCAAACAGGCAGCACCTGGCCGCTGGGGATATGCTTGGTGACGCCCCCTTCCACCCCAGGCAGCATCTGGTTCTTGATGCGCACATTGGCGTAGGTGCCGCGCATCATCACCTCGTGGTTGCCGCGCCGGCTGCCATAGCTGTTCCATTCGCTGCGCGGCACGCCCCGTTCGGCCAGATATTTGGCGGCCGGACTACCCTGGGCGATGTCGCCGGCCGGGCTGATGTGGTCGGTGGTGGTGCTGTCGGGCATCATGGCCAGGCAGCGAGCGCCCTGAATCGGCTGCACGGGCGGCGCTTCTTTGGCGATGTTGAAGAAGGGCGGCTCCTTGATGTAGGTGCTGGCTGCATCCCAGGCAAAGAGATCGCCGCCGGCCACCTTCACCGCGTTGAACTCGGGATTGCCGTCGAAGACATTGGCGTATTGCTGGCGGAACATCTCTGGTTTGAGGGCGCGGCGCATGGTGCTGCGAATCTCTTCCTGGCTGGGCCAGAGATCCGCCAGATAGACCGGCTGGCCGTTGGGGTCGTAGCCCAGCGGTTCGTTCGTCAGATCGATGTTGACTGTGCCGGCGATGGCGTAGGCCACCACCAGCGGCGGCGACGCCAAAAAGTTGGCGCGTACGTCCGGGCTGATGCGCCCCTCGAAGTTGCGGTTGCCGCTGAGCACTGCCGCCGCCACCAGGTCGCCCGCCTTGACGGCGCTGCTGATGTGCTCGGGCAACGGGCCGCTGTTGCCGATACAGGTGGTGCAGCCATAACCCACCGTGTGGAAATTGAGCGCCTCCAGATAGGGCGTCAGTCCAGCCTCGTCGAGATAGGAGGTGACTACCTTGCTGCCCGGCGCCAGGCTAGTCTTCACCCACGGCTTGACATCCAATCCGCGCTCCACCGCCTTCTTGGCCAACAGACCGGCGCCCACCATCACGCTGGGATTGCTGGTGTTGGTGCAAGAGGTGATCGCCGCGATGACGACGTCGCCGTGCCTCAACTCGAAGTTGCGCCCGTCGGGCAGCGACACCGGAACGCGCGCCGCTGCCTTTTCTTCGGTCAGGCCAAACCCCTGGGGTCCGACGGGCGCAGTGATCGCTTTGCTCCACATCTGCTTCATGTCGGTGAGCGCCACCCGATCTTGCGGTCGTTTGGGGCCGGCCAACGCTGGCGTTACGGTGCTCATGTCCAATTCCAACGTGTCGCTGAATTCGGGCTCGGGCATGTCGTCGGTGCGGAAAAGCCCCTGCTCCTTGCAGTAGCGCTCCACCAGTTCGACCTGTTCTTCACTGCGTCCTGTGCCGATGAGGTAGCGCAGGGTCTCCTCATCCACCGGGAAGAAGCCCATGGTTGCGCCATATTCGGGCGCCATGTTGGCGATGGTGGCCCGGTCAGCCAGGCTCAGCTTGCTCACGCCGGGGCCATAGAACTCGACGAACTTCTCGACGACGCCTTTCTTGCGCAGCATTTCAGTCACGCGCAGCACCAGATCGGTGGCGGTGGCGCCTTCCGGCAGGCTGCCCATGAGTTTGAAGCCGACGACCTGGGGTAGCAGGAAGTACATGGGTTGCCCCAACATGACCGACTCGGCTTCGATGCCGCCTACGCCCCAGCCCAATACGCCCAGCCCGTTGATCATGGTGGTGTGGCTATCGGTGCCCACCAGCGAGTCGGGAAAAGCCACAGGCAACCCGTCGCCGTTGACCGTGCGCAACTGGACCACATTGGCCAGAAATTCCAGGTTTACCTGATGGACGATGCCTGTGGCAGGCGGCACGACGCGGAAATTGTCGAAGGCTTCCTGTCCCCACTTGAGAAATTCGTAGCGTTCCCGGTTGCGCTCGAATTCGCGCTCGGCGTTGTAGAACAAGGCAAAGCGGCTGCCAAATTGGTCGACCTGCACGGAGTGATCCACCACCAAATCGACCGGCACCAGGGGGTTGACTTTGCGTGGGTCGCCGCCCATACGCTGCATGGCGTTGCGCAGCGCCGCCAGGTCCACCACGCTGGGCACGCCAGTGAAATCCTGAAGGACAACGCGGGCCGGCTTGAAGGGGATTTCCTCGACGCCGGCAGTCTGAGGTCCCCAGTTGGCGATGGTTTCGATGGCTTGGCGCGTGATCTCGAAGCCATCCGCCTGACGCAAGGCAGCTTCGAGCAGCACGCGGATCGAGAAGGGCAATCGTTCGATCTTGGCGACGCCTGCCTTTTCCAGGGCAGAGAGGCGATAGATGACAGCCTGTCCGCTGCCGGTGTCGAATGTGTCTTTTGCGCCGAAAAAATCTTGCACGGTCATGGATCGTCCTTTCAGTGGCTACGCGCCTCGGCCTGGCGCCGAGGAAAATGCAGGAATATGGTGGCATTGTGCAGGCTTGCAATGTCGTCGCGCAAACGGCTTGCCGGCAAGATGATACCAGTTTTCCAGGTGAATGGCACAAACGAAAGCCGTTTGCGGCAGTTTTTCACTTTGCGCCGTTGCAGCGTGTTGGCCGGTGTGCTAGAATAGCTGCGACAACAGATGTTTTGCGGGCGCTCATCAGTCCGCGTCACACAGACGAGCAACACCTTTGCGTTTCATTTCATTCGCATCGCCAACTGTTCTCTCCATTCGTCCGTTCCGTTCCTGGCGCACCGGCGTGCTCGGAATGCTGAGTCATGTTGTCGTCATGAGCATCTTGCTGATGACGACATCTTTTGCGCTGGCAGCGCCTCCATCCTCCCCAGTGCATCAATCCCTGCCGGCCGGCTGCACCGAGCAGGTGCAAAATGGTTCATTTGAAGTCCTCAATTCCATCTGGCAGATTCTCCCCAGCGCAACCCCGGGCATCTACTCGAATGCCATGGCCTTTGAGGGAAATTACTCCATGCAGTTGGGGATTATCACCCTACCCAACCAGCCCTCCATCAGCCAGGTTGAGCAGGTAGTTGTTCTGCCGGCCAACGCTTCGACGCTTGTCCTGAGTTTTCGCTATTTTCCCCAGTTTGACAGCGCGCCTGGCACAGGCGACTTGCAGTATGTGGATATTTTCAACAACGCAAACAACGCCTTCATTGCCCGTCCCTTGCAGGTGCAGAGCAACGCCCGGGCCTGGTTACTAGGCCAGTATGATCTCTCTGCCCTGCGCGGCCAGACGATTCGCCTGGTTTTTGGCGTCAACAATGATGGTTTCAACGGACGCATAGCGATGAACGTAGATGTCGTGTCGGTGATCGCCTGCACACCTACGCCATCGCCCACCGGCACGATCCCCACGCCCACTTTCACGCCAAGCGTCACGCCCATCACGCCTACACCGACTCCTGTACCTGGCGTCCCGCCTGGTTGCGTCAATATCATCCTTAACGGCGGGTTCGAAGACAGCTCCGCCTGGCTTTTCGGCGACACCCCGGCGCCGCCTCAATACGTTGGCAATCCCGTCTATTCTGGAATGCGTTCGCTCCAGTTGGGCAACCCACCCAACTATCGGCCGCCGGCCTTCTCGTTTTCTTCGGCGCAACAGTTGGTCACATTGCCAGCAGGCGCCAGCACCGCCGAGCTGCGCTGGTGGATGTTCCCGCGCACTGAAGAGCCGATCTCCGACATTATCACCATAGGCGCAGATCGCCAGGAGGTGATCCTGCTCTATCCCGACCAAAAGACGAAAGAGGTGATCTTTCGAGTGCGGCGCAACGCCGGCGGCTTTGTACAGGAAGCGCGCGACCTGACGCCCTTCCTGGGCCAGAGTTTCTGGGTCTATTTCAACGTCTTCAACGATGGCAGCAGCCAGCGCACGTGGATGCACGTGGACGATGTGCAACTCTTCATCTGCTATCCCGGAGGCGGCACCCCCACCAGCCCATTCGTACCATGGACTCCCTCGCCCACGCCCGCACCGCCGCCGACTGCAACGCCCGAGCCTATCGGAACGCCCCTGCTCACGGTGTTGCAGCCTCTGGGCACGCTCGTTGTGCCTGAGATTCTCACGGCGGTGACCACTCTGGATGGAACGCTTGCCAGCAACGCCTTGCTCAATTTGACTGAAAGCGCAGCGACTCCCACCCCATCCTCCGATGGAGACGGTCCTTTCCAGGGCGCTGGCGTCATCCTGGTTCTGGGCGGCATCATCGTCGTCATTGTGCTTATCGTCTGGGCGATCATCCGCGTCGTCACCAGGAGCTAATGACCAACCATGTCGTTACAATGGGGGGGATGGCATACTGATTCGCGAGATAACCTTGGCTATACTCTCACACAATGACCAGGTTTCAACCCTGACAGCACAGAAAAATGAGGAATGTGTGAGCAGCCAAGCGTCTTGTATGGATTTGCCAAAGCCAACGGATAGTGAAGTCGCAGGCAAACGTGCGCCTGCGACCCGACTGGATGTGCAAGTGTATGGACCCCACAACGAGCAGGATGGCTTTGACGCCCTGGCTGCCGAATGGAATCGCCTGTTACAGCGGACGCGATTCAACTCGATCTTCCTGACCCATGAATGGCAGACCACGTGGTGGCGGCATCTTGGCTCCGGCGCGCTGTGGATATTGGCCTTTCGCAGCCCAGAGAGCAACCAATTAGTCGGCATTGCACCCCTCTACCTGGTCACCCACAGCAGCGGCGACCGCACATTGCACCTGGTTGGCTGTCTGGAAGTGAGCGATTATCTCGACCTCATCATCGCAGAAGGATGGGAGGACGAGGTCTACACCCACCTGATCGAGTGGTTGCTTAGCGATGCCGCCCCGTCTTGGGACCGCGTCGATCTGTGCAATCTGCCCGAGATCAGCCTGACCTATCGCTCGCTGGCTGAACGAATGCGGGCAAGCGGCCTGGCCGTGGATGTCTTTCAAGAAGATGTCGCGCCGCAATTCAAACTGCCTTTTCGCTACGAAACCTATCTGCAAGAACAAGTGGACAAGAAGCAGCGCCACGAGATCCGTCGCAAACAGCGGCGGGCGGAACGAGAGGCGGTCGTTGGTTTTTACCTGGTGGGGCCGGAGCATAGCCTGGAAGTGGAAGTGGAGGATTTCGTCGCCCTCCAACGGGCCAGCCGCATCGACAAGTCCGAGTTCATGACGCCGGAGATGCATCGCTTCTTTTTGGCTGCGGCGCGCAAGTTGAGCGACGCGGGGTGGCTGCGCCTGGCCTTTCTCACCCTCAACGGCGAAAAAGCGGCGGCGCTCTATGCCTTTGAATATGACCGTCGCTTTCTGTTGTACAATTCTGGATACGACCCTGAATCCCATGCGCAACTCAGCCCCGGCTGGGTGTTGCTTGCCTATAGCATTCAATACGCCATCGCTGCAGGATGTCGCGTTTTTGACTTCATGCAGGGCGATGAGGAGTACAAATACCGCTTTGGCAGTCATGAGTATCGGGTCATGCGCGTCATTGCACACCGACGGCCCGATTGAATAGAGCAACATTTATGCCAAACAGCAACCGCGCCAATGGGCGCGCCAACGCCGACAGCGCCGAAGCGGATTCGGCTGCGACCAAAGAGCCATCCAGTCGCGCTCGAGCACGCACGCGCCCCTATACTCCTCGCTACACAAAGTCAGCCCGCCGCCCCAGCGCCGATCGAGAAAACGCTTTCGACGCACTTGCCTGGCTCGTCGAAGGCGCGACTGGTTTGATCGAGGAATTGCGTCACAATGATCTGGGGCTGCCCGAAGACTTCTGGGTGCACGCCTATGCTGCCCGACAAGAGATGCTCCTGGCAGTGCGCGCAGTTCTCGATGACATGATCGAGAAAGGCGTCGATGCAGCGCAGACCGAAACAGAGCGTCAGAAACGGCGCGAACGGCGTGGAGGCATCGACATCGAGTTCTGAAGAAGAGGCGACATGACCCGATGGGGCGCAGCGAAGCACGAGAATTCCTCGTGCTCTCTGTGGTGAAAGATTCGCACGCCAGGCCACATGACCTGGGGGACAGCGATAACGATGAAAAATCAGCCATGATTGTCACGCTGCAAGCGTGACCTACGGATGACTCTTTCTTTGTGCTCTCCGTGTCTCCGTGTGAGCCTATTTTTACATCTTTAGCCGTTTGTTGCGTCCTCTGGCAGTTGGGCCGGAACTCGCACAACCTCTTCGCGCTGAACTACCACCTGCCCAGTGCGCCCGCCCGCCAGATGGGCCACATTCTTGCGCCGTGTGTAAATGACATCTACGGCGTTTTCCCCACGACGATCCGAATAGTACGCGGCCAATTGCGCAGCCGTTTGTAACGTCCCTGCGCTCACCTCTTTTCCGGCATTGCGAATGACGACGTGCGCGCCCGGACTACCGCGCACATGCAGCCAGTAGTCGTTCGGCTGACCGTAGTCAAAGGTCACGCGTTCGTTTTCACGGGCGTTGCGTCCCACAAGAATTTCACACCTATCTGCTGTGATATACACAAGCGGGGCCGAACGCGCTGCGGACTTCTGACCAGTGCTCGACGGCTGGCGTTGCTTGTCGCGCTTTTGGTCAAAAGGCGCCAAACCCGACCGCTCCAGCTCGCTGCGCACCGCGGCGATCTCAGGCTGATTGTTCGCCTGGCGCAGGTCATGCTCCATCTGAGCGAGAAATTCCAGGGTGCGGCGCAGATGCTCTCGGCGTTGAGGAATGAAGATTGCCGCCCGCTCCAGCTTGCCAGCCTGTTTGAACATGCGCTGAGCCTGTTCGATGGGCGTCGATGCTCTATCGAGCTCGATGATCAGTTTCCTGTCATCCAGGTCGATCTCCAGAACCGGGTCATGCGGGGCGATCTGTGTGTGCAGGGCAAGCAGCCATCCCGCCTCGACGCGCAGACGCTCAGCCGCGCCGGGGATTGGCTCGTCGGCGGCAAGCGCCGTCAACTGCTGTTCCACACGCAGGCGCGCCTTGCGCAGTATCGCTCCCACGCTGCTACGCTGGGCTGCGTAGGCGTCCGGCGCGGCGGCAAGCCCCACGTCTGTGGCGCGTCCCGCTGCTTGGGCGGCAAAGTAGCTTTCCACCGCTTCGCTGATTGTAGCAGTTGGAACAAAAAGCCCGGCGATATGGGCCGGATAGGCGCTAAAGCCGATGACTGCACCCTGCTCGCGCCACGCGCCCGGCTGCCATTTGCCGTTGCGCACGGGCGCCCACAGTTCTTGCAGCGCCTGAGCCACTGCCAAGACAGAGGCTGCTGAGGCCGGCGCGCCGATCGCTCCCGCCGCGCGCCAGGCAATCTCGCGCCCGAGGGTCGGACTGACGCCAACCATCTGAGAAGATAGCGCCTTCCACAAGGGAATATCGCCCATCAGCATGTCGCTCAACCGTTGATAATAGTCAGGATGGCCGTCATCCAACGGTGGCAGCCTATTCTGGGCAGGTGGGGGCGTATAGACCCGACCGGGCAACAGCACGCGCTGGGCGTGCTCGCTGGGCGGCGCGCGACGCACGCACTCCAAAATGAGGCCATTCTCTTTGACGAGCAAGATATTGGCCAGGCGACCAATTGGTTCCACCACCAGGGAGGTTGCGCCGTGTTGTCGGTGCTCGAAGCGCAGCCACAGCACGCGTTCAAACGGGTCGGGCTGCTCCACCGCAGTCAGGATGGCGTCGCGCACATATTTGCGCAACAAGAGGAGCAACGGCGTCTCTTTCTCGACACCGCGGCGCAACTTCAGCGACGCCAGCGAGACCCAAGCGGCGTCGGATCTGGCGGAGATGTAGAGATAGCGTCGGATTCCGTGTGCGTAGACTTCCAGCCCAACGCTATGTTCGTCGGGCAGGAGCGTCTGCTGAATACGGCCAGGGCAGGTCAATGCCTGAAGTTCAGCGGCCACACAGGCCAGAGTCATTGCATCGAAGTGCATCGCTAAAGCGGCGGAACGAAAGATTGTTTCATTGCGCCAGTATAGCATTGCTCGTCACGGCGTCCATTATGGCGATGGTGGGCGGAACGCGGGTGTGGAGTAGCTGTCAAATCTTCCTGGAAGCTCCGAGCTTCCAGGAAGGCGTCGCACGAGAGTCTGCGTAAGTCCTCTATGAAAGGTAGGGACGCGATACATCGCGTCCCTACCTTTGGTCGGTTGATTAGGGGGCTGTTGGCGCAGGGCTGTCCACCATCCTCACTTCACCACTACCGGCAGGTAGATGCGCGGGATTGTTGCGTCCTCTGCTTCCGGCGCATCCACCGGCTCTGCGGCCGGCGTCAGCAGGTTGGCGTCCACCCAGACGGCCCAATCCACGGCGTAGCCGTCCACGGCGTTGGGGTCGCCGTCGGTGATGGT
>CAZLMM010000057.1:0-41375 GCA_964560495.1 uncultured Caldilineaceae bacterium
GCCTCATGCCAATCCCGATCAGGCGTTCATTCGACGCTACCTGGGCACGCCGCGCCAGGTGTTGGGCGTCGCCAATGATGAGCTGCGCCGCCTGGCCAAACAAGCGCGCAAGGGACGCCCCGCATGGCGGCATGAACAATGGTTGGCGTTTCTCGACCGTCTCTACACCGGCGACCTCTTCGAGCAGCGGGTGTTGGCCGGTATGTTGCTCGGCGTCCTCACTGCTGTGCGACGTTCCCTTCAGCTGGCGCATTTACGCATGTGGCTGGCGGGTCTGGTCGGCTGGGCGGAAATCGACAACACCTGCCAGTCGATCTGGAGCGCAGACGAGGTGCTGGCGCGCTGGGAAGATTGGCAGCCGTTTCTGAGCGGGCTGGCCCAGGATGAGAACATCAGCCTGCGCCGGGCCAGCCTGGTGCTGTTGGTGACTCCCCTGCGTTCCAGCGCTGATCCCCGCCTGTGCCAGCAGGCTCTCGCCAACATCGAACGCTTACAAGCAGAAAGGGATCCGCTCATCGCCAAAGCCATCTCGTGGGCGTTGCGCGCCATGAGCCAACAGCAGCCAGAGCTGGCGCGCAGCTACCTCGACGCGCACGCGGCCGATCTGCCCGCCATCGCCGTACGCGAGACGCGCAGGAAACTGGAAACAGGAAAGAAAGCGGGTAAGAGCGCGAGTCTTTGAACGCTCTGAGGCTTGAAAAGTCCGTTTGACAGGCTCACCGATTTCTGTTATACTTCCTCTTCACACCTACACATATTCTGCCCATGTTCTCATCGCACGTCCACGCTTTGTCGGGGCGTTCCATGTGCAGCCGTTCGGTGCGGTGCAAGGAGAGAGTATGGCGCGGCTACGTTCGTTGGATTCCTTTCGGCTGTATGCGGCTGTTCTGGTCGCAACAGGCGTGCTGTTCTTCTTTCTGGCGGGCGTTGGCGCATGGCTGCGACTCTCGCCCACTTCCTTCGCCGGGCTGACTCGCTCAGCCCTGCCTCGCCAACAGGATCTCGCCCTGAGCGCAGAGGCTGCGCAGGCGAGCCAGATTCTCATCACCGACAACGGTTTCGAGCCAGCGGTCTACACCACGACCGTCGGCGCGCCGATCACCTGGGTGAACGCCACCCAGTCACTCCACACCCTGCGCAGCGGCGCGCTGCAACGGGTCTTTCTGCCGCTAGTGAGTCGCAACGCTGGCGGCGCGTCCAACGCGGTCGTGGTGGAGCGCCCGGCCATAGCAGGGGATGAGGTGTTGTTCGAGGCGCAGATACCGCCGGGGCTGAGCTTCACCTTTGCGTTCACTGCGACGGGCCTCTATCCCTATTATCTGGAGAGCGGTCAGGGGTTCTCCGGAATGGTTGTGGTGCTTCCGGTTGTGCAGCCGGAAACGGCGACGCCAACCAGGACGCCAACGAGCACGAGCACGCCGACCGTCAGCGAGACGCCGCCAGAAACGAGCGCGCCGACTGCGACGCCCACTGCCAAATCAACAACTACGTCCACCCCGACCAGTACATCCACGGCGACGAGTATAAGTACGTCCACACCGACAAGCACCCCCACAGCGACGAACACGAGCACGCCCACAGCCACCCCGACCGGGACGCCCACGGCGACGAGTACGTCCACACCGACAAGCACCCCCACGGCGACGAACACGAGCACGCCCACAGCCACCCCGACCGGTACGTCCACGGCGACGAGTACGTCCACACCGACAAGCACCCCCACAGCGACAACCACGAGCACGTCCACAGCCACCCCGACCAGTACGCCCACTGCCACGCCGACGGAGGAGGTTCCGCCGCCCGACCCGATGGATGTGGCGCCGCCCCTCGACCAGACGACCACCACCAGTTTGCTAGATGCCACGGCCTTCCTCTACACCGGCGACAACCCCATCCAGACCGGCGTCGTCTCCGGCACGATCAAACTGCATTCGGCGGCGGTGCTGCGCGGCAAGGTGACGACCCGCGACGGCGCAGCCCTGCCCGGTGTGCGCATCTCCGTGCTCGGCCACTCGGAGTTCGGCCACACGCTCACCCGTGAAGATGGCATGTTCGATCTGGCGGTCAACGGCGGCGGTCAGCTCACCGTGCGCTACGAGGCGGAAGGCTTCCTCCCCGCCCAACGCGCAATCGTTGCGCCGTGGCGCGACTACGCCTGGCTGCCCGATGTCATCCTCATTCCCTTGGACCCGGTGGTGACTGAGATTGATCTGGACGCCGCGACCATGCAGGTTGCGCAGAGCAGCGTCATCTCCGATACAGACGGCAGCCGTCAGGCGACGATCCTCTTCCCGCAAGCGACGACGGCGACGATGACGCTGGCCGATGGGACGACCAGCCCGCTGACGGCTATCAACGTGCGTGTCACCGAATTCACTGTGGGCGACGCCGGCCCGGCGGCCATGCCGGCGGAGCTGCCGCCCAGCAGCGGCTACACCTACGCCGCCGAGTTCAGTGTGGACGAGGCCATGACTGCCGGCGCGACTGGCGTGCGTTTCGGCAAAGCGCTGCCCATCTACGTGGAGAACTTCCTGGACTTCCCGGTGGGCGGGGCCGTGCCGGCCGGCTATTACGACCACCAGAAGGGGCAGTGGGTCGCCTCGGCCAACGGCCGCGTCATCAAGCTGCTGAGCGTCACTGATGGGCTGGCCGACCTGGACATCGACGGCGACGACATTGCGGATACAGGCGCCGCGTTGACCGCCCTGGGCGTCACAGACGACGAGCGGGCGCGTCTGGCTCAGCTCTATACGCCCGGCCAGACCCTGTGGCGTGTGCCCATCAGCCACTTCACGCCGTGGGATTTCAACTGGCCCTACGGCCCGCCGGACGACGCCGAGCCGCCGCCGGGCGACGACGATGACGACGATGGCGACGACAATGACCCCAAACCCGACGATCCCAACTGCGAAGAAGGATCAGTCATCGGCTGCGAGGACCAGACCTTGGGCGAATCTCTGCCCATTGCCGGAACATCCTGGCGGCTGCACTACCAGAGCGACCGCACGCCGGGCCGCAACGTTGCCAACACGCTTGTCATTCCGGTGAGCGGGCCGACGATCCCGGCCAGCCTGGCTGCCATGCGCGTCGAGGTGACTATCGCCGGGCGCGTCTACCGGCAGACCTTTGCGCCGGCGCCCAACGTCACCTACATCGTGACCTGGGATGGCAACGACGCCTACGGCCGGCCGCTGCAGAGCGCGCAGCCGGCAGTCATACGCGTGTACTTCGACTACCCACTCCAGTACTACGCCGCGCGCAGCGATTTCCAGAATAGCTTCGCCCGTTCGGCGGCGTTGGGAGCTGCTGTGTCGATCTCCCGGGCTTCGTCCACCTTCTCACTCTCCAGAACGTGGACGAAGATGGTGCGCTTCTGGGATACGCCTGCGTTGGGGCTGGGCGGCTGGAGTCTGAGCATTCAGCATACCTATGATCCTGTCCGACAAACCCTCTTATTGGGGGGCGGTCAGCGACGCAGCGCGTCGGCATTGACCGCGTCGGCCAGCATCTTCACCGTGGCGGGCAACGGATCGCCTGGCTTTAGCGGCGACGGCGGCCCGGCGACAGCGGCGCGCCTGAACGGTCCTGTGGATGTGGCTGTGGGGCCGGATGGCAGCCTGTATATCGCAGATAGGTTGAATAACCGTATCCGTCGCGTGGGACTCGACGGCGTCATCACCACAGTCGTTGGCAATGCGGGGGCCGGCAACAGCGGCGACGGCGGTCCGGCCTCGGCGGCCAGAATACGTGGACCCGAAGGGCTTGCCTTCGGACCCGACGGCAGCCTCTATATTGCCGATAATGCCAACAATCGTGTCCGCCGCATAGGGCCCGATGGCATCATTACCACTGTGGCTGGCAACGGCGTCCAGGGCTACAACGGCGACGGCATCCCGGCCGTGTCAGCCCAACTGCGGGGTCTGAGCGGCATTGCTGTGGGTGCGGATGGCAGCCTGTACATTCCAGAGTTTGCCAATCTACGCGTCCGCCACGTAGGCAGCGATGGCATCATCACCACCGTGGCCGGCAACGGCTCCCAGTTCTGCGGCTTCACAGAGGGCGGCCGCGCCATCGATGGCTGTTTGCTGGGACCCCAAGATGTCGCAGTAGGGCCGGATGGGAGCCTGTACATTGCCGACCCCATCATTTTGGGCGGCGGCGATCGCATCTACCGCGTGGGGGTGGATGGAAGCATCCACACTGTGGCAGGCGGAGGTCAGTTTGAAAACTATCAAGACGGCGTCCCGGCCCTGACAGCGACGCTAGAGCGTCCTATTGCTGTCACTATAGGACGTAATAGCCTTCTCTATATTGCAGACAATTTCTTTGACTTTCGCATCCGTCGCGTGGGGCTGGATGGCATCATCACCACTGCCGTGGGCAATCGCAGCTCAACGTACAGCGGCGATGGCGGTCCAGCCACGGCGGCGGGACTGACGAGTCCCAGCGGTTTGGCGATCGACCCGGACGGCAACCTCTACATCGCAGACCCCGTTAGCAATCGTATTCGCCGGGTGCAGCCCGCACATCCCAATGTCGATATCCTGGACATTCTATTGCCCTCTGAAGACGGCAGTGAGATCTATGTATTGGACAAGAGCGGTCGCCACCTGCGGACGCTGGATGCCCTGACCGGCGCGCTGCGCTATCAGTTCGGCTATGACAGCGAGGGCTATCTTATCTCAGTGACCGACGGCGACGGCAACGTGACCACCATCGAGCGCACGGGCGCCGCGCCCACGGCCATCGTCGCGCCGGGCGGTCAGCGCACCACGCTCAGCGTCGATGGAAACGGCTGGCTGAACAGCATGACCAACCCGTCCGGCGAGACGCACACCATGAGCTACACCGTGGATGGACTGCTCACCCACTTCGTCGATCCGCTAAACAATGTCCATACCTTCTCCTACGACGCTAAAGGGCGGCTTATCCAAGACAATGATCCGGCAAGCGGCAGCACGACCCTCGCCCGCTTGGAAGGCAGCAGCGGCTACACCGTCACCACGACCACAGCCCTGGGGCGCGTGCGCGCCTACCGCGTCGAGGAGCTGCCCACCGGCGCCATCCGCCGCAGCGTGACCAAGCCGAGCGGCGCCAAGACCACCACCATCATCAACACCGATGGCAGCGAGCAGATCATCTATTCTGACGGCACGGTTGTCACAGTGAAATATGGCCCCGACCCGCGCTGGGGCATGTTGGCGCCTGTTGCCGCCGAGACGACCACCAGGACCCCCAGCGGGCGCACGCGCACCGTCACGATTCAGCGCAGCGTCCGGCTCACAGACCCTTCCAACTTGTTCAGCCTGACCAGGATGACCGACACAGTCACAGACAATGGCGCGGTGAGCAGATTTGTCTACAACGCTCTCTCGCGTGTGATGACGGCGACGACGGCCGCCGGACGGAGCAGCACGCTGTCCATCGACGCCCAGGGGCGGGTTACACAGGAACAGAGCGCTGGCCTGTCACCTGTCAGCCTGGCCTATGACAGCCGCGGCCTCTTGAGCACGCTCATCGAAGGCTCTGGCGCAGCCAGTCGCGTCACGAACCTGACGCACAACGACGCGTTTCATCTCACCGGCGTCAGCAACGCGCTCGTGCAGACGACGACTCTTACCTATGACGCGGTCGGGCGACCCACCACCCAGACGCTGCCCAACGGTCAGGCCGTTGCCTACGCCTATGACGCCAACGGCAACCTGACCAGCCTGACGCCGCCCGGTCGCCCGGCCCACAGCTTCGGTTACACAGCCAGCGACCAAATGGCGAACTACTCGCCGCCTGATGTGAACCCCGGCGACGATGACACTCAGTTCGATTACAACGCCGAGCGCCGGCTGACCCTGATCACCCGTCCCGACGGTCAAACGGTTGCCGTGAGTTATGACAGCGCCGGGCGGCAGAGCGCGGTCACAATTGCTCGCGGCGTGGTCAACCACACCTACCACCCCACCACCAGCAAGCTCACGGCCCTCAACGCGCCGGGCGGCGTCAACCTGGCTTTTAGCTACGATGGCCCATTGCTGACCGGCAAGACCTGGAGCGGGCCGATTGCCGGCAGCGTCGGCTATGTCTACGACAACCGCTTCCGCCTGACCTCGACCACTGTCAACGGCGGCAACGCCATCGCGTTCCAATACGCCAACGACAGCCTTCTCATCCAGGCCGGCAGCCTCACGCTGAACCGCAATGCACAGAACGGTCTGCTCATGGGCAGCGCGCTGGCCGGCGTCGCCGATGTCTGGGGCTACAATGGCTTTGCCGAACCATTCACCTATACGGCCAGCTACAACGCTGCGTCGCTCTACAGCGTGCAGTACGAGCGCGACAGACTTGGACGCATCACCCAGAAGAGCCAAACCATCGGCGGGGTGACCGATGTCTACAGCTACACTTATGACCTGGCCGGGCAACTCACCGCCGTCCACAAGAACGGGCTGGCCGTGGAGACGTACACCTACGACGCCAACGGCAACCGCCTGAGCGCCGCCTCTGGCGTTGTCGCTGGCGTCTACGACGCGCAGGACCGCCTGACCCAGTACGGGGCGACGACTTATGGCTACAGCGCAGCCGGCGAATTGATGACAAAGACCAACGCCGGTCAGACCACAACATACAACTATGACGAGTTGGGCAACCTGTTGGGCGTCACCCTGACTGACGGGACGGCGATCACTTACCTGGTGGATGGTCAGAATCAGCGCATCGGCAAGCGGGTCAACGGCGTCCTGACCCAGCGATTTCTCTACGAGGGCAACCTGCGCCCCATCGCCGAGCTGGATGGCGGCGGGACGCTGGTGAGCCGCTTCGTCTACGCTGCTCACATCAACGTGCCTGATTACATGATTCGCGGCGGCGTGACCTATCGCATCCTGACCGACCACCTGGGCAGTCCGCGGTTGGTGGTCGATGTAGCCAGCGGCGTCATCGCCCAGCGCATGGACTATGACAGCTTCGGCAAGTTGCTGAACGACACCAACCCCGGCTTCCAGCCGTTCGGCTTCGCCGGCGGCATCTATGACCCGCACACGAAGTTGGTGCGCTTCGGTGCGCGCGACTATGATGCCGAGACCGGCAGGTGGATAGCTAAGGACCCGATTGGGTTTGCCGGTGACGACACGAACCTGTATCGATATGTGTTCAATGACCCAGTCAACTTCATCGATCTAACTGGACAGAATCCAATCCTCCTGGGCGCTGGAATTGGACTTGGAATCGCCGAGGCAGCCATCGTAGCCGGAGTGATTATCGGCGGCGCGGTTGCAGTGGGCTTGCTCACTGAGCGCGCGGTAAACTATTTCCACAATCAGGCGCATCAGTACGATCCTCCCAACCCGGGTTCGGACACAGTGAATCCAGGCGCGCCGACGGAGCCAACAATCCCACAGGGTGATACGGTGAATCCAGGCGCGCCGACGGAGCCAGCGATACCGGGGGATCCTAGGAATCCGACATTTCCGAAACCCCCACTTGTCCCGTTTGTGCCAAAGCCGCCGCCTGGCGGCTTTCCGAAACCACCTCCCATTTGTGAATGAAAGCGGGTTACATTCGCACAGTTGCTGGGAGCACGTCAGTTATAGATGCTCGCATCGGCCTGGTTTCCGATACACACATGCCGGCGCGCTGCGCTGCCTGGCCGCCGGCCCTGTTCGACGCACTGACTGGGGTGGATCTCATCCTCCACGCCGGCGACGTGGGCGAGTTGTGGGTGCTGGATCAACTGAGCCAGATCGCGCCGGTGGTCGCTGTCCATGGCAACGACGACACGCCCGACGCCCAGGCTGAGCTGCCCTATCAGCAAGTGATTGCGTTGGGCGGTCGCCGGCTGCTGCTCTGGCACAGCCACTATCCCGACTGGCAGGAAGAAACGGCGTCGCGCAGGGGCGACGATCTGCACCCCAAGCTGGCGCGCCAGGTGGCGCGGGCGCGCCGCGCCGGCGCGTCCATCGTGGTCTTCGGCCACTGGCACATTCCCCTGGTGTACGAAGCAGACGGCGTGACGGTCATCAACCCGGGCGCGCTGGCTTCGGGCAGCGACTTCACACGCCAACTGCGCCAGACTGTGGCCGTACTGGACATAGGCCGGTCTGGTCAAGTTGCGGCGACCCACATCGATCTGGCGCAACCTGACAGGGTCTATCGCCCCGATGTCGATTGGGACGCCGGCTTCGCCGCTGCGTTGGCCCAGTACAGCGCAACCATCCTTGCGCCGGAGTTGTCTCGTCTCGTTCCCTACTTGCAGGCGCACTTGTCCCCTGACATGCTGGAAACCGCACGCAATGTGGCGCGACCGCTGGCGCACCGCTGCTGGCGCGG
Source organism: uncultured Caldilineaceae bacterium (assembly GCA_964560495.1). GTDB lineage: Bacteria > Chloroflexota > Anaerolineae > Caldilineales > Caldilineaceae > UBA5069. The sequence goes on from CAZLMM010000057.1 coordinate 8,320, forward strand.
CGAACTGCCCCTACTGACGCTGGAGATGTTCCTGGAGGAGCTGCATCGAGATGCGACCGTCCCCGCGAATTTGCGCGAGATCATCGCGTCAATCATCTGAATCATGGCATGGCGCCTAACCAAGGACAGGTGTACAGCGATTCTCACTGCGCGACAATGGTGATGTGGAAGGGTGGCATTTGTTGGCATCTTTGTGACTTTGTGGTGGGCTTTTCTTTTTTGCCTGGGAATGCGCTGGCGTTGCGCCAATGCACAGGAACCGAAGCGTCCAGCGCCTTTCCCCGTGATCTCCGCGTCTCTGTGTGAGCCAATTGTTAGAATCAGGAGGGTGACATGAGTCGAAGAAAAGCGTGGAAGGATCTCGCTCCGGCGGCCAGGGTGCGTGTCGTGGTCATGGGGCTTGTGCAGGTGCTCCTGCTGGCGGCCGCGTTGCGCGACCTGCGCCGCCGCCCGGCCGAGGCGATCAACGGCAGTAAGAAACTGTGGACCGTGCTCGTGTTCATCAACTTCATCGGGCCAATCGCGTACTTCGTGTTTGGTCGAAAACAGATTGCCGGGCAGTCGCAAGTGACAACAACCGATGCGAGATAGGTCGGACTGTATGTAAATGCAAACACTGCTATGATATGATTGAGCATAGGTGAAAAGACGCTTGCATTGGCGAAAGCTGGAGTTCGATCATGTCAGAGCCGTCGCTGCTTTTTCCCGCAACGCCGTGGGTCATCAAGCCTCTGGTTCTTGATCAGGTCTATACTGACCGCGGTGAATTTTTCGACTATTTCTATCGCGCCGCCCTCGACGCCGCGGGACGCCGCACCATGTCTACGGTGTTGCTGGGGCGGCGGCGCATGGGCAAGACAGAGATATTTCGTCGGAAAATGGGAGCTACAAAGTATGTGCAGAAACATCAAACCGCTCTACAATTTCGAGCCGCCGACCACTGAGCCAGAGGTTCACGCCGCCGCACTTCAGTTCGTGCGCAAGGTGAGCGGCTTCCAGAAGCCATCTCAGGCCAACAAAGAAGCCTTCGAGCGGGCGGTCGCTGAGGTCGAGCAGGCTGTTCAACGCCTGCTCGATACACTCGTCACCAACGCGCCGCCGCGCGACCGGGCAGTGGAGGCCGAAAAAGCCCGTCGTCGCGCACGATACAACACCGCAACGTGAGCCTTTTTTGCACACGATGACTCTTCTTTTCCACGTGCACCGAAAAGCGGCTCACCTGTCTTCTCTACATCCCCAACACCGCCGGAAACCCTGCCGCTCGCAAGTCCGTGCCAAGTGCATCTTCAAGCAACTTCACCACCTGCGATGACCAGGCGCCGCCACCATATTGCGAGCGGGCGCGAATGAAGGTCTGCTCGGTCAGGCCGGCCAGCTCCAGCGGCACGCCAAAGTCGCGCCCCAATTGCAGGGCAAAGTTGAGGTCTTTGCAGGCCATATCCATGGTGAAGCCGATGTTGTAACTGCCATTGAGGATCACTTGGCTTTCGGTTTCGTGGACAAAGCTGTTGCCCGAGCTTGCTTTGATCGCCTCGAACGATTGCGCCAGGTCCAACCCGCCTCGCCTGGCCAGCATCAGCGCCTCGCCAACGGCCACCAGGTGAATGAAGGCCAGCATGTTGGTGATCACCTTGATGATCGCGGCGTTGCCGAGCGGCCCCATGTAAAGCACCGGATTGCCCATCGCCTGCAACTCGGGCAGATGCGCCTGATAGACTGTTTCGTCGCCGCCAACCAGCACGGTGACCCCGCCCGCTGCGGCTTTGTGCACACCGCCGGTTACCGGCGATTCCAGCGTGTCGATGCCCTTTTTTGCGGCCAATGCCGCCAGGCGCAGCGTCTCAAAGCGGTCACTGGTGCCCATATCGATCCACGTTCCACCCCGCTTCAGCCCGGTAAGGATGCCCTTCTCGCCGCTGACGACCGCGTTCACTGCTTTTGATGAGGGGAGGCAGGTGAAAACAGTGTCAGACTGTTCCGCCACCGCCTGTGGTGAATCGGCCCAGAGTGCGCCAGCGGCCAGCAGACCTGCCGCAGCCTCCTTGTTGAGATCGTGCACGGTCAGCACAAAGCCAGCGCGCTGCAGGCTGTTTGCCAGGTGCGCGCCCAGGTTGCCCAGTCCGATAAAGCCAAGTTGTTTGTTCATCATCAGGAATCCTCAAGAAATCTCAAAAGTCACGGGAAATTCAGTCATTTCCAGGTGTAGTCTGCTTTCAGTGTACGGGTGTTGCATCGCCACTTCTTCGTTCAATTCCACGCCCAACCCCGGTTTGCTCGGGGGAATGATGTAACCATCTTGCCATTGAATCGGCTCTTTGAGAACCTCGGCATAGAAGCCGCCCCACGTGAGGATCGATTCTTGTATCAAAAAGTTGGGGCTGCATGCGCCAAGCTGAATAGCCGCCGCGCCGGCAATTGGCCCGCAGTAGAGGTGCGGGGCAATTTGAGCGTAGTGCGCCTCGGCCATGCTTGCGATCTTTTTGGCTTCGAGGATTCCGCCCACCCGGCCCAACGCCATTTGCAGGATCGAAGCGGCCTTGCACTCCAGCACGCGAGCAAACTCATACTTGGTGGTCAAACGTTCACCGGTGGCAATTGGGATGCTGGTCTGTCTGGCGACCACGGCCATCTGCTCTGGCATTTCGGGCGGCGTCGGCTCCTCGAACCAGAGCGGGTCGTGTGGCTCCAACCGCTTTGCCAGGCGGATCGCGCTAGCCGGCGTCAATTGGCCGTGCGTGCCAAAGAGCAGGTCGCACTTATTGCCCACTGCCTCGCGCATACGTCTGACAAATTTTTCGCCCAACTCCAGCCCTTCCAGCGATAGTTGGCGTGGGTCGAAGGTCGAGTATGGGCCGATGGGATCGAACTTGACGGCGGTGAAGCCTTGCTGAACGTAGGCCGCAGCACGTTCGGCGGAGAGTTCGGCGTCGTGATAGACATCGGTTGCATCGCCCACTTCGGGGTAGATGTAGGTGTAGGAGCGCAATCGTTCATGGACTTGTCCCCCGAGCAATTCGTAGATCGGCTTGTTCAGCTCTTTGCCGACAATGTCCCAACAGGCCATCTCGATGCCGCTGAGAACGCCCAGCAGCGAGATATCTGGGCGCTGCATGTAGCCACTGCCATAGAGGTTGCGCCACAACCGCTCGATCTTGAAGGGATCGCTGCCGATCACCTTGCGCGTGCAGACATCCTCGATCATCTTGGCCACGACATGCGGGTGAAAGGGCAGCGAGTAGACCTCGCCATAGCCCGTCACACCGCTATCGGTGGTCAACCGCAGAAAGATCCAATAGCGACCGCCAAAATGAGGCGGTGGAACGCCCACCACAAAAGTTTGCACGTCGGTGATTTGCATCTATTGGCTCCTTTCGCCGATGCGGTGCGCCATCAGCATGCAGGTCAACATTCGCTCGCCGACAGTCACATAGAGTTGGCGCTCGCTGACTGTGATCGTCATGCTTGTGCGCCGATCGATCAAGCCGGGCAGTTCTTCTACCATGCGGCGGTCGAGTGAATAGATCGGAATCTGCTTGGCGCGGTGGATTTTCTGACCGGAAAGTTGCGCCAGAAACTGCGTGACATCGCAGTGTGCATAGACCGTCGTCTTCTCGGCTGCCCGACGACCGCGATGTGGACGCTCGACGCTGGGCAGCCCCACTTTGATCCATGCCGTCAGTTTGCCGGCGAGGTCGTGCACCCACACGGCCGGCTTATCTGTTCTCATTTTGTCGCTCCCAAAATCACGAATATTTAATGTAGGAACATTAGCACATACCGGCTATTCGGTTGAAAAGATGATGGAGACTATCTCTCTCCTTTTCCACAGCACGCGGAAAACAGGCTACACTGAACTGCGCAAAGTACAATCAGCTCGATTGAAACAAAGGAGAGAATCCATGCCCACCCTATCCAACTATCATCAATTCGACGGCTATCACTGGGAGACCGGTTCGGTGCGCAACGTCCTGGCCCACCAGGGCGTCATTGCGCCCCACACGGGCCAACCCTACAGCGAGGCGCTGCTCTTGGGCGTCAGCGGCGGCGTCACGGTCGGCTACTTCAACTTCGCCTACGAAGGCTACGAGCCCCAGTGCAACATCCTCACGCGCAACACCTTCGACCCGTGGGAGACCATGTTGGCGCGGCTGGGCGTCGTGCAGACCCTGACGCAAACGGTGAACCCGGTCAAAGGCGTTGCCAATCTGGTTGACGCTCTGGCCGACGGCGCGCCAGCCATCGTCTGGCCCGAGATGTGGAGCCTGCCTTACAACGCGCTCTCTCCGGACGCCGGCATGTGGGGTGCGTTTCCGGTCGTGGTCTACGGCCATGACGCCGACCGCGATGTCGTCTCTATTGCTGACCGGGCGCGCGTCCCCCTCATCCTCACGACGGGCGAACTGGCTGCGGCGCGCGGGCGCATCAAGAAGGACAAGCATCGGGTTGTGACCCTCGATCTGCCTGGGCACGACAAACTGGCCTCAGCGGTGCACCTGGGCATCTGCGACTGCATCAAGCTTTTCACCGAGACGCCGCCCAAGGGCGCAAAACACAACTTTGGCCTGGCTGCCCTGCGCTTTTGGGCGCGCATGCTCACCGAGCCAAACCAACGACTGAGTTGGCGCAAGGTCTTCCCGCCCGGCCTGCCCATGTACGCTGGCCTGAAGTCAGCCTACGAATTCGCCTTTCTCTTTGGCAAGAATACCGAGCAGGACGCCGAGCGCGGCGTTTACGCCGCCTTTCTGGACGAGGCCGCGTTGATCCTCAAGACGCCGGCGCTCTACGAATGCGCAGAGCTGTTCCGCGCCAGCGCCCAGACCTGGCGCGGCCTGCCCGGCGCACTGTTGCCTGACGCCGCCCCGCTGTTGGGCGAGACGCGCGCTCTCATGCTGCGCCGTCACACGATCTTTCTGGAACAGGGCGCAGCCGCGGTTCCCGAAATGCGCGCCATCGACGCCCGGCTGACAGAGCTACGCAAGGCGGCGCGCGTCGATTTTCCTCTTTCCGCCAACGAAACAGCAGATCTATGCACCACCATCGCCCATCATTTGCATCACATCCATGAGGCAGAAGCCGCCGCTGTTGCTGCGCTGCAAGCCGCGTTGGGGGTGATGCGATAGTCCGTGTGTAAGCCGTTCATTGTCTTTTTCCTGCAGGCCACATGACCTGTGGACACTACAAACGACGAAAAATCAGCCATGATTGTCACGCTGCAAGCGTGACCTACGGATGACTCTTTCTCTGTGCTCTCCGTGTGAGCCTATTTTCACATTGGAATGAGCAAAAAGTGAGCTCTATTCGGTCTGGCGACTGACACTGTCGCGCGGTAAACTATGACAGACCACAGCAATCGCCTCTGCCAGATGGCTGCAGGAATGAGTCAGCCGCTGGCGCTGGCCTGAATGAAAGGAGATCGGACGATGGCGCGCTATGAGTTCACGACGATTTGGCAATTCGACGCCCCTGTCGCGGCGGTTTGGATAGCGATCACGGAGGTGGAGCGTTGGCCCCAGTGGTGGCGAGGGGTGGAAGCAGTCACACCGCTGAGCGGCGGCAATGGTCTCGGCGTGGGCGCGGTCTATCGCTACACCTGGAAGAGCAAACTGCCCTATCGGCTTGTCTTTGACATGGAGACAACCCAGGTCGAGCAATACAAGCGCATCGAAGGCCGTGCTCAGGGCGAGCTTCAGGGCACGGGCTGCTGGAGCTTCAGCGAAGCCAACAGAAAGACAACCGTGCGGTATGATTGGAAAGTGGATACCACCAAGGCCTGGATGAACCTGATGGCGCCGTTGGCGCGACCGTTCTTTGCCTGGAATCACGACGTAATCATGGAATGGGGGCGCGAAGGATTGGTCAAACTATTGGCCGCAAGCGGCTCCAGTCAACCCGCCGGCGACGCGGGGCAGCCGGTCAGCGCCATGTAGGTGTAGGGCGATTTATACTTCGCTCTGTTTGAAACCAGGAGTTTTTGAACTGTGAAAACTCCTGGTTTCAAAGCAACCGCAGTTTAGCAAATCGCCCTACATATTCAAGCCCTACGTTCGCTATCCAGGTTGGCCATGGCGCGTGCATCGTAACGTGCGCCTGCCGCCGCGCCGACTGGAATCGCTCGTTCGATCTGGGCCAGGTCATCTGCGCTCAGGGTCACGTCCAGCGCAGCCAACGACTCATGAAGCCGTTCACGCCGCCGCGCGCCGACCAACGGAACGATGTCCTCGCCCCGACTCAACACCCAGGCGATGGCAAGTTGCGCTGTGGTCGCATCTCGCTCTGTAGCGATGTCGCTCAACACCTCGACCAAAGCCAGGTTATGGGCCAGATTGTCGCCCTGAAAGCGCGGGCTGTGACGGCGGAAATCGTCCTGTGAGAGTGATCGCTCCGCCGACCAGTGGCCGCTGAGCAGCCCGCGCGCAAGCACTCCGTATGCCGTGACGCCTATGCCCAGCTCACGGCAGGTTGGCAGAATCTCGGCCTCGATGCCGCGGGAGAGCAACGAGTATTCGATCTGAAGGTCGGCGATGGGATGCACCCCATGGGCGCGGCGCAGTGTTGCGGCGCCTACTTCCGAGAGGCCGATGTGCCTGACATATCCGGCCTTCACCATGTCGCCAATTGCGCCCACGGTCTCTTCAACGGGCACGTTTGGATCCAGTCGCGCGGGGCGGTAGATGTCCACATACTCAACGTTAAGCCGCCGCAGTGTGTAAGCCAAGAAATTCTTGACTGCCGCTGGGCGAGCGTCTACGCCGAGCCATGAGCGATCTGGCCCGCGCAGCGCCCCAAACTTGACGCTGAGTACGACCTGGTCGCGGTTGCATCCCTGTAAGGCGCGGCGCAACAGGAGCTCGTTGTGCCCCATGCCATAGAAATCGCCCGTGTCGAAAAGCGTGACGCCCGCATCCAGCGCAGCGTGGATCGTGGCGAGGCTCTCGGTTTCATCCGTTGGGCCGTAAAGATCGGACATACCCATGCAGCCCAGGCCAATCGCAAAGACCCACGGGCCGTTGACTCCCAGCTGACGCATTTTCATACGCAATTACCCCACTGATTGGGCGAAAACAATCGGGAGCGACTCGATTCTCCGCCAGCCTTCATCCTCGTTGACACGCTCAACGCGGATGTCGTCGAAATAGCGATCCAGAACAGCGGCTCGTTCCATGGCCAGGGGCGGTGAGCAGTAGTCTTCTTCTTCCCAAATGACCACACCGTCGCTCTCCCAGCGCGCCCCGTTGAGACCTTTACTGAGCGCCTGACCAAAGGGGCGCAACGGAAGAAAAGCACCGCTCTGGAGCTTCTCAACCAATTCTGTCAATCGCTCTGTTTTTGGGGTCGCCCGAACGAGATAGTATGCCATACACTCTGTTTGCAGTTTTGGCGTCATCCAGAGGTGACAGTCACTTCACAAAGTGACTGTCACCTGAGAAACTTCAACGCGCGCTGCATGCCTGGAGGCATGCTTGCATGTGTCCCCGGGCTTCCGCCGCGATGACGCAACATTGTTCCACGCTGTAGGACTTTGCGCCAATGACCTCCAGGTTGAGCGGCCCGCTGTAGCCATTCTCGTGGAGCACACGGATGTAGCCCACCAAGTCGATGTCGCCCCGACCATTGGCCTGGTCTTCCGGCTTACCCGGCCCCTGCTGCCGGCCTTTGCAATCGCGGATGTGGACATGGCGCACGCGACTGATCACCGCGGCGATGGCCTCCACCGGGTTCTCGTTGGCGCGATAGATGTGGGACGGGTCCATGTCGATGCCAAAGGCTGGCGATGTGATGGCTGCCATGAGTCGCAGGGTGGTGGGTGTATCGAAGACCGCCTGACCCACGTGGGCTTTGGCGCACAGGATGACGCCGTAGCGCCCGGCCATGTCAGCCAGGCTACCTAGCTCGTCGATAGCCTGTTGGAAAGAGGCTTCATCGCCCGTTTTGCCGCCCGGCCCGCAGTTGATGATGGGGATGCCGATCTCCGCCGCGGCCTGCATGGCCCGCTCCATCTTGGCGCGGTCGTGGCTGGGCTGCTCCATGGCCAGTAGCTCAAGACCGTAGACTTGCGCCAGGCGTTTCACCTCCGGTGCGATCTCCTGCCAGCGATCCAGCACCAGATGCTCGCTCATGCCGTCGATGGCCGATAGCTCGATGCCATCGTAACCTGCCATTGCCAAACAGCGAAAGGCGGTCTCCAGGTCATGGCCGCCAAATAAGACTGAATTCGCTCCTAGCTTCATCGTCGGAGTCCTTTCTTAGATTTGATTCACATACACAACCGTCTCGTTGTTCAGCGACTCGATGGCCGCCGCCAACACCTTTTGCGCGGCCAGCCCATCTGCACCCGATCCGTCGATTTCGTCAGGACTGACTCCTTCGCCCACTTGTTCCAGGAAGCGATGGATGCGATTCTTGAAGGTCTCCTCGAAATCGCGCATTCCGCCAAAGATCGGGTTGTGATAGACGCGCGTCTCCATGTCGCCGGCAGGGTAGAGGGTAGCCCGGCGGTACATATCGTCGATGACAACGCGCCCCTTGACGCCGGCCACCTCGCAGCGTTCCATGGGATGGCCGCGCTCAATGTCATAGCTGCCGGTGAGCGTGCCGACGACGCCATTTTTGAAGCGCATATTGAAGGTGGCGGTGGACCAGATTTTGCGCCCCGGCGCCTTTGTGGCGAAGCACTGCACCGCCTCCACATCGCCGCAGAAGTGGCGCATGACATCCACTGTGTGGGGATGCAGCGCCTTGATCTGGAAGTAGGGTGAGCTTTCACGCGGATTCATGATCCACATGCTCATGTTGATGAAGAGCAGGTGCCCCAGCCGGCCTTCGTTCTGCCAGCGTTTGGCCAGATAGGCCGCCGGGGTGAAACGGTGGTTGAGATTGATGCCGTAGCAAAGACCCCTTGCTCGTGCGGTCGCCACCATTTCCTCGGCCAGACGGATGTCATTGGAGATAGGTTTCTCACCCAACACATGACAGCCAGCCTCCAGGGCCTGCATGGTGGGCAGGTAATGGTCGCTGCCGTACTCCTCGCCGCCGGTGGTCACATGGCAAACGTCGGGGGCCAGTGCGGCCAGCATCTCGGGGACGCTGTAGAAAGCAGGAACGCCGTACTTCGCCGCCGCCGCATCAGAGCGATCTTTAATTAGGTCGCAGACGCCCACCAGCTCGGCCAATGGGTCTTCTTTCAGCAATTGGGCGTGGCGGTTGCCGATCGGTCCCAACCCAATAACACAAACTCGTAACATGAAGCAGCTCCTGGTATAGTCTGAACTGTGAGCCTGCCAAGAAGGTTACCATTCAACAAGGATTGGATAGACTGCAATCCGGGATTGGCAATCATGATTGTAGGCGAAAAACGGGCGGCTGTAAACAGAATCTATATCTTTCGCCCCTCCAACAATTGTCTTCTCGTCCAACCATTCAGCAGGGGATCGCTCGTCTCGTCCATCCAGGCAACCAGGCGGGCGCGCAGATTGGCAAGCTCATCGCGGCACGCAGGGTCCCAAGCCCGGTTAACCAGCTCCGCCGGGTCGTCTTGGAGATCATACAGTTCATCCTCGGCGGTGGCGTTCCACACATATTTCCAGCGCCGGGTGCGTATCATGCGCTGGCTGTAGAGGCCGAACTGATTGCCATGATAGGCGGCGAAGATGGCATCGCGCTGCTCCTGGGCTTGTCCGTCGATGATTCCCAGCAAATCGCGCCCCACGAAGGTGGAAGGCGGCGGAGCGCCGGCCACACGACAAAAGGTTACGGCCAGGTCAAGCGCCCCAGTGACGAACGCATCCACCGTACATCCGGCCGGCACGCGGCCCGGCCAGCGCAGGATCAGCGGAACGGCCACTACATCTTCGTACATCACATAATGCTTGTCGATCATGCCGTGACCGCCGCACAGATCGCCGTGGTCGCTGGTGAAGATGACCAATGTATTCTGCGCCAGCCCCAGTTCGTCGAGCGCCGCCAGAATGCGCCCCACCTGATGGTCGATGAGCGTAATCACGCCCAGGTAACGGGCGACAACGGGCGCCCATTGTCCCCATGACCACCCATCCAGCCCCCAGGTGCGTCGCTGTTGATGTTGAATGTACGGTTTGCCGGTCAACGGGTCGGAAAAGCTGGGCCAAGGTGGAATCTCTTCGGGCTGGATCAGCGAGGCGAACGGTTCTGGCGGGATGTTGGGTAGGTGCGGCTCGATGGGATCCCAACGCAAGAAGAATGGCTTGTTGCGTGCAGCTGCTTCTTGCAAGAGACGGATGGTATGGTCGGCGCCCCAGCCCAGGCTGCTCTGCGCCGGCGTCACTCCGACATCCACCGCGCCAAACCAGCCATTGTGTGTGGGTAGGGGCGGCAGCCCCTGTTCGCGTCGCCAGGGCAAGTACCTTTTGTCGGAAACATACTCATCGAAGCCATGCTCCAACGGCGAACCATCGACACCCACCTGCCATTTGCCCACGTAGCCCAGCCAGTAGCCCGCCGCCTTGAGCGTGTGGCTGAACATGGGCAGGTCAGGTCGTATAGGGCGGTGGCCCTCAACGCCGGCGTTGACGATGGCGCCGTGCTGTGTGCTGTACACGCCGGTCATCAGCGACGTGCGCGCCGGCATGCAAATGGGCGCAGGACAGAAGGCGTGGGAGAAGCGCACGCCTTCTGCCGCCAGCCGGTCGAGATGGGGCGTCTGGGCGACCGGGTGGCCGGCAACGCCCAGGCAATCTGCGCGCTGCTGGTCTACCTGGATGAGGAGAACGTTGGGCAGTTGGCTGCTCATTCCGCTGTCGGATACACCTTCGGGAAGTATTTGCCCTTCATCAACTCGCCGTCGGCGACTTCTACATAGGCTTTCATGACATGGCTGCCGCTGGCGACGTAGCGCGTGTCCTGGGTCATGTAATGGAGCGCAACTGCGCGACGAGGACGCCCGCTGCGGTTGGCGTGGCTGCCGTGCCAGGTCAGCGCGTGGTGATAGTGCACCTCGCCCTTTTTCACCGGGCAACGAATGACTTCAATCTTGCGCCCCTCGAATTCCGACGGCATGTCGTCATAGTTCTTGAGCGTGTGTAAGAAATCAATGTTGTTGCCCCACAGATGCGAGCCGGGCACCATGCTCATGCAGCCGTTATCCTCGTCGGCGTCGTCCAGGGCCACCCAGCCCGTCACTTCGGTCATGGGCGCGATGATGGGCCAGTAGGGCGCGTCTTGATGCCACATGTTCACGCCGCCGATCTGGGCCGGCTTGTATTGAATCTGGTCGTGCCAGATGCGCAGCTCGGTCGCATCGGTGAGTTGCGCTAACCCGCGGGTGATGAGAGGGTGGCTGATGAGGGCGCGGAAGGGTGGACTGGACATCCAGATGTCTACGATTTGCCAGACGGGCGAGTTTTCATCGCGGGATAGATTGCGCACCAACACTGGCTGTTGAATGTCGGTGCGCTCGCGCTCTTCGATGGTGCGCATGATCTCGCTGCGCAACACCTCCACCTCGTCGTCGTTCAACACCTTCCCGCCATTGACGTAGCCGTTGCGCTTGAATTCGGCCACCTGGGCTTCGCTCAACATGGTTTCTTCTCTTTCTTCTTTGCTTTGTTGCGTTTATGGATAAAGTAACTCTTCCACCTTGCGGTAGATCTGTGAATCTTAGTAACCGTCTAAAAACAACATCCGCCTAAGTGACAGTCACCTGCCAGGTGACTGTCACTTAGGCGGACGAGTACTTAATCGCGCGATTTCGCCTGCAGGCGCGCCGCCTGCTTGGGGTCGCCAATGTGCAGTGTGTCATAGGCTTCTTGCGACGTGGCGAAGTAGTCCACGCCTTCTTTGCCATGCCAGCCTGGCTGGTTGAAGATTGGGTTGGGCAGCCCACTCTCCTGCTCGCGCCGGGCGATCCACTCTTCCATCCGTCGGGTCAATTCGGCCACGACCTGGGGATGGGACTCAGCCAGATTCACAGCCTCTTCTGGGTCTTCGATGAGATTGTACAGCTCCACCGGTGGCTTGAAGTGAAAATCTGGCTCCAGCGCCCGGATCAGCTTCCAATGGGGCGTGCGCCAGCCGTGTTTGCGCATCCACGTGCACTCGGTGATGTAAAACTCGCTCTCGAAAGAGGGCAGTCGACCCGCGGCCAGCGGCAGCAGGCTGCGGCCATCGAAGCGGATGTCGTCGCGCTGGATGCCGGCCAGTTCCAGCAGCGTGGGAACCAGGTCCTTGTGTTGATTGAAGCCGGCCACGCGCCTGCCAGCGGGCAGCTTCCCCGGCGCGCGGATGATCAGCGGCACGACCAACGTCGGCTCATAAAGGCCGTGATGGTCGAAGAAGCAGTCGTGGTCGTAAAGCGTTTCGCCATGGTCGCCGTTGATGACCACGATGGTGTTCTCGGCCAGGCCGCGCGCCTCTAGGGCAGTGAAGAAGCTCTGGATCGCTGCATCCATGTAGGCGACTGCGCCATCATATTGGGCGATGATGTACTCCTTGTCGGTGACGCCGGGCGGCATCCACTGGGCGAAATAGTCGCGGAACGGCTTGAAGGCCATCACCGGCTCCATGGACCTGTTGCGCTTGTCGAACTCGTTGCCGTGATAGAAGATGCGCTCGAAGGGTTCGGGCGGCAGATAGGGCGAATGGGGATCCATGTGGCGCAGGAAGAGGAAGAATGGTTTCTTCTTGCGGGCCAGGCGATCCAGTTCGGGCAGGGCGACCGCGTTCAGGTTCTGCGCCTTAGGGCTGCGGCCTTCGTTCCAACTGCCCCAACCGGCGTAGTCGATATATTTGTCGAAGCCACGGGAGCTGGGGTTGCCTGTGAAGCCCACGCAGGTCGTATCGTAGCCTTCTTCGCGCAGAATCTCGGCCAACGTTTTCACCTCTGGGCGTAGCGGCCCTTTGTGGCGCAGCGCTACGACCTGTGTATTGAAGAGATCCATCCCGGTGAGCATAGTGGCATAGGCGCTGGTGGTGGGGATGTATGCGCTGAAGGTATTCTCGAAGAGGGTGCTTTCACGAGCGAAACGGTCGATGAATGGCGTGGTGAGCCGATGGTAACCATAACAGCTCATGTGGTCGCGACGCAGCGAGTCGATCCCCATGAGCACAATGTTGGGTTTTTGATTGCGACGAGCGGGCATTGGTTTCTTTCCTTTGGGTTGTTCTGGATGGCACTATTTTTCTGGACGAGGAGAAGGAGTCTCTTTGCAGTCAGTCCTCATGCTGGTATTTCGTAATAGAATTCGTGCATTCCCGTTTCGAGAAAGTCGAAATAGCTTACCCCATTGGCCTGGTCATAGCGCCCCACCGTTTCACGGCGCACGATGATACGCGCCAGGGGGAAGCCCAGGTAGGCTTCCAGTCCCTGCAGTGTGGTCTCCTGCTCCATGACGAAATCCTCGAAACGCACGACGAACCAGTTGGCCGGTTTGGGCGTGGCTTTGACGATCTCGTATTGATACTGCCAGGAGATGGCGCGACGCAGCCTCATGCGCAGTTCTTCTTGTTCCTCGGGCGTTGCGGCGGCTGCCACTGCCTGGGGAGAACGTTCGGCCAGAAACGCATCCACATCGGGATAGCGAACGCCGAAATCGCTCAGGTCGTCGGTCAGGTGGCGCGCCAGGATGTTGTCGCGCGGGTTGCGCACCCAGTGGATATACTTGATGTCGGGGAACATGCGCACAAGCCACGGGAAGACAAGGGTCGTTTCGGGAATCTTCCAACCGCGATGCTCATCTTTGCTCGCCAAAACCCTCTTAAGATATTCATGAATCAGGTCGCTGAACTCCGTCGGGATGGGCATAGTGTGGAGCCGAGAGAAATCCCAGTCCAGGCCACCGCGCCAATCCACATGACGGGCCAGCACGCGACAGGCTTCGTACATGGCTTCGGGCGGCAGCAGGTCGCCCGATCGATTGAGCGGTTCGCCCATGAAAACATTGCTCACCATGAGCGTGTGAGAGATGGCGCGGGTGCCGCCGTGCCCGCGGCCGATAATTGTGATCAATGACATCCTCTGTCCTTGTCGTGTTTACGTCTGGTCACAATGGGAAGGAAACGCGCCGTCCCTCTTGCGCTGATTGATATGCGCCCAGCACCATCTCCACCGAAACGCGGCCATCGTGAGCCGTCGTCGGCGGGTCGAGGTTGTCCTTGAGGCAATCGACAAAGGCGCGCGGCACGGCTGCAATGCGCTCGGCGTGACTGGCGGGGATGGGTATGCCCAGGTCTTGCCACTGAGGTTGGCTGCGCGTATAGAGCTTGAGCGCAATGGGATGGGGCGGCAGGGGAATGTTGGTCGAGGGCACGTCGTCATGATTTTGGATGATCACACCCTGGTTGCCATAGACCTCGGTTGTGTTTTCCCCAGCCAGCGTCACCGACGAGTTGACCAGCGTCGCCAGCGCGCCGTTGGCAAAGCGATAGAGGGCCACGCCCGTGTCATCGGGCGCAACGCTGGTCAGCGTGTTCTCGATCTCGGCCATGACGCTGACAGGACGTCCCAAAATCCAGTGGATGAAGTCAGTGGCGTGGCTGGCGTCGTCCATGAACATCCCCATGTTCTTCTCCGGGTCCAGATGCCAGCGAGTGGGGCCGTTGATGAAGCCCTCGTTGAAGAGCACCGGAATGCAGTGACGGCGGCGCAACAAACCCACCTTGCCAATGACGCCGCTCTTGACCAGTTCTTTGATCTTCTGGTTGGAAGGGTCGTGGCGCATCTGGAAGGCCATCATGAATTTGACGCCGGCCTGCTGCGTCGCGGCGGCCATGCGGTCGCAATCCCCCAACGTCAACGCCATGGGTTTCTGGCAGAGGATGTGCTTACCCGCTTGCGCCGCGGCCAGGGTCATCTCGGCGTGGCGGTTGGTCTCGCAGGTGACGATGACGCCGTGTATGGATGGGTCATTCAGCAAATCTTCCAGGTGCGGTGAGTAGCGCATGGCGTATCTGTCGGCTGCCGCCGCGCCGCGCCCCTCATCGTCATCCCAACAGGCGACCAGCCTGACGTCGTCATAGGTCATCAGCCGGTCGCAATAGAGGTTGGCGTGACCGTGGGCAAAACTAATCACGCCGAGGTTAATGGTTGTGGTCATGGTCGAGTTCCGGTTTCGACGGTGGATGAGCCGTTTTTTGGCGATAGCTCTTGTTTAAGGCTGGCACAGTGCGATTCGGTTTGAGAAGAATTTGAACGCCTCGCCCACGAGCAGGAGCGTAAGAATCTACAAAAACGCGCTGCCAAATCAGGTCTTGCGTTGGTCGATTCTGCTCCAACTTCCGCACTCGCCCCAGTGAGTTTCTAGGGGGGGTGGAAAAACCGATTTCACCCCAGCGGCGTTTCTTCGGCGCGTCCGGTCTCGAAGGAGCGGATGGCCGCCTCGATGACCTCCTGAACGGCTAGCCCTTCACGACCCGATGCCTCGATCTGCTCGCGCGGGACGCCGGCCGAGACCTGTTCCAGCCAGCGGTGGATGCGGTTGGCAAAGGTGGCGTTGAAGCCGCTCAGCCCGCCCATGATGCTGTTGCGAATGACGGTCAGCTCTTGCCCGCCGCGGGGATAGAAGGTCAGCTCCTCATAAAGATTGTCCAGCACGAAGCGCCCCTTGGTGCCCAGCACTTCGCAGCGTTCCAGGTTGTGACGCGGGTCCGTGTCATAGCTGCCGGTCAGATGGCCGACCACGCCGTTGGCGAATTGGAGGTTGATCTGCGCGTTGGAATAGCAGACGCGCCCCGGCGCACGGTTGAGAAACGCGTGGACGCGCTCCACATCGCCGCAAAAGTAGCGCATGATGTCCAGAGAGTGGGGGTGGAGCGCGCGCAGATGAAACCAGGGCGAGGTCTCGTTGGGGTTGCCGATCCACATGGTCATGTTGATGAGCAGCAGGTCGCCCAAGCGCCCCTCGTCGATCCACTGCTTGGCTTTGGCGGCCGGCGGCACAAAGCGATGGTTGAGATTGATGCCGTAGTAGACGCCCTTTTCATCGGCCTTGGCCACCATCTTGCGCGCTTTTTCGATCTCATTGGAGATCGGCTTTTCGCCCAGCACGTGTAGCCCGGCTTCCAGGCATTGCATGGTCGGCTCGTAGTGGTCGCCGCCATTTTCCACGCCGGCAGAGCAGACGCTCACCGCGTCGAGCTGTTCGTGGCGTAGCATCTCCGCCACGCTGTAATAGGCGCGCGCGCCATATTTTGCCGCGGCCTTGTCAGCGCGTTCCGGGATGATGTCGCACACGGCCACCAGCTCGGCCAGAGGATCGGCGACATAGACGGGCGCATGGGTGTTGCCGATATTCCCCATGCCAACGATTGCGACTCGAAGCATTGTGTTCTCCCGTTCACTGTAGACTTTGTGCGAAGTTGATATTCGCCCGCAGCCAATCGTTTACCAAGACCTGCATTTCCACATTTTTTCGCCTCGGCCAGCTCTGCTATGAATTCATCCACATCTGGCTCAAGATAGATCGGAAAATTGACAATAGCATTTGGATGATAGAACTTGCCGCGTTCTCCTCTGGAGAAGTCGTACACCTTTTCATTATCAATTCCCATCGTAATCCACCTCCCCTCATCGTCGCTGTGCTCATCGTCAAAGATGGTCAGTTGGCGTGGATCGCGAAAGGCGTTTGCTGCCCGACGAAAATCGAGCCTGTGCTTTTGGATATTGCTTCGTTCTTTCTCTGGATCCCAGTAGAAATCATGGCGCACCGGCTGTCTTACATTGCTACAGGTCGCGATGCTCGTTCCATTATGCCACAAAAGCAGAAACGAAACGAGTGCAGGGTTGCGCCGCCACACTCGTTTCATTTGGGTGTATTCACATCGATCGAGAGAAAACCCGCGTCAGATAGCAATTGCCAATTGAACATTTACAATTGACAATTCACCCCGCTACTGCTTGAAGTAGAACTGCTCGCCGCTGTTGTCTGCGCCGATGGCCTGGCCAGCTGTCTGCACGTTGCCCAGGTCGGCGTCGACGATCAGCGCGTAGTTCACGTTCTCGGCGATGTTGAAGATGTAGACGTTGTCATGGTGAATCTTGTACATCTCCTCGGTGAGCGCCTTGTCTTCATCAGAGCCGGGCAAGGTCTGAATGCGACCGGTCTGGATTTCGTAGAGTCGTTTCACCGGGTCCGGCGGCTCCTCGCCTTCGGCGCCGCCGCTGTTGTACCACAGCTCCCACAGACGCCCCCACTGCTGCGTAGGCAGGTAATCGGTCCAGGTGCCGTTGGGCCACATGGGTTGCACCGACCAGATGATGGTGGCGAAATGTTCGTTGGCAGCCATACGTTGACCCATCAGCGATGAATCGAGCACCTTGAGGCTGACGCGTAGGTCCACATCTTTCAATTGTTCTACCAGCAACTCGCCCACCGGGATGATGTCGGGCGCATAGTCGGCGGTCTCGATGAAGAGATCGAACGGCTCGCCATTGGGCGCCAGGCGGAAGCCATCTGCATCACGCTGGTCCATGCCCATCTCGTCGAGCAATTGATTCGCCATCTCTACATTGCGCTCGCCTGGCACCAGGCTGGGCAGGGTTGCCAGGCCAAAGTAGATGCTCTCGATGATCTCCTCGCGGTTGATCGCCATGTTCAACGCCTGGCGGAAGCGCAGGTCGCCGGTGACAAGACGCCACGTGGGGTCGGGGTTGGTGTAGTTGAGCCATAGCGCAGTTGGGTCTACATGGCTGTTGAGCAGGACAGTGCGGAAATTGCCGGCCTCTTCATTCTCCTTGTAGAGCGGCAGATTGACAAGGGCGGTGTCCTCGCGCACGAAGTCGATGTCGCCGGCGATGACCTCAGCATTGATCATGTTGGTGTCTTGCACCAGCGAAGAGATCAGCTTGTCGATGTAGGGCAGTTGTTTCCCCTCGGTATCCACCTTGAAGTAGTAGGGATTGCGCTCGAAGATCAGGACGCCCGGTTGACCGGAGTCTTTGCCTACCCACGGATAGAGTCCCGGATAGTCGATGCAGCGTAGTCGCGTCACATCCCAGTTTTGGCAGGTCTTGTTGGTGAACAACTGCCACCACTCATCGGTCAGGTTAAGTTCATCCAACAGCGGACGCAATTCCTCCATGGGCGTGTAGTCGATGTGAAACTGCTTCAGGTAGTGAGATGGCCGCAACAGATCGCTGTAACCCTGCCAGCCTTTGATGGTCAGCTCGCGCAGCAGGCCGCCATACGGCTCGTTGAAGGTGAGCTTGAAGGTGAGATCGTCGATAATCTCCAGCTTCATCGGCTCTCCGTCCGGGCGTCCGCCATCGCGGAATTTGGGAGGAAAGCTGGGGGTCAACTGCTCGTTGAGATAGATGTCTTCGTAGACAAAACGCACATCTTCCGTAGTGACCGGCGTTCCGTCAGACCACTTCAGCCCTTCGCGCAGACGGAAGGTGAAGGCTTTGTTGTCATCTTCGACGATGTATTCCTCGACGATGTTGGGGCGAATGGGGTCCACGCTGATGCCCGGCGCCATGAGCAGGTGTTCGTTCATCATGATGAAGATGTCCGGGTTCCAGTCGGAGCCTTCATGGGCGAAGTGCAACGTGCCGCCGAATTGTCCTGGCGTCCAGTCGGTCAGCTCATCCTCGGCAACGATGACGCCCGGCCCGACCACAAAGGGATTCGTCGGCAGGCGTTCCTCCAATGACGGCAAACTGCCAGCCGCCACCATCTCGGCCAACATAGGCGATTCTTTGGCCGCTTCTGCGGCCGGCGCGGCTGCCTCTTGTTCGGGCGCTGCAGCCTCCTGCACTGCGGGTGCAGCTGGCGCAGCGCAGGCTGTCAAGGCCAGCCCGATTAAAACAAAAACGGTAAGTAGCAATTGTTTCGACATACCTTTCTCCTTGTGAATTGTGTGAAGACAGAGAGCAACTTATGCTGCGGTTGGCGATTGTGGTTCTTGTGAGAGTTCGCCCGCCAGGGCCGCATATTCCTCGAACAATCTCAAATAGAGCAAATATTCTTTGTAGGACACCCCCGGCGGGGTTTGGTGATCGCAGCTGATCAGGAAACCGCCGCCTGCGGCCGTTGGCAACAGGCGCTCGAATTCAGCGCGCATGGCTGCCTCACCTTTGTTCATCACCATCTTGTCGTAGTGGCCGATGAAGCGCATCGCCGGGTGTCCCCGCCGCAGCGTGTCGATATCGACGCCGGCCTGACGTTCCAGGGGCAAGATGCCATCGACGCCCACTTCCTCGAACCAGTGGGCTGCCTGGGAGATGTCGCCGTCGGAATCGACGATGACGAGGATGCCGTGTTTGTGGAGCTCCGGTATGATCTGGAGATAATAGGGTTTGAGGAACTCATCGAAACAGGACTTGGAGAGCATGGGGCCATGGTTGTAGCTCATGTCCTCAGCGATGGTGACAAAATCGGGGGTCCAGACGGAACAAAGCTCGTCAATGACTGCCAACAACCACTCGGTCAGGTCGCAATTGATGCGGTGTATCAAGGCGGGCTGGTCGTAAAAGGCGTACAAGTGACGTTCGATGCCCAAAATTTGGCGGGGAAACCAGAAGAAGCCATCCAGAGTGAACCAGAGGACGGCTTCTCCTTGGGATTGAAGCTGGTCCCAACGTTCCCATCGGCGATGATCGATGGGTCGTTGGGGATAGAGTTGGGAGCGAATCCGTTGGTAATCAGCCTCGCTTGCGGCTATGCCTGCGCCGTGGCTCACGGGCTGTGGGCAACCGCGTTTGCGAATCTGGATCCAGTCCTGCATGTACATTTCTAAACCGAAATGGCGGTAGAGGTCATATCGATCTGTCACCTGAGTGGGAAGACCCTCTTGCCGCCAGCGTTCGATGGTTTTGTCCCACCAGATCGCCCACTCCAGGATCGGCAGACGATCATAGGGGCGAAAATTCATGACAGCATGGAATCGCTCGCGGGTGTTCATTCCTCTCCCCGTTCATGCCGAATGCAATGCACCCAACTTAACCATTCACCCAATCATGCCGTGACGATGGGTTTGGTTGGGTGGTAGATTAGCGGCGTCTGGGCGTCGTCTTCCAACACATCGCCGATCTGTAGCTTCGCCATTTGTTCCTCGCGTAAGATGTTGCGTTGCCCATTGAAGGTGGAACCATCAGGCATATAAGCGCAGGTCATGGCGCGGCGGACGCCAACTGTCATATTGGGGCCAGCCCCATGGGCCACCAGCCCGTTGTGCCATGAGCACGATCCGGCCTTGATGACCACCGGCGCGGCCTGAATCTTCGACCAATCTTTGTAGACCTTGAAGAGATCGCTCATGTTGTGACCAATCCCCACATTGTCATAGGTGGCTAACTTGTGTGTGCCGGGGAGAAACCAAAGACAGCCGTTTTCCATGGTGACATTGTCCAGCGCAACCCAGATGGTGATAGCATCGCGTGAATAAAAGGACCAATAGGGATTGTCCAGATGCCAGGCCGTAGGATTGGCGTAGGGCTTCTTGATCAGCGCCTGATCGTGCCAGATGCGAATGCCATCAACGCCGGCGAGTGTTGCGGCCATCTTCCCCAGTCGGGCGTCTAGCATCAGCTTGCGCATCTTGGCGTTGTCCTGCCAAAGGTTAACGCGTTGCACAAAGACGTTCTCGTAATACTCGTTGGTGGCGCCCGCCATCTGTCCCAGAATACGCTGCTGACCGCGCGCCGCCACGGCGTCTTCGACGGCGTCGCGCCATTCTTCCAGTTCGTCTGCCGACAGAAATTCGTGCATGACCACATAGCCATTGTTGCGATAGAACTCAACTTCTTCTTGGGTGACTTCGCTTCTCATCGGGTGTTCCTCTTGTCAATATTCTGATAGACGACATCTAATAGACGACGACTACGCCATCCCACGCAAGGGCGCAGTTGTCTCACGCACTCGTGTGAGGATGGATTGTATTGCGGGGTGGGAAGAAGATAGCGCTATCTTGCTGCATTATAAATCTGGATGGGGCGTCCTGGGAATAGATGTCAATAGGCAGGTTATGGACAAAAATCAACAAAAAGGATGTCTCTTTGTCTGTTGCCCAATGATTTGTTATGATGGGAAAACCGCTGTACAAGAAAAGGAGTTTTTGTTTGCGCCTGCTGTCGATCCACGAGATCTGTCCCGTCGTTCGTATCGCCAACTATATCAAGGTGACGCCAGAGATGACCTGGCTGAATCGGCGTATCCCAGACCTGGAGCTGATTCTGGTCGCCAGCGGTGAATATGAGTACATCGCCGAGTCGCAGCGTCATCTGTTGGGTGAGGGCGATGTGCTTTTCATCGAGCCGGGGATTTTGCATTCAAAACGCATGCTGGCTGGTTGTCCCCACGGGGTTCTCTCAGCCATCCATCTGGAGCTTCAACCGGATGCGTCCTGGCTGGCCGGCGACTATCGACTGACGCCTCATCCAGAAACTGTGACGCGAGTGGAAAATTTCGACTATTTGCGCGGGCGGTTTCGACGCCTGGCCGAGGTCTACCAAGGCTATTCACCTTATCGCGAGGAGTTGACCAGCGCCATCGCTCGGGAAATTCTGGCGTTGCTGGCCTGCAGCTGGCAGCCGGGGGAACGCAACCAGGTGACGCCGCGCGTACAGGCGATGATCGACTACATCCGCGCCAACCTGACCACGCCTATTTCGCGACTCGATCTGGCGCGAGCTTTCCATGTCTCCCCAGCCTATGTCAACTCTCTTTTTCAGCGCGAACTGGGGATCACCCCCACGGCCATGATCCACCGCGAGAGGGTGGTGGCGGCATACAACCTGATGTTCGAACAAGGGCTTTCTGTCAAGGAGGCGGCGCAGGTGGTTGGCTTTCAGGATCAGTTCTACTTCTCACGTGTCTTCAAGCGCATCATGGGGTATGCCCCGTCCGCCGTCGCCTCGAACAACACGATGGCGCGCCTGTTCCCCATCGACTGATGTAGGTGCGGTTCGCAACCGCACGTGCTGCCTTTGCAGTTTTTCAGCGATAGGTTTTTGACGGGATTGCAGGATGGATAAGATAAGCATTCATCCTGCAATCCTGTTCATCCTGTCTGTGGCTGACCATCTCTGCTGAATCAGCCTGGTTCTTTTCGCTGCCAAAGCTGATACCAACCGGAGGTGCGCATCCGTTGGTACTTTGCGCGGATGTAATCATCCAATGCGGTGACGCCACTGCTCAACGCGCTGTCGTTTGGCTCGCGCGGGTTCGGCCAATCCACCAACACCAGCCACTCTACACCGCCGTCTTTCAGTTCGTCCATGATCTCCTCCTGCACAGGCTGCGTCGTTGCCACGCCCGGGTGCAGCTCGTGATAGCGTGTGGGGATGGGACGCCCGGCCAGGAAGTAGAGACTCACATCGTTGACGAAAATCTGGTCATGATGCAGCAAGCCCGAATAGAGCGGGCTGCCTTCGGGATCGAGCTGGTCGAGAAGCCGCAAGATTGTCTCCTGATCGGGGATGATGGGGACGCACGCCGCGGCCGGCCGCTCCGAATAGCAACCGAGCGGCCCAAAGCGCGCTACGTTGTCGCTGAGTTGACCGTAGGGCGCAAGGAAATAGAACCAGGCTGGCAGAACGAGCGCTGCGACAACGCCTGTCACAAAGAGGGGCTGCCGCCACAGCGCCGGAGAGATCTGTTGTAAGAGCCACACGAGCAGAAGAATCGTACACAACGAGGAAGGCAGCGCGTGAATTTCATCGTAGCGGCTGAGCGCCTGGACGAACAGCCCGGCGCCCAACACCGCAAGCGTAATCGCCTGGGCATAGTCACGCCGCAACTGGCCCGTTTGCTTGCGACCACGCAGGCCTGCAAACAGCACCACCAAGACTGTTGCAACCAGCACGATTATGGGAAGATAAAAACGCAGCCAGTGGCCCACTGCGTCCAAATCGGACCAATCGGGCCACGGAGAGGGGTACGGCAGATGACGCACCTCATGAAAGATGGTGGAGGGAAAGACGATCAGGTTGTTCCACAGCACGCCCGGCCCGGCCGATGATGCGAGCAGGCCATAAAACGGAATGGCGATCACACCGGCGCCAGCAGCCACGATCAGCCAGGCCATCACCATACGGCCTAGCCGCTGTCCAAGCCTCCCAGACGCCGGTTCGACCCACAACTCGAACACGGCTGACCCGGTTGTCAGCGCCAACAAGATGTAGACGCCAATGTCGATGCGAAAGAGTGCGCAAAGACCGCTCGCCAGCCCGGCGACAAAGAGCCAGCCGCGACGTTTTTTTTGCCAGTAGATGAAAATCAGCAACAGTGCAGTAAATGCCCACAGAAGCGCCGGGAAAACAGCATAGCCGTAAAATGTGGCTGCCGCCAGCAGCGTCACCGCGCAGAGATAGGGAACGATGGCCCACCGTCGCCACGGCAGCATGAGAAAGCCGAGCCAAAAAATCACGACTGCAATGCCCAGCCGCACCAGGGTGTCGTAGACGCGTTCGACCATGATCGTGGGGCCGGCGAGACCGAAAAGCCCGGCCAACACATAAGATTGGCCGGGCGGGTAGATGGCCCAATAGTCGCGGAAAGGCAGGTCGCCGTTGAGGACGCGCCAGCCATTGACCAGCGCAATACCCTCATCATATAGGTTGAGCGGATACTTGATGGGCAGAGAAAGCATGACCGCGCCGCCCACAAAGAGCGTGGTTAGCGCCAACCAACCCAGGCGCGTGAATCTCCCCGCCTGGACAAAGACAAGCGGAGAAATCTGTTTTCCTGCCAGGCGCTGCGCCTGACGACGACTGCCCAAACTTCCTGCCGCCGTAACGCCAAAGAGCAGGAGGGTGATCAGGTTTACGGCGCCGAGCACGACTTCGATGACCAAACGCAGCCCGTGGATCACCGCCAACACAGCGAGGAACACGCTCGCAGCGCGCCAGACGCGTTCGACCAGAATTCCCTTGTTTGCGCCTTGGCGAAAATAGGACTCCAGGGCAATGATGGCAATTACTACTGGAAACGCCAGGACGACCGTGAGGATCTGGTTGATGGCGTGAACCGTGTAACGATTCCATGACGTCACCACCAACGCCATTTGATAGAGGTCGCGGCCAGCCAGCATAATCAGCAAGCTGGCGAGCACAAAGACGAACCACCAGAAATATGCTACAGCGTAGGTCCAAGCGGTGGGGGGCTGGCGAATTGTCTGTGAATCAGTGCGCAAGATCGAGCACCCCTGGGGTGACTCCCTGCAAGCTGAGGGATTCGGCAAAATGGCAGCTGACGTAGTAGCCCGGAGAAAGCTCACGCAGGTGCGGCTCTTCTGCCACGCAACGCTCTTGCACATATTTGCAGCGCGGTCGGAAGACGCAGCCTGAAGGCAAATTTCCCAGGTCGGGCGGCTCACCCGGCGTCACTGTGCGTTGGCCGCGCTTGCGCTCCACCGTGCGCGGTACAGCTGCCAGCAGGAGCTCGGTGTAGGGGTGGCGCGGCCTGGCGAGCAACTCCGTCTTGTCGCCCAACTCCACCAGCTTGCCAGCGTACATGACCGCGATGCGGTCGCTGATGTAGCGGATGACCGCCATGTTGTGCGAAATGAAGACGTAGGTCAGATTGTATTGGGACTGCAAATTTTCAAGCAGGTTAAGAATTTGGGCCTGGATGGATACATCCAGCGCGGACACCGGCTCATCCGCCACCACCAACGCTGGCTGCACGACCAGGGCGCGCGCAATGCCGATGCGTTGGCGTTGACCGCCGCTAAAACTGTGGGGAAAGCGGCGCAGGTGCTCCACGCGCAGCCCCACCTGAGTGATGACCTGAGCCACCCGTTCTTCTAGCTCGCGTCCGCTGGCCAAACCATTTACTTTCAAGGCCTCGCCCACATTTTCCAGCACATTCATGCGCGGGTTGAGCGAAGAGAAGGGGTCCTGGAAGATCATTTGCACCGAACGTCGGAAGGTGCGCATCTGATCTGCTGGCAGGTCCGTCACGGAAATGGTCTCTCCATTGACGTGTAGCTTCATCTGCCCACCGGTTGGTTCGTATAGGCGCAAAATGCAGCGACCGAGCGTCGTCTTGCCGCAGCCGCTCTCGCCAACGACGCCCAGAGTCTCGCCCCGCTTGACAAGCAGGTTGACACTATCCACGGCCTTGATATAGCCGACGGTGCGGCGCAAGAAGCCTTTCTGGATGGGGAAATACTTCTTCAGCCCATCAACCTCCAGCAGCAAATCGTGTTTGCCATTCTCGGACCCATCCATGAGACCTTCCTTCCAATCAGCCGCGTTCATGATCTGCAGTTTGTCATTAACGATCTCGATTTGCTCGTTGATACGATCCGGCGTCGCCATGTCATGGCAATGCACCATCATTGACGACTACAAGCAATGCCTGCTGCGCAACCAAGCCGGTGCTGGCTCATGCCGGTTCCAGCTTAGTCGGCGTCCTTTCGCTATAGAGGACACAGCGCACTTTGTGACCTGTGTGCACCTCCACCAGCGGCGGGCGCGACACATCGCACACGCCGGGGATGCGCCGGTCGCAGCGCGAGAAAAACGGACAACCCCGGTGCGTGGCAAAGGGGCTGGGCAACGTACCGCGGATCGGCGTCAGATGGTCCAGCGCGCCGTCGATGGTGGGAATCGACCGCCACAACGCCTGAGTGTAGGGGTGCAATGGGTTGTCGAAAAGCTCTTGGGAACTGGCCTGTTCCATGATCAGGCCCAAGTACATAACGAGAACCTCATCAGCCATGCCGCCCACCACGGCCAGATCATGGCTGATGTAGATGATGGACATGCCAAATTCCTGCTGCAAGTCTTTGAGCAACTCTAGAATCTGCGCCTCGATGGTCACGTCCAGAGCGGTGGTCGGCTCGTCGGCGATGACCAGGCGGGGGTTGCAGGCCAGGGCCATGGCGATCATTGCGCGTTGGCGCATGCCGCCGGAGAATTGGAAGGGATAGGCGTCGATACGCTCCTCGGCCTTGGGGATGCCTACACGCCGCATCATGGAGATGGCCCGATCGCGCGCCTCCTTCTTGCTCACTTCAGGGTAGTGGATCTGAATCGCCTCCATGATTTGGTCGCCCAGGCTGTGCACCGGGCTGAAAGAGGTCATCGGTTCCTGGAAGATCATGGAGATTTCTTTGCCGCGGATGCTGCGAATCTCACTGCCGTTGGGCTTGAGTTCCGATAAATTTACGACGCGCGTGCTGGCGCCGTTATTCGGCAGGTTCAGTAGAATCTGTCCACCAGTCTGCTTGCCCGGGGGCGAAGGAATGATGCCCAGGATGGCTTGGGCCGTCACCGACTTGCCCGACCCGCTCTCGCCGATCACCCCCAGGGTCTGCCCATAGTGCACCTGAAAGCTGACCCCATCAAGGGCATGCACCGTACCCTCATGCAAAAAAAACTGCACCTTCAGGTCTTGCACGTCGATCAAAATATCGCCCGAATTTGCCATAATCTCCGACCTATCCTCGTACTCCTACTCGTAATCGTGCTCGCGCCCTTCTGCCCCATCACGCCGAATAGGGATCCGCGGCGTCGCGCAAGCCATCGCCCACGAAGTTGAAAAGCAGCACCGTGCCGATGACAAAGACCGCCGGGATCAGACGCCACGGCTGCTGCGCCACCGCCACCAGGTCCTGGGCATCTTTGAGCAATACACCCCAACTGACGGCCGGCGGCTGGATGCCCAACCCGAGAAAGCTGAGCGCCGTTTCACCCAAAATGGCGATGGGAATGGCCAGGGTGATGGAGACGATCAGGTGGCTGGTGAAGCCCGGCATAAGATGACGGAAGATGATGCGCCCCTTGCTGGCGCCAGCCGCCTGGGCCGCCAGCGCGTAATCCTCCTCGCGCAGGGCCAATAGCTTGCCGCGCACGACGCGCGCCAATCCTGTCCATGTGACCGCGGCCAGGATGAGCGTGATGGCGAAAAAGGTCTGCGTCGCTGTCCAGGTGCGAGGCAGGGCAGCAGAGAGCGCCATCCAGAAGGGGATCAGGGGGATGGAGATGATCACGTCGATGACGCGCTGGATCACCTCATCGGTGGAGCCGCCAAAGTAGCCAGAGATACCGCCCAGGGTCACGCCGATGAAAAAGCTGATGATCACGCCAAAGACGCCGATGGTGAGCGAGATGCGCGAGCCGAAGATCGTGCGGGAGAAGAGGTCGCGCCCCAGTTCATCCGAACCAAAGAGCATGATTGGCTGTGCATCCACGCCTGTGCCGAAGAGGTGGAGTGTGGTGGGCCATGCGCCCAGGATATCGTACTCGACGCCTTCGGTGAAAAAGTAGATGGGATAGACCTCGTCCAGATTTTCGGTGAAGACGTACTTGAAGGTCTCCGGGTCCAGCGTCTTGGTCAGGCCATAGATGAAAGGCCGCTGCAGGCTGCCTTCGTGGAGCATGTGAATGCGCGACGGCGGCATCATCTGCATCCCCTCGAAACGCTGGGTCGCCGAATAGGGGCTGACGAACGGCGCAAGAATGGCGGTCACATAGAGCGAAATTAGCACGATCAGCGACGCCATGGCCAGACGATGACGGCGAAAACGCCAGCTGATCAGCTGCCACTGAGTGGCGTAGTAGAAACGCTCATCGCTGGCTTCCAGGCGTTCCTCGATGGCGCCGATGCTCGTGTCTTCGGCTTCGTCAATGGCGGGTGTGGAGCCGAGCAGCCCACCCTTGGGCGCATCCTGTGTGCGATAGCTCATTTACTTCCCCCTTCGTAGCGAATACGCGGGTCGGCCCAGGCTAGATAGATGTCGGAGATCAGGCTGCCGATCACGGTCAGCGTGCTCAAGATCAATACGATGCTGCCGGTCAGGTACATGTCTTGCGCCAACGTGGCGCGCAGCAGCAGCGGACCGATGCTGGGCAGGCTCAGCACGATGGAGATGAGCACCTCGCCGGCAAAGATGGCCGGCAACAACCAGCCGATGGTGCTGAAGACCGGATTGAGCGCCAGACGCACCGGGTATTTGAAGAGCAGCCGCAGTTCCGAAACGCCTTTGGCGCGGGCGGTGATGACATACTGCTTTTTGAGTTCGTCCAGGAGATTGCCGCGCAGCACGCGGATCGTTGTGCCGGCGCTGGCCATGCCGATGATGATCAGCGGCAAGATCATGTGTTTGAGCATGTCCGCAAACTTGGCGGCGCTCCACGGGGCATCGAGGAACTCTTTGGAATAGAGGCCGAGGGCAGAGAAGCCGAGATATTGATTCGCCCCATATGCCAGGATCATTGCCAGTAAAAACCCAGGCGTCGCCAGCCCAATGAAGCCGATAAAGGTGGCGAGATAGTCCACCAGCGAGTATTGATGGGTGGCCGAATAGATGCCGATGGGGATAGCGATCATCCAAGAGAAGACCAGGGCCATGATGGAGATCGCCAGGGTGATGGGCAGCCGCTCGCGCAGAATCTCGTTGACAGGCTTGCCCCACTGGAATGACCAGCCAAAATCGCCGCGGATCACAATACCCTGGATCCACTTGAGATAGCGCACATACGTCGGCTGGTCGAAGCCATACATGGTAACAAGTCGCGTGGCTTCTTGATCCGAAAGCTCGATTCCAGAAGTGCGCAAATTGGAGACATAAGTGGAGACCCAATCGCCCGGCGGCAACTCGATCACGAAAAAGGTGATGAGGGAAATCAAGAAAAGGATGGGGATCAACATGAGCAAACGACGAACGATATAGACGAGCACGCCGGTCACCTCCTTACAGCGTATGTAGACGAACAGATAACAGAGAATGCCCTTGCGTAGGGGCATGAGGTGCGGCGGGAGATAGCCTGGTTAGCACGACGATTCTCCGTTCCGCCGCACCTCGCGCCCGCCCAGAGAGATGAATCTTGCCCCTCTGGGCGGGCACGAGGATGGACGGTGAACGAGCTGGTTTTTCTCTGCGAAGTCGATTCCGCCATCCAACCTCATGCCCCTACCACGCATTGTCTGCTATTTTCTACTTCCTACTCACTGTACCACAACTGCTCGCCGGCGAAGTTCGAGGCAATCGCATAGCCGGCGCTCGCCACGTTGTTCAGATTTTTATTGGCGATCATGGGGTATTTCACTTGCTCTACGATCTGGATGATGGGCAGATTGGCGCGGCTCCAGGCAAAGCCCTCTTCCTTGAGCTGATTGTATTCATCGGAGCCAGAGACCGAGCTCCAGCGCGCCTTGTCCAGTTCAATCACATCTTTCACCCATTGGGGGGGTTCCTCGCCTTCTGCGCCATTGGTGTCCCGCCACA
The DNA here is from genome assembly GCA_964560495.1 of uncultured Caldilineaceae bacterium. Classification (GTDB taxonomy): domain Bacteria; phylum Chloroflexota; class Anaerolineae; order Caldilineales; family Caldilineaceae; genus UBA5069. Next base: position 37,462 of record CAZLMM010000057.1, read on the forward strand.
AATCCCAGGCTCTGCCCCAACGTTGCAGCGGTTCACCAGTGTAGTCGCTGTCCCAGCCCTGGTCATGGCTCCAGAACATTGTCGCCATGAGCTCATTGGCCGTTGTGCGTTGACCCCACAGATTCGAGTCGATGCGCTTGACCTGCATATTGATGCCGATTTCCTTCATCTGTTCCGCCACAAGTTCAGAGATGGGCTCCAGATCCGGTGCATGGGCGGCCTGTTCCAGCAAGATTGAGAACGGTTGGCCATCCACCATGCGGAAGCCGTCGGCGTCTCGTTCAGTCAAGCCCATTTCGTCCAAAAGCGCATTAGCTCTGTCAGGATCATAGGCCGAGAACTCTTCACCTACACTCGTCAAAGGCAGACCAGCGAATCCATAGTAGATACTGTCGATGATCTCCTGGCGATTGATGCCCAGGCTCAACGCCTGACGGAAGCGCAGATCTTGGGCGACCTTGCGCCAGCGTTCGTCATTGAAGGTCTGATTGAGGAAGAGCGCGCTAGAATCGACGTGCATATCGGTCAACACCGTGCGATAGCCGCCGGATTCTTCGTTTTCTTTGTACAGTGGCACCTTGACCAGACCTGTGCTCTCGCGCAGGAAATCCACATCTCCACTGAGCACGCGTTGATTGACCATCTCCACATCTTCCACCTGCACTGAGACGATCTTATCGATATAGGGCAACTGTTTGCCCTCGGTGTCCACTTTCCAATAATAGGGGTTTCGCTCGAAGACCTTGACGCCGGTGGTCTCGGAAGGCACAGACACCCACGGATTCAGTGTGGGGAAGCCGATGCAGCGGTCCGCCGTGACGTGCCAGTTCTCGCAACGCTTCTGCGCCGTGAAAAGCTGCCACCACTCATCAGTGAGGTTGTTCTTCTCCAGTTCTTCTTTCATCTCTTCGACTGGAGTGTAATCTGCGTGCCACTTCTTGAGATAGTGGCTCGGATTGACTAGAACTGTGTAACCGTTCCAACCTTCGATGGTGATGTTGCGTAGGAAGCCGCCATAGGGAGCAGCAAATTTCAGCTTGAAGGTATAGTCATCAAGAATCTCCAGTGTGCCAGGCTCGCCGTCTGGCGCATAACCGACGCGGAAACGGGCCGGAACGCCGCTGGGATAGAGTTGTTCATTCCCGTAGAGGTCCTCCCAGGTGAAGCGCACATCCTCAGTCGTCACCGGTTCGCCGTCGGACCACTTCATGCCCTCGCGCAGCTTGAAGGTGAATTCAGTGTTGTCCTCGCTCACCTCGTAGCTCTCCAACACGCCCCCCTGGATGTTCTGCACGCTCAGGTCGGGCGCTTGCAGCAGCGGCTCGTTGAGCATGACGAAGACATCGGGCGCCCAGTCGGCCACACTGTGCGCGGTGTTGATGGTGCCGCCATACTGACCGGCCTTCCAGTCGGGCAGGCTGGTCTCGCTCAGGAGTACGCCAGGGCCGACCACAAACGGCGTCTTGGGCAGACGTTCTTCCAGCGGCGGCAAACTGCCGGCCGCCACCATCTCGGCCAAAGCCGGGGCTTCCAACGCGGCGGCCGCGGCGGGCGCCTCAGCCGGGGCTTCCGCTGGCGCTTCGGCGGGCGCTTCCGCTGGGGCTTCTGCGGGCGGCGCGGGCGCAGCCCCACCGCAGGCCGCCAGGAGCAGCGCCAGGATCACCAGCAAGCTCAAGACCTTGAAGTTTTTCATACTGTTCATCTCCTTTGTTGAATGAATTGAATTTGGAAACAGCCAGTCATCGCCGCCGTACTCAATGCGTTCTCAGACAGGAATCTCATTGTGGCGGAGATCGATAGGCTGAACACCACACACCAACCTGAAAGCGAGTGCAAAACCATTTTGGCAAACCAACGGCAGGACTGCCCAGCATGGAGGGAGAACAAGTTATCAAGTCAATCATGTGCACATCCCAGCGTCGATTGACATCTGCGCATGCAGATGCCAACAGGGGGAGCATACACTGGCAGAAGTGTTCTTCATCTGTCAGTAACAGATAATCATCGGCTGTTGATGCCGTTTGACTGAATTAGATTGTCATCGCTTGCAGAAACTAGAATAACTGTAACACAAAAGATTCGCCTCGTCAACCCACGAAAAAAATCGAAAGAAATTTCGGTCTACAGGAAATGAACAGCGTGTTGTACCCGCCATCAAAGTGGTATAATCCAGTGATCGCCGCCGCTGGTCAAGGCTATGACGCGGTTCTTTCAAGTTACCCTGGCCTGAAACGTGAGGATATTCAGGCAGCGGTGACCTATGCAGCCGAGTTGTCGCGCGATCGGATAATTATGATGTAGAGTACGATAAGCCATTGGACAGTTCCACTCAACAATAACGATGGAGGCACAGATGGCGAAAATCTCACGCTCTCTCCCCATACGCGTTCTGGAATCCAGCGCCCGTTTGACTGCCAAAAGTTGGCCCCTCGTGTCACGGTTGCTGCCCGAACGGCTGGAAATCGACGAGAACCGCTCCGTTTGGATTGCCGGAACTCCTGACTACCAACCCAATCCGCCCCTGCACGGCAAGATCAACGCCGATCTGGCGATTATCGGCGGCGGCTTCACAGGGGTCAGCACGGCCTACTATGTGGGAGAGCGCCTGCCCCAGCGCAAGATCGTGTTGCTGGAGGCAGCCAGCCTGGCCAACGGCGCCAGTGGCCGCAACGGCGGTCTGGCATTGCATTGGGTCAACGGGGTGGACAACCGCGATCCGGAACTGACGCAGCGCATCTTTCAGCTCACCGACGCCGGGCTGACCGCCATGCGTAGTCTGATCGAGCGCCTGCGCCTGCCCGTCGACCATCGCTTCGACGGAACGTTGACCCTCCACACTAGCCAACAGCGCGCCGAAGCTGCTCATATCGAGGCGGATCGGCTGGCTGACCTGGGAATCCCCCAGCGATTCCTCTATCGCAGCGAGTTGGCGCAGCGCTTCGACGCCCAGGGCGTCTATGGCGCAACGCTGGAGCCAGGGGCGGGACAGATCAACGGCGCGCAGTTCGTGCGCAGTCTGCGCCCTGTGCTTGAGCAGCGGGGCGTCGCTGTCTACGAAGGAACGCCGGTCTTGCGCGTTCGGTCAGGTCGTCGCGTCCACCTGACGACTCCCACGGGCGAAGTGGAGGCCGATGCCATTGTGTTGGCGACAAACGCCTATACGGGAAAACTGGGCTTCCTGCGCGATGCGCTCTTTCCCCTCCACGCCAGCATCTTTGCCAGCGCGCCGCTGAGTGCTGCGCAACAGGCGCAATTGGGTTGGCGGAAGTTCGCCGGCTTTGCCGACGACCTGGATCGCATCTCCTACGGCTCTCTGACGAAGGGTGGCCGTCTGGTCTTTGGCGGCGGCAGCAATCATTCCTACGCCTATCTCTTCAACAACCGCACCCGCCTTCCGACAGATAGCAAGACGGCCATGCGTGCTCAGACGGCGATGACCCGCACCCTGGCCGGTTATTTCCCCACAGCCCTCCACCTGCCCATTACTCATCGCTGGAGCGGCGTGCTCGACATCACCCTGAACCGGCAGCCGCTTTGGGGGCGATTGGGTGAGCACAACAACATCTACTACGCTTTGGGTTTCTGTGGGCATGGCGTCAACCTGGCCAACCTGGCCGGCGAGTTCATCGCCGACCTCTACGCCGGAGATGACAGTCGCTGGCGAGGATTGCTCTTCTATCAAAACGACTACCCACCCATCCCACCAGAGCCGTTTCGTTGGGCGGGCTACCAGTTTTTCACGCGCGCAACGGGGCGTTCACCGCGCGTCGTCTAGTACACCAGGGCGCAAGTAACCCAATGGTTGTCATGCTGAGTTTCCAATGCCCCGCGTGGCATAACGTGGACAAGAAACACCGCTCTTGTCATGCTGAACGTAGTGAAGCATCTACGCTAGTGAAGCATCTACGCTAGTG
>CAZLMM010000058.1:5000-41038 GCA_964560495.1 uncultured Caldilineaceae bacterium
CACATATAGTGGCGCAACGTGGTGTCGTCGGTCACGGCGCCGGGCGGCGTGACCGGTCCATCGTATTTGCCCGGTCCTTGCAAGTAGCCGGTCGAGCCGCCGTAGCAGGCGCCGGTGTTGCCGCGCTCGCCAGGGAGCAGCTCCGTCAGCCGGCCGTACTTCTCGCGGATCTCCGTCCAGTACCATCCCTCGATGGGCGCGCCCAGAGCGTCGCCGATCGCGCCGCCAACGAGGCAGCCGTAGACACGGTCCAGAATATCTTTTGGCATAGGATTATTCGCTCCAAATGGTCGATTGGTGGTCGAGGATGGCAGACCGCGTCGCTCACCGGTTCACTTGAGCGCGCCGGCTGTGATCCCTTCGATGAATTTGCGTTGCAGCGCGATGTACACGAGGATGACGGGTAAGATGGTCATCATGACGCCGGCGGCTACCATGCCGCGGTCGATGTTGTACCTGGACTGGAAGAAGAGGATGGCTAGGCCCACCGGCCGCAGTTCGTCGCGCTGCACCAGCACCAGCGGCTCGACGAACATGTTCCAAGTACCGAGGAACTCGAAGACGACCAGGGTCGTCAGCCCCGGCCACGCCAGGGGGAGCATCACACGCCAGAACGCAGACCATTCGCTACAGCCATCGATCTTGGCTGCGTCCACCAGCTCATCAGGCAAGGCCAGGAAGAAGGCCCGCATTAGGAAGATGCCGAAGGGCAGGCCGAGCGCGATGCCTGGAACGATGAGCGCCCAGCGCGTCCCCAGGATGTGGAAATCGCGCACCAGCAGGAAGAGCGGGATCATAAGTGCAAAAAAGGGCACCATCAGGCCGACCAGGAAGAAGCTGAAGAGCATCTGTCGGCCTGGAAAGCGGATCTTGGCCAGGGCGTATCCGGCCAGGCAGGAGAAAAAGCAGACGCCCACCGAGATGGTCGTGGCGTAGATCAGCGTGTTCGGCAGGTATCGGCTGTAGCGGCCTGTGGTCCAAGTGCGTGCCAGGTTGTCCCAATGCGGATTGATGGGCGGTGAAAAAGGTGCTGCACCGATCTCCATTTCTGTCTTCAGCGCCCAGAAGGCTATCCAGACGAACGGCGCAAGGAAGACAAACGCGAAGATGATGAGCAGCGTGTAGCGTCCTACCTCCCCCGCCGCATGCAGAAGACGGTGCCTGGAGACCATAGCCCGGTGCGTGGGCCGGGCGTTCGCTCGTTCTGCGGCGGTGGACACGGCCTAGACCTCTCTTCGCTCGCGCACGCGGATGAAGACCACGGTGACGAGCAGCGCCAGCGCCGCCATGATCATCGTGAGCGCAGCCGAATAGCCGACATCGCTCTCTGCGCTGAACTTGGTGTAGGCGTAGGTAGCGATCACCTCTGTGCCATTGGCCGGTCCTCCACGAGTGATGGCCCAGATGATGCCAAAGACGCGCAGCCCGCCGATCAAGGCCAGTACCGTCACCATGGTCAGAACATGGGATAGTTGGGGAATGACTACGTGTCGGAAGCGCTGCCAGGCGTTGGCGCCGTCTACGCGCGCAGCGTCGATCAGGTCGGCGTCCACGTTCTGCAGGCCAGCCAGCAAGATGACGAAGAAGAAGCCGACGCTGCCCCAGATGCCCGCGACCAACACGGCGTAGAGTGCAAGAGTGACATCCGCCAACGGACTAAACTTGAGCGCCTCCCAGCCCGTCATCTGCCCGATCTGGTAGAGGATGCCCCGCCGCGGCTGGTAGACGATCACCCACATGATGCCGAGGATGGCGTCGCCCAGGATCAGCGGAAGAAAGAAGACGGTTCTGAAGAACAGAAATCCAACCGGTCGGCTCCAGAGCAACAACGCCAGCATCAGGCCAAGGGTGATCGGCGTGATGGTGCCGAGCACCATCCAGATGGCGTTGTGCTGGAGCGACAGCCAGAAGAGCCTGTCCTGCGCGATCCGCACATAGTTGCCCAGGCCAACGAACTGCTTGACCGGGTCCGCGCCGTTCCATTCTTGCAGGCTCAAGATGAAGGAGCTGAAGAACGGGTAAATCATGAAGACGACATAGAGCACAAACGCAGGCGCAACGAAGAGGTAGCCGACCCCGTATCGAGACCAGAAGCGGCCAATGGCGCCCATGTTCGGCTTTGCTGATGAAGTCACGGCGGACATGAATCGGTTCTGGAGACGAGGGGCAGCCAACTTGAACGGCAAGAGGTTGTCGAGCGGCGGTAGTAGCGAGGCCGTCACTCGGCAACCTCTTGAGCAAGGCTGCCCGGCGCTGCTCTACTCGCGCGCCTCCCAAAGCGCCTGTAGGTCGGCAAGTTGTTCTTCCACTGTCTTCGTTCCCGCGAAGACGGCCTGCCAGCCGTCGCTGAGCATCTCGTTGAAGGCCAACGGCGTGATCAGGTCCACGTCCCAGCCGAGCTGGATATCTCCCTCGCCGCTGCCCGCCTCCTCCAGCGTGTCGATCACGAACTTCTGCAGTGGCTCCAGAGCCAGCGATTCCGTGTCGGCCGGCACTGGCGGGATGCGACTGGCGCCTTCGATCCACATCGTGACGGCTTCGTCCGAGAAGAGATAGTCCAGGAACATGGTCGCCTCTTCCGGGTGCTCGCTGTTCTGCGAGATGAAATAGGCCGAGCCCATGCCCATGGTGTAGACCCGTGGATGACCCTTCTCCATGTCGAACCAGGGCATCATCCTGATGTCGTTCGCTTTGGAATACTCCAGGATGCGATCGACGACCCAGGTGCCAGTCGGAAGCATGAACGCCTCGCCGCTAGTGAAGAGGTCGATGGCGCCGCCGAAGTCGAGCGCGTTCAGGTCCTCGACGAAGCAGCCCGCCTCCTTCATATCCTGATAGACGGCCGTCATGGCAACGGCGATCTCCTCGCTGTCCCAGCGGCCCTGACCCTCGAAGAGCAGGTTGCGCATGGTGTCCAGCCCGACGCTGTTGTGCACCGGCATGGTAAACGAGAAGTAATTCTGCCAGCCGGGGTTCTGGCTATGCGCCAGCGGCACGAACCCGCGACTGCTGGCCTCTTCGCAGAACGCCAGTAACTCTGAGAGGGTCTGCGGCACCTCGAGCCCTTCCTGATCGAAGAGGCTCTGATTGTAGAAGACGCCCACGAACTCCGACTCCAATCCCAGGCCCCACAGATCGTTGTCGATGCGCGTCCAGGAGAGACCGGTGTCGTAGAAGCGATCGTACCAGCCGTACTGCTCGGCGAAGTCGTTGAGCTTGAGAATCAGGCCAGCGTCGATCAACTCGCGCGTCGGCGTAACGTCGTGGTAGACCACGTCCGGCCCTGTGCCGGAGGCCAACGCTGTGCGCGCCGTGGTCGCCAGCTGGTCGATCGGCACCACCTCGCGCTCGATGGCGACGTTGGGGTGCAGCTCCTGGAACCTGGCGTAGATCTGGTCCACTACGTCCGACGTCGCGCCTTCGCCAAATTGATCCCACACCAGCAACGTGATCTGTTCATCGCCTCCCTCTACTGCGCTGCCCTCCCCTGCCGGCGTCGCAATGCATGCTGCACTCAAGACCAATACGACACACGCCGCAACAACTACCCAAACTCTGGATTTCATGGTTGCTTCCTCCTCGATAGATGCTTCTGGATTGGCTCGATTCTGTCGAACAAAGACGACCTCACAGGACTGGGTCGGATAAGGAACTCGACACGAGCGAAGGTACGATAGCCGGAGTTCAGGGCGTCGTAGAAGCGCCGCACGAAGACCGCACTACCAACGACGGCTGCAACAATACCTGGCTCAGCTCGCGACGGTCCTCCTCCGGCTGGGCGATGCGCTGGAACAGGATCTCGGCCGCCCGGCGCCCGATCTCGTACTTGGGCAGCGAGACGGTCGTCAGCGGCACTTCCAAGAACTCGGCGAAACGGATGTCGTCGTAGCCCACGACGGCTACGTCGTCGGGCACGCGCACGCCCCGTTCGCGCAGCCGATGCACAAAGCCGACGGCCAGGTAGTCAGAGGTGACAAAAACGGCGCTGGGCTGCCCAGGCAAGGACAAGAAGGCGTCGGCGGCAGATATGCCATCTGCCACGCGCACTGCGCTGGTGAGGATCATGTCCTCATCGGCGAAAGGCGCGTCTCTTTCCTGGAGCGCGGCTTTGAAACCCTGGATGCGGTCCCACAGACCGCCGCGCATGGGTTCGTTGTGGGCGATGCAGGCGATGCGTCTGTGGCCCAGACCAGCCAGGTGCCCGCCCACCATGTACCCGCCAGCATAGTAGTCCACCGCTACATAGTCCCCGGCGTCCCATCGCCGCGCCAGCGACACGACTGGCGTTCCAGTTGCGTCCAGCTGCGCCAGGTAGCCCATGTCAGTAGCCACCGAGACCGGCAACACACCGGCTACTCGCAGCTGACGAAACTGCTCCATGCTGGCCCGTTCCAGGTCGATCTGGTACTTGGACTGCTGGAAGACAGCCAGATAGCCTTCCTGCTGCACCACTTCCTGGATAGCGTCGATGACCGGAGAGAAGAAGGGGTTGGCCAGGTCGAGGACGATCACGCCGATCATGGGATTGCGGCGCGAGACTAGGGCGCGCGCCACCAAGTCGGGCACGTAGCCCAGCTCGTCGGCCGCTGCGAAAATACGCTGTTGCGTCTCCTCAGCGACCGGGTGCGATCCACTGTAGGCCCTAGAGACGGTGATCGGAGAGACGCCAGCCTGGGCCGCGACCTCTTTGATGGTGACCTTCATGAGCGAATACGGGTTGGAAACAGCTATGATAACGTTGTCAGGATAACGTTATCATAGCAGACGTCACGCCAGATGTCAAGGGGAAAAACCCGCATTCAGCAGTTCTCAATTTGAAGAGATTGAGAACTGCTGCTCCCGCACAAGCACATAGACGAAAGCGTAAGTGTGCGCGATAATCTTGTCTGGCTGCCATTGGAAAGCGGCCGTTTTGCGCCGCATGCGCCGCTGCTGGTCGTAGCCACCTTGCGCACGGGCGAACACCAGTCGCTGGAGCTGGCGGCGCTCCTGGCCGCCCTGCGCCGCGACGGCCTGCTGAGCGAGATCGAGCTGGGGCCGCTGGGCGTGCGCGTCGCCGCCACCCTGGCGGGCTGCGTAGCCGGTCGGCCGCTCGACCCGGCATTGGACGCGCTCTTGTTCCAGGGCAGCGAGGGCAACCCCTTGTTCGTGGTGGAAATGGTGCAGGCCGGCGTGGGGCCGCGTGGGGCAAGGATACGCCCACGAGCGCATCCATTCGCCAGCCGAGCACGCCCGCGCCATGAGCGCCGCGCCCCGGCCGCTGCCGGCCAAAGTGCGCCAGGTCATCGAGCGACGCCTGGCGCAACTCTCGCCCGCCGCCCGCGAGCTGGCCGAACTGGCCGTAACCATCGGCCGCCAGTTCAGCTTCGACGTACTCTGCGCGGCGGCTGAGCTGACGGACGAGGCGCTGGTGCGCAGCCTGGACGAACTCGGGCAGCGGCGCATCATCCGCGAGCAGGGTGACGGCGTCTACGACTTCAGCCACGACAAGATCCGGGAGGCGCCCCCTGCGCTGTGGGCGGACGAGGCGCGGCAGGGCCTGGCGCAGGTGTAGGCGGAGGCCGATGCGCCGCAGCGCCCATCAGTCGAATGGTAGCTCCCGACGGCAAGCCGAGACCATGCCCGATGAGAGCCGCGAGCTGCGCCAAGGCCGTGTGGGGCCGGCCCTACGATCCCGCGCTCGACCGCGACGCGCTGGACAAGATCGTCTCCAAGCTGCGGGCGCGCCTGGCCGCGGCCGACCCGGCGCTGCCCGCCGCGGGGAGGGGTATGTGTGGGTGGAGTAGGCGACAAGCTCTGGCGCGTACCATTTGGGACAAAGGTCACCAGAGTCCCATCCTTAGCAACCGGCGCATAGTTGCGCCAGCGTCAGGTCTGTTCCTGCTTGCCAGGCCTGCTGGAATGCTTGCGCGCCGAGTTGCTGTTCAACGGCTGCCACCAGGGGTGCATGGCGTTGGTCATCGCTTGCTGACATGACCGAGCCAGCGCGACGCCGCAGGGCTTCCGCTGCGCCCCAAAGACGCGCCGCCTCGATTGGACGAGTTGTAAGCGCCGCGACTTCGCCCAGCCCTTCTAGCGCCCAGGCCATGCCACCCCAATCGTCCCGTTCCCAGCGCAAGTGCAGGCTTCGGCGAAAACAGGCGGCCGCTTGAACATAGTCGCCCAACAACTGATAGGCCAGCCCCAGGTTGCGAAAGCTCCAGGGCCCACCCTGGCTCTGCGGATCACGTCGTCGATCCAGCTCTAGCCCCTCCTGCAACAGATCAATGGCCTGGGTGGCGCGATCGGCGGCCAGGGCGCACTGCGCCAGCAAATTGAGCGCCGTGATGGTCATGCCAATATCGCCCAACCGTCGCGCAAGCGCTAGATAGGCTGAGGCCCAGCTTTCACACTGTGCATACTCATTGCGCTCGCCGGCGAGGTCGGCTAGTTTCCCAAGCGAGATGGCGATGAGCCATTCGTCGCCCAACGTACGCGCATGGACAAGAGCCTCGGTCAACAGGTCGGCGGCGCGGGTATAGTCGCCCTGTTCGGTGGCAATCGTCCCGAGTTCTTGCAGCGCCCGCACCATCCCGCGCCGATCCACCACCCTGCGCCAGAGCATCAGGCTCTGTTCAATGCGGCGCTGGGCAATCGTCAGGTCGCGCGTCAGCGTGCTGACGCGGAACAATACTTTGGCTGTCAGGGTGCAATCTTCGGGCGCCACCTGCTCCGACGCAAAGTGCTCCTCGTCGATCAACCGCGCCAGCGCCTTTTGCAACCACTCGCTACCCTCACGCCACTGCTGACGCATGTACCAGAAGCGCCCCAATGCAGCCGCCAGGGCCGCCGCAGTCCGTTGCTCTGCGGTGGATGGGCCATGTTCCGCCAAGCCCCAGGTGAGCGCCGCCCGGAAGTTGTCTTGTTCGCCCTCGAAGATCGCCAGGGCCGCAGACTGGCTTTCGCCGCGTGTCTGGGCTTCCAGCCGCTCCGCCAGTTCACACAAGAAACGGAGATGACGGTTGCGAATCACGCCTGTTTCACCTGCAGCGGCCAATTTCCCGGCCAAGTATTGGCGCAAAGGCTCCAACAGTCGGTAGCGCACATCGCCAGTTGGCAAATGATCGACCACCACCAGCGACTTGTTGACTAGTCGGTAGAGCAGCGACAGCACAACGTGCTCAGTCAGCGCCGGCAGCCCCTCCTCATCCGTTGCGACCACGGCCTCGGCTGCCGCGAGAGTCCAGCCGCCAGCGAAAATTGCCAATCGGCGCAACAAGGTGCGCTCTTCCTCAGCCAGCAATTGATAGCTCCAATCGATGGCTGCGGTCAAGGTTTGATGACGCGACAACACCGTGCGTTCAGCGCTGACCAACAGGTCAAAGCCTTGCGCCAGGCGGCTGTCGATTTGCGTTGGCGACAAGACAGAAAGCCAGGCGGCAGCCAGCTCAATCCCCAGCGGGATGCCATCCAGACGCTGGCAGATGGCGACCACTGCCGCCGTGTTGTGATCGCTCAGGGCAAAGCCGGGCAAGGCGAGCCGCGCCCGCTCGACAAAGAGTTGAATGGCGTCATAGTCTGCCACCTCTGCAGCCAGGGGTTGTCGTCCCCGCTGCATGGGCGGCAGCGCCAGGGGTTGCACGCGGTAATTGATCTCGCCCGGCGTCGCTAAGGCTTCCCGACTGGTGGCCAGGATTTGCAGAGCGGGGCAGGCGCGCAGCAATGCCGTCGCCAATGTCGCCGCTGCTGCCGCCAAATGTTCGCAATTGTCCAGAATCAGCAACAGGCGCCGGTTGCGCAAATAGTCAGTCAGGGTCGTGAGTGGATCGTCGGCAGCCGCCTGGTGCAGTCCCCAGCTTTCAGCGATCACTTTGGGCAGCAAGAAGGGATCGTCCAGGGCCGCCAGTTCCACCCAACGCACGCCCTGTTCGTAACGGTGCGCCGCCATTTCCGCCACGCGCAGCGCCAGCCGCGTCTTGCCACAGCCGCCGGCGCCGGTGAGCGTGAGCAGGCGCACATCGGCTCTTTGCAACAGATCGCGCAGTTTTGTCACCTCCTCCACGCGGCCGACGAAGGAGGTGAGTTGGATCGGCAGTGCAGGCGCAGACCGATGCGCTTCTGGCGCCGACGAAGTTGCAACGGTCGAGAGGGGGGCGTCACCCTGTGGGGGAAGCGAGACCGTGCAGAGCGCAAGCCAGCGTGCCACTGTCTCCGGCTCATCTTGCAGATGTAAGGCAGGGACAAAGAGCGCCAGCAGGCTGTGGCGGTCGAACGAACGTTCGTTGTTTTCGATGCGGCTGATGTGCGATTCGCTGTAACCGGTGGCGATCGAGAGTTCGCGTTGCGAAAGGCGGGCGCGGCGGCGCAATAGTTTCAGCGCGTCCCCACACGTGGTGCAGGCGTCCAGCGCAATGTCGGATACAGACACATGGCGCCTCCTTTGGCCGAACAAAACAACCAGTGATTGTGCAGATTATAGCGCAACTTGCGCAAGGTTGCGCGCGCTGTTTTGGCAAGAAATGGCAAGAAAGGCAAGTCGCTTTGTGTTATGGTGTAAACGCTCGCCGACAGTCTTCAAGCAAACGGTTCAACGATCGAAAGGAGTCGGACAATGTCTGAGAAAATATTACAGATCAACTTCACCTTTGGTGGCATATCGAGAAGCGAACTGGAGCAGGCCTGGCTCGCAGCAGCGCAACCTATCGCCGAAACACCCGGTCTACACTGGAAGGTTTGGCTGATGAATGAAACGGAACGGGAGTGCGGTGGGGTCTATCTCTTCGACGATGAGGCGTCGGTGCAGGCTTTTCTGAACGGGCCAATTGTGGCTGCCTCGAAGGATGCGCCGATTCTGAGCAACGCCAGCATCAAAATTTTCGATGTGCTGGAAGCCCATACCGCCATCACCCGCGGACCAGTGGGCGACATAGTCCCTGCAGCTAATGGCCGTCCTCAGACTCTTGGCCGCATGGCCGAGGAAGCCTATCGCGCCGTGCCCACCCTCAAAGCCGCCGATCTTCAACGTCGTTTAGAAAAGGAGCCGAAGCTGCTGGTCATCGACGTGCGCGACGCCGCCGATGTGGCGCAAACCGGCACCGTGCCGGGTGCAGTCAATCTCTCCCTGGGGTCGCTCACCTATCTGGCCGACAACGAAGTGCCGGAAAGCTGGCGCCATCCCCAACTGGCTGACCGCTCTCGGCCGATCGTCACCACCTGCATTCTGGGGCCGATGGGCGCCATCGGCGGCAAGCTGCTCCACGACATGGGTTTCACCAATGTGCAGATTCTGGAGGGCGGCGTGCAGGCATGGATCGAGGCCGGGCTGCCTGTGGCGAAGGACGGGGCTGATTGAGGGTGGTCGTAAGTGCACGCTCCATAGATTCTATTGAGGAGGAAAACTATGTCAAATATCGAGCACAACAAAAACGCTCGCACGCCGCGAGCAAGAGGCTTTCTGGGCCGGTTGGGACGCGGCCATCGCGGATGAGCTGTTCGCCCCGCGAGTCACCGAGGGGGGCGGGCGCGTCGTCAGCCCCGGTGATCTGACGGCGCAGATGCAGATGCAGCGCCGGGCCGCGCCGGACCTGGAAATAGACGTCCTGGATCAGGTCGCAGAAAGTGACCGGGTGGTCTCCAGACTGACGATTCGTGGAACGCACCTGGGCGAATGGCAGGGCATCCCACCGACCGGCAAGCGCTTCACAATCTCAGGTATGGTGATGCGTCGCATTACAGATGGCAAGATTGTGGAACGCTGGGATAACCTGGATTGGCTGGGGATCTTCCAGCAACTCGGCTTGATCTCAATGTAGCAGAGCTGTTGAGCCTGCGCCGTCGAGTATCAAAGCTGCCAGGAGGCTTGACGCCCCCCGGCAGCTTTCGGCAAAACGAAGGGTACTCCTATGAACACATCAAACATTTGGGGCGTCAGCGGCAATTGGGCTGAAATCTATCATTCCTGCTTTGTAGAGACGATCATCGCGCCGTGGGTGGAGCGTACCCTGGCCCTGGCCGCGCCCCGGCCAGGCGAGCGTGTGCTGGATGTGGCCTGCGGCACGGGCGCGGTGACGCGCCGCGCCTCTCAGATCGTCGGAGCTGCGGGTCAGGTCGTGGGGTTGGACCTCAGCCCGGAAGCCCTGGCCATGGCGCGCACAGTCAACGGGCCGGAGGGTGGGGCGACGATTGCATGGCGGGAAGCTCCGGCGGACAGCCTGCCCTTCGCCGACGGCAGCTTCGATGTGGTGACCTGCCAACTGGGGCTGATGTTCTTCCCGGACCGGGTGGCTGCCCTGCAAGAGATGCGGCGGGTACTGGCGCCGGGTGGTCGTCTCGCACTGATGACGTGGGGTCCCCTGACCAAAAACTTGGGCAATGCAGCCATGGCCCAGGCATGGAAAGAGCGCGTCGGCGCGGAACAGGCAGCCAAACTCAACCCGCCCCATTCGCTCAGCGATCCAGCGGAGGTGGGCAGGCTGTTGCAGGGCGCGGGCTTCGAGCAGATCGACGTGAAGATTGAAGCGGGTCGGGCGCGCTTTGCTTCGCCCCAGGCGCTGGTCTGCGGCTACGGTGCGCTGAGTGGATTGGAGGCCGACGAGGGTCTGCGGGATGCTCTCTGCGCGGATGTGGCCCGATTGTTGGACGCCTATTGCGGGGCGCAGGGATTGGACTACCCGACGGAGGGTGTGCTGGCCCAAGCTCGTCGCTGAGTTCGTCGGCGTTTGGGCAAGAAATGGCATAAAACGCAAGACGTTTGAATCACAAAGCGATACCCATTGACCTTTCATTTGTGCTTGAATGTGTCGCAGTGAGTGCTGTGGATAGGTTCTTCAAGGAAACAAATGATGAACGCGTTACGAACACCTGATGGTTCCGGTGGCGGACAGGACAATGAACTAGGAGGAAGGGCATTGCAGACAACAATCATCTCGCAAGACGGCACGTCCATCGTCTACGATTCCTGCGGGCGGGGGCCGGCGCTGCTGCTGGTGCATGGCGGCGGCTCCACGCCGGAGCGCTGGCGACCGATTGTTCCGGCCTTTGAGATCGCTTTCACCGTCCACCGCATGGCGCGGCGGGGGGTCGGTGGGAGCGGCGAGGCCGTCGATTATGCAGTCGAACGCCAGGCCGAGGATATCGCGGCGGTCGTGGATGCCATCGGCGGGCTGGTGGATGTGTTGGGCCACTCCTTTGGCGGCCTCTGTACGCTGGAGGCGGCCCTGCGCACGTCAAACATCCGCCGGCTGATCCTCTACGAAGCGCCCATCCTGCCTCTGCTGCCTCTGGGATTTCCCGATCGGCTGCAAGTCCTGGTGGATGCCGGCGACCGCGACAGCGCCTGGGCCACCCTGAACCGCGAGGTGGTCAAGATGCCCGAACACGAGATCGAACTGCAACGCGGTCAGCCTGCCCACGCCGCCCGGCTGGCGAGCATGCACATCGTCGTCCACGAGGCGCGGGCAATCGAGCGCTTCCGGTTCGATGCAGCCCGCTACGCCGCTGTGAGTGTCCCCACACTGCTGCTGGTGGGCGGCGACAGCCCGGCCTGGGCGCAGAGCGCGACGCAAGCCATCCACCGGGCGCTGCCCCACAGCCGCATTGTCGTGCTGCCCGGCCAACAGCACATCGCCATGGACACGGCGCCCGACCTCTTTGTCGGCGCAGTGTCGAGTTTTCTGAACGAGTCATGAAGCAGTGAATAAGGAGAGACACGTATGACCATCTCTTGTTCAAAGACTTCACGACTACGACGCTAAAGCAGAAAGCGCCAATAGCTGCTGCGGTCGATGCGCTCCACCGTGGCGCCGGGATAGGCTTGCAAGAAGTCGGTCGGCTCTTTGGTCTTGGCGGCGGGGTTCCATTTGAACTCGTAGCCGGCCAACACGCCGTCCGCCTCTTCCAGGTAGTCGATCTTTTTCTGGTCATAGGTGCGCCAGAAGTATTGATTGGCAAAACGTTGGCGATAGTGCAGGAGCTTGAGGCGTTCGACGATGCAGAAGTTCTCCCACAGCGCACCGACATCGTTGCGCAAGGGAAGCGGGGCGAAATTCTGTATAACGCCATTGCGCACGCCGAGGTCGTAGAAGTAGATCTTGACCGACTTGCTCACTTCTTTGCGCAGGTTGCGGCTGAAGGAGCCCAGGCGAAAGAGGACGAAACACTGTTCCAAGAGATCGATGTAGCTGATCACCGTACGGCGATCGATGCCCAGCGCCTGGCCCAACTCCGCATAGGAGACTTCCTGGCCGAGCTGTCGGGCCAGCAGTTCGAGCAACTTGACCAGCGCAGTCGACCTGCGCACGCCAACGAAAGCCAAAGCGTCGCGGTAGAGGTAGTTGGAGACCAGCTCATCCAGCGCCACCCGCGCCTCTGCCTCAGAAAGGTCGATGATAGAAGGGTAAGAACCGAAACGCAATAGCAGATCGAGTTGCGGCTCGACTGCGCTGTAGCCCTGGTCGCCGGCCAGTTCCGCCAAGGTTAGCGGATAGAGCACAAAGCGGTGCATGCGTCCGGTCAGGGGTTCAGCCGTCTGATTGCCCAGACCAAACGAGGAGGAGCCAGTGGCAATCACCTGCATCGCCGGAACCTCATCGACCAGAATCTTGAGGATGCGTCCAATGTTTTGGATCTGCTGCGCCTCATCGAGCACGACCAAATCCTGCTCGCCTAAAAAGGCCTTGAGCGCCGTCGTCTCCTCGACTTGCAGCCCGTGGCGCACGGAAAGCAGGTCACAGTTGAGATAGCGGGCGCGCTTGTCGGCGTGTTTTTCCAGTATGTGCTTGACAAGTGTGGTTTTACCCACACGCCGCGCACCGTAGAGAACGACAGTGCGCCCATGAAAGAGCACCTTTTCGATCTGCGCTTCGAGCAAACGTGCAATCATCAGAAGCCTCAAGAAAATGGCTATCTATTGTCTAAATTTTGTAAAAAAACTGACATCTTGATCCCGATTTTACACGATTTGTCATTTCAACGTAACAGATGTTTTGACCGGAGAATCCGTATGTCCCAGGACACCCTAGCACAATTACACAACCTCGACTCCGCCCTGCTCACTGATGTCGTGCGCCAGGATCAACGCAGCCCGACGTTTGCGTTGCTTGACTGGTCCGTGGCGCGATTGAGCAACAAGGGCATCATCAACCCGGATGGGTTGTTTCGTCTTTCCGGCCAGGGGCGCGACAGCGCGGGGACGAGGCCCTGGTCGTTTTCGACGCCTACCTGGCCGGTCTGCGGGCGGGTGGCTGGCAGGGCGACGTCGACTGGGTGCGGCTGAGCTACACCGCCTGGCTTGGGTTGCACTGGGGAGCGGCGCTGCCAGCCGCGACGGCCTTCTGGTGCACAGATGCCATGGCGCCTCATGCCCGGCAGCAGTTCGGCCGGCCGTTGGATGAACTGGCGGCCGGTTGGGCGATGCTGTGTCGGTTTTCCCTGGAGCGAGCCGACGAGGCCCGTGCATTGATGGCCGCGGGCTAGACAGGCGCTGGAGAGCACGTCGCCCGGTGACAGGACTCACCCCCTTGTCAAAACGAAGGCAGCGGGGCAATTTGCTAAATCACCGCCTACCGGAGGTTGACATGTTCGACTACGCTCATCCCGAAAGCCTGGTCAGCACGCAGTGGGTCGCCGACCACCTAAACGATCCGGCTGTGCGTTTCGTCGAGGTCGTCTGGGGCGATTCCGACGAATGGGGCGCGGCCGCGTACCGCAGCGGCCACATCCCCGGCGCGGAAGCCTGGGACTTCGCGGCCGAGCTGCAAGATCCGGGTCGCAGCGACATCGCCGATCAGGCAGGCATGGAGGTTTTGCTCGGCCGCTCCGGCATCACGCCGACCAGCCGGTCGTGGTCTATAGCGGGTTGAGCAACCTGCTGGCGACCTTCGCGTTCTGGCTGCTCAAGGTCTACGGCCACCGGGACGTGCGCCTGCTGGACGGCGACCGGCGCAAGTCTCTGGTCAACCACGATTGTGCGGTTACGAACCGCGCCTACGGTTGTACTACGGTTGTACGATCTTTATTTGTCGCGTCTATTAGCAAGCGGCTATTCATGGTTCGTCTCCTTATTTGGCGTCAGGACATGGTTGCCTCAGGCAATCGTGAGCTCGACCACCCAGGAAATTCCGAACTTCCTTCCAGGGAGGAGTACAAGTATACGAAGACTATCGCCCCTTTGTCATGAGGCATTGTCCCAGCCGGTTCAGGAGAGATCTCCTTTTCCCCATCATGAGGCAGGCTGTGAGCCTTCGGGCGCAGTTGTGCGGCTCGCCTCCGCCCAGCGCATGATCGCCAGCGCGCTCAGCCCCAACACAGCAAAGCCCACCACCAGCGGCGTCACCGTGCCGTTGTAGCTTTGGCCGATGACCATGCCCAGGGGTGTGGCCAGGAGTGTGGCGACGGCGCCGACCATCGCTGCGCCGATGCCCGCCACGTGACCCAGGGGTTGCATGGCGATGGCATTCATGTTGCCAAAAAGAATGCCCACACAGAAAAAGGTAGGTGTAAGATAGAGCATGAGTAGCCACAAGGGCGGCTGCCCTCCTGTGAACAGAGCAACGCCCAAAAAGGCGACCGACAGTCCGCAGAGCGCCAAAATCCCGACCTGCGACAGGGCGCGCATGCCATAGCGCATGACCAGCCGTCCGTTGGTAAACGACGCCAGACCGATGGCCACGGCGTTGGCGGCGAAGATCAATGGGAAGAGAGCCCCCAACCCATATTGAACCTGGAAAATCTGTTGCGATGAGCTGAGATAACCCTGAAAGGCGCCCTGGATCAACCCGGCCATGAGCGTGTAGCCCAACGCAATGGGATTGGTCAACACTTCGCGCAGAACCCGCATAAGGCGCGACGCCGACAGGGGCGCGCGGCGAGGGCCGGGCAGCGTTTCGGGCTGGCGCACCGCAAACCACACCAGCGAGATGACGCCCAGGATGAGGAGCACAACAAAGATGGCGCGCCAGTCTGCAACCAACAAAATGGCCTGGCCAAAGCTGGGTGCAATGATGGGCACAAGGATGAAGACCATCATGATAAAGGACATGACGCGCGCCATGGCGCGCCCCTCATACTCATCACGGATCAGGGCCATGGAGACGCTGCGCGGCGCCGCCACGCCCATACCCTGCAACAGCCGCCCAACCAGCATCATAGGGAATGTGACGGCAAAGATGGCCAGCAGTGAGCCAACAATGAAGACGGCGTAGCCAATATAGATGGCCGGTTTGCGACCGATGCTGTCAGAGAGAGGACCGTAGATGAGCTGACCCACAGCCAGCCCCAAAAAGATCAGGGTCACAACCAATTGGTTGGCGTTGTCACGCTGAACGCCCAGATCGTTGCCGATGTTGGTGAGCGCCGGCAGCATAACATCGATGGACATGGCGACGAGGGACATCATCAACGCCATAAGCGCCACGAACTCGCCAAAGCGCAGCCGGGTCACAGCGGTGGAGTTTGACATGTGTGAATACCTTCCTGTGTACAAATGGGAATGGGGAACTGGGCAACATCGAGCGGCGGCGCTCTAGTCAGACCAGCCCACTCTGCTTCACTCGCGTTCCGTCTCGTGGGTTGGCGCTGCTTGAGTCAGCTCTACCTGGCGCCCGTCCGGGTCGCGCAGATAGGCCGAGCGTCCCCAGTAATACTCTTGGGGCGCCGCATCCAGAATGGCGCCCTGCCCCACCATCTGTTTACATGCGGCGTCGACGTCATCCACCTGGAAGGCGATATGGTCGCGCGGCGGCAACTCACCCGCAGATGGCGAATAGAGGCGATGGATGAAGACCTTGACGCCGTCCACCATGAAGATCGCCATGTCTTCTGTAGCGACGGTCGGTTCCATCTCCGACAGTTGACGATAGAAGGTCGTCATCTCTGCCACGTTTTCGCTAAAGAAGGCCAATTCAAAGAGTTTCATCACTGCTCCTTACAATCTTCTCAGCCTGACTTTCTGGGTAGGGGGAAGAGATCGTCGATGCGCACAAGCTGGCCGCTGTTCATGGATTGGTTGGCGGCGATGCCCACCAGCACCGACGCCGCGCCATCCAAGTGCGACGCCGTCCGGCGGAAAGGATCTGGCGGAGGCGTGGGCGAGAAAATTTGCTCTAGCATGACCGGGTCTGCGCCGCCGTGCCCGCCCTCACCCGAAGGCGGCTCCACTTCGTAGGGGCGACCGAACATGGGAAAGACCCGCAGCCGCGCCTGTTTGAACGGCCCCTTGCTGGCCTGTACGTCCTTGCGCTCGCCGTCGCCCAAGAGGTGCGTGATGCTCTCCTCGATGTCCATCTCGATGCGTCCTTTGTCGCCCGTGATCGCCACGCGCAACCCCTCCCACGGCGAATAGGCTACCAGGCAGTAGGAGAGCAACGCGCCGTTGTCATAGCGAGCAGTGACGGTCATGGTGTCTTCGATGGTGATGGGTTCACCAAAAACGTTGCGGTCGCGGAGGTATCCAGTTTCGGCCTCTGCATCCAGATACAGTCCCTTGAGCGCCTCTTGCGAGGTGAGGGAGAGGGCAAAGGGATCGTTTCTGGCCGCTTCCACGCCCGTGTAGCGAATGTAGTCATAGCTTTCGCCGCGGGCCGCGGCGTTGGCGCGGCCGTAAAAGCTCAGGGAGCCAAGAGAAAAGACCGCCTGAGGATAGGCGTCGATCCACCAGTTCACCAGGTCGAAATGGTGGGTGGCCTTGTGCACCAGCAACCCGCCGCTGTTCTGCTTTTCCCGATGCCAGCGCCGAAAATAGTCGGCGCCGTGGCTGGTGTCCAGCAGCCACGAGAAATCGACCAGGAGCGGGCGGCCCACCGCGCCTTCCATCACCAACTCGCGGAAGCGGGTGTAGGCCGGCGCATAGCGATAGTTGAAGGTGACGCGCAGCGAACGCCCGGTGCGCTGAATGGCCTCGAAGATGGCCTGCAACTTGGGCAGGTCGGTGGTCATGGGCTTCTCGGTGATCACATCGCAGCCCAAGTCCATGGCGGTTGTGATGTAGCGGTGATGTGTGGCGTCGATAGTGACGACAATGACCGTCTCTGGCTGGGTCTCGGCGATCATTTGGGCGAACTGATCGGCGCGATAGGTGGGGATGGGCATCGCATCCAGGGTTTCCGCCAGCTTGCGATTGTACCAATCCATGCGCGTCTGGCTCAGGTCGCACAGGGCGACCAGCTCGGCGACATCGCGATAGGTGGTGGACAGGGCCTGCACATACATGCCGGCGCGGCCACCGGTTCCGACAATGGCGTAACGTTTGCGGTGGGTCATGGGTGTTCTCCGGTTTGGGTTTGAAAAAGGTTCAAAGAGCTATTTCTGTGGTGAACAGGGCGGCGGATACACAGATCTCTTGTTTATCCCATAGCGTTGCCAAAAGTGTCACTGTCCAGAAGTTCCGATGAAGAAAGCGCCTGCTGCACTGCCTCATCCAGCGACTGAGCCTGACCGCTCAGCCATGCAGCAGACCAACGATTCTCGCTCAACTGGCTGCGGGTGAGAATCACAGTCTCGTCGTGGATAGCCTCTTCGGTGAACGTGAGCGTCTGTCCCGAAGCGAGGCGCTGCGTCTCGGCCACGGCCAGGCGCTGCACCGCCAACACGCTCTGCCCTCGGGCGGCGGCGATGGCGGCCAGCATCTCCAGACAGGCCATACAACCCCCTTTGCCGTTGAGCTGCACATAAAGGCGCAGCGCCTCGTACACGCAGCGCTGCGCTTCCTCGATGTTTCCCGCCCGCCATTCCACCAGGCTCAGGCTGTGCCATGCCCAGGCCATCCCGGCTTTTTGACCGACGGAGCGGCAGATCTCCAGCGACTCGTGCAACAAGGGACGCGCCTCGTCTACTTTACCCAACCCGAGCAGAGTGCGCGCCAGTTCATTGAGGGTTGCAGCCAGGCTTCCGCGAAAGCGCGTGCCCCGGTAGTAGCTGAGCGCGGCTTCCAACCTGGTCCTGGCTGTGGCAAAATCGCCCTGCGCGACCGCGCCGCCGCCCAACACATAGAGCGCATGGGCCACATGGCGACGGTCGCCCAGCAGCTCGAACAGGCCGAGGCTCTCCTCCATGTGGGCCTGACTGGCAGCATGATCGCCCAACGCCATATACATCTGCCCCATGTGATAGAGCGTCCAGGCCAACATGGTCTGGTTATTCAGCGACCGCCACCCGGCCAGCCCGATCAGAAAGTGGTCGCGCGCCTGGCTGACATCGCCCAAGGCCAACAAAATCTCGCCCAGTTGGGTGTGCGCCAGTGCGTGGGCCTCTGGTTCATCACAGGCGACGCCTGCGCTGAACGCCAGCGTGCGCTGGAGGAGATCCAGGCCATCGCGCCACTGGTCAGAGAGATACCAGAAGCGTCCCATGCGGCTGGCAATGCGCAACGCCCAGCGTGCATCGCCCGCTGCACTCATGCACCATTCCAGCGCGGCGCGAACATTGGCTTCTTCGGCGCTCACCTGCTGTCGCCAGGCGACTGATTCATCGCTATAGAGGCGCGGTTCGATGGCGGCGATCCGCATCATGAAGTAGTCTGCGTGCCGCCGCCTGACCTCCTCTAGCTCTCCTGCTTCGGTCAACTTGTCCACCAAAAACTGGCGCAACATTTCGTGCAACTCGTAGGCCGGGGGATCGATCAGGAGCGCGCTGGATTCGCTGCGCGTGCGCTGCACCAAGGATTTGTCGATCAGCGCGGCCAGGAGCGGCAGCCCGGCGTTCGCCACTTGCGCGGCTGCGTCGCGCGTAAAGCCGCCGCGAAAGACGGCCAATCGCGCCAGGACTCCTTGTTCGTTGGGCGCCAGGAGCAGCCAGGAAGATTCACAGACGGCGCGCAGGCTGCGGTGGCGCACAGGAGCATCGCGCGTGCTTTGCGCCAGGAAATCCATACTGCGGGCGATCTCTTCGGCGATTTCGTCGCAGTCGAGCGCGCCCACCCAACCGGCGGCCAGCTCGATAGCCAGGGGCATTCCTGTCACCAGGCGGCAGATGCGCAGGATTGCAGGCGCATTGGCTGGCGTGACGGTGAAGGTGGCATCCACCCGTCGAGCGCGCCTGATGAAAAGCTGGGCCGCCGACGACCGTTCCACGACGCCCGGGGCGTTTCCGCTGGGAACCGGCAGACCGCCAAGCTCAAACGTCACCTCATCTGCGATGCGCACGCGTTCGCGCGAGGTCGTCAGCAGGCGCACCTGGGGCGCACTTTGCAACAGGCTCGTAAGTAGGGGGAGCGCGCCGTCCTCCTGGTCGCCTAGCAGGTGCTCGATATTGTCCAACACCAGGAGCAGATCCAGCCCGGCCATCTGCTCAACCAACTGTTGCACCGGGTCGCCTCTCTCGCGCAGGGGCAGGCCGAGCGCCTCCGCCATCGTGTGGGCCGCCGCGGCCGTTGTGTTGGCGCCCACCAGCGAGGCAAAGACGGCGCCGTTGGCGAAGTGCGACGCAAGATCGGCGGCTGCCTGGAGCGCCAGATGAGACTTGCCTATGCCGCCCGACCCCAAAAGCGTCACCATGCGCGCGCGTTCGCCCAGGATGAGCGCGGCCAACTGCTGGCGTTCCGCCTCGCGACCGACGAGGGGGGAGGTTGGGGTCGGGGGCGTATAGCGGTTGACGGTTTGAGACGCTGCTTCTGGCGCGGCAGGCGGCGTCTCCTCGTGTTGCTGCTCGTCCACGCTGACCGCAGCGCGCGCCAATCGCAAGAATTCTGTGCGTTGAGGGGCAGACACGCGTAACACATCCGCCAGCCGTTCGGCCAGATCGCGCGAGGGACGGCGAGCGCCGCTCTCCAGTGAACGAACAGTCTGTGTAGAACAGGGAACCAGTTCGGCCAGGGCCTCTTGGGTCAAATCGTATTGGGCGCGCAGACGGCGCAACCAACGGCCAAAGGTGGGTTTGGCGTCTGTCATTTGCGAATCACCATCTACAAACCACTGCGCAGGGGTTTGATCGCGAATGCTTGATCCCCCATCGCATCAACCTATGGTAACAGAGCAAAGTATATGAGCGCAAAGTGACCATGAAATGGTCAGTGCAGGGGGTACGTCGGAGCAGGCTCATTGGCTGCCCCCAGGCGGCCGCGTCGCGCCCATCGGCGCACAGTACGCTCATCATATCATCGCGCCCGACTTCTTGTTTCTCGGTTTTGTGCGCCAACAGACCCCGTTGGCCCTTCCTTCCTTTGCCGGCAAAACTGGTTTCGACACACCCTATCCAATGGCAGGGGATGGATTGACTGGGAGCGTACAGTACAGATTGATTTGGACGTCTTGCGCCAGTATGCCCAGGCAGCCTATGTCAGCGTCGATGAGCAGATCGCCATGTTCAGCGATGATGACTTGGCGACGCCCAGCGACATGACGCCTGTGGGTTTAGGCCAGTAGACGATTTGCCCGACGTTGGGCATATGGCCAACATGGAAGCGCCTGATGTGGTGACGCAGGCGCTGCTGAGTTTTCTCACTCTTCCAGAATGGGGCGCTTGATCAGGTTGGCGTTTGAAATCAGCGCAAACCATGTCGGGTGAACAGGCTGCATCCAGCCAGCAAAGTAGGAGCAGCGCAACCTGGTCGCCACCTGGCATGCCTGATCGAACGTTCTTTCCTGGTCAGGCCAGCAGCACGACAGCCCGCGTCCCCTGGGGGTGGTTGGAATGCAGTTCGAGCCGTCCCTGCACCATGGAGAGCAGCGCGCCGTGGAGCGCCAGGCCGCGATCGGTGGGGCTGCCCTCACTTGCTCGCGCCTCACCCATTCCCACCCCATCGTCGGCCACTTCGATCCGAAATTCGTTGCCCGCACGTCGAAATTCCACTGCGAGATGGATACGTCGCCGTGGGTCATCGCCGCGGGCATGGCGTGCAGCGTTGCGCAGAAGTTCGCGCACGGCATAGAAGGCCACTTCCACCGTCAGCGACGGCAGTTCTTTGCCGGCGTCTTCGGCGGATGCGTCGCACATCCAACTGATGCGGTCAAATTGGCCGGCCAATTCCCCATCGAGCACCTGCCGCACACCGGCCAGCAACCCGGCGGAAAGCTCCGTGGCTGCGGTCCGGGGCGCATTGCGCAGCAGGTTCGCCAGGCGGTGATGGACATCCTCGAGCAAGGGGCTCGCCTCTTGCGCCGCCGGGTCGTTGCTGGCGGCGAGGAGCAGCAGTGCAGTGTGAACATTGGGCAGCGCCTCGTCGTGGAGAATGCGCCGCGCCTGTTGGTCCAGCACACGAATTTCCGCCAGGCGCTGGCGCTGCACTGTGAGCAAACGCTGCATCAGCTCATGGCTGGCGCGGCCATCCAGCAACCGCTCGGCCACTGCCCGCGCGGTCTCGACCTCTTCTTGGGTGAAGAGCGCATCGCCAAAGCGCTTACCCACCAACAGCGCGCCGGCCTGGCCGCGGCTGTCGTGCAGGGGAATTGCCCAACGCAGAAGCGGCAGCGCCGGGTCTTCGACATGCACCAGGGGGCTATCGGACGCAGTCACACGCTCGACCACACGCGCAATTGCCTGGGGATCGAGCAGGGTTGCTGGCGGATGATACAGGGGCGGCAGGAGAGACGACAACGGCGGGCCAGCGGCCAGAACTGCCCGGTCGCTGCGCAATACTTCGCTGCACAGGGCAAGAAAGGAATCGTTCACGTCGATTTCCGGGCCAGAGAGCTGGCGCTCCGGCTGGCGTGCAGCGACGAATGGCCGCAGTCGCCGCACAAAGTCTTCGTGGCGGGCGATGGCGCGCCAACTGGACAACGCGAGAAAGCCTGTCATGAGCAGGGTGGAGAGCAGCACACTATAGATGGGGCGTAGATTCCAGGCGATGCTCCCGCCCACCACCAGGCCATAGCCCAGAGCCAGGAGCAAGGCATAGCGCCAATGACGGTGCAGGTCGCCCCGGGGCAGTGTGCGCCCCGTGAAAATTTCATAGGAGACGACCGCTTGCCCCACCAGCACCGTCGCCAATGTGATGAGCCAGGCGATGAGCAGATCCGCCCAACTGAGCAGATGTACGATCGCGTGGAGCGGTTGGTTGCCCATCACGATCACACCGATGAGCAGGGCAACCAGCAGGCTGACGATGAGCAGCGTCGCGGAAGTGGCGATGAGCCAGGGCTGGGCGCGGGCGTGAGCCAGCTTGCCCAGCGCGTGAGTGGAGGGCGCCGGGTGCAACAGCGCGTCCAGGGCCAGGCCGATGCACAGGATAGTGGCGAGGGGGTAGGCCAGCAGCAAGAGCGGAACGCCAAAGAGTGAGGGCGCGTCCTCGAATTGCAGCGCCACCACTTGCTCGAAGCTGGGGAGGGGCGAGCGCAACAGAAAAAGGGTGATCAAGGCGATCACCAGCCCAGCCGCCAGCCAGACGAGCCAGCGATGCCGCTGGCGCACCTGCGCTCCCCTTTTGTCCCAAAAGCCGGCGTACCAGAGCGTCATAAAATACCAGCCGGGCGGAATGATGATGAGCGGCCACCAGCCCAGACGCCACCAGAACTCCAGGCTGCGCGCCAATACGCTGGCGCCGATAGCCAGGATGGTGGTGTGAGCGACAAAAAAGCCGGCGCCCAGCAGCGCGGCTCCACCCACCAGCCAGACGCCCAATGTGCGTTCCTCTGCGCTGAAGAAGACGATCAGTCCCAACCAAAGCAACAGGATGAGATTGACGAATGAGCTGACCAGGATCGCCCAATCCAGGTGGAGGGAGCCGCTCATCGCTCACCCTCCCAGGGCGTCCACTCTCCCTCTGAGTTGCGCACGAAGGCAGCGCCCTCTTCGTTCCACGAAATCAGTCTGCCTGCTCGCACAATGATCGCGGCGCGGGTGCGGGCCACTTTTTCGTCGACGCTGGTGGCGTCCAATCCCCAGGCTGCATAGACCTGCCCGTTGGTGCGGCTGACAGCGCGTTTGTCGCCATAGCCCAGACGCGCGGCGATCTGTTCATTGGTGAGTCCTTGAGCAAGCAAACGCGCCGCCGTCTGTTCGTGGGGTTCCAACAGCGTCATGGGGTCGTGGTCATCGCGGGCGCGCACCTCGTGAACGCGCGTCTCGATCTCCGGGTCGATGAAGTTGCGCCCTGCGATTGCGTCGAGCAGCAAAGGAACGATCATCTCCGGCAGCAGGTAATTCGACTTGCGCACATAGGCGTAGTGGCTGAGGATGCCTGATTTGCGAAAGTCGCGATAGTAGGCGTCGTCATCCTGAATCGAATAGAAAACCACTGGCAGGCGTGGATGCTCGCGGCGAATTGCAGCCGCAGTCTGGATGCCATTCAGTTCGCCGGCTAACTGCACATCCAGCAGCAGGGCGTCGGGGCGTTGGCTGCGACACCAATGCAGCGCCTCCTCGCCGCTGGCGCAGTCGTGGAGCGTCTCCACCTTGCCTGTGGCTTCCAGCCCACGACGCAGGGCCAGACGCAAGCGCTGGTTATCCTCGGCAATGAAAAGTTGCAGCAACCTGTTCATGACATCACCGACTTTGCCTGTTCTGTTGCGGGTTGTCAAGCACTTGAGTGCGTGAAGATGACCACGTAGGGGCGTGATCCTTGCGCAGATTTCGAGCTATCATAGGGCCTGTTGACGGCGAGCACGAGTACGAGATTGAAAGGAGAGGTGTATGCGCGTCAAGATGATACTTCCTGCGCTGACTGAGGCGCTTAGTCCCTTTTGGCGGCCCATCAAGTATTCGCTTTTCCCGCCGCTGGGGCTGGCGACACTGGCCGCTTATCTGGATGACGATGATGAGATCGATCTCCAGGATGAGCATGTGGAGCGCCTGACCCTGGACGACGCGCCCGATCTGGTAGTGATCCAGGTCTACATCACCTCTGCTCAGCGCGCCTACGCGCTGGCCGACCATTATCGGCGGCGGGGTGCGCACGTTTGCCTGGGTGGGTTGCACGTCACTTCCCTGCCCGACGAGGCCCAGGAGCACGCAGACACGATCTTCATTGGCCCGGGCGAGGACACCTGGCCCGCCTTTTTGGCCGATTTCCGCGCCGGCCAGCCCCGACGTCGCTATCGTTCGGAGTCGCGTACGCTGGACGGGCTGCCGCCTGTGCGTCGCGACCTGATCAAGCGCCATCTCTATCTCGTACCCAATTCCATCGTCATCTCACGCGGCTGTCCCCATCACTGCGATTTCTGCTACAAGGACGCCTTTTTCCAGGGCGGGCGCTCCTATTATACCCAAACTGTGGACGCCGCGCTGGCCGAGATCGAGCGCCTGCCCGGTCGTCATCTCTACTTTCTGGATGACCATCTCTTTGGCAACGAACGTTTTGCCGCCGCCCTCTTTGCCGGCATGGCTGGCATGGGACGGGTGTGGCAGGCCGCCGGCACAGTGCAGTCTGTGTTGCGCCCTGGGCTGATGGAGAAGGCTGTAGCCTCCGGTCTGCGCAGCCTCTTCGTAGGCTTCGAGACGCTCAATCCGACGAACCTGACGGCCCAGGGCAAGACGCAAAACCTGAATCGCAGCTACTCCGCGGCCATTCGTCGTCTCCACGACCTGGGTGTCATGGTCAACGGCAGCTTCGTCTTTGGCATGGATGACGACGACGAAAAGGTCTTTGACCGCACCGTCGCGTGGGCCATCGACCAGGGCATCGAGACAGCCACTTTTCACATCCTCACGCCCTATCCGGGCACGGCGCTCTACGCCCGCATGAAGGCGCTCAAACGCCTGCTCCACAGCGACTGGTCGCTCTATGATACGCGCCACACGGTTTTCCAGCCCCAGCGCATGACGCCGGCCGCGCTCGAACAAGGTTACTGGCGCGCGTATCAGGAGTTCTATCGCTGGGGCGCCATCGCCCGCGGCGCGTGGAGCAAAGAGAGCTGGGTCGGCCGGGCGCGCCACATGGCCTATGCCGCCGGTTGGAAGAAATTCGAGCCGCTGTGGGATTGGCTGATTCGCCTGCGCCGCGTCGGCAATGCGCTTCCGCTGTTGGAGCAGGTGCTCGGCAGCGATCCTGGAGAAGGCTTCTCCGATGCCTTTCCCAACGGAAAGAGACCCTCAACATTGAGACAAGCAGAACCAACAGGAGATCGATGATGAACGAATCCCAGAATGACCAATCGGCTTTGGCAGACCGCTTCGTCCAATTTCTCGCCTGTCTGGCGTTTGCCCTGGCGCTCATCAGCTGTAGCATGAACGTGCCGTGACAACCCCTACAGCAGGTTTCGCCACTGCCAATGGACGGAATGGACGGGGCGGTTTCCAACCGCCGCCATTCCCCAACCCGCTTCAGCGGGTTTTGTCACCCCCAGGCGTCGGTTTCCAACCGATGCCACCCCGCCGATGCCGTCGCCAACCGACGTCGCCGTCTATCGCCATCTGTGGCATACTTGCTCATACACACAATGACACCCGATAGTGCATCACCGAAAGTGAGCAATCAACCATGAGCGACGACATCGAAACTCGCCTTCACGCATTGGGGCTTGCCCTCCCTGCGCCCATGAAGACGCCGCCTGGGATGCGGCTCCCCTTCGCCTGGGTGCGGGCGCGAGGCAGGCGAGCCTTCGTCTCCGGCCACGGCCTCATCAACGCCGACGGGGTGCTGACCGGTCCCTTTGGCAAGGTGGGCGCCGACGTAACGTTGGAACAGGCGCAGTATTCAGCGCGCCTGACTGCTCTCGCCATCCTGGCCAGCCTGAAGCGGGAACTGGGCGACCTGGACCGCATCACCGCCTGGCTGCGCGTCTTTGGCATGGTCAACAGCGCGCCGGGCTTCAATCAGCAGCCCTTGGTCATCAACGGCTTCTCTGACTTGATCCTCGAACTCTTTGGCCCGGAGCGGGGCCAACATGCCCGTTCCGCTGTGGGTATGGCCGGATTGCCCCTCGACATCCCTGTCGAGATCGAGGCCGAAGTGGAGATTGACGGGTGAGGCGATGCTCCAGCTGCTGATTCTTGCCGATGACCTCACCGGCGCAGCGGATTGCGCGGCGCGCGGTCGCAAGGCGGGCCTGCCGGCAACGATCTTCGTCAACCAGCCGGCGCCGCCTCTGCCCGATGGCGTGGTCGCCTTCACCACTGATTCGCGTCATCTGCCGCCGGGCGCAGCAGCCCAACGCGTGCGCGATGCAGTTGTGGCCTTCGTCGGCCTGCCTGATGTGCGCTGGTACAAAAAGATCGACTCGACGCTGCGGGGTAACATCGGCGCCGAAGTGGAAGCCATGTTGACCGTCATTGGACAACAAACGCGCCACCCTTTCGCGGTGGTCTCCCCTGCGTTTCCCGCTCAACGCCGCGGTCTGCGCAACGGTCGGTTGGCAATGGAAGGTAACGCCGCCCAGCCTACTCTTTACGACCGCATTATGCAACAGACGGGATCGCTGCGCCTGGGCCTCATCAGCCTGCCCGTTGTGCGTTTGTCTCGAACCGATCTGGTCAACGCGCTGCGCGTCGCCCGGCCGCTCAGGGATGTCGTCATCGTCGATGCCATGGACGAGAGCGACCTTGAGGGAATCATCCTGGCGGTGGAAGAAGCTGCGCCAGACGCGCTGCTATGCGGCAGCGCCGGGCTGATGGGCGCATGGGCGCGGCGGCTCGTCATGCTGCACCGTGACTGGGTTGCGCCGCCAGCGTCCCTTCCACTGCTGACCAGCGCTACGTTGGCGGTCATTGGCAGCGGCAGCCCCATGTCCCAACGTCAAGTCGCCGCAGTGAGCAAGGCTGCCGCAACCCAAACGCTTCTCGTGGAGCCGACAACGAACCCGCAGCGTTTCGCCGATGCCGCAGATTCGGCCGCCGGGACATGGCTACTCCACCTGCCAGCGCCGGCCGCTTTGGCCGGGCTGGACAACGCAGACGCCCGCAGTCTGGCCGAACACCTGGCTGACGCGGCGTTGGCGGTCATTCAGCGCGTCCGGCCCGGTCGGTTGATTCTCTCTGGCGGCGACACCGCCCTGTGCGTGTTGACGCGACTTGGGATGGAACGGCTGGATGTTCTGGCCGAACTTCAGCCTGGAATGCCCCTGACGGCTGGCGTCGATAGCGTCGGCCGATCATGGCAAATCATCCTGAAAGCGGGCAATCACGGGGAGGAACGGACATTGATGGAGTTGCTGGGGTCTTCGAAGAATTAGTCCAACTTCCACGGCTGGGTCATTGCGCCGCGCGCATCGAATGCCAGCGCGGTCTCGCTCAGGATGCGCAGACGAGGATGAGCCTGCGCCTGCTCAGCAAGATTGGGGCTGATCCACAGGCGATCCAGGTGCAGTGTGTTGGGGATCATGACCAGGCGCGCCGCCTCCGGCGCCCGCCCGCAGCAGCGCACGGCTGCTTGCAGCGCGCGACGGTCGTCGGCCAGGGTGATGGGCAGGCTGTGTCGCCACATGCTGAAGATGCCGGCCGTGAGCGCGTTGGTGTAGGTGGAGATCCAATCGATCTTGCGCGCCAGCCGTGCGGTCGTGATATTCGCCAGCCCCATGCCCGTGGCATGACCGTGGGTCTCCGGCGTCAGGTCAAGCAGCGCGATGACCGCGATGTCTACGTCGCCAAAATTCTCTGGCTCGCGCGGTATCATCAAACGCCCGATGATGTTGGTGTCGAAGCCAGTGCCGCTGATATTCTTGCCGATCTCCCGCACCACCAGCACATCGATTTGCGGGAAGGGCAGGCTCGCCATGAGCGACTTCGCCAGCTCCAACAGCTCGCTCTCTTTGGTTCCGCCGATCTCCTCTGCTGTCAATCCCACGATCCTGGCGGTCTGGTCATAGGCGTTTTCCACAAGACAGAGCGCGCCAGCCAGGTTCGTGTTCCGGGCGTAGATGGTCGCCGCCGGACCCAAGAAGCGACGGAAGTTGTCGCCTCCACCCACATGCATGGCCGCCGCGCCTGCCTGTTTGCCCAGGCCAATGACCGCCATCTTGGACGGACCGCTCTCCAGATGCGAACGAAAATCGGTGTGCGGCTTGACCCGGCTGATGAGCAGGGTATGGTCGGCGGCGCGCGAATCGAGACCCTGGTAGAGCTGCGGGCCGTTAGGAAGCTGGCCAATCTCGGCAACCTCCATCGTCGCCCGCACTTCTGCGCCTACGCTTTCGGCGGTGACGCCGAGCGCCGCCAGGGCTGCGGTCTGACCTTCGGCTGTGGCGTGGCCGTGGCTGCCCATGGCTGGCACGATGAAGGGACGGCAGCCGTGGTCACGCAAGACGCGAACGGTCTCGGCCACGACCGCGGGCAGGTTGGCGATGCCGCGACTGCCCACGCCGATGGCCACGCTGGCGCCGGGCTGAATGCGTATCAACAGGCCGCTCTTCGCCAGCGCCTGCGCAGTGGCGGCGGCGATGTCATCGACCCGGAGCGCGTCGAACCGCTGCTCCACTTCGAGCAGCGTTGTGGGCAACGGCGCCGGGAAATCGAGTTCCTCAATCTGCTCGAACAGGTTCATGCCATTCCTCCTTGCAGCCAAAAGAAGACGAGCAGGTTGAGCGCAGTTGCGCCAATCATCACGACCAGAAAACGCGTGTGTCGCGTCTTGTGGCGCAAGCCATACATGCCTGCCCATCCGCCAATGAAGCCGCCAATGACAGGCAGAAGCAACAGGATGCTCTCGGGCACACGCCAGCCCCCGCTTTGAGCCTGGCGCTTATCGTATCCGTAATAGAGAAAGGTCACGACGCCCCAGATGAGCCACCACCAAAAGATGGCGGAGCGTTCGGGATAGAAGACGAGAAAGAGAATGGAGAGGAGGGCAATGACGCCGAGGATGATCAGGTGGGTGCGCGCTGTTTTGCTCATGGCTCTCGAACATGCGAACTTAAAGTTTTGCGAAACGTTTTCATAATTGTACAATGGCGACTGCAACAGTGCAATCCTTTGATTCATCGCCCACGAGGATCATCAAACGAAAGAACACACTCATGCCCAGGGATTCTATTTCCATTAGCAACCTCCGGTCAGCTCAGTTCTTGCGAAGACTCATCTTCATCCTGTTCATCGCACTGTTTGGCGTGGCGATTACGCTCCCCGTCCATGCAGCGGATCACCAGAATGGCATCGCTGCACCCGTGGACGGAGCGGCTGTTTCTGGCGTAGTTGTCGTGCAGGGCGTCGCCGCACATCCTGCATTTCGCAAGTGGCAGCTCGACTTGCTAATCAACAGCGATTCTACGCAGGCATCGTTTTTGGCATTGGGCGAACGGCCGATGACAGAGAAGGGCGCGTTGGCGAACTGGGATACGACGCTTTACCCAGATGGGAATCACACGTTGCGTTTGCGGGTGGTGCACACGAACCTGAACTACGATGAGTATTTCACGCCGGTTGTCATTCGCAACGCCGGCGCCTTGCCGGCCAGTGCACGCAATGAAGTTTCGGTTGGTGAATCGAGCGCCGCCGCAACTCAGACAGCCGCAACACAGACAACAGAGACTGCCAAACCAGCGGAGCAGAAGCCCGCCGTGATCACCGGCGCAGTCTTTCGCGACGATGTTCCCTTGCGCGGCGAGCGACGCATCGTCGTGGATCTTTCCGATCAGACCTTGACCGCGTGGCAAGGTGACGAGGTGGTCTTCGAGACATCAGTCAGCACTGGCAAATCTGGCTGGCTGACGCTGCCGGGCACATTCAAGATTCAACACAAATATGAGAAGACGCGCATGAGAGGGCCTGGCTACGACACGCCCGACGTGCCATGGACCATGTACTACGACGGCGCGTTTGCCATCCACGGCGCATATTGGCACAACAACTTTGGCACGCCGGTGAGTCACGGCTGCGTCAACCTGCGTGTAGATGAGGCGAAGGCCCTCTTTCAGTGGGCAAGCGAGGGCGATACAGTGATCGTCAACCGTTGAGTTCCGCACCAGCCGGCGCGTCGGCCCATCATCAGCCCCAAAGCTCTCAGCCGGTCAGGTTGGGAGCTTTTTGCTTGATGACAGCATCGGCTTGCAGGCCAGACAGACTCGGAGGCATTCCCATGACGCGACATTGGCTCTTTCGTATGGTGCAGACGACCGTCCTGTTGGCGGCAATTGCCTTTGGCCACGTCCCACACCCCCTTCGCGCCCAAGACAGCGCGGTCATCCACTACCACCGCCCTGATAGCGCATATGACGGTTGGGGACTCCATGTGCAGGGCGATGTTGTGAGCGAGACCCGATGGGAGGAACCCCTGCTTCCCACGGGAGATGATGAATTCGGTGTTTACTGGGAGGTTCCTCTTCAGCCTGGCGCACGCGTCTTGACATTCGTCATTCATCAGGGAGAAGTGAAAGACCCAGGCATGGAGATAGCTCTCGATCTGACTGTCGCCAGGGAGGCTTGGGTGGTGACCCACACGCCGCAGCTATTCACCGAGCCGGTTGACCCCGCCGAGATTGTCACGGGGATGGAGGAATCCACCGAGCCGGCGCTCCCGCCTCCACTGCAAACGTCATCTGCGTCGTCGGGCGCTTTGATCGGCGCTCCAGAAAGCGCAACGGCGTCCCTCTTCATGCGTTCGGGCGCGTGGAAGATGTTGTGGCTGGACGCCGCCGGGTTGGTGGTTCTTGGGCGCAAGTACGAGGACGGCATGGGAATCGTGGCCTTCAATCTCAGACCCATCACACAGACGGCAACATTGGACGTAAACGGCTTTGCGCCCGTTGGGAGCGTTTGGGTCGATCCCTTGAGCAATGACGCAAGCTCCGCAATCGGCGCCAGCATCCTGGCCTTTGATATCACCCCTCTGGGCTTCCGCATCTGGCTTACAGCAGACAACAGGTGATCGATTTGCTCGCGCTTACCGCTTCGGCGCGGATGCAATGTCTTCACACTCTATGCCAACGCCTGCCAAAACCCACTGACTGAAAGGAGAATTTTATGGCATATCACGTGCGCCGACCGATCATATCCCTGATGCTGGCTGTCCCTGACGCGCCTGCGGCAGTGGAGTGGTATCAACGGGCGCTGGGAGCAACAGAACTGTGGAGTCTAGGTTCGGTGGCAGGGATGGAAATCAACGGTTCACCTTTCTTCGTTGCCGAGCCGGAAAGGAATGGATGGAACAGCCCTGCGGAGTTGGGCAGCACAACGGTCAGGGTCGAAGTGTTTTGCGACGATCCCGATACGTTTATCGCGCGTGCGCTTGAAGCAGGCGCAAGGGGAAGTCTCGAAGATCTCAAAGATCATCAGACGCTGTGGGGTTGTCATCGACAGGGAGGGTTCATCGATCCCTTTGGGCACATCTGGTTGGTGGGAGACAGATCGCCGTTGCGCAGACACCCGTCGGAATAGCGCGTCGGGTAGCTGCGCAGAAATATCAAGTTGAATGGAGACTGCAATGAATGCAATCGTAGTGGATGCCAGCCAGGCTGACGGCCCGCTGGTGTGGCGAGAGACCGTCGATCCCATATGGGGATCGGCGGATGTCTTGGTGGAGGTGCGGGCGACCGCGCTCAATCGCGCCGATCTCATGCAGGCCGCGGGTCACTATCCGCCGCCGCCCGGCGCATCCGACATCCTCGGGCTGGAGATGGCCGGCGTAATCCGCGGCGTGGGCGACCGGGTGAGCGGCTGGCAGGTGGGCGATCGCGTCTGCGCGTTGCTGCCGGGCGGCGGCTACGCCGAACTGGCGGCTGTTCCCCAGCAGATGCTCATGCCCATTCCCGCGCACTGGGATTTCATCCAGGCTGCCGCGCTGCCCGAGGTCTTTCTCACTGCCTTTGTCAACCTCTACATGGAGGCGGCGCTCCAGCCGGGCGAAACGGTTTTGGTGCATGGCGGCGCCAGCGGCGTGGGCACAGCGGCCATCCAGTTGTGCCGGGTGAGCGGCAACCCGATCATCGTCACCGCCGGCGCGGATGACAAATGCCAGAAGTGCCGCGAACTGGGCGCAGCCGCAGCCATCAATTATCGCACCGAGGACTGGCCCGCAGCGGTGCGCAGCCTCACTCGCGACGCCGGCGTCGATGTGATCATGGACATGGTGGGCGCCAACTACCTCAGCCAGAACCTGAGCCTGCTCAAACTGAAGGGTCGGCTGGTCTTCATCTCGACCCTGGGCGGCGGTCGCGGCGAGATCGACCTACGCCAGCTCATGGGGCGGCGTCTGCGGCTCATCGGCTCAGTGCTGCGCAGCCGCAGCCTGGCCGAGAAGGTGGAGATCAAGGAGCAGTTCATGGCGCGTTTCTGGCCGGCCATCGAAGACGGCGCCATTGCGCCGGTCATCGACGCCGTATTGCCCATCCAACAGGCCAACGAAGCCCACGCGCTCATGGCGCAGAACCGCAATATCGGTAAGATCGTGCTGACGGTCTGAGTGTTCCAGTAGGAGCCAACCATGTCCTGGCAACCAGTTCTACCCAACGTCTATCTCTTTCGTGATAGTTGCAACGTCTACGCCGTCATCGGGCCGCAGGGCGCGCTGATCATCGACGCCGGCTCGGGTGCGTGGCTCGACCACCTGGACGAGCTGCCGGCGCCGCCGGTTGCGCTGGCCTGCACCCACTTCTTCCGTGACCACGCGGCCGGCGCAGCGCGCGCGGCGCAGGCTGGAATTGCGGTCTATGCGCCGGTCGGCGAGTCGGCCATCTTCGCTGACCCGATCCAGCATTTCCGCCAGCGCGATACCTATATCATCTATGACAACTACTGGGATCTCTTTGCGCCGATCACGCCGACGCCGCTGACCGGCGTGCTGGAGGACTACGCGCGACTCAGCCTGGCCGGCGTCGAATTGGAGGTGATCCCTCTGCCCGGCGTCACGGTCACTCAATGTGGGTTGGCCTTCAGCGCGCCAGGGACGAGCCTGCGCGTGGTCTGCTGCGGCGAGGCGATCCACTCGCCCGGACGGGTGGCGAGGGTGGCGCCCTATCAGTACAACTACAACGACCTGGGCGGCGCGGTCAACGCCTATTACTCGGCGGGCGACCTGCGCCGTCTGCAACCGGACGCCTTGCTGCCCAGTCTGGGTACACCCATGCTGGCCGGGTGCGACGCTGCGCTGGCGCTGCTGCAAGAGAATCTGACCGCGCTCTGCGCCGGTCGCCCCGAAGAGGCCGGGCAGATCGCCGCAGCGAATGGCCCAGCGCTGCTGCGCGTGACCGACCATGTCTGGCGCACCACGCAGACAGAGAGCATCAACTGGTTTGTCATCAGCGATTCGGGCAAGGCGTTGGTGATCGATTACGGCTACGCAGCCGGGCGCGGGCTGCTCTCCGCCCAGTATTCCAAGCCCTATCGCCGGCGCGCGCTGCTCCACAGCCTGGACGCGCTGCGCCAGCAGTTTGGCATTGCGCGCATCGACGTAGCGCTCATCAGCCATTTTCATGACGACCACGTGTGCGGCGTGCCGCTGCTGCAGCGCCTGCATGGCACAGAGTGTTGGGCGTCCACTGCCTTCGCCGCTCTGCTCGCCCGGCCAGATGCGCACTGCTTCCCGTGCGATTGGCCGCAGCCCATCCGCGTCGACCGGGCCATTGGCTTCGACGAGGTGGTGCGCTGGGAGGAGTATGCGTTTCACTTTGGGGCGATGAACGGTCACACACGCTTTGCCAGCCTGATCGGCTTCGAGGCCGACGGCAAGCGTTTTGCCCACACCGGCGACCAGTATTTCTTCATGCACCCAGATGGCTCGTGGCCGCCGAACACGGACAACGACATCACACGTTGGGATGACAAGGTGGTCTTCCAGAACCACGTCTATCGTAATGGCGCGCTGCTGGACGGCTACGTCCAGAGCGGCGATTGGCTGCTGTCCTGGCGTCCTGACATCGTGATCAGCGGCCATCAGCGCCCCATGATCACCGATGATCGTTTCTTCGAGCTGGTTGCCCGGTGGGCGCACGACTATCGCGCAATCCACGAGCGGGTGATGCCCCTGGGCGACGACGAGACGCATTTCAACCTGGACAGTTGGGGCGGGTGGATCTGGCCCTATCGCGTCGAGCTGGCGCGGCCAGCGCCAATCGCGCTGACCGTCACCATGCGCAATCCCCTGCCGCGCCCGGCTGCGCTCACCGTGCGGCTGGTGGGGCCGGCGGGCTGGGTGGGCGAATCAGCCACGCTCACCGCGGCGGCGCGCGCTGAGGCGAGCGTCGAGCTGGGCATCACGCCGGCGGGCGCGTGCGACTTGCAACCCATCGCCGCCGAACTGTTCGTCGACGGGCAGCCGTTCGGCCAGGTGGCCGAGGCGCTGGTCAGCGTGAGGTAGCACCGCCACCGATTGCACCAATTCTACGCAACGTTCTGTTGCAGGGTCTTGTGTCCGGCGTTACAATCAACTGTGAGGAAGAACAATCGAAGGACGACAGAAATGAAAGATCTCATTGTTCATCAAGTCAACATT
The DNA here is from genome assembly GCA_964560495.1 of uncultured Caldilineaceae bacterium. GTDB lineage: Bacteria > Chloroflexota > Anaerolineae > Caldilineales > Caldilineaceae > UBA5069. The sequence goes on from CAZLMM010000058.1 coordinate 39,202, forward strand.
GCCCACTATCGTCTGATAGAGCTTTCCAGACTCGTGGATCAAGCCAAACCATTCTACGATTGGGTTGAAAAACACGCGAAGCGTATCAGTGGCTCCCACAAGAGTCTCGATGAAATTCTTCTTCATTCTTCTAGAGATGAAATTGGGGGGATGATCAATGCATGCTATTTTGACTCTACAGACGAGAAACCCTTCTTGTTCGATGGCATAGGACGTACCTATCCCCATGCCAAAGCGTGTTTCTATTTTCTTGCTTGGATGATTCGGGATGCTCCACAGCAGAGACTATCTCCGCTGATTTCTCGGATGCAGAAAGCGGACAACGTCTCCAAGATGGCCGCGGAAATTGATTCCCTGGTCGAACTCATATTCGAGTACAGATCTGTCGTAAAGAGCTTCGAGTGGCAGACAGTGCGAGAAGTTGTGCTCGATCGGCTGGAAGGATCTCGCCGCAGCATCAGTGGTCACCAGGTTGAAACTTATGTGCGAGCCAGTCTGATTACGGCGCTTCAGTATTACTATTCAATTCACGGAAACTACGGACAGTATAAGAAGGTGGAGATCGCAGATAAACAAATCAAGATCGGCAATCATACGGTCGATGTTTCCGTCGATCTGATTCCAGGGGTAGGAAATGAGAGAACTAGGTTGTTGATTCCGGTGAAAACCAGGGAGACCGAGGGTGGAGGCCACTCGCACCTATTCTCACGAGACCTCATTACTGCCATCAGCAATCTCAATCGCGATGCAGCCAATTCTCACGTCATTGCGATCATCATCGCCGAGAATTGGTCAGCCATTGAGCTTGAAACGATCGGTGCTCAGATCGACCTTGTCTTTCATTTCAATATGAACCCGAATCGATTCGTCGGATTTGACGAAGACGCCCAGATTAAGCTCAACAGATATGTTGCTTCTGTTCTTGGGGGTGGAGATGTCGAATAGTCTGGACGGCAGAGTGATTCTCGGCGACATACTCAGTGTCTCTCCCGCACTTCCCAATCAACTGTTTCAGACGATCATCACAAGCCCGCCCTACTTCGGGCATAGGCATTACTCCAATTTCCATGATCCAAGAGAAATTGGGCAGGAAAGCGACCCAAGTCAGTACATAGAGAATCTCGTGTGTATTTTCCGGGATCTGAGACAAAAACTAAGACCAGATGGGTTGCTGTGGCTAAACCTCGGCGACACCTATCGTGACAAGTCATTGCTTGGTATCCCGTGGAGGGTAGCACTGGCATTGCAGGACGACAAATGGATCTTGCGGAGTGATATCATATGGCACAAACCCAATGCAATGCCGTCATCTGTCACAGATCGCCCTACGACAGACCACGAGTATTTGTTCATGTTTGCAGCAACCCCAAACTATTATTATGATGCTGATGCCATCAGAGAGCCACACGTCACGTTTACCGAAAAATCGAAGATGCGAGGTGGGCGGAATCACTTCGGCAAAGTGGGTGGGACACCCGAATCCGGGAAAAATGCAGGCAATGGCAACTTACACGATGGACGATGGGATCAAGCCTTCAATCCAAAGGGGAGAAACAAGAGAACCGTCTGGGAAATTCCATTGAGCAAATTTCGAGATGCCCATTTTGCAGTCTACCCGGAAAAGCTCGTCGAAACGTGCATCCTTGCTTCCACACGTGAACAAGACTTCGTCTTCGATCCTTTCACTGGTTCTGGCACGACAGGAGTCGTGGCCAGCAAGCTTTCAAGGAAATTTGTTGGCGTCGAACTTGTGAGCGAGTACCAGATCATGGCTCAGAAACGGATCGATGATGCACGTGCGCAACCTGGATTGTTCCAGCTTTCCTCTGCCCTGTCT